>MGYS01000016.1:27372-30504 GCA_001802565.1 Gammaproteobacteria bacterium RIFCSPLOWO2_02_FULL_57_10 | reverse complement strand
GAGGCCGGGCCGCAGATCAAGCAGGCTCGGTATCAGCTGCGACGCTTCGTCCTGCACGCTGACCATGCCCTCCCGAAAACCCGGTAGTGCGTCCACTGGGCAGGGCGCGCTCAGATAGATGGATGAGTCGGCCAATGCCCCGGCTCTGGCATCAATCTGCGCTTCTGCAAGCATGGAGAGATAATCGTCGCGAGTGATTCTGCTCAAGTTGACCCGCAACGTCATCGGAGGGTGCAGATTGTTGGCTGCCAGCACGCTCTCCCAATGGTCGGGCCAGGCGGTCTTCAGTTGCTTGATGAGCCAGAGGGGATGAGCATAACGGGACTCCTGTGCCGCATTCGCCTTTTCCACCAGAGCATCGCGCTCGCGCAGGAAGGTTCGCAACACGCCATTGACCAACCCCTTCGCCCAGCCTTTTTCGATGGCCAGAGTCGCCGCGACAGTTTCATTGACGACGGCGTATTCCGGTACGCGTAGATAATGCAGTTGATAAATGCCGATCAGGAGGAGGCAGCGCAGATCCGTGTCTTTCTCTTTCAATGGTTTGGTGATCAGCTGGCGAAGAATGGCTTCAAGATGAAAATACCAGCGACAGGTTCCGAAGCAGATTTCCTGCAGTAGTGCGTGGTTCTGAGCGCTGGCATCGTTATCGACAGTTCTGTTGAGCAGGGTGGCCAGCGAACCCTCCTGGGCAATCAATCTGCTCAGAATCCTTGCTGCCTGTGCGCGCACATTGCCGGTCTGCTTCATGTTGTAGTGGGTTCGGAGTTTGAGAAGTGCTGGCCCGGGGCAAACAGTTCTTTCCGGGAATTGAGAATATCGCGAATGTGCATCGCATTCTTGCCGGGGATCTGCAGCCACGTCACGTCGAGTACGGATTCCAGGCACGCGACTCTCAAAGCATTCTTGCTCGCCTCCACAATGGTGCCGGGAGGCACATTTGCAGTGGATTTCTGCGGCAGCGCTTGCAGCAAACGAATGCGCTCTCCCCGCAGGAAACTGAAAGCGGGAGTGCGGCCGATGCCACTGCGAATCTGCCGGTTCACGGTTTCGGCATCTTTTGACCAGTCAATCAGCGATTCATTCTTCTCGAGTTTGTGAGCGTAAGTGCTGAGACTGTCATCCTGAACTTGCGCGTGGTTGCGAATCTCCTGCAGATTGTCCAGACAGTGAACCAGCCCTTCGCGGCCAATCTCAGCAAGCCTCGTCTCCAGTGTTTGCCGATCATCTGTCGCAGAAATATCCAGCGATTTTCGGTAAAGCATCGCGCCGGTATCAAGACCTTTGTCCATCTGCATAATGGTAATGCCGGTCTTGTCATCACCTGCCAATAGCGCTCGTTCTATGGGCGCCGCGCCGCGCCATCGTGGCAACAGAGAAGCGTGCACATTGATGCAACCGAACCTCGGGATATCGAGCACAGCCTGCGGGAGCAACAGACCGTAGGCGACCACAATCATGACATCGGGTTGCAGTGCCGCGAGTATTTGTTGTTCTTCCGGCGAGCGCAGACTTGCAGGTTGATACACCGGGAGACCATGTGACAGAGCAACGGATTTCACTGCGCTCGGTTGCAGTTGCTTGCCGCGGCCAGAAGCTCTGTCCGGTTGAGTATAGACACCGATAACCTGATGCGAAGTACCAAGGAGCGTTTCGAGATGCCAGGCAGCAAAAGGAGGGGTTCCAGCAAAGACTATCTTCAACGCTTGCATGCGAAATCCGGAGTCGGCAGTGGTGTCATTGGCGTGAGAGCGGACGGGAAGAGTCAGGCGGATTCCCGATGTGCCTTCTCAAGTCGGGAGCGTATCCGCTCACGTTTCAGGGTGCTCAGGTAATCCACGAACAGTTTGCCGTTCAAGTGGTCAACTTCATGTTGAATGCAGGTGGCCAGCAGGCCGTCGGTCTCGATTTCGAAAGGCTGGCCATCGCGATCCAGTGCACGTACACGAACCAGACGTGGTCGCGACACCGTCTCATAATACCCAGGCACGGACAGGCAGCCTTCGTCATACTCCGCCAGATCCTGGTCTATAATCTCGATCACGGGATTGATGAAAACCAGAGGAGTGTCCTTGTTTTCCGAGACGTCGATAACGATCAGCTGCTTGTGAATATTGACCTGAGTTGCAGCCAGCCCGATCCCGGGAGCGGCATACATGGTTTCAAACATGTCATCGATGGTCTTGCGCAGAGCGTCGTTGACCTCGGTCACCGCTGTGGCCTTCTTGCGCAGGCGCAGGTCGGGAAACTCAAGAATTTCTAATATAGCCATAGTGTTGAATGCGCTGAATCAGCCGGTTCTCTGGGTAAATTATGTTGGTACTGTGATCTGCTTCTAGTGCAGAGTATACCTTATTGCTAAGATACCGGACCCTGCCACAAGGTTGGAATTGTAAAGATGAAGACGCCAGGACTGAAGAGATTAATCGCTTTTTGCGCCATCGGCATCACTCTAATGTTCTCGGCATTGTCCGCGAATGCGCAGAACCTCCAACTTGCTCCCAACTCACCGGACCGCTACGTGGTTCAGGAAGGCGACACCCTTTGGGACATCTCCGCAGTATTTCTCGCGGAGCCTTGGCGCTGGCCTGAAATCTGGGCAGTGAATCCTGAGGTTGCAGACCCGGATCTGATCTATCCAGGAGATGTGCTGAATCTTGTCTATGTGGATGGCCGCCCGCGTATCGTGATGGAGCGTGGTGATCGCACCACAGTGCGCCTCAGCCCCCAGGTTCGTGAGACACCTCTTCCAAGCCCCATCCCTGCGATTCCCAGGCAGGCTCTGGCTGGTTTTCTGAGCGAGAACCGGGTTGTGGAGAAAGAAGCGTTCGAGTCCGGGCCGTACCTCCTTGCCAGCACGACGGGAAACCTGTTGATGGGTGCAGGACATGAAGTGTATGTACGAGGAGATATCGAAGGTCCCGGGGCCACCTATGAAATATTCAGATTGGGGGCGGCGTATGTTGATCGTGAGACCGACGAATTGCTCGGCCAGGAGGCGATCAATATCGGAGCTGCCACCATTCTGTCCGAGGACAGCGACGACATGAGCAAGGCCCTTATTGTCAGCAGTCAGGAAGAGCTCAAGGCCGGAGACCGGCTGTTGTCACGATTGGGCAGCTCCATCGATCC
>MGYS01000016.1:21099-27358 GCA_001802565.1 Gammaproteobacteria bacterium RIFCSPLOWO2_02_FULL_57_10 | reverse complement strand
GCTCAGCGGCGGCGTGATCGGTCTGTTGAACAAGGAGAATCGGGCGGCACAGTTCGAGTCTCTGATCATCGATCTTGGCGAGCGTGACGGGCTGCAGGTGGGTGATCTGCTGGCCATCTATGAGGCGGGAGAGTCGATTCGCGACCCGCTGACCAACGAGAGAGTGGTGCTGCCGGATACCGAAATCGGTCTCATGCTGACGTATCGTACTTTCGAGAAACTCAGCTACGGAGTGATTCTGTCACTGACTCAACCTGCTTCCGTGGGGAATACTGTCAAGAACCCGCAATAGCCTTGCTCCGGCTGCTGCCGGAGTGCTTCCATCAAGTGTGCTTCGATCAAGGATGATCGCCATGATGAACGACGAAGAGCTGCGTCAGTGGCTCAATCTGTACCATTTACCTGCCCTTCCCTTTGCTCTTTTCTCTCGCCTGCTGCGGGCCTTCAGAACACCTTCCACGATTCTCGATGCCGGGATGGAGGCACTCTCAGTTCATGGGGTGTCGGTAGAGTTGGCGAAGGAAATGCACGACTGTTGCAAGTCTGCAGATGTGACGCAAAAGACCGCCAATGCGCTGCGCTGGTCCGACGCGGGTGGTCGGCACATAGTGACCATGGCCGACCCGTTCTACCCTCCTCTGCTGCGTGAAATTCCAGACCCTCCCCCGTTGCTGTTCGTCACGGGAAAGCTTGAGTCCCTGCTTGTCCCTCAGATTGCCATTGTTGGCAGTCGACGTTGCAGCATGGATGGACGCGAAGTGGCGATGGGTTTTGCCGCAGATCTTGCGCGGCGTGGATTATCGGTTTGCAGCGGGCTGGCGTTGGGAATCGATTCTGCCGCACATGGTGCAGCCGTCAAAGCAGGCGGAGTGACGGTTGCTGTTCAGGGAACGGGAGCCGACTCGGTTTATCCCAAGGCAAACCTGCCGCTTGCCGGCAACATCCAGGAACGTGGTGCGCTGATCTCGGAGTTGCCTCTGGGCAGCTCCGCACAAGCAGCACATTTTCCCAGAAGGAACCGCATCATCAGCGGCATGAGCCTGGGTGTCATTGTGGTGGAGGCTGCCCTGCAGAGCGGATCATTGATCACGGCACGACTGGCGATGGAGCAGAATAGAGAGGTGTTTGCTGTGCCGGGGTCGGTTCGCAACCCATTGTCCCGTGGCACTCACCGGTTGATTCGTGACGGGGTGACGCTGCTGGAAACGTCGGATCAGGCCCTCGAACAGCTTGGCAGTCTGCTCGAAGGGCATCTTGTGGCTCTAGAGCAGTCATCCGCAGAGGGTCTCGGAAGTGGCATAACGACAAGCAAACCAATGATCGAGGCGCTGACAAGAGAAGAGCGCACGGTGCTGAGCGCAGTTGGCTACGATCCGGTATCGGTGGATATGCTGGTCGAGAGAACCGGCCTTGCGGCATCGGAAGTCCAATCCATTCTTCTGGCGCTGGAATTCAACGGCAGGGTTCATTGCGAAGCTGGACGGTATACACTGCGCTGAGCCGTCTGCTTGCAACCGGAAAGAGACTGCTGTAATTTCTCCCGCTCGAATTTTTCCTCAAAAAAGGGGTATTGAAATGGCTGGTGCGTTTGTTGCGGTCCTCATGGGTTCGGAATCAGATCTTACGGTAATGCAGGGTGCTGCAGATGTTCTGGGGACTCTCGGTATTCGTTGTGAGATGAAAATTACCTCTGCACATCGTACTCCGGCTGCAACTCAGCAATACATTGCAGATGCCGAAACGCGTGGGTGCGAGGTATTCATTGCAGGAGCCGGACTGGCGGCTCACCTCGCGGGAGCGGTAGCTGCTCATACTCTCCGCCCGGTCATCGGGGTCCCCATTGATTCAGGCCCGATGCAGGGTATGGACTCGTTGCTGTCCACCGTGCAAATGCCTGCGGGCATTCCGGTTGCCACAGTTGCGATCGGCAAGACTGGCGCCAAGAACGCTGGTTATCTTGCTGCGCAGATCATGGCGCTCAAGGATCCCGAACTCGCAACACGAGTCAGGGCCGAGCGGCAGCAGAAAGCAGAGAACGTCCAGGCTCAGGATCGCGCATTGCAGCAGTCGCGCAGCTGAAACTCACTGGAGTCCAACTCTTGGCCAAGGCCGTGACCCATCGCTGGCAAGTAAGACAGGCAGCCAATCGCTTGCTGAACGGCGAGGTTTTGGCTTACCCGACGGAAGCGGTCTGGGGCCTCGGTTGTGATCCCGAAAACGAATCCGCCACCATGCGGTTGCTGGCGATCAAGAACAGGCCTGTCCACAAGGGGTTGATCCTGGTGGCAGGTTCTGTTGATCAGGTCGATTTCCTCCTTGAGACCCTTACGCCTGCGCAAAGAACCAAGATCCTCGCAACGTGGCCCGGCCCCACGACCTGGCTTATCCCCGACGATAACGAAGTGGTTCCCTGGTGGATCAAGGGAGATCACACGAGTGTTGCCGTGCGTGTCAGTGCTCACCCGCTAGTTGCCTCGCTGTGTCTCGCTTTTGGTGGCCCGATCGTGTCGACCTCGGCCAACAAGGCAGGTCAGCGCCCGGCAAGGACGGCACTGAACGTAATCAAACACATGGGGCAGGAAATCGATGGCATGCTGTGCGGAAGCCTTGGCTCCGAACAAAAACCATCGAGAATCGTGGATCTGCTTTCGGACACAGTATTGCGTTGAGGCCAGGTCTCACGTTACCAACAGAGGAAAGCCCTTGTCAGACACCATCATCCGCGCGGCAGACGTCGATAGCGTCAAACAGTATCTTCTGGGGTTGCAGGATCGCATCTGCGCCCGCCTTGAAGGCATCGATGGTAGCGCAGAATTCCTGACGGATTCCTGGCAGCGTGACTCCGGCGGCAGTGGGCGCAGCCGGGTCATCAGCGACGGCAAGGTCTTCGAGAAAGGCGGCGTCAACTTCTCTCATGTCTTCGGCGACAGACTTCCACCGTCCGCATCCGTCACTCGACCGGAGCTTGCAGGCAGGTCCTTCCAGGCGATGGGGGTGTCTCTCGTGATCCACCCCGACAATCCCTTTGTGCCTACCTCTCACGCCAACTTCCGCTTCTTCATTGCTGAAAAGGCGGGTGAGGCGCCAGTCTGGTGGTTTGGCGGTGGCTACGATCTGACACCCTATTACGGGTTCGAGGAAGACTGTCAGCACTGGCACCGTACTGCCCGGGACGCCTGTGAAAGGTTTGGCCCGGACGTATACCCCAGACTCAAGAAAGAGTGCGACGAGTACTTCTACCTCAAGCATCGTCAGGAGCCACGCGGCATTGGCGGATTGTTCTTCGACGATTACAACACGGAAAGCTTTGCTGACTGCTTCGCCATGGTCAGAGCACTCGGCGACAGCTACCTCGATGCCTATTGCCCGATTGTGGATCGACGCAAGGACACCTCGTTCTCAGCTGCAAACAAGCAGTTTCAATGCTATCGCCGCGGCAGGTATGTTGAGTTCAACCTGGTCTATGATCGTGGCACACTGTTCGGACTGCAATCGGGCGTGGGCAGAATCGAGTCCATACTGATGTCACTGCCGCCCGTGGTCCGCTGGGATTACAACTGGCACCCGGAACCGGGTACCGAAGAAGCGCGCCTGTATTCCG
Organism: Gammaproteobacteria bacterium RIFCSPLOWO2_02_FULL_57_10; assembly: GCA_001802565.1. Classification (GTDB taxonomy): domain Bacteria; phylum Pseudomonadota; class Gammaproteobacteria; order Pseudomonadales; family Pseudohongiellaceae; genus UBA5078. The sequence continues at coordinate 23,757 of MGYS01000016.1, read as the reverse complement.
AATTTCTGCGCCCGCGTGACTGGGCCTGATACTTTCCTGATGGCATGAACACGCTGGAGATTTGCAGTGGATCGATATGCGGTATTCGGCAATCCGGTGAAACACAGCAGATCTCCATGGATCCACGCCCGCTTTGCTCAGCAGACAGGTCAGATACTCACCTACACCGCTGAGGAGATCCCTCTCGATCAGTTCGACACGCATGTGCTGGAATTCTTCAGCAGTGGAGGTTTCGGACTCAACATCACGGTTCCCTTCAAGGAAAAAGCCTGGGCGCTTTGCGACGTTCACAGTGCATTTGCAGCCAAAGCCGGGGCAGTCAATACCCTCCTCAGAAATTCAGATGGCAGGCTGTGTGGTGATAACACCGACGGCATTGGCCTGCTGCGCGATATCACCCGTAATCATCAGGGTGTCGTGGTCGGCAAGTCAGTGCTGTTGATTGGTGCTGGAGGTGCTGTGCGTGGTGTGCTGCCGAGCCTGCTGGCGGAGAGCCCTGGGAGTATTACCATCGTGAACAGGACAGTTGCCAGGGCACAGGATCTGGTGAGCCAGTTCGATACACAGATTGAGCTGAAGCCAGCCGGTTACGATGACCTCGCTGGCCGAACCTTTGACCTGATTATCAACGGCACCTCTGCTGGCCTGCAAGGTGATCTGCCGCCGGTTCCCCGATCGATAGTAAGTACTGACACCTGGTGCTATGACATGGTGTATGGGCGTGGTGATACGGTGTTTCAGGCTTGGGCCAGGCAGTGCGGTGCGGCCAAGGCGCTGGATGGCGTGGGGATGCTGGTAGAGCAGGCCGCGCAATCCTTCTTTCTTTGGCGTGGCGTGCGACCCGATACAGTGCCAGTCATCGCCGCATTGCGCCAGGAGCTGGGCTCTCAGATCTAGAATCCTGCTCGCTTGTGGCGCTCCTTCAGCTCGACATATTTCCCCGCTGTGTAGGCAAAGTACTCTAGCTCTCTGTCAGTCAGTTTTCGGATCTGCTTGACCGGCGATCCTACATAGAGATATCCACTCTCAAGGGTCTTCCCCGGTGGCACCAGACTCCCGCCGCCAATCACAACCTCCGATTCCACGGTGACACCATCCATGATGATGGCGCCCATTCCCACCAGGACACGATTGCCAATCGTGCAACCGTGCAGCATGACCTTGTGTCCGACGGTGACCTCGTCACCGATCAGTGTCGGGAACCCACCGGGGTTGAACGGGCCAGCGTGAGTGACATGGATGACACTGCCATCCTGGATGCTGCTGCGGTTGCCTATCCGGATCTGATGAATATCTCCCCGAATGACGGCCATTGGCCAAACAGAACTGTCTCTACCGACAACCACATCGCCAATGACCACTGCTGTTGGGTCAATGAAAGCGCTCGCATCGATCGCTGGAGAGTGATTTTCAAAGCTGCGGATCGGCATCATGGGCTCCAGGCTGGTGGAATATTAGAAGGAATGCAGCCGGGAAATTCCCCGGGGCTTGCAGTAGTATACAGGCCAAGAGGCGCCATTCAGCTGCATGATGGGCGGCCGTTACTGCAAAGTGTCAATCAAGAGGTCTTGCCCGTGAATCCGCTGTTGTCGTTTGAAGAACTTCCACGTTTCCACGAAATCACTGCTGCGCACATCGAACCTGCCGTGACGGCGGTGCTATCGCAAAACAGAGATCGTTTGCGACAGATCATCGCCAATGAGGATAACAGGACGGCTCCGAGCTGGCAGTCACTCATGGATCCTCTCGACGATATGGAGGATCAGCTCAGCAAGGTATGGTCCACGGTTAGCCATCTCAATGCGGTACGAAATACCGCCGAGATCCGCGAGGAGTACAACAAGATTCAGCCGCTGATTACCGAGTATTACACGGAGCTCGGTCAGAACAAGGACCTCTTTGCGGCGGTGCGCCGACTGTCTGACAGAGCTGACTCAGCTCAGCTTGGGGCGTCAGAACGCAAGATTCTGAAGGACTATCTGCTGGATTTTCAGCTGGCCGGTGTTGATCTGGACGATGAGAAAAAGAGTCGGTTCGCAGCCCTGGAGTCGCAGTTGAGCAAGCTGTCCACACGATTCAGCAATAACGTGCTCGATGCCACCATGGCGTGGACCAGGCAGGTGCCGGATGAATCCCTGCTGAGCGGTCTTCCGGAAACTGCAAGGCAGGCGGCGCTGGATGCGGCCTCGCGCAAGAATATGGAGGGCTATGTCCTGACCCTGGATGCCCCTTGCTACATCAGCATCATGACCAATGCGGACAATCGGGAAGTGCGTCGGGAAATGTACGAGGCTTATGTCACTCGGGCCTCCGATCAAGGCACGCACAACCCCGACTGGGACAACAGGGCCGTCATCGAAGAGATCCTGACTTGTCGTTCCGAGTTGGCGCAGCTTCTGGGTTACAGCAGTTACGCCGAGGTCTCGGTGGCCCGCAAGATGGCAAAGTCAGTCGGCAGGGTTAATGAGTTTCTTGATGATCTCGTGGCCATGGCCGTGCCTGCAGCAAGGCGCGAGTATCAGGAACTCTGCGAATTTGCAGCGAAGGAGCACGGGCTGAAGACGCTGGAAGCCTGGGACATTCCCTACTACAGTGAAAAGCTCCGTAAACGCAATTACGACGTTTCCCAGGAGGAACTGCGGCCATACTTCCCGGTAG
>MGYS01000016.1:5492-21089 GCA_001802565.1 Gammaproteobacteria bacterium RIFCSPLOWO2_02_FULL_57_10 | reverse complement strand
ACGAGGATTGTTTGCTATTGCGAATCTCATCTACGGCGTCGAGATTCGTCGCAACCCTGCAATGACCGTATGGGATGACAGTGTCGATGCGTTCGATATCCTGCGCGACGACGAGGTGATTGCGAGGTTCTACTTCGATCTGTTCACCCGGGATGGCAAGAAGTCCGGTGCGTGGATGGCGGAGTGTCGATCCAGAAGGCTACGTGCAGACGGTTCCGTGCAAATCCCGGTTGCGTACCTTGTCTGCAACTTTGGCAAAGGCTCCGGCAGTGTGCCCGCCTTGTTGACCCACAACGAAGTGACCACCCTCTTTCATGAGTTTGGTCATGGCCTGCACCACATGCTGACGCGTGAGACGCGTCTGCGCTCGGCGGGAATCAATGGTGTGGCCTGGGATGCGGTGGAGCTGCCAAGCCAGCTGATGGAAAACTGGTGCTGGGACAGCCGCGCGATCGGCATGATCTCTGGCCATCATGAAAGCGGAGAGAGTCTCCCGGCGGACCTGTTGGGCAAGTTGCTGGCGGCGAGAAACTTCCAGGCCGGCATGAAGACGGTGCGACAACTGGAATTTGCTCTCTTCGATTTCCAGCTGCACCAGTTGCTCGGGCCGATAACAGATGCTCAGGTTTCCCAGTTGATGCAGCGTGTGCGAACGATTACTTCGGTCTATCCTGTCCCTGAGTTCAATCGCTTCCAGAACAGTTTTTCGCATATTTTCGCCGGTGGATACGCAGCCGGGTATTACAGCTACAAATGGGCAGAAGTTCTCTCTGCGGATGTTTTTTCGCGTTTCTCGGAAGAGGGGGTCTTCAACACCGCGACGGGCACGCAGTTTCTTGACAAGGTGTTGTCCAAGGGAGGGGGCGCAGATCCTCTGGAGCTTTTTACCGACTTCATGGGCAGGGAGCCGAGGATTGAATCATTGTTGAAACAGGACGGTCTCTTGAGGTGAATGGTCGATTGAATCGTCCGCTGACCTTGTCATTTGTCAAGGTTTACGGCATCTGAGCGCCAATTTGAGGATGGCATTTTAAATTCAAGCCTTGCTATAATGCCCGCGCTTTTATTGCACCCGCGTGATCTTGAGCTGGTTACAAGTATTCTTCCTGGCCTTTTCCGGGGCGTTTCCTGCTCGCTGTATGCGGTGATTCGGTTGTTTTTCCTGTCTATCAATCCATTCAGATAGAACCATGGTTGCTACCTTTGGCGACCTCAGGCTTAACTCAGATCGTAGCTGTAATCTTAGCTGCCAGCCCTCAGCGAATGGGCCGGCGTAAAAATAACGATTAAATTTTCACTCAGCCTTTTTCTTATTATGGAGACACGGCGAATGTTGCCTAAAGCAAAGCTGTGGTTAGGCCTGGTGGTTGCTGCGTTAACGCTGTTCAGCACCAATCTGCAGGCAGCCTGGGAACTGAACATGACCCAGGGTGTAACCCAAATCAGTAGAGACACTTACGACCTTCACATGCAGATTCTCTGGTGGTGCGTTGCCATCGGGGTAGTTGTATTCGGAGTGATGCTGTGGTCCATCATCAACCACCGCAAATCAAAAGGTGCCGTTTCTGCTACTTTCCATGAAAGCACAAAGGTTGAGATCATCTGGACGGTCATTCCGTTTGTCATTCTGATTCTTATGGCAATTCCAGCGACTCGCGTCCTGACAGAGGCTTATGACTCTTCAGAGTCCGAGATCGACATTCAGGTGACTGGCTACCAGTGGCGCTGGGAGTACAAATACCTGCGCCAGGACGCCAACGAAGAAGAAGTCTCCTTCTACAGCATCATGAGCACGTCCAGAGAAGAGATCAGCAACGATCTTCCCAAGCAGGAACACTACCTGCTTGATGTCGACAATCCCCTAGTGATTCCAATCAACAAGAAAGTCCGCTTCCTCGTGACTGCGAACGACGTGATTCACGCCTGGTGGGTACCTGCATTTGCTGTAAAGAAAGACGCTATCCCGGGTTTCATCAACGAGGCCTGGACGATTGTGGAAGAGCCCGGCATTTACCGTGGTCAGTGTGCCGAGCTTTGTGGCCTTGATCATGGCTTCATGCCAATCGTCGTTCACGCAGTTGAACAGGAAGAATACGACGCCTGGTACGCAGAAAAGCAGGAACAAGCTCGTGTGACTCGTGAAATGGCCAACAATGTTGTGACCATGAGTGAAGCACTTGAAAACGGTGAGCAGATTTACGCCAGAAACTGTGTGGCCTGTCACCAGGCTGCGGGTACTGGTCTGCCACCTGCGTTCCCGGCACTGGCTGGCAGTGATGTCGTCAACGGCGATCTGCGTGCGAATATCGATCTTCTGATAAATGGTGTTCCTGGCACGGCGATGGCTGCTTACGGTCGTCAACTGAACCCGATCGAATTGGCGGCAGTTATCACATTTATCAGGAACTCGTTCGGCAACACCACGGGCGATCTCGTGCAGCCCGCCGACGTCAACACAATCCTGCAAGAAGCACAGTAGAGGACATTTGAACAAATGAGCGCAGCACACGACGATCATCATCACGGTCCCGCGAAAGGTTTCACGCGTTGGTTGTATACAACCAACCACAAAGATATCGGCAGCATGTACTTGTGGTTCAGCTTTGCAATGTTCCTGCTTGGCGGTACGTTCGCCATGGTTATACGGGCAGAGTTGTTTCAACCGGGTCTGCAACTGGTAGACCCCAACTTCTTCAACCAGATGACGACCATGCATGGTCTGATCATGGTGTTCGGTGCGGTAATGCCCGCATTCGTGGGATTGGCCAACTGGATGATCCCGATGATGATCGGGGCGCCGGACATGGCGTTGCCACGCATGAACAACTGGAGCTTCTGGATTCTGCCGTTCGCGTTCGCAATGCTGTCCGCAACGCTGTTCATGGAAGCAGGCGCACCGAACTTCGGCTGGACGTTCTACGCCCCGCTGTCGACGACGTACGCGCCTGAGACAGTGACGTTCTTCATCTTCGCGGTGCACATCATGGGTGCTTCATCCATCATGGGTTCGATCAACATCATCGCAACCATTCTGAACATGCGCGCTCCTGGCATGACGCTGATGAAGATGCCTCTGTTCGTGTGGACCTGGCTCATCACTGCGTACCTGCTGATTGCCGTAATGCCAGTGCTTGCTGGTGTGGTGACAATGATGCTGTTCGACATCCACTTCGGCACCAGCTTCTTCAATGCAGCCGGTGGTGGTGACCCGGTATTGTTCCAGCACGTGTTCTGGTTCTTCGGTCACCCTGAAGTGTACATCATGATTCTGCCGGCCTTCGGTATCGTCTCCGCGATCATCCCGACCTTCGCGAGAAAGCGTCTGTTCGGTTATGACTCGATGGTGTACGCCACTGCGTCAATCGCCTTCCTGTCATTCATCGTATGGGCACACCACATGTTCACCGTGGGCATGCCGATCGCCGGTGAACTGTTCTTCATGTACGCCACCATGCTGATTGCGGTGCCGACAGGTGTGAAGGTGTTCAACTGGGTTGCGACGATGTTCCGCGGCTCGATGACATTCGAAACGCCGATGCTGTTCGCGATCGCCTTCGTGGTGCTGTTCACCATGGGCGGATTCACTGGCCTGATGCTGGCGATCACACCGGCTGACTTCCAGTATCACGACACCTACTTCGTAGTGGCACACTTCCACTACGTACTGGTACCAGGCGCCGTATTCTCCATCATGGCTGCCACCTACTACTGGCTGCCGAAGTGGACCGGCCACATGTACGACGAGACTTTGGGCAAGCTGCACTTCTGGTTGTCGTTCATTGGCGTCAACATCCTGTTCTTCCCGCAGCACTTCCTGGGTCTGGCGGGCATGCCGCGTCGTATTCCGGACTACGCCCTGCAGTTTGCCGACTTCAACTGGATCTCCAGTATCGGTGGCTTCCTGTTTGGTGCGTCACAGCTGATCCTGCTCGTCGTTGTGATCAAGTGTGTGAAGGGTGGCAAGAAAGCGACAGCACAGGTCTGGGAAGGCGCCCAGGGTCTGGAGTGGACTGTAGACTCCCCTGCTCCGTACCACACGTTTGCAACACCGCCTGACCCCAAGCTCATTCACGCGCAATAAAGTCTGAATCGAGGAGAGAACCATGAAGAGCGAGAGCCCGGCATCTTCCACCAAACGACTGGTCACCAAACTTCTGTTTGCAGTTGTGGGAATGTTCGCGTTCGGTTTCGCTCTGGTTCCTCTCTATGACGTGATCTGTGATATCACTGGCCTCAACGGCAAGACATCAGGCCGTTACGAGATGGCTGCGGAAACCGAGCCGGTGCCCGTGAGTGATCGTGAAATCACTGTGCAGTTCCTGGCGCAGAACAGCGCGGGAATGGATTGGGCCTTCGGACCCAACGAAGCGCAGGTCACAGTACGTCCAGGTGAAGTCAAGGTCGTCAGCTACAAGGCGAGGAATCCCAACGACTTCGTCATGACTGGCCAGGCGATTCCAAGTGTTGCTCCGAATGAAGCAGCGCAATATTTGAAGAAGCTGGAATGCTTCTGTTTTGCAGAACAGGAATTGCAGCCCGGTGAAGAGGTGGATATGGCCATAAGATTCTTTGTGGACGAAAACATCCCGGAAAAAATTACAAAACTGACATTGTCCTATTCGCTGCATGACATCACCGACTACGAAGTGGCGGTTGAAGGGATTGCAGCCAGATAGCAAAGTGAACTGATTACAGTTATTTGACGACCTTTGGAGAAAGAAAGATGGCCAGTGCAGGCTCCCACGATACTTACTACGTCCCCGAACAAACCAAGTTGCCATTCTTTGCATCGATTGGTCTGTTCCTGACAGTTTACGGACTGGGCAACGTTCTCAATGACATCAAGTCATCAGAGAGCGCCACGTTCTCCACACTGGTTGCGTTGGTTGGTTTCATCATACTGTCGTTCATTCTGTTTCAGTGGTTCAGCACAGTAATCCGCGAGAACCACGCTGGAATGAACAGCGACCAGCTCAAGCGCTCATATGTCTGGGGAATGGGCTGGTTCATTTTCTCCGAGGTCATGTTCTTCGCCGCGTTCTTTGGAGCACTCTTCTACGTTCGCACGTTTGCAGTGTCCTGGCTCGGTGGTGAGGGTGACAAGGGTGTGACCGGTGACATTCTCTGGCCGAATTTCGAAGCGGTCTGGCCGGTGATCGAGAACCCGAACAGTGAGCTGTTCGCGAATCCGCACGAGGCCATGGACGTCAAGGAGTGGACCCCAGCGTTCTTCGCGAAGTACCTGCCCTTCTGGAACACTCTGATTCTGATGACATCGAGTGTGACAGTACACTTTGCGCATACTGCTCTGAAAGCAGAGAACCGCAAGGGTTTGATTCAGTGGCTGTCGGTCACTGTAGCGCTCGGCGTGATCTTCCTGTTCCTGCAGGTCTTTGAATACTATGAAGCATACGCCCACTACGGATTGACACTGGACTCCGGCATCTACGGCTCCACGTTCTTCCTGTTGACCGGCTTCCACGGCTTTCACGTGACACTGGGCACGTTCATGCTGGCAGTGATGTTGGCTAGAGCAATCAAGGGACACTTCAAGCCGGACGATCACTTCGGTTTCGAGGCAGCATCCTGGTACTGGCACTTCGTGGACGTCGTCTGGGTCGGCCTGTTCATATTCGTGTACCTGCTCTGATTCAGTCCAACCAGTTGACGGCAACGGTTTGCGCTGCCGTCAACTGAGTGTGATACCCGCCACAATAACTATTCAATGCGGAATTGGTGTTTCAGAGCCACGGCGCCTGGATAGTCAGTTCGCCAGTCATCAAGCCGTAGACGACGCATGCCATCATCAACACTGCCAGTGTGATCCGCACACCAAGGGCATACAGCACTCGTTTTGACCGGCCCTTGTCCTGATAGAAGAAGACAAAGCCACAAGCAAGGCTGACCAGAATTCCTGCCAGTAACAGGATGATGACAAGTTTGAGCATGTTGTTTCCTGAATGAAATGTTCGAGCACATGATAGCAAACTCAACGAGCAATTTGCCTCGTCCACGAAACCACAGGCGAACGAGATCGCATGGCATCAGTATCCTTCAGTCCAGGCTGGAAGCTCTCGCTGTTCACTGCGGTGTTGATGCCAATGCTGTTGTGGCTCGGGTTCTGGCAACTCGAACGTGAGCAGGAAAAAATCGCGATGCAGGCTGATCATGCGGCACGCAGTGCGGCGTCGGCACGGGCAGTTCAGGCTGTGGACTGGCAGTCTGATGATCTTGCCTACGTGAAGATAGAAGCGACTGGCCAGTACGATAACGAACGCTCCTACCTGCTCGATAACAGGATTTTTCAGGGCCGCGTGGGATATGAAGTCCTGACGCCGTTCCGCACGGATGACGGTGTGGACTTGCTGGTCAATCGTGGCTGGATCGAAGCGGGCCCAACCAGAAACGAGCTGCCTCAAGTTGAGGTGGTATCCGGTCAGGTGCAGATCAGCGGTACCATCCATGTGCCGCTGGAAGAGCCCTTTCTGCTCAGTGATGTGCAGGAAGAACATGGAACTGGTTGGCCTCGCGTCGTTCAGAGCATCAACATGGAAGAGATCGCCGACCAACTCGGATGGTCATTGCGTCCCTACAGTGTGCGATTGATGGCGGGTTCTCCCGGTCTTGAACAGGACAACTGGCCCATCGTCAACATGCAGCCGGAGAAGCACAGAGGTTACGCCGTGCAGTGGTTCACCATGGCGACAGCTCTTTTGATGATGTATGTGTATTTCGGATTCAAGCATCCTGCTTCGAGAAGAAACAGAGAGGAAACATGAACGAGAACGTGAAAAGCAAGATCAAGCTGGCGGTACTTCTGTTGATTACCGCCCTTCCCGTGTCGCTGGCAACGTTGTCCTTCAAGTCCGCCATAGAGAGCGGCGATGTTGTGGCCACTGCCAACAAGGGCAATCTTATTCTGCCACCCGCGGACATCTCGGCATTGGCGATGCGACACGAAGACGGCGAGCCGGTGTTCAGGAACTTCGAGGAAGAGATTGCCAGTCTGGGTGACGAAGAATATCAGATTCGTCCATGGTTGCTTTTGTACGTGACAGGGAATGACTGTGCCGAGGCGTGTCAGGAGCGCATTCATTACATGCAACAACTGCACATCGCACTGGGCAAGAATATTCAGCGCGTCCGTCGTTACTACTTGCACACCGCTGCAACGCCCATCAGTTCGGAAGTGACTCGGCTGTTCCAGACCGAGTTTCCCAGCATGGGCGTCGCATTCAGTGAAAGAGAAGTACTGGAACAGAATATGCGGGAGGCCGGAGTGGACCTTTCACTGGCCTCGGAGAGCTATATCGTGTTGATCGATCCAGTGGGCAACGTGATGATGTACTACACGGACGAGCACACCGCCGAGGACATCATGTCCGATCTTGAAACTCTGCTGAAGTATTCCAGCCTGGGTTGAGCGTGCAGTGCAAAAAAGAAAGGGCCGGGTATCTGTGATAACCGGCCCTTTCTTTTTTCAGATCATTCTGACTCAGTGAGCAGCTTCGTGAACAACAGGATTCGGAACCGCATTCGGATCAGCACCGAAGAAATCCACTCTCGCGAAGAACGTATAGTCTCCTTCGATCGCCATGAAGCCGATGAAGAACAGCAATACCATCGGCGGCCCCAGTATCGTCAGTATGAGCGCCATACGTTCCCACATCACATGCATGAAGATGGCGACGATGAAGCCAGCCTTCAGGAACATGAAGATGAGAATGAGGGTCCAGCGCAGGTAACCCTGAAACTCCAGGTAATCCACCATATAACTGAAGGCGCTCAATACGAAGAGCAGAATCCAGATCTTCAGGTAAATTCCCAGAGGATGTTGTTGACCACCAGCAGTGCTATCAGCTGACATCTGCTTCACTCCTTACCAAAGATAGAAAAATGCGAAGATGAATACCCAGACCAGATCCACGAAGTGCCAGTAAAGCCCCGTGATCTCGACGATCTCATAACCCTTCTTGTCGTAGTCTCCGCGTATCACCTTGCGAGCAACAATACAGAGATAGATCACGCCTGCCGTCACGTGCAGACCGTGAAAACCCGTGACCATGAAGAATACGGAACCGAACTGTGGTGCTCCCCAGGGATTTCCCCAAGGCCTCACACCTTCAGCAATCAGCTTGGACCACTCGAAGACCTGCATGCCCACGAACGATGCACCGAACGCCGCTGTGACCAGCATGAGAATCGCGGCCATGCGTTTGTCTTTGCGATAACCATAATTCACCGCGAGCGCCATCGTGCCGCTACTCGTGATGAGAATGAAGGTCATGATCGCGATCAGGATAAGCGGGATAGGTTCACTGCCAAAGAACGACAGCGCGAATACTTCGCTGGGCAGTGGCCACGGCTCCGCGGTCGACATCCTGACGGTCATGTACCCGATCAGAAAACACGAGAAGATGAATGTGTCACTGACGAGGAAGATCCACATCATGGCCTTGCCCCATGGCACATGATAGGTCTGCTTGTCTGAAGACCAGTCGTCCACCAAACCTGGCAGACCTGGTCTGGGCGCTGCAATACCGCTTGCTACATTCTCACTCATACCCGGATTCCTATAGGTTTTATAAGATCAGTTTTTCCGAACGATCTGGTTCAGGTATTCGCCAACACTGCGAACAGCAATACCCAGAGAACCAGAAGAAAGTGCCAGTACGTCGTGCAAAGTTCGATGCTCAGTCGTGAATCACCTACATCGGTTGAACCGAAGAGACGGAGCGAAGTCTTGCTCCAGACCCACAGTCCGCCAACAAGATGCAAACCATGCATGCCCGTCAGCAGGTAGAAGAATGCGCTCGATGGGTTGCTGCCCACGCCCAGACCATTGCTGGCAAGCTGCTGCCAGACGAACAACTGTCCGCCAACAAACAGGACTGCGCATACTCCTCCGACAAAGAAAGCCAATTTGATCGAAGAAACATTCTCTTCTCCTTGAGCCTTCGTTCGTGAGTACTGGAACAGGATGCTGCTGACAACCAGAAGCCCCGTGTTGAACCAAAGCATCGAGGGATCCGACAGAGGCACCCAGTCGCCGATATCCATCCGCAAATAGTAAGTCACCGTCAGCAGAGAGAAGATGACGCTCACCACCACCAGGAACAGCGTCAGCGCAATCTTTTCGCTTTCGGAACCAAAGACAGTCTCTGGTCCTGAGCCCGGAACCGGGGCCTGATACTCCCACGGTTTGCTGGTTACTTGCTTGTAGAAACTCATACTCTCAATCTCCGCAACCTTATGTCAGGACTGCTATGCGTGTTTTGCTGGAGCATCATCGTGGTCGTGATCGTCGGACACGCCAAAGTCACCCGCCACGTTTTGCGGGATGAAATCCTGCGGGTAACCAGGGACGCTGTAGTCGTAAGCCCAGCGATGCACAACAGGAAGATCCTTGCCCCAGTTGCCGTGCTTTGGCGGCGTATCGGGGGTCTGCCATTCAAGAGTGGTAGCGCCCCAGGGATTGCCGCCGGAGGGCTTGCCATTCTTCAGGCTCCAGAACACGTTGATGAAGAACAACACCTGGGCAGTCGCCACGAACAGAGCAGCGAGTGTGATATTCGCATTCAGAGCCTGAGCAGATTCTGGAATGAAATCCGTGCTGCCCATTGCGTAATAGCGACGTGGGACACCGAGGAAGCCGAGATAGTGCATTGGCAGGTAGATGGCGTAAGTGCCGAGGAAGGTGCACCAGAAATGCAGCTTGCCCAGCGTCTCGTTCATCATCTTGCCGGTCATTTTCGGGTACCAGTGATAGAGCGCCGCGAACACCACCAGCACGGGCGATACGCCCATCACCATGTGGAAGTGCGCCACCACGAAGTAGGTATCCGACAGAGGCAGATCGATCACCACGTTACCGAGAAACAGTCCGGTCAGACCACCGTGAATGAACGTGAAGATGAAGCCGATCGCAAACAACATCGGAGTATTCAGGCGAATGTCGCCTTCCCACAGAGTCAGTACCCAGTTGTAAACCTTGAGCGCGGTTGGCACTGCGATGATCAGTGTTGTTGTCGCGAAGAAGAATCCGAAGTAGGGATTCATGCCGCTGACATACATGTGGTGTGCCCACACGACGAAGCTGAGTCCACCGATGGCGACGATTGCCCACACCATCATGCGGTAACCGAAGATATTTTTTCTGGCGTGGGTGCTCAGCACATCAGACACCAGCCCGAACGCAGGAAGTGCCACGATGTACACTTCGGGGTGTCCGAAGAACCAGAAGAGGTGCTGGAACAGAATCGGGCTGCCGCCGTTGTAATCGAGCTGTTCGCCTGCGGCCATGATGGCAGGCATGAAGAAGCTGGTGCCAAGCATGAGATCGAAGGTCATCATGATGGCGCTCACGAGCAGCGCGGGGAATGCGAAAAGACCCAGCACGGTTGCCGTGAGAATTCCCCACACTGACAGAGGCAGGCGCATCATGGTCAGTCCGCGTGATCTTGCCTGCAATACAGTCGTGACGTAGTTGAGACCGCCCATGGTGAAGGCAACGATGAAAACACCGAGGGAAATCAGCATCAACAGAATGCCCGTCTCATGCCCAGGGGTTCCCGGTGTGATGGTCTGTGGCGGATAGAGCGTCCATCCTGCTCCAGTGGGGCCACCTGTCACAAAAAAGCTCGACAGCAGAATCAGCACCGACAGCAAATAGAACCAGAAGCTCAACATGTTGAGAAACGGGAAGACCATGTCCCGCGCACCGCACATCAGCGGAATGAGATAGTTTCCGAACCCGCCGAGGAACAATGCCGTGAGCAGATAGACCACCATGATCATGCCGTGCATCGTGACGGCCTGATAATAGGAGCTGGGATCAATCAGCGAAAAGGTGTCCGGGAATCCGAGTTGGAGGCGCATCATCACGGACAGACCCAGCGCGACCAGGCCCACCAGAATGGCTGTGCCACCATACTGGATGGCAATCACCTTGTGATCCTGACTCCAGACGTACTTTGTTATGAATGTATGCGGATCGTGAAGCTCGTGCTCGTGATCTTGGTCAGCTAAAGGAACGTAGGCCATTGAATTTTCCTCCTGTTACTGCAATGAGTTGATATAGCTGAGCACATCATTGAGCTGTTCTTCGTTGCGCATGGCAGTCGCCATCGACACCATCTGCTCGCCGTAGTCATCATCCGAGTGAGCGCCGCGAATCTCCGCCTTGAAATTGTTCAGTTGTGTATAGGCGTACCAGTCGCTCATGCCAACAAGGTTCGGCGCATCGGTTGCCCAACTGCCCTTTCCGTCCTTGCCGTGGCAGGCTGCGCAGTTCGCGTTGTATATGCTCATGCCGTTGGCGGCATTGCCTGAAACGGTTGCAGGAGCATCGGTGACGGGAAGCTGACTGATATAGGCCGCGACGTTGCGAACAGCTTCATCAGTGCTCAGCATTGACGCCATGGGTGCCATTTGTCTTCCATACACGTCATCCGGATGAGCACCGCGCACACCTTGCTGGTAGTACTTGAGCTGTCTTTCGATGTACCAGGATTGCAGGCCGTTCAACTTGGGCGCATTCAGAGCCGGGTTGCCTTCTCCCTGCTGGCCGTGGCAGCTCGCGCAGACTGCATATTGCTGCTGTCCTGCGGCGGCATTTGGTGCAGACATTCCGGCCAGTTGAGCATACGTGGGTTGACGACTCAGCCATGCGTCATAGTCAGCTTGTTCCGCAACAACGACCTTGCCTCTCATCACATGGTGACCGATACCGCACAGTTCTTCGCAGAGAATGTCGTAACTCCCAACTACCGTTGGCGTGAACCACAAGTAGGTCACCATGCCTGGAACGAGGTCCATCTTCACGCGGAACTGCGGCACTGTGTAGTTGTGCAGTACGTCCTTCGAACGCAGAAGAGCCTTCACCGGCTTGCCAACAGGCAGGTACATTTCGGGGTCTTTCACGAGGATGTCATCCTGGCCGTTGGGATCCTCCGGGTTGATTCCGAAGGGATTTGCCTCGCTGATGTGGCGGGTGTCGACAGTGCCGAGAACGCCGTCATTGCCTGGGTAGCGGAAACTCCACTGCCACTGCTGTCCAACCACTTCGTACTCAGTGGCCTCTTCCGGCACTGTGACAAAGGTTGCCCACACAAAAAGGCCCGGAGCCAGCATCGCAATCACACCTACAGCTGTCACCGCTGAAAGACCAATCTCGAGCTTCGCATTCTCGGGCTCGTAAACGGCCTTGTGCCCCGCCTTGTGTCGGAATCGGTACACGCAGTAGGCCATGAACAGGTTGACTGCCACGAAGACAGCGCCCGTCACCCAGAACGTCAGATTGATGGTGAAATCGATGGTTCCCCAGTTCGATGCGAGTGGGGTGAACCACCACGGGCTCGCAAAGTGAAAGACCACCGAACCAACGACCAATAGAACCAGAACGACTGCTATAGCCATATGCTGTTAATCCTTGTGAAAGATGAGTACATGACGGGCAACAGTGAAGACTGTGCAGGGTATTGCGAGCGGGAATCGTGGCGGGTCTTTCGCGAGACGAAAGAACGCCTGCCGTGATACGGCGGAGTAAGGAGCCGGGCTACAGATACCCGGATATCAGAATTCGGAGTTGTCATCACTGGACCCGGCCTTGAGCACGAACCAGCGATTGAGTTTTGATACTGCCAGCAAAATTCCAGTAAGAGTGGTTATTGCTTCGACTAAAGTCACGCAGTTGACTACGAACGGTACAGAAAATCGCGTTCACAACGTCGTTCCCTCCTTTATTATTATTAAATGGATGGGCGATCAACGTGCTACATATATCGTCTAGCTCAAGAATTCGTCGAAATCTTCAGCTCGATCGATCGTATATTATTGGCAAAATGACCGCAAGTGCTTTTATCCGGGGCTTCTACGCGCGATCAGGAAGTCATTTTCATGCCATAAATGAATCAATCCGGAGGGGGTGATTCCACTCCGGATCGTTACAAAAGAGCCATATTGCACTTGAAGATATTCGGCCGAGGATCATGACCTGCCGAACAAATAGTCTGAGGAATCAGCTCAGCTTGAGCTGCGCGAAGGGATTGAGGAAGTGCGCGTCGACGGCGGCCAGTTGTGCTTCGTTATGCTTGGCGCTCATCATCTGCATGATTTTCTGTTCCTGTTCCTTCTTGGCGTAAATGAGGATCAGGTACTTGCCGCTCTCGATTTCATCGTGGAAATTGGCGAGTTTCTTGTTCTCGCTGGCGATACCGACAAGTCCTCCAACCCATGCGCCGAAGCAGCTGAGCACGAAAACCATCGCAACGTACCCAAGCAGGGGAACATCTGGACCGAAGGGTTCCAGTGCCATCGACAGCAGTGCAAACAGCACACCTGCGCTGAAGCCTGCAGCTGCGCCAATGAGTCCGTCGCGAATGACATCGAGGGTTTCGAGGTAATTGCTTGAGTGAAGGCGCTCTTTGCTGAGGCCGCTTTCATCCTTGCTCACGATGTGCAGAAACCAGTCGTCGACTCCGATGGAGTGTAAATCGTCCGAAATCTGATGCGTGCTTTTCAGAGAGGGTGACAGATAATAAATGCATTTCATAAGGCTTCTCCTGCTCTTTATTGATGTAAAAATTGCTGACAATTTCGACGACACTTACTCCCTTCCATGGGCTCACTTTTACTTTACATCTTCCAATTTTGATTGTCGCCATCTTTTTCAGATGCCGACTGTGCGCGACGCGGTGACAAAAAAGACGTCGAGAAGAGCCAGTTTTTTCATCCAGTCGAGAAGAAATCTGGTGGTCCAGAGAAGAATTTCAAGTGGCACCGTAAGCGCTGGAACAGGTTGAGATGGATTTTGAAACGTGGTTGAATCCTGAGCCATCAACCCCCGCTTCCTGATATTCACGACAGCAGAGAGACGCAGCAGGCACGTGATTTTCTTCGGTGGAGGCGCGGCAAATGCAGCAAGGTGAGGTTTCGCTGAACTTCGTGAACCATTTCAGCCTGACTTTTAGTACAATCAGCGCCTCAATCGTGGCCCCGCTGCGGAAATGAGAGGAAATCTGTGACAGATCTGGCCGAAAAACAATCAGTTAGCTGGCGTGATTACTACGAGATGTGCAAGCCACGCGTGGTCATGCTGATGATACTCACCTCAATGGTGGGAATGTTTCTGGCCGTGCCAGGCATGGTTCCGCTGGATATTCTTATCCTTGGCAACATCGGCATCGCATTGGTGGCGGGTTCCGGTGCTGTGGTCAACCACCTGATCGACTACAAGGTCGACTCGGTGATGAAGCGCACTCATAACCGCCCTATACCTCAGGGCCGGGTCGACCAGAAGCAGGCTGCCATCTTCGCGGCCACCATTGGTGTGGCGGGCATGTTGATTCTGCTGTTCTGGGTCAATCCGCTGTGTGCCTGGCTGACGCTAGCCTCCTTTATAGGTTATGCCTTCATCTATACCGGTTACCTGAAGCGCGCCACTCCCCAGAACATCGTGATCGGAGGCTTGTCCGGTGCCATGCCTCCGCTACTCGGCTGGTCAGCCGTGACAGGGACCATTGAGCCGGGCGCACTGATTCTGGTTCTGATCATCTTCGCGTGGACGCCCCCGCACTTCTGGGCACTGGCCATTCACCGCAAGGATGAATATGCCAAGACGGGTATTCCGATGCTGCCAGTGACTCACGGGGAGCACGTCACCAAGATCCACATCATTCTCTACACCATCATCATGTTCCTGATCACGCTGCTGCCTTACCTGATAGGGATGAGTGGCCCGCTGTATCTGCTGGCTGCCGTTGTACTCGGTCTGGGCTTCCTGGCGTGGTCGCTTCTGCTGATGTATCGCCCCAAGCCTTCAACGGCCATGGACACTTTCCGATACTCGATTGTCTACCTGATGGTGCTCTTCGTTGTCCTGCTGGCGGACCACTATCGGTCGGCGCTGCCTGACCTCTTGTCCTGATGGGAAGAAGCTTCGCATGAACAACAACATCAAGATCACTGTCTTATCCTGCCTCGTCTTTGTGGTGCTTGTGCTTGGCCTCACCTATAACCGGATTACCGGAGGAGGTCCCGAGCGACTGAGTGCAGAGGAGTTGCGAGAGCTCGGCGCGCTTGTCTACGAGCAGCCGGTGACGCTGCAGCCTTTCAGCCTGCAGGATCACAGAGGGCGAGAGTTCTCGCAGGATGACCTGCTGGGTGGATGGACACTGATCTTCTTCGGTTTCACGTCCTGCCCGGACATTTGTCCGCTCACTCTGACCGAGCTGAATCAGTTCTATCAGGCGCTTCCCGCAGACACTTACGGCAGTGACACGCGTGTTGTCATGGTGAGTGTTGATCCTGAAAGGGACACCACGCAGAAGTTGGCGGATTACATGAGCTCGTTCCATCCTGATTTTCTTGGATTGAATGGGCCTTACGCGGATGTCGCCTCACTGGCACGTCAACTCTTCATCGCTCACTCCCCGCCCCCATCACAAGCAACAGGTCAGGACGCCCATGCCGGACACGCCGCCGGGCAGGCACCGGACGACTACCTGATTGATCACAGCGGCAACATTCTCATCATCAACCCGGAAGGTCGCTACTACGGCTTTTTCGAACCGGCGATTCAGGATCGTGAGTTGACGC
>MGYS01000016.1:0-5450 GCA_001802565.1 Gammaproteobacteria bacterium RIFCSPLOWO2_02_FULL_57_10 | reverse complement strand
GATTCGAGCCGCTTATTGATTTCGCGTCGAACGCGACAGCGACGGACTCAGATACGCAATCAGAAACAGCACACACGCTGTCGCAACAACTGACGGCCCTGCCGGTGTATCCCATTGGTACGACATCACCAGACCCAGAACAACAGAGAGGCAGCCGGTGATACTCGCGCCCAATGCCATCTGTTCGGGTGTGCTGGCGAAGCGTCTGGCTGCAGCAGGCGGAATGATCAACAAGGATGTAATCAGAAGCACGCCGACAATCTTCATTGACACCGCAATCAGCAGCGCCACCATCAGCACCATCAGTGCGTGAAATTTCCCAACGGCCACGCCCTCCACTTCCGCCAGTTCTTCGTGCACTGTAATGGTGAGAAATGTGTTCCAGAACTTCAGCAGCAAAATTCCAATAACGGCCGTGCCAGCGATAATCCAGTACAGATCAGTCGAGCCGATAGTGAGAAGATCGCCGAAAAGATAGGCAACAAGATTCACCTGAACGGTACTCGAAAGCGACAGGATCAAGATGCCAATGGCAAGCGTGCTGTGCGCAAGAATTCCCAGCAAGGTATCAGTGGAAAGAGTCTTTCTGGTTTGCAGAAAAATCAGTACGAAGGCAAATACTATCGAGCTGGCAATAACGGCCAGCTGCAGATTGATATCCATCAGAATGCCAAGCGCAATTCCGAGCAAGGACGAGTGTGCGAGTGTGTCGCCAAAATAAGACATTCGGCGCCATACCACAAACGAACCCAGCGGTCCGGCGACAATCGCGATGCAGATGCCCGCGATGAAAGCTCTCAATATGAAATCAGCCATGGTTCTTCTCGACGATCTCGCCCGCGATATCGTGCTTGTGATTGTGGTGGTGAGTGTAGATAGCCAGGCTCTTGGCTTCCTTTCTGCCGAACAGAGCCAGATACGAAGGATCAATGCTCACATGCTCTGGCTTGCCCTGGCAGCAGATGTGGTGATTGAGGCATATCACTTCATCTGTGGTTGCCATCACCAGATGCAGATCATGGGAAATCATCAGCACACCGCAATGGTGACGGTCGCGAATCTCGCCAATCAGCTGATAGAGCTCTGCCTGGCCCGCTACATCGACGCCCTGTGCCGGTTCATCGAGCACCAACAGCTGCGGGGATTGTGACAGGGCTCGGGCCAGCAACACGCGCTGCAACTCGCCGCCGGAAATGGCGCCAAGTTGCTGATTCATCAGATGGCTGATCCTGACTTCGTCGAGAATGCCTTGAATGGATGCTGCCTCGGAGTGCCGGGCAAGCTGCAGGAAGCGTTTGACCGTGATGGGCATGGTCGGGTCCACATGCAGTTTCTGCGGCATGTAACCTACGCGCAGCGCCGGTGCCCGGGTAATGGTTCCGGCCTGCTGCTTGAGAAGACCCAACACGATTCTCACCATCGTGGTTTTCCCGGCACCATTGGGCCCGATCAGCGTGACCACCTGACCCTGACGGACCCGCAGATCGACATTCTGCAGAACCTGACGATCTCCGAACTGCATGCAGATGCCGGTGGCGTTGATCAGGTTGACTTGTTCCATGCGGACTTCCTTGGGGTACGGTTCTTGAGAACGGGCTTGAGTGCGCTGCCTGCTTGCGGGCAAGTTGGAGGGCTCACCTCACGCGGATAATGGTATATCATAGCATTACTTTCAACGATCCCCTTTCTGAAACCCCGCTCATGCACAAGCACCTGGCCGCCCTTCCAATCCTCGCTCTGCTGTCCTTTTTCAATGCAGCCGGCGCCTTTGCGCAACCCGCCGTAGTGACCACAATCAAGCCGCTGCAGTTCATTGCGGCCGCTGTCATGGACGGTGTGGCGCAACCGGAAGTTCTCATCCCGTCCACACAGTCACCCCACCACTACACGCTACGCCCTTCCGACGTGGGCAAGGTCAGCGAAGCGCCACTCATTCTTTGGGTCGGGCCGCAGATGGAAACGTATCTGGCGGGGTTCATGGCGCAATTGGTCGAGCGGACGGTTGTTATCGAGGCTGGATCGTTGCCGGGGATCGTGCTGCTTGAGTCCGGGCAGAGCAGCGAAGAGCATGTCCATGAGGAGGCTGACAATCACGGACTTCATGACCCTCACCTCTGGCTCAACACCGAGAATGCTGAACTGATTGCTCGAAGGCTTTCTGAAGAGCTGATCGTGCTCGACCCGGTGAACGCAGCCCGGTACGAGGAGAACCTGACAAGCTTTGTGGAAGGGCTTCGCCTTCTCGAGGACAGATTGCGCAGGGAAGTCGCTGGACTTGTCGATGGCCGCTACGCGCTCTATCACAATGGCATCCAGTACTTCGAAAAGCAGTTTGGTCTGGAGCACCAGTTTGTGCTGGTCCCGGACCATGAAATCCAGCCTGGAATCCGCCATCTCCTGGCGCTGCGTGAGCTTCTGGAAAATCGCCCGCTGACCTGCGTTCTTGAAGATGTGAACGCAAATGAGGCTACAATCAACACTGTCTTCCGCGACTATCCGGTAAACCGGGTCCGGATAGATACGATGGGCGATACAATCGCCGCCGACCAATACGCCTATGTGCGACTGGTCGAGAACATGACGCTCGCGCTCCGGCACTGTCTCGGACGATGAATACGGAAAACAACAACATGGATACAAACCTGCCGCGTGATTTGCCAAGTGAGGTGCCACGAGAAGTGCAGCTGATTCTGGTGGATGGATCGTCCTATCTGTTTCGCGCCTTCCACGCCCTGCCCCCGTTGAATACCAGCAAGGGACAGCCCACCGGTGCCATCAAAGGCGTCATCAACATGATTCGCAGTCTGGTGAAGACTTATCCGGACAGCCATATCGCTGTGGTATTCGACGCGAAGGGCAAGACGTTCCGTAATGACATGTACGCGGAGTACAAGGCGCATCGCCCGCCGATGCCTGACGAGCTGCGCAGTCAGATCGAACCTATCCACGCGATCATCAAGGCCATGGGTCTGCCCATACTGGTGATCGATGGTGTCGAGGCGGACGATGTCATCGGCACGCTCGCCACTCACGCGGAAGCCACGCAAGTCCGCACATTGATTTCCACCGGCGACAAGGACCTTGCGCAGCTCGTCACGGAGAATGTCACGCTTCTGAATACCATGACGAATGAGGCACTGGACCCTGCGGGTGTCACCGCGAAGTTCGGTCTGCCACCCGAACGGATCGTCGAGTACCTGGCGCTCACGGGCGACAAGGCCGACAACATCCCTGGGGTTCCCAGCGTTGGTCCCAAGACAGCGGTCAAGTGGTTGCAGGAATTCGGTTCTCTCGAAGGATTGCTGGCCAACATGGACAAGGTCAGTGGCAAGATTGGCGAAAAGTTGCGCGAGAATATCGATCAGTTGTGGCTGTCGCACCGCCTTGCCACGATCAAGCGCGACGTGCCGCTGGATGTCGGAATAGCAGAGCTGGTGCACGGTGAAGAAGATCTCCAGGAACTGCATGCGCTGTTCAGTGAGCTGGAGTTCAAGTCCTGGGTGAAGGAAGTTGAGAGCAAGGGTGGCGCTTCATCTTCTCCGGTTACACAAAAAGAGTCTCCTGGCGCTGCTGGGAAGAATTCAGACTCGCCAGCGACAACCATGCAAGCGGTTGGTGATGCCACCGACACCAGTGCGATTCTCGATGAACAGGCGCTGGACGCCTGCATTACCCAACTGCGCAAGGCCTCGCAGATTGCCATTTCGCTTGAGACCGATGGCGCGCACTACATGGAAGCTGCGATCGTCGGTATTGCGATGAGTATCGAGCCAGGCAAGGCATTCTACATTCCTGTGGCTCACGACTCGTTGGAATTCCCCACTCAACTTGATCGCAACATGGTCATCGACAGGCTACGCCCTCTTCTGGAAAATGCGCGACTTCAGAAGGTGGCGCACGATTGCAAGTTTCTCCTGCATGTCTTCCAGAACTACGGGGTTGCCTTCGCGGGTTACCGCTTCGACACGTTGACGGGGTCATATGTCCTCAATTCTGTCGCGACGGATCACACGCTGGCGGAAGTGGCACAGCATTATCTGCACCTCACACTTCCTTCGATCGAAGAACTGCTTGGCAAGGGCAAGGGAAAGCTGGTCTTCAGTCAACTTGATCTCAATGCCGCCAAGGATTTTGCCGGTCGCAAATCCGACCTCGTGTTGCGCCTCCACGGTTTTCTGTCTGCGGAGCTGGTTCGCACAGGAGAGCTTGCAGGGCTGCACAAATATTATGAGCTGGCACTGATTCCAGTGCTGCAGCGCATGGAACGTTGCGGCATTCAGGTCGATGCCGATGTGCTGGGAAAGCAGAGTCAGGCGATTGCCATCCGACTGGTGGAAGTGGAGCGCGAGGCCTATCGGCTTGCAGGCGAGGAGTTCAATCTCAGCTCACCCAAACAATTGCAAACGATTTTCTATGACAAGCTGAAGCTGCCTGTGCTGAAGAAGACCCCGACCGGGCAGCCCTCCACGGCGGAGCCGGTGCTCCAGGAGCTGGCGCTGGAGTATGAGCTGCCGAAGTTGATCATGGATCATCGTGGCCTGAGCAAACTGAAGTCCACGTACACGGACAAATTGCCGCTCGATATCAACAAGCGTACGGGGCGCATTCATTCGAGTTTTCAGCAGGCAGTGGCGGCAACGGGCCGGTTGTCTTCCATTGATCCCAACCTGCAGAACATCCCCATTCGCACGGCCGAAGGCAGAAAGGTGCGGCAGGCCTTCATCGCCCGCCCCGGCTACAAACTGCTCGCGGCAGACTACTCGCAAGTGGAACTGCGCATCATGGCGCATCTGTCCGGTGATCCAGGATTGCTCAAGGCGTTTTCCAGCGCTCAGGATGTGCACCGTGCCACTGCATCAGAGGTTTTCGCAACACCACTCGAAGAGGTGACGTCGGAGCAGCGCCGCCGTGCGAAGGCCATCAATTTCGGACTGATCTATGGCATGTCCGCGTTCGGACTCGCCAAGCAGCTCGGTATCGATAGACACAGTGCCCAGCACTACGTCGATCTGTACTTCCAGAAGTATCCCGGTGTCCTTCAATACATGGATCAGACCCAGGCGCTGGCGGATGAGCTCGGCTATGTCGAGACCATTTTCGGTCGCCGCCTGTATCTGCCCGACATTCATGCAGGTAACGGCATGCTGCGCAAGGCCGCGCAGCGCACCGCGATCAACGCGCCCATGCAGGGCAGTGCCGCCGACATCATCAAGCAGGCCATGATCGACATCGACCACTGGCTGGCTACCGACGTGCTGGATGCGCACATGGTGTTGCAGGTGCACGACGAACTGGTGTTTGAAGTGGCAGAGGCGGATGTCGATCTGCTGACCGAGGGCGTGCGTTTTCGCATGATCTCTGCCGCGGCACTGCATGTGCCTCTGGTGGTCGACGTGGGCGTGGGAGACAACTGGGACGAGGCGCACTGATTGTAACGTTCTTCTTTGCCT
>MGYS01000015.1:28735-50881 GCA_001802565.1 Gammaproteobacteria bacterium RIFCSPLOWO2_02_FULL_57_10 | reverse complement strand
CAGGGCTCGCTCCCACAGGCGAAGCAGTCTACCTGAAGCATAGCACTAATAGAATCGCGTGCAGGCTCCCTTTGCTCTTGGCAGCTGAATTAATCATAATCAGCCGTTTGGTTTCGGCACGTTGCAGGACGGGTGAGAGATGGACAAGATCATAGTCAGAGGGGCGCGCACCCACAATCTGAAGAACATCAACGTCACGATTCCGCGCGACAAGCTGGTAGTGATCACCGGGCTCTCGGGATCGGGCAAGTCCTCCCTCGCCTTCGACACTCTCTATGCCGAGGGTCAGCGTCGCTACGTCGAGTCACTGTCCACCTACGCACGGCAATTCCTGTCGATGATGGACAAGCCCGATATCGATCACATCGAAGGCCTCTCCCCCGCCATCTCCATCGAACAGAAATCCACGTCACACAACCCGCGCTCCACTGTCGGCACCATCACGGAAATCTACGATTACCTGCGCCTGTTGTTTGCCCGTGTCGGCGATCCGTTCTGCCCCACGCACCACAAGAAACTGGAAGCCCAGACCGTCAGCCAGATGGTGGACCAGGTGCTGGCATTGCCCGAAGGCAGTCGCGTGATGGTGCTCGCGCCGCTGGTGCGCGAACGCAAGGGCGAGCATCTGCACATCTTCAGCGAGCTGAAGACCAGTGGCTACATCCGCGCCCGCGTCAACGGCATCGTGACCGAGATCGACTATCCACCGGAACTGGAAAAGAACAAGAAGCACAGCATCGATGTGGTGATCGATCGCCTCAAGGTCAAGCCCGACATGCAGCAACGCCTGGCCGAAAGTTTCGAGGCAGCATTGCAGCTGGCCGATGGCCTGGCCATGGTGGCATTCATGGAGGAAGACGGTTCACCCTCGAAGCAGGAAGAGCTGCTGTTCTCGTCACGCTTCGCCTGTCCCATCTGCGGCCACAGCATCACCGAACTGGAGCCGCGTCTGTTCTCCTTCAACAATCCGGCGGGTGCGTGTACTGGCTGTGATGGTCTGGGACTGAAGCAGTTCTTCGACGAGAAACGCATCATTACGGATGACTCACTGAGTCTTGCAGAAGGCGCCATTCGCGGCTGGGATCGACGCAATTTCTATTACTTCCAGATGCTCGGTTCACTGGCGAAACACTACGGTTTCGAGGTGGATACACCGCTGAAGGATCTGCCGGCAAAGTTCAGAAACGCCGTGCTGCATGGCAGCGGCAAGGACGTGATCGACTTTCACTTCCTCAATGATCGCGGCGACACGGTCACTCGACGCCACACGTTCGAAGGCATCCTGCCCAACATGGAGCGACGCTACCGCGAAACAGAGTCGAGCATGGTGCGCGAGGATCTTGCGCGCTACCTCAGCTCACAACCCTGTCCGGACTGCGAAGGCACAAGACTCAAACCCGAGGCGCGCAATGTCTTCATCGAGAAGATCAACCTGCCGACCGTCTCGGCGATGACGATCACGGAGGCGGCTACTTACTTCAGCACACTGACTCTCGCTGGTAATCGCGCGGCAATTGCAGAAAAAATTCTCAAGGAACTGCAGGACAGATTGAAGTTCCTCATCGATGTCGGCCTGAACTATCTGACGCTCAATCGCAGCGCGGATACGCTCTCCGGTGGCGAGGCGCAGCGCATTCGTCTGGCCAGTCAGATCGGTGCGGGACTCGTGGGCGTCATGTACATTCTCGACGAGCCCTCCATCGGCCTGCATCAGCGCGACAACGATCGTCTGCTGCGCACGCTGTTCCATCTGCGCGATATCGGCAACACCGTGATCGTGGTCGAACACGATGAGGATGCCATTCGCCACGCCGATCACATCATCGACATCGGCCCCGGCGCGGGAGTCCACGGCGGACAGATCGTCGCTCAGGGCAAGCTGCAGGACATTCTCGACTCCGAGCACTCACTCACCGGCAAGTATCTGTCCGGAAGACTGAAGATCGACGTGCCGCAGAAGCGCGTCGCCGTGAACCCGAAGAAGATGCTCACGCTCAAAGGTGCCACGGGTAACAATCTGCGCAATGTCGACTTGCAGATTCCCCTCGGGTTGCTGACCTGCGTCACGGGAGTGTCCGGTTCCGGCAAGTCCACTCTCATCAATGGCACGCTGTATCCACTCGCGGCGACAGCGCTCAATGGTGCCACGACACTCACGCCAGCCGCACACACCGAAATCGAAGGGCTCGACAAGCTCGACAAGGTGGTGGACATCGACCAGAGTCCGATCGGTCGAACGCCGCGCTCCAACCCGGCCACTTACACCGGCATCTTCACACCCGTGCGCGATCTGTTTGCCTCCACGCAGGAGGCGCGCTCGCGTGGTTACAAGGCCGGTCGCTTCAGTTTCAATGTCAAGGGTGGACGCTGCGAAGCCTGTCAGGGCGATGGCGTGGTGAAGGTGGAGATGCACTTCCTGCCGGACGTTTATGTGCGCTGCGATGTCTGCATGGGCAAGCGCTACAACCGCGAGACGCTGGAAGTGAAGTACAAGGGCAAGAACATCTGCGAAGTGCTGGAGATGACGATCGAGGATGCTCGTGAATTCTTCGACGCCGTACCCGCAATCTCGCGCAAACTGCAGACACTGGTGGAAGTGGGGTTGTCCTATCTTTGCCTGGGTCAGGCTGCCACAACACTGTCTGGCGGCGAAGCACAGCGCGTGAAACTGGCGCGGGAATTATCCAAGCGTGACACCGGGCAGACACTGTACATCCTCGACGAGCCCACCACAGGTCTGCATTTCGAGGACATCAAGCAGTTGCTGGCCGTACTGCACAAGCTGCGCGATCAGCACAATACGATTGTGGTGATCGAACACAATCTGGACGTCATCAAGACGGCGGACTGGATTGTGGATCTCGGGCCCGAAGGTGGCAATGGCGGTGGTCAGATCATCGCCGAAGGGACACCGGAGCAGGTGGCACAGAATCCGGCGTCGCATACGGGCACGTATCTGCAGCGCCTGCTGAAATAAAAACAAACCATCCTGTGGGAGCGGGCCTTGCCCGCGATTCGGTGCCAAAATGGACTGCAACCTGGCACTGAATCGCGGGCAACGCCCGCTCCCACAATCAGTGGTTTCTATCTACAACTGAAATTTTCTGCCACCCAATTCGCTGCATCGTTCGCACCACCGGCAGGCCCCGTGTAGACCGCTTGTTGCGGATAGGGACACAACGGTCTTTCGTTATCAACAACACCGCTCGTGCTGTGCGTGGCGATGATGCTGTCGGGCGCGATTCCGTTCTCCACCCAATCGACGAGCGCAGGCAACTTGTCCCAGGTATTCGGGCCGGGGCCCCCGCTGCAGTGGCCCATGCCGGGCGCGAGAAACAGGCGCGTGCTGTCGCCTGCTTCGGCGAGCTGTCCTGCGAATGTCGCATTCACCATGTCATTGAAATACTGCACTGTCGCTCGCGCAGAGGAGAGTGAATCGCTCCAGCCATGATAGAGCAGCAGCTTGCCATTGTTGTCCTTGAGGAAGCGGCTCAGATCGGGATCGGTCGCGTCCATGAGTGACTGCATGAGTGTCGCTTCACCCGTGCTCAGATCATTGATGTCGAACTCCAGCCACGAGAATTCCGGCAGCGCGGCGTTGCGTCCTGGCACATGGGTGGGATTGGTGAGATCCGGCACCGCGATGCCAGGATCGTTCTCGTAGAAGAGATAATTGACGTGGTCGCCCGCTGGGCCGGTCAGCATGGAAGGCGCATTGTTGTTGCGCGCATTGGGCACGTAGAGGTTGACCCATTCGCGTTCCGAGCCCAGCGCCTTGCCCGGATAAAGCACCGTACCAGCGTCGTCATACGGGCCGCTGTAGAAATCCTCGATCGTCTGCAGTTGTGCCGGTGTGAAGCAGGTATCGCCACTCGTATCGGCATTGCACATGAGTCCCGCGAGATCGCGGCGCGGTTCGAAGTCGCAGCTCATTGGATCATTCAGCACGCCGTCCTGAATGCCATCATTCGCGTCACACTGCTGCAGCACACGATCATTCAACACGTTGACGAGATTCACGCTATCGAACGTGCCATCGCCGTCGGTGTCCACGGCCAGATTGCCCGCGAAGTCATCCCTGAACATGCGCTGCAGCCACCACACACCCGCGGCATTCATCGCCTGGTAATAATTCACAGGCGCCCCGGCGACGATGCCGTCGAAATCCTGCGGAAATCGCTGCGCTTCCATCAAGCCCTGACGCCCGCCTGTCGAACACCCTTCGAAGTAGGAATAAGTCGGCTCAGTGCGATAGTAGCGTTCGGCCAATGCCTTGCCCGCCATCACGGTGAGATGCACCGAGCGATACCCGAAGTCGATTTCCGCCTGCCGATTGTTGAACCCGAACTGTGATCCCGGCTCCACTGCACTGTCATGGCCGGTGTTGCTGTTGGCAACCGCGTAGCCCTCTGCAACACGATGATCCGCCAGATCCAGGTCGCCATCCTTGCCACCATCGCCCCACTGCAGAAAGCGGCCATTCCAATTCTCCGGCAATGGCAGTTGCACGTGATAGTGCGTGGAAGGCGCGATGAGTCCGCGCACGTAGCAGTAGGCAGGCGTGTCGCCCTGCGCATCGATGAGCCTGGCGGACAACACCGTCAGATCACGGACAGCTGCGAGCGCCTCGCAGGATTGGGCGGCAGTCTGTGCATGCGCAGCAGTCCCTGTGGTGAATAACGGAAACAGTGCCAGAACGGCAACGCAACAGGAGCTTCTTGTCATTATTGTGTCCTTGAAATGGTTGAAACCAACGGACCAATAATCGCCCATTCGGCGGCAAGCCACAAGGCTGACGTCCCAGGTAGGGGGAAAGAAGGAGCATTCTTGCAGAAGAGTGACTGCGGAAAAATATTGCGGATTCGAAATTCTGAACCGGAAATGTTGGAACACTTCCGGTTCAGGTTTTCGCTTTGTTCATCGTAATCCCGTGCATCTAATTCTTTTTATCTAACGGTTCAACAAATCAAGCAGTATCAGGGCTTACTCAGTGCGTGGCACAAAGGTGAATTTCACGGCAGTGCGGACTGGCACAGCAACGCCACCCTGATAGACCGGTTCGAATTTCCACGACTCGACCGCTTCCAGGGCCGCTTCGGTGAATTCGTTTGAGGAGTAGTCGCGCACCGCCGGTTCAACCACGGAACCATCAGCAGCCACAGTGAATTCCATGACGGCATAGCCTTCCACAAACATGGCATCAGCAAAGCGCGGATAGGCAGGCAGATCGGCGGCGATTGCAGTCAGCGCTTTCGTGCTGACCAGCGGGATTGTGTCGGCACTGACAGAAGTTGCTGTAGCTGCCAGAGCCAGAGTCAATGAACCAAGAGCAAAAGTACGTTTGAAAGTTGACATGATAATTCCTCGTTACAGTTAAAAAGTTCAAGAGCCAGGGGATGATGGCGCCAGATGCAACCGATTCGGGATACCGCTTGATTCCTTGACAGGCACTGGCGCCACCTGTGCTCTTGCACAAGCCGGGCCAACTTTTTAAAACCAACAAAAACAAAAGGTTACGAGGTTATCAGAAATTCATGATCGCAGACTCATGCACTCAACAAGTGCACGGTCCGCACAAGAATGTGCATAAAGGTATCAATCCGGATCAACCGCAAGTCTTTTCCGTCGTTAAAAGTGACTTGCGGCACCCAGTGATTGAAAGCGACTGTCACTCATGGCGCAGCGACAGGGAAGGATTGAGATTTGCAGTGCGCGCCACCAGCAATCCGACCGTCAGACTGGCGATCAGGACCGCGACGAAACCCGCGAACAGAAAGATGCCCGGGCTCAGGCTGACGCGATAGGCAAAGCTCTGCAGCCAGCCATTCATGAAGTACCACGCCAGTGGCCACGCCAGCACATTTGCCAGCAGCACCAGCGTCACGAAATCACGCGTCAACAGTGTGACCAGTTCCGTGGTCGTGCTGCCCAGCACCTTGCGAATGCCGATCTCGCGCGTCCTCTGTTGCGTCAGATAGGACGCCAGGCCGAACAGACCCAGCGCGGCGATGAAGATCGCCATCAGCGCAAACCCGGAGAAGAATTCCCCCTGGCGCCTCTCGTTCTCGTACAGCGCGGCAAAGTCGGCATCGAGGAAGGATTGCTGGATCGGCACGCCCGGCAGAAAGCGATTCCACGTCTGATTCACAAAGGCCAGTGTCTCGTCCAGGCTGTTGCCTGAAACGCGAATGGCCATGTGGCGCAGGTGGGGGAACGGACTGGTCGTGCTGTCATGACTCATCAGGCGGTAGTAGACCGGTTTGACCGCCTCGCGAATCGAAGAGAAGTGGATGTTGTCGACCACGCCGATTACCGTGCCACGAGTCACCAGTGAACCATCCTCGCTCCAGATGCTCTCGAAGCCCTTGTTCAGGGCCTCTTCCGGAGTCCAACCCACCTGCTCCGCCGCCAGCCCGTTGAGGATGAAACCTGCAGTGCCCGGCGTATCCGGCGTGGGCTCCACGAAGCGATCCGTGCTGCGTTCCCTGGAGAAACTGCGCCCGGCCACTACCTCTATGCCGAAGGTTTCAAAGAAATCGTAATCGACATTGAGATACCCCATGCCGGTCATCTCCGGTCCACCGCCTTCGTGGCGGATGCCATCGGCATTGGTGTTCTGATCACCCGGCATCAGGTTCGCAGCAGTGACGGAAACGATCTCCGGATGACGCAGCAGCTCCTGCTTCATCGTCTCGTAGGAGGACCCGAGGCCGGTCTGGCTGTTGCCCCGATAGATCAGCACCTGCTCGCGGTTGAATCCAAGATCGAGTTCCTGCGCGTAACGCAATTGTGACAGCGCGACGCCCGACGCAATCACCAGCGCGATCGAGATCGCGAACTGCAACACCACGAGCGTCTTGCGCAGCAGCACCCCGCCACTGCCCTTGGTGAGCTGCCCCTTGAGAATCGTCACGCACGGAAACGAAGAGAGATACAGTGCCGGATAGCTGCCTGCGAGGACGCCCACCAGCACGGCCATGCCGACCAGCGCCGGAATCACCCAGGGATTTTCCAGATAGCCCATCGTCAGACTCTTGCCCAGCAGCGCATTGAACCAGGGCAACAGCAGTTGCACGAACAGCGCTGCCAGAGCCACGGCAAACAACGCGACCACCACGGACTCGGTGAGAAACTGCAGCGCAATCTGCGTTCGACTGGCACCACACACCTTGCGCATGCCGACTTCGCGCGCGCGGGCCAGCGAACGTGCAGTAGAAAGATTCATGAAGTTGAAACACGCGATCAGCAGAATGAACACGGCGATGGCGCTGAACGTCAACACGGTGATGTTGTTGCCGTTCGCCTGCAGCTCGTTGTCGCGCTGAGAGTTCAGATGAATGTCGCGCAGCGGGATGACTTCGAAGTCTGTGTAGGACGGCGCATCCTCACCGACGTGGCGGCGCAGGAAATCGTGGATCTGCGCTTCGAAGTCAGCGATGTCGTAACCAGGCTCGGTGACCACATAGGTGTGGAAATTGTTGAAGCCCCAGCTCTGCATGCGCTCGCCAAGTATTGCATCGGCCGTTGCCATCGAAGCAAAGGCGCGCGCATCCAGGTGCGTGTTGTCATCCAGATCCGCCATTACGCCAGTGACACGCACGGGAGCGAGAGAATTGAGCATCAACGTCTTGCCCACTGCATCATCGACGCTGCCAAAATACTTGCGCGCCAGTGACTCATTGAGAACCATCTGGAAGGGCCCGGAGAACAGCTCGTCGGGGTTGCCCTGCAGCAGCGGAATATCGAACACGGAGAACACATTGGCGTCGGCGAAATAGATGCCAGTCTCGTAATAGGACTCTGCACTGTCAGGCAGTGCCACCACGGGCGTGTTCTCCATCAGGCGCACCACCTGCTCGAACTGCGGGAAGTCGCGTTGCAGCAGCGGGCCGGTCATTGGTGCGTTGGTGGCCAAATAAAGAGGCGTGCCCCCATTGGGTGGCATGAACGTGCGCATGACCCGATACGTGCGGTCGGCCGCTACCCAGTGCCTGTCATAACCGGTCTCGCTGCGCACGAAGAGCGTGATCAGCAGGACACAGGCGATGCCAATCGCGAGACCCAGCACGTTGATGATGGAAAACAGTTTGTGGGAAGTGATGTTGCGCAACGCAACCAGCAGGTAATTGCTCAGCATGATTATGATTGTTCTCGCCATCGGGCCAGCGGGGTGAGGATTCGATCGTAACAGGTCGCAAAAAAGTGCTGCTCAACATCTCTCGCGAGGTGGTGAGCAGCACTGAACTTTGCTAACCGAAGCGACTGGAGCAAAGTTCAGGCCACAATTTTAAAGCCATTTTTTTCAATATGTTACGCAATACCGCCACATCTCGATGGTGAGGACTCTCGCCACTTCGTTGCATTCCACACCACCTGTGGGAGCGGGCCCTGCCCGCGATTGGACTCCGACCCTGCCTGTGGGAGCGAGCCCGCTCGCGATTGGATTTCTGCATTTTTCGCTTGCAGGCAAGCTCCTGCAATCGCGGGCAAGGCCCGCTCCCACAGGCGCCATTACCGCGGCACCGCAGCCGCCTGCTGCAGCAGGTATGCGCGGATGTCCTCCGCCTCCTGCGCGCCGATATCTGCCGAGAAACCCACCATGCCGCGATCCTCAAGCAGACCATCGAGCACAATCGAGAGGAAAGCATCCTGACTGAGCAGCGTCGCCGAAAAACGCAGATCAGGAATCGAGCCCGCACTCATCGCCGCAGGGCCGTGGCACACAAAACAGAGATTGCTGTACTGCAACGCCCCCGCGAGAGGATCTCCACTCGTGACGGCCCCAGTGACATCCAGCGGTGCGGGCGGCGTGGGCACCGCAGCAGGCAGTTGCATGTCGGCACCGAGCTTGAACGCGATCAGACGCCCGTTCAGATAGCGCGGCCCGTTACCCGAGAACAACCCCATGCTCAGTGTGATGGCACCACCCTGCCCGGCCAGCGCCAGCACATACTGCTCGCCATCCAGTTCATAGGTGACAGGTCCCCCCAGAATCGCGTCGCCCACTTCGTGCGACCAGTACTCGGCGCCATCATTCGTGCCGTAGGCGTGAAAAACGCCGTCGGCCGAGCCCTGGAACACCAACCCGCCGGCAGTCGCGAGCGTACCGCTGTTGCCGAGAACCGGATAATCCACTCGCCATGCAGGGCTCTGCGTCGAGGGGTTCCACGCGATCAGACTGGAGGGCGACATGGCGGCGGAGCGTGCTCGCTCTTCAGGATTGGACGGCTCGCGCGGCGTCCCGTCGAGTCCCAGATTCCAGCCGGTGGTCTGCTTCTCCATCGTGCCAGGATTGGCATATTGGTAGGACGTGTTCTGCGTTGGCAGGAACACATAACCCGTCACCGGATCGCGGGACATCGGGTACCAGTTGTGTCCACCCAGTGGGCCAGGAATCACTACTGAGGGCTGATCGACATAGCGCGAACCTTCAGTCTCGATCGGACGACCTGTTACCGGATCGAGACCCGAGGCCCAGTTGATTTCCACGTAATTGTTGCCGGAGATGAACTCGCCATTGATCCTGTCGATCACATAGAAGAAGCCGTTCTTCGGCGCCTGCATCAGCACCTGACGCATGCGGCCATCGATCTCGATATCGGCGAGCATGATGTGTTGCGTGGCGGTGTAGTCCCAGGACTCACCCGGCGTGGTCTGGAAATGCCAGACGTATTCTCCGGTGTCCGGGCGCAGCGCAACGATGGACGACAGGAACAAATTGTCGCCCACACCATCGGAACGGATCTCGTGATTCCACGGACTGCCGTTACCCACACCGATGTACAGAAGATTCAGCGTCGGGTCATAGGCCATGGAGTCCCACACGGTGCCACCGCCGCCGAGCTCCCACCACTCACCGGCCCAGGTCTGCGCCGCCATTTCCAATTCGGGTTGCTCGAAGCCGTCTGCGGGATTACCCGGCACGGTGTAGAAGCGCCACAGCATCTCGCCGGACTCGGCATCGTAGGCGGAGATGTAACCGCGCACGCCGAGCTCGGCACCACCGTTGCCGATGATGACGCGACCATCGATCACGCGTGGGGCTCCGGTGATCGTGTAGCGCAGTTCGGGATCGGCAGTCTGTGCCGACCAGGCCACTTCGCCACTCTCGCGATCGAGCGCAATAAGTCGACCATCGATAGTGCCGAAGAACACCTTGTCGCCCCACGCGGCCATGCCCCGGTTCACCACATCACAACAGGCGTTGACTCCATAACGACCTGGCACCTCGGGATCGAAGCGCCACTTCTCTTCTCCCGTGCGAGCATCCAGCGCGAAGGCCTTGCTCCACGCGGAGGTGAAATAGATCGTGCCATCGATCACCAGTGGCGTGGCTTCCTGCCCGCGATTGGTGTCCAGCTCGAAGTACCATGCCACGCCGAGATCGCCTACGGTATCGCGATTGACCTGCGTCAGCGGGCTGAAGCGATCCTCAGCATAGGTGCGGCCGTAGGTGAGCCATTCGGCATTGTTGTCGGCCGCGGAAGTGATGTCGGCCGCGCCGACCAGACGCGTCGCAGGTTCCTCGACCGTCACGGTTTCCGGCTCAGGGACTGCGGGAGCCTGTTCCGGTTCTCCCGAACAGGCGACCAGGGTCGTCAAAAGCGCGAGGCCAAGGACTCCTTTTCCGAAACGTTCGGACAAGATTTGTTGAAACACTGCATGAAGCGATGCTGCACTGACCATGACCAACCCCCTTTTCCATTGTGTGTCGAGACCCGACTGCTACGAGAGTAGACACGTGGAGTAAACTCCGCAAGATCAGTCAGGTTTTATTGCAGCGCCAGCCTCAGAATGCGCAGCGTCGAGGGAGAGAATGGATCAATTGCAGCCAACGCCACACTCAAGCCGCTACGCAAGGCGCATCAACGACGTGATTACCTACATCCGGCAACACCTGGATGAGGAACTGGATGTCGCCAAGCTCAGCGCACAGGCCTGCTTTTCGCCCTTTCACTTCCATCGGCAGTTCACCTCGTATACCGGCATCTCCGTGTATCGACTGGTGCAGTTGCTGCGTCTGCAGCGCGCGTCCATGCAGCTGGTGTTCAACAAGGATATCAGCATCACGGACATCGCCTACGACGCGGGCTTCGCCAACGCGGAATCCTTCACGAGGGCATTCAGGAATGCGCACGAGCAGAGCCCGAGCGCATTCCGCAGGAACCCGCAGTGGCAACCGTGGCAGACAGGCGCGATTGTCACGCGACCCGACGGCCATGAGAAAAACAGATCGGAGGAGTACAGCAGCGTGACCCATGCATTGACAGTAGAAATTGTGAACTTTCCCGAGACACGGATCGCTGCTCTGGAGCACCACGGGCCGGAACATCTGAGTTACAACACCACTCTGAAGTTCATCGAGTGGCGCAAGGCCAATGGCATGAAGCCGGGGCAAGGCAATACCTATGGCATCCACTACAGCGATCCAGCGACAACACCACCGCAGGATTATCGCCTCGACATCGCCGTCTCAGTGGACAGGCAAGTGGCAGCGAATCCGCAGGGTGTCGTCAACAAGATGATCCCGGCGGGGCGCTGCGCCCGAGTCCGGCATCTCGGCTCGCGCCACGACGTCACTGCCGCCACCTGGCTCTACCGTGAATGGTTACCCGGCAGCGGCGAACAACTGCGCGACTACCCGATCTTCTTCCACTACGTGAACGTCGGGCCGGACGTGAAGCCGGAGGAAATGATCACAGATGTTTATCTGCCATTGAAGTAGTACGATGTCGGCATCTAAAGTCACCGAAGAGTGCCAGATCACCATGCGCAATCATCCCTCCTGTCAGTTGGCTCTGCTGTTTTCATCGTTGTTCTGCTCTTTCGCTGTGGCCCAGGATGCCATCGTGCGAACCGACACTGCAGGCGACGTGTTCGTCACCGCGACCCGCTACGACGGCGACGTGCGGATCGACGGCACTCTCGATGAAGCGATCTATGCTCGGATTGCACCCATCACCAGTTTCATTCAGCAGATCCCCAACGCGGGCGCCCCGGCCAGCGAGAAAACCGAAGCCTGGGTTTATTTTGACGACGACAATCTCTACGTCGCGGCGCGGGTGTATGAGTCTGTCCCCGAGAGCGACTGGATCGCCAACGAGATGCGGCGCGACACCTTCCAGTTGCGCACCAATGACTCGATCACCGTGCTGGTGGACACCTATCTGGATCGGC
This sequence comes from Gammaproteobacteria bacterium RIFCSPLOWO2_02_FULL_57_10, assembly GCA_001802565.1. Taxonomy (GTDB): domain Bacteria; phylum Pseudomonadota; class Gammaproteobacteria; order Pseudomonadales; family Pseudohongiellaceae; genus UBA5078. The sequence continues at coordinate 38,704 of MGYS01000015.1, read as the reverse complement.
GCAATGGTTCTGCATTTCTGGTCACTCCCATCGGGGGTTTCTCCGACTACGCTGTCACCAACGAAGGCGACGGTGGGCGCGGCGTCAATTTCGATTGGAACGTGGTGTGGGATTCGCGAGTCGGGCGCTTCGATGGCGGCTGGACGGTAGAGATGGAAATCCCGTTTCGCTCCCTGCGCTATGGCCCCGGTGAAGAGCAGACCTGGGGGATTCAACTGCGCAGAATCATCCGCCGCCTGAACGAAGCGTCCTACATGGCCGAAGTGCCGATCGCAGCGGCACGGGGCAACAGCCTGGTGGCAGGAATCTGGCGCGTCTCCGAAGCAGGCACACTGGAAGACCTCCGCGTCCCGGAGCGAAATTTCAATCTTGAAGTCAAACCCTACGGCCTCGGGACTGTCACGACCAATAGAGAAACAACGCCACGGATCAGCAACGAGGCAGAAGGCGAAGCGGGTGTCGATGTCAAATTCGGCATCACCAACAACCTCACCGCCGACTTCACCTACAACACGGACTTTGCCCAGGTGGAAGTGGATGAGCGCCAGGTCAACCTGACTCGCTTCAACCAGCTGTTTCCCGAGAAGCGCGAATTCTTCCTCGAAGGGCGCGGCAACTTCGACTTCACCCAGGCGCGTGGTCTGGATGTTCCCACACTGTTCTTCAGCCGCAGGATCGGGTTGGAACAGGGCCAGATCGTCCCCATTGACGTGGGCGCCCGACTCACCGGCAAGATCGGCAACTACGACATCGGCGCACTCACCATCAATACCGACGCAGAGGATTTCGCCAACATCGAATCCACGCGCTTTTCCGTCCTGCGGGTGAAGCGCGATGTGTTGAGTCGCAGCACGGTCGGCGTCATGCTCACGGACCGATCCGAATCGTTGGTGGGAGACGGCTCCAGCCAGTTGCTGGCCGTCGACGGCGCCTTCGATTTCCTCGAGGACTTTTCCTTCGACACGTATCTGGCCAAAACCGACAGTCCGGGCCTGAGCGATGATGATCAGAGCTACATGGCCAACCTGGTTTACGACAGCGACCTGTACGGATTCAACACGGGTTATCTGGTGGTGGAGAACAACTTCAACCCGGAAATCGGTTTCAAGCGCCGCAACAATTTCAAGCAATTCTCCGGCGGTGGGCGGTTCAGCCCGCGACCGACTTCCATAGACGGGGTTCGACGCTTCGTTCTCGAAGCCAACACCCAGTCCTACTGGTCGGCCACCACGGACGATCTCGAAACGCGTCAACACGACCTGAGTTTCGGCACCGAGTTCGAAACCAGTGACATCTTCACTGTTTCAGTCAGCGATCAATTCGAGATGCTGACACGACCTTTCCGCATTGCCCAAGGTGTGACGCTGCTGCCAGGAAAATACGATTTCAGCAGCTACCAGGCCTCCTACAACTTCGGTGCTCAGCGCCAGGTGAGCGGAGTGCTGTCGCTACGGGTCGGAGACTTCTGGAGCGGGTCCATCACCACCATCGGTTTCGGCAGCGGGCGCATTGAACTGTCGCCACAGCTATCCATCGAACCCAATTACTCCATCAACAAAGTGGAACTGCCCGAGGGTGATTTCCGAACCGAACTGTCGAGCTTCCGCGTGACCTACACGCTATCCCCCCGTATGTACCTGGGCGGTCTCGTCCAATACGATTCCAACGCCAACTCGTTCAGCACGAATTTCCGGTTCCGCTGGGAGTGGGCGCCTGGCAGTGAGTTCTTCGTGGTGTACAGCGACGATCGCAACACCGACCCGTTGGGCCACCCCAGCGGGATGGAACTGCGAAACCGGGGATTTGCAATCAAGATCAACAAGCTGTTCCAGATCTAGTTCGGTACACCGCTAATCCCGAACGGATCGAAGTGGTTGGCGAGCATCACCACCCATGCGGTCGCACACGTACTCGGCAACGGGTTCGCGTGCCAGCCGAAGGGAATGAAGTGCCGTCGACTGGCGTAGAGATACGGCGCCGTGTCGAGGTCAACGAGCGTGTCGAACTGATCTGGCTGACCGGGAAACGCCACGTCGCTGTAGCGATCGAGGCGCAAGGTCTGCAGTGCTTCAAGCATTGATTCTTCGTCCTGCTCGAGCTCCAGCAGAAGCACCCGCGCCGTTCCATGATGCGGGGACTCAACTGGAATTTCCCGATAGTGCGCGATCATGCTGCGAACCATGTTGATGGCACCGGCCGTCCACTCCGCCGACATGACTCCCTGACGATAGTCCCCATTGGCGAGCTGCCCATTCCCATCGACGTCCGAATATCCCACGCCCCACAGCGTGCCGCCGACGCCATAGCCGCCCCACGCCTTGACCTTCTGCCATGCCCGAAACGAGGCCGCGAAACCAAACCACTCGTCGACCATCGCAGGTCCCAGCGCGGCGACTCCCCATGTGTTGACGTCAATGGCCTGGGGCGAAAGGGTGGGCACCCAGGCAGCGGACTGCGCGGGATCGTTGGCCAGTCCACCCTGCACGAAACCGCCGTCGTGCCACGCCTGATTGCGGAAGAACGACAACAGACCTGCAGTGCTCTGGCCCCGATCGACGCCGCCATGGAGCAGAACGGCAATCGTGTTGCGGGCAGAAATGATGGACGTCTTTTCCTCCTCCGCAAGCGCCTGATTGTTCAACGTCGTGCTGAGGATATCGTCGAACACTCTGAGGCCAGCATAGAGCGAGAAGTTGTTCTCGAGCGCGACGATGAATGGATTCACCGGAGTGTTGGCGCCGCTCATCAATCCCTGGTCCACAAACCCAGGCGCGTAGTAGACCCCACCCACAGGCGACTGCAGCGCCGAGAACGCAGGCAGCACCGCGAGCGCATTCTGGATGGCGGCATCCTCAAATGGCACGAACGCACTCTTGAGTTGCTCTCGGTGATAGAGATTGGCCGCTTGCAGGGGACCGAGCAGGAAGGCCCAGGCGTTCTCGCCCATCACGGGTTTCCAGTCGCTCCAGTTGACCTTGCCTGGGGCATACGCCGGATTGCCCGACGGCAGATCGACAGCATTGATCAGCCCTGCGTATTCGGTCCCGAGGAAAGGGTCCTCTGACAGCCAGCTCCGTCCGAGCATGCGGAACGAGAATGCACTCGCTGGATCGACAATTGTCTCGCCGTCATAGAGGAATCCACTGCCACTGCTCGTTGCGCGATGCGTGCCACGAACCGGATCAGTCGCGTTACCGGCATGCCCCTCGGACAGCAGTGTGTTCTGGTTGCTGGCAAGATCGTACCCCTGTTCGCCCACCGCGCTGCCGAGGCCGTTGCGCACATGACCCAGAGTCACCGCGATCTGCCATGTGGCGGCGTCATAGATGTTCGTGCCGTTGCGAGTGTTGACGCGTTCCAGCTGCAGCTGACCGGGAGTGCCGCTGTCCGGCATGAGCGAGTAATCGGCAGGGTTGTAGCGATCCGTCACTGCGCAGTCGCGAGCGGGGAAGTTGCAGACATGCAGACCCCAGTAGTCTGCCGAGTCACGGAAGCTCAAGGGCAGAGACAATCCCTGCACTGCTCCTGCTGTCGCCGTATAGAGCACCCCGCCATCCTGCACATCGCTGACCAGGAATGCGTAGGACGAAGCGATGTCCAGCTCTGCGGCGTGCACACCACCCACCGCGGCGGCAGAGAGCCAGACGATCATCAGGTTTTTCATGTTCATCAATGCTCCAGGGGTTACGTCACCAATTAAGCCCGGGAAGCGAACCTCCATGCAAGTTTGTCGCGCAAAGGGCGGTCAGACTTTGCAGGTGCCAAGTCGGCGCGTATCATGCGGGACCGTGAATTGAACCCATTACTCCAAAACCAACAACAACCAAGGATGCACAGATGTCGAACAAATTGAACCTTTTCAAACACCTTGCTGCCGTATCGGCGCTCTCCCTGGTGCTGGGAGCCGAGGCCTTCGCACAGGAGCCGCCGTCTACACCGCCCGCCGAATGGGGCGCGGTTTCGATCAACATGGAGGAGATCCAGTACCCCTACCCAGTCAACTTCCTGCACCGCAATCTTTACGGTCAGGACGTGCGCATCGCCTACATGGACGCCGCGCCGACCGGGCCAGCCAACGGCCGTACTGTCGTGCTGCTGCACGGTTCCAGCTACTACGGTCTCTACTGGGGCGAGGTCATGAAATCGCTGACGGACGCAGGCTATCGCGCCATCGCCATCGACCGTCTGGGCTGGGGCAAGTCGTCAAAGCCGATCCTTCCCTATGACGTGAACCTGCACACTTCCAACATCAACGCGATCATCGAACACCTTGGCATCGACGAGATCGTCATCGCCGGACACTCTCTGGGCGGCCGCATCGCCAGCCACTTTGCCCACAGCTACCCGGACAAGGCCACTCATCTGATCATGGTGAACCCGATTGCCCTGAACGACTCCGATCGTGGCCGTCAGTGGAACGAACCCAGCTCAGGAGACCCCGTGCCAGACATGCAGGCCATCTACGCAGCCAACCTGCGTCAGGAGCAGAACCGCATCGTCAACTGGACCTCGGACAACCTCGAGCACGTGCGCATCCGTTATGGCTATGCACTGAGCGGCGAATACCATCGCCTGACCCTCGTGCGCTCCATGAACAGCGGCCTGACCTCCCAGCCGGTGGACACCTATTTCCCGAAAATCACCATGCCTGCCCTGTTGATCGGCGGCGCCCAGGACGGCCCGAACTATCCGGAAACTTCGCAGCGCGCGGTGGACCTGCTGCCCAACGGTGAGCTGTTCATGATTCCGGAAGCGGGGCACAACCCGCACGAGGAAACTCCTGACGTGCTCGCACGTGAGATGCTCCGCTTCATGAACTCCGAGACTTGATCGACTAAAAGTACTCCGCATCCCGAGCTGCGCCGTGAGGCAGCGTCATTCCGGACACGCCGTGAACCCATCCATGGGGGCTCGGAAACCGCCATCCAGGCGGTTTACGGTCCGGTATGACGCTGCCTCGCGTCGCAGCTCTGCATCGACGTAACGTCTTTTCTGTCCATCGTTTGTGGTGACATCACTGATGCGCGAGCAGCATTGGCGGTGAAATTGGACAAGGCCGTTAAGTCGCTCAGCCTCAAAGAGGTGTGTCATGAAGAATGAGACTTTGAACTTTGGGGTTCGCATGGACCAGAGCAGTGACGTGAGGTGACGCCATTCGGGACCGTAAACCGCCCGGATGGCGGTTTCCGAGCCCCCATGGATGGGTTCACGGCGTGTCTCGAATGGCGTCACCTTGCGGCGCTGCTCGTGATTCGGAGTGTTAGGAGTGCCATCAGATCCTTGAACACAACCCATTCGCGGGCAGGGCCCGCTCCCACAGAAAAGATTCTGCAACCAAATCCCACTTCGAACGTCATAACCTAAGTCAGCTATGCAAATAGTTGGTCAATTCCCGCATGGTGAATATTTCAGCACTGCCTAACGTATTGGTTTTGCAGAACAATATTCTTTGGCACAGGGATTGCTACCCATGCGCGATACCCCAATAACAAACGGAGACAGGGACATGATCATCAAGACGGTCGACATGGTGAAGCGTTTTAGAACGGAAGAGGTTGAAACCACCGCACTGGGTGGCGTCAACATCGAAGTGGCAGAAAGGGAGTTCGTCTCCATCATGGGGCCATCGGGCTGCGGCAAGTCCACACTGCTCAACATCATCGGCCTGATCGACAACCCTGATTCAGGCAAGTTCTTCTTCCTCGGCGAAGACATCTCGTCCTATGGTGAACGTCAGCGCGCGGCTCTGCGCAAGGAGAACATCGGCTTCATCTTCCAGAGCTTCAACCTGATCGATGAACTGAGCGTGTACGAGAACGTCGAGCTGCCACTGATCTACACGAAAGTGCCGCCTGCCGAGCGTAGAAAGCGTGTGGAAGCCGTGATTGAAAAGATGAACATGAGTCATCGCATCAAGCACTTCCCGCAACAGCTTTCCGGCGGTCAGCAACAACGTGTCGCCGTGGCGCGCGCCTTGGTCAATCAGCCCAAACTGATCCTCGCCGACGAACCGACCGGTAACCTCGACAGCGAGCACGGCGATGAAGTGATGAAGATGCTGCGCAAGCTCAACGACGAGGGCACCACCATCGTGATGGTGACACACTCTCCCGAACACGCCGCCGTGGGCAAACGCATCATCCGCATGCTGGATGGCGAGGTGGTGATGGAACACAACGGAAGTGCGCGCAAGGAAGCCTCCTATGTTTAGCAACTATCTCCTGCTGGGACTGCGCCGCTTGCTGCGCGAGAAATCCTACAGCCTCATCAACATTGCGGGGCTCTCCATCGGCATCGCCTGCTGCATGATTCTCGGTCTTTATCTGGCCAATGAGCTCAGTTATGACCGACATCATGTCAATCACGAGCGCGCTTATCGTGTGGTGAATGAATTCGGCATCAACGGCAATGTGGATTTTGCCGCCATCACCTCGACGCAGCTGGCACCTCTGCTGCAGGAGCAATTTCCCGAGATCGAGGCAGCCGCGCGCTTTCAACCGATGCCCTCGCCGCGTTACCTGCTCAAGGATGGCAGCGGCCAGGGTTTCTACTGGGAGCGGTTGTACTCCGCAGACAACAACGTCTTCAAGATACTCACGCATGAGATCCTCTACGGAGACCCCGCAACCGCCCTGATCGACCCGTCCAGCATGGCGGTCAGCGAATCATTTGCACGACGCTATTTCGGTGATCGCAATCCATTGGGCGAAACCATTTCGACCGATATCAACACCTATCGCATCGATCTTGTCTTCGCCGACCTGCCCGCCAACTCGCACCTGCAATACGACGCACTGCTCTCCTACAATCGCATCGCTCAACCCGAAGGCATCGAGCGACGTCAGGCACTGTGGAACATCAATGTGTACAGCTATGTGCTGATGCGCGAAGGGTTCCAGCCAGAGGACTTTGCGACGATCTCGACGCAGTTCTTCGACAACAACATGGCCGAGATGGCACGGCAGTTCAACATCAACGCCACCGTGCGTTTCCTGCTGGAACCACTGGCCGATATTCATCTGCATTCCACCACGACCTATGATCAGCCACGCGGCAATCTCTTCTATGTCTACGCGTTTGCAGCGATCGCGGTGTTCGTGCTGGCTGTCGCCTGCATCAACTACATGAATCTGGCCACGGCGCGCTCGACAAGGCGTGCGAAAGAAGTGGGCATGCGCAAGGTGCTCGGTGCCACACATGGCCAACTGGTGAAGCAGTTCGTCGGAGAGTCTATCTGCTATGCATTCGTATCGCTTCTGCTGGCGCTGCTGATCACGTGGCTGACTGTAACGTTCACGCCGATCACGGTGCTGTTGGATGCGCCACTGTCGATGGCATCGTTGCTGAATCCGCTTGTATTGTCCGCCCTGCTCGTCGGCAGCATCGTACTCGGCGTACTCTCGGGACTGTATCCGGCCTTCTATCTCTCGGCGATCCCCCCCATCGCAGCGTTCAGAGGGGCACATGGCACTGGACGCGGCGGGCGCGGGATTCGTCAGATACTGGTCGCCATGCAGTTCGTCATTTCGGTTGCCGTCATTGCCTGCACGCTGTTGATGCTGACGCAAATGCGCTACGTGGAGAACCGTGCGCTGGGGTTCGAGAAGGAGAATCGCCTGATCGTGCGCGTGACCGGAGCAGATCAGGTCGAGCGCCTGCCAGCCCTGATGAACGAGCTGCGCCAGTTGCCGGGCGTCGTCACAGTCGGACGCACCCAGCACATGCCCGGACAGCAGGCCGGATTGATCGCACTGAATGTCGAGGACAATGCCGGCGTGATGCAACAGCAATCGTTCAGCCTCATGAACCTGCGTCCCGATCTGATCGATGTTCTTGGAATTCGCCTGATCGAAGGACGCGATTTCGATGACAATCGCGAAGGCGATCCCTTGCGCACTGTTCTGGTCAATGAGTCCATGGTCAGAGCGATGGGTTGGGAGAATGCGCTCGGGAAGCACTTCAGCCAGATCGATCCGAACGCGCAGCCCATGGAAGTGATTGGCGTCGTCGAGGACTTTCACTTCGAGGGTCTGCAACACGAAGTGGTCCCGGTGATCATGACGTGGTTCAGACCGGACCTTGCCACCATGGATCAACTCTCACGTGGCACCTATTCGGAACAGATGATCATCAGCGTGAGTCAAGGTGCTCTGCAGAATGTCATCGACGCACTGGCAGAGCGCTGGATCACCTTCGACCCCGCCCACCCTTTCGACTACAGCCTGCTCGAAGAGAACCTGAATGCGCTGTACGGCTCCGAACAGCGCCTGATGCAACTGATCGGTCTGTTCGCCGCACTCTGCATCTTCATCTCCTGCCTCGGATTGTTCGGCCTGTCGGCGTTCAACACGGCACAGCGCACGCGTGAGATTGGTGTGAGGAAAGTGCTGGGCGCATCTACTACCAGCATCATCCTGCTGCTGTTCCGGCACATTCTGGTGCTGGTGTGTGTGGCCGCCGTGATCGCCTCGGTGCTGGCTTTCTGGGCCATCAATGTGTGGCTGCAGGGCTTCTACTACCGAATCGAACTGATCGGTCCGAACCTGATGCTGTTTGTTGTGGCAACGGCTATCGCAGTTGCGGTAGCCTTTGTCACCATGGCCCTGCAGTCGATGAAAACCGCGCAGGCCAACCCGGTCCTGGCGCTGCGCTACGAATAAGAACAGAGAGCATTCATGGACAGAGTCATTGAGAAGAAGAAACGCCCCTTGTGGCAATGGGGGCTGATCGGATTAGTGGCGGCGACAGTGCTGTGGTTCGTCTATGGCATGCTCGCTGATGCCTCGATTCGCACCTACCGTCTGCCACAGGAACAGACCACCATCGCCAGCGTGCAGTTCGGTGCGTTCGAGGATGTCACACCGATTCGTGGCACCATCCAGCCCTTCAACAGCGTCTTTCTCGACGCTGTGGATGGTGGCGTGGTGGAAGCGGTGCTGGTGGAGGAAGGCAGCTTCGTCGGGGCCGGTCAGCCTCTGTTGCAGCTGAGCAACACCGATCTGCGCCTGAACGTCGCACGCAACGACACATCGATCACCGAGCAGCTCAACAATCTCTCCAACATTTCCAACAGTCTGGAGACGACAAAGCTGAGCACCGAGCGCCAGGTGATCGATGTGGAGTATCGCATTCAGGTACTGGAGCGTCAGGAAAGGCGCCAGATGCAACTGGCCAACGACAACCTCGTCTCGAAGGAGCAGTACGACACCATTGCGGATGAACTGGCGTATCAGCGCAAGGTGCTGGCCAACACCAAGGCGCGACAAGCGCTGGAGGATCGCATCCGCGAAGATCGTCTCGCACAGATCGCATTGCAGGTCGGCAAGCTCGAGGAAAATCTCGAACTCTCACAAAGCAGTTTCGAGAATCTGCTGGTGCGTGCGCCGATCTCCGGTCAGCTCACGTCGCTGCCGGTGGAAGTGGGAGAGAACAAGATCCGCGGTCAGCGTCTTGGCCAGATCGATGTGGTCGAACAGTACAAGATTGTCGCGCAGGTCGATGAGTACTACGTGACCCGTGTGACCCCCGACCAGTCGGCCCGCTTCACGCTGGCTGGCCAGCAGTACGAGGCGCGCGTCATCAAGGTCTATCCGGAAATCACCGAGGGCACTTTCGAGGTGGATCTCGTGTTCGAGGGTGTGGCTCCGGACAATCTGCGGCGTGGTCAGACGCTGCAACTCGATCTCACGCTGGGCAATCCCGTTGAATCACTGCTGCTGCCCCTTGGTGGTTTCCTGCAGGACACCGGCGGCAATTGGGTATTCGTGGTCGATGCCAGTGGCGAATATGCGACGCGCAGAGACATCCGTGTGGGACGACGCAACAATCGCTTCGTCGAAGTCACCGAGGGTCTTGAACCGGGCGAACGCGTGATCACGTCGAGCTACAGTCAGATGACCGAGATGGAACGCATTCAACTGACACGCTAGGTCCGTGCAATCCCGACAAAGGCTGATGCATATCAATATC
>MGYS01000015.1:0-28716 GCA_001802565.1 Gammaproteobacteria bacterium RIFCSPLOWO2_02_FULL_57_10 | reverse complement strand
GAAACATTCTTCGCCGCACGGGGCAATCGTGCCCGCTCTGTTGCAAGGGAGACAGTTTGATGAAAGCAGCAATCACCAGATCAATCACCATGATCGCGGCCCTCGCCATCCTCGTCGGCTGCGCAAGCAATGCCGGCCTGCGCATCGGCAACTCACTCACATTGTGTTGTCCCGGCAATTACGCCAGTTACAGCACTTATGCTGTCGAATCCGTGGAGCTGCCCATCTTCCTGCGCGATTACATGGTGGAGGAATTCGAAACCGCGTTTCAGGAGCGGGGCATGACCCGCAACGACCAGCGCAGCGACATCATCGTCAATTTCGCCTACCGTCACGTCAGCCTCGATCCGGAGCAGCAGAACATCGACCCCTTCGTGCGCATGGAGTCGATCAATGTCGAATTGCACTACATCGCCATCATGGACATCACGATGCGCGAGCGCAGCGGTGGCAAGGAAATCTGGGGAGGTCAGATCAGTCGCTTGCACTCCGTACAACCGGGCGAGTACATGCATGAGGATGGTGCCCGCCCCGCTTTCCTCCAGACATTCCGCGACCTGCTGAGCAACTACCCGAGCCGCTACGAAGAATGATCTTGGCGGAGAAGTGACTCGGCGCCAGCACTTGACTCGACGGCAGAGCAAATGTACATTTTTTATGTACATTTTCTACTGAAGAGAGAAGCCCGCCATGCAGGACGTGACTGTCACCACGCTGCGCCAGAATCTGCCCGAGTATCTTGCCCGTGTCGAGGCTGGCGAGACTCTGCGCGTGACCGTGCATGGTCGGGCAATAGCGGAAATTTCCCCTCCTACTCCTCTGCAGGAGGGTGCTGCGGCGGCGCGCAACCGATTGCGCAACAGCGTGCTGCACTACGATGCACCGCTGGAGCCCATCCTGCCTGAGGAAGACTGGGACATGCTGAAGTGATCGTGATCGACACGCACGTGCTGATCTGGTGGCTCAGCAATCCTGCCGAGTTGTCTCCCAAGGCCCGCAAGGCGATTACAGCGGCAGCAAAATCCAATACCGTTCTGGTATCAGCCATCAGCGCACTGGAAATCACGACGCTTGTGCGCCATGGCAGGCTGACACTCGCCGTGCCCGTTGCCACATGGCTGGCCGATGTCCGTCAGCTCCCGGAGGTACGCTTCACTCCCGTCACCGTAGACATTGCACAGATGGCAGGAGAGTTTGGCGATGAGGTGCCTGGCGATCCTGCTGACCGCGTCATCTCGGCCACCGCCATGCTGCTCATGGCGCCACTGGTGACTGCAGACGCGAAGCTGCGGGCGTACAAAGCGCTGGAAACCATCTGGTAATCCTGCAGGAAGCGAAGCCGCACTCCGTAACATGGTGTATGCTGGCACAAAGCTGTCAGGAAACAGGGATCTTGTTTCGCCTCAGAACAGCGTGTCTCCAAGGACTGCCGATCTCCGATGCGTCGCTTGCGCACTCTTCAGTTGACCATCGCGGTGACTCTGTTCACCGCCATCGGTCCCATTTTGCTGGCAATCTATCTGGCCCAGCAGCAGGGTCTGAATCTCGAATTCGAACGCGTCATGGGCTATGCCAAGGACGTCATCTACCGCTCTGATCGCGTGGTCAATCAGCTGCGCGTGGTACTCGATGAACTGGCAGAGACCAGCACCGAGGGCTGCACGGATGCACTGATTGGCGAAATGCAGCAGCTCGCAACCAGCCTCGAGTACATCGAGATCATCGCTCACCTCGACGGCTCACGCATGGACTGCTCCTCACTCGGTCGACACCCCGATCCTATCGATCTTGGCCCCGTCAGTCTCATCACATCGACGGGCAACCAGGTGTACCTGAGTGTCGTCATACCACAGGCCAGCGCAATTCCATTCCTCGGTCTGGCGCGCGGCAACATCATCGCCATCGCCAATCGCGCCCAGGCCATTGATCTCACTGTCGAACAGGAAGGCGTTCTGTTCGCGACCTTCACGCCAATCACCGGTGTCATCAGAATAGCCAACGGCGAAGTCGACCAGCGCTGGATCAACTCGCTTGGCAACGAGACCGAAAGCGTGTTCATCGACGCTGACTATATCGTGGGGATTGCCCGATCGGAGGAGATCAGCCTCACCGGAGCACTGGCTGCGGTGCCCATCGAAGTGCTCAATCAGCGCGTCCGGGAGTTTGCGATACTGCTGGTGCCCATTGGCCTGATTACCGGTCTCGGCCTGACAGCGCTCGTGATACATCTGGCACGTCAGCGCATGTCGCTGTACAGCGAGATCAAACTCGGACTGAAGCGCCAGGAGTTCTTTCTTGTGTACCAGCCCATCGTGGATCTGCAGACAGAGCAATGCATAGGCGCGGAAGCACTGATCCGCTGGCGCCGCAGGAATGGCAGTGTCTCCATGCCCGATGCGTTCATCCCCACAGCGGAAGACTCCGGACTGATTGGGCAGCTCACCGATCGTGTGATTGAGCTGGCGAAGAAAGACATGCCGGCCTTCCTGCAGGTGAATCCCGACTTTGCACTGGCGATCAATCTTTCCGCAGCCGATCTGCAATCAGCCAATGTGCTGCAGCAATTGCAGGAAATTCCCGTGGGCGACTCTGGAAGTCTCACCGTCGAAGTGACGGAGCGGGTGATGCTGGAACCGGAGGCGGCGGGCAAGAGCATCAAGGCGATGCGCGACAGCGGGCTGCGCGTGGCGCTTGATGACTTCGGTACCGGCTACAGCAGCCTCTCCTATCTGGAGACCATGCAGTTCGATTGTTTGAAGATCGACAAGCTGTTCGTGGAAGCCATCGACACCGGGGCTGCCACCAACAGGGTCGTTCTGCATATCATCGAGATGGCGCGAACCCTGCGCCTGGAATTGCTCGCGGAAGGGGTCGAAACCCGCGCCCAGGCCGATTTCCTGCGTGAGCAAAACGTGCACTATGCCCAAGGCTGGTTGTTCGGCAAACCCGTGGAAGCGGAGCTCTTCATTGCCCGATACACGACCGGAGCAAGCTGATCACGGGTTGTTGTTATGAGTTCACTCCTTTAGAATCGGGAAGACCACCAGCAAGGCAGGGAACCCGATTCCCCAATAATAACAATGACCGATTCGCAACAACTCGATACATCTAACGTCAAGCATGGCGTTAAAGGCAACGATACACGCTTGTCTCCACCGGCCTGGTATTTCCTCAAGGCTGTTGCCAAATTCATGTTCAGTGCAGAGCTGCGTCTGCGCAATACCGACGTTCCCCCGGCCAACCATGTCATCCCGGATGAGTTCTGCGGCGTCTGTGTGGCCACGTCACGCGATCCGGTATGCGATGCCTATGTCATCGAGAAACTGAAGGTGCTCGGTGTCTCTCACGTGCGGATGGATTACAGCTATGACAGCCCCGGCCAGCATGCCAGTCGCCTGCTCGGCGCCCTGATAGACGAGGGCTTCAAGGTCATGCTGCACCTCGTGCAACCACTGCCCGAAGCGATGCAGATGCGCGAGGCGGCCGTGCAGAGGCGCTGGCAGCAATTCGTGGCCAACACGCTGGACACCTGGGGACAGCAGGTCGAAATCATCGAAGTGGGCTCCACCATCAACCGCAGGCGCTGGGCGGGCTATTGCCTCAAGGGTTTCCTCGCCTGCTGGCGCACCGCGTACGTCGAGGCCAGCAAACGCGGCCTGCGTATTTCCGGTCCGAACATCAGCGACTTCGAGCCCCTCTACACCATTGCCCTGCTCGATCTGCTCAAGGACATGGGGCAGGTGCCACAGTTTTATACCGACAATCTCTTTGTCGAGCGCGTGACGCAACCGGAAGTCTACGACCATCGTATTTTCGGCGCACTTCTCGCCCCAGTGGTGCGTTACAACCTCGTCAGAAAGGCCCGTCAACTGGAGAAAATTTCCAGCAAGCGTGGCGTGGAAGGCATGCTGTGTTCGTATGTGAGCTGGACGCTGCCCCGCATCAAACGCTTCCTGCCCGAAGCCACTGCCAAGCAGGCCGACTATCTCACTCGATATCTGGTGCTGGCGGCCGCTTCAGGTGCATTCAAGCGCGTGTACTGGGGGGCACTGGTCAGCTGCAGGGAGGGTCTCATTGACGAGGCGCGCAAGTCCGCATCGCACGATGAGATCGTGACCTATTACAGCGAGATCAGCGGCAACAATGCGGGCTACCGGATACGTCCGGCGTTTCATGCCCTGCAGGCGTTCCAGAAACTGATTCCGGGCTCGACTTATCAGGGCAGTCTGTGTCGCGCCAAAGGTCTTGAGGTGCACGAGTTCACCAACGCGACACATCGCACGCATGTGGTGTGGAGCATGAACGGGCTCGTTGCCGACTTCGTTGATATCTATCCCGAACACTTGCTGCCACGCGCCACCTGGTTGAGCAGGGATGGAGTCGCACTCGACGAGGTGCCCTCACTGGCCACCGAGTCTCCTGTCTATCTGCGCTGGCCGATCTCGCAGGAAGTGACGGTACGCGCGAACCCCACGTTGATCCCTGGCATTTCCATCTGCACATCAGTGAAGGGACACTACTACCATTATCGTGATGACACCTGGCACGGTATCATCCTGGCAGCAAACAGACACGACGCGGACAAGTTGTTTGCAGAACTGCATCCGGAACGCATCGTCGAGCGTGAACGTCATGCTTCGTTGCGTGACTCACGCAACTCCATCTGGACCGTACAGGACCCGCGCGATCCGGGCGCGAACCTGGTGGTGAAGCAGCCCGTGCGCCTGAGCTGGAACAAGAAGCTGACAGAGCCCTTCAAGCCTTCCAAGGCGCATCGCAGCTGGAACGGTGCGTGCGAATTGCTGCGGCGCGGGATTCCGAGTCCGCAGCCAGTGGCCTACTTCGAACGCACCACCGGCACGGATCTGATTCGCAACTGGTATGTGTGCGAACTGGAGAAGAGCAAGCTGTCGGCAAGACATTTCTTCGAAGAGTATGCATCGGGGGTACCTGACGCCTTCGGGGTGAGCATGACGAAATTCCTGCAGCAACTGTGCGTGTTCATTCTGGACATGCACAGGCGTGGCGTGTTCTTCCGTGATCTTTCGGGGGGCAATGTGCTGGTACGCAAGGGTGAAGGCGAGACAGTATCGTTCACACTGATCGACACTGCCCGCGCTCATTTCTATCCGCAACAACTAACTCTGGGCAAGCGACTGTCAGACCTCTCGCGCCTGCTCTACAAACTGCACTGGGGTGGTCGCATGCTGTTTCTGCAGCAATACTTCGCTGACATCGACAGGAAGCTGGGCATCGTGCACAAGCTGCCTTTCCTCATCTACGAAATCAAGACCGGGTGGAAGCGCTCACGACGCAAGAAGAAAATCGTTCCTTCAACCACCTGATCGAGCCCGTCACAATCTACCTGGCGACAGCCTGTACGCGCACGGTGAGCGACACTTCCGACTCACCGGCTTCGGCAACCGGTGCAGCCTTCTCCACCATCGCGTCCATCGCCACGCCGCGCGCATACATCTGGGGCTGCGAGTAGCCCAGCGCTGCGTCCACATCGAGTGTCGCGATATCCACTTCGCTCTTGCCCAGCGCGGCCGCAGCACGCTCCGCATTGGCGCGGGCGCGACTGATCGCACTTTCCATCAGGCTGTCACGAACCTCATCGGCCTTCTCGGTGCTCAGGGTGTAAGTGAGCTCACTCATCACGAAACCCATGCCCTGAATCTCACCGGCCAGCTCCAGCACTTTCTGGGCGTCCTGACCCTGCAATGTGATGGACTGCGAACCGCGCCAGACATTGGCGACTCGACCACCCTGGGGCGCGGTGCTGTACTGATAGACAGAATAGTAACCCGTGGCTACATCCACTTCTGAGACACCTTCGGCCTCCTCCAACGCCTCTTCCATTGCCCCGTTGATCTCCCGCTGCAACGTCTGGGCATCGCTGTTCTCACGCTCGATACGCAGCGTGGCGATGAGGGTATCCTGCTCCACGCTGATGCGCTCGGTGACAGACAGCGTGATGAGCGTCTGGCCTTCCGGCAGCAGGTTGATGTCCTGGGCCAGCGCTGCAACGGGCAGCATCATGGCACTGACGATCATGGCATTGGCGAGCATGAGGGTGTTGATCGATTTCATGGCAAAACTCCTTTTGTGATGATCTCTCTGAGACGCGGCCCATATTGCGCTGGTTTGAATGAACGGCGCATGAACGGTGCATGAACGCTGCATCAGCCATGGCAATGGCCTGGGCACTGCTATAGATTACCAGCATGACAGCCAGAGAATCGCCAACTGAATCCACTTCCAGCGCCGCTGCCGGACAGATCGCCGGAAATCCCGGCGCCCGGGTGGTGCGCCTGCGCGACAATGCCGTGTTGTTTCATTTCACCAGCGACCACAGCAGAGCGCCTGATCTGGCGTTGCAGAAGCGAGTCTGGGCGCTGGCAGCCTGGCTCACCGAACGACGCGCCGAGTTTTCCCTGCAAGAGATCGTGCCCGGCATGGGCAACCTGCTCGTGACTGTCAGCAGCGCCCCTGTAGGAGCTTGCCCTGCAAGCGATTTCCCCCACGATTCAGCTGTGGGAGCTTGCCCTGCAAGCGATTCTGCGCACGATTCAATCGCGGGCTCGGCCCGCTCCCACATTGAGAAGCTCACAGACGACATCCTGGCTCTCTGGCCAACCCTCGATGGCACCGATATTCCCGGGCGCACAGTCGAGATCCCGGTGAACTACGGTGGCGAGAATGGCCCCGATCTAAAGGAGGTCTCCGTACACACCGGCCTGAGCATCGACGACATCATCACCCGGCACTGTGCGGGCGACTATCGCGTCTATTGTCTCGGCTTCCAACCCGGTTTTGCCTATCTCGGCGGACTCGATCCAGCCCTTGCCACGCCGCGTCGCGCGACGCCACGCCTCGCCATTCCCGCCGGGTCAGTCGCCATCGGTGGCAGCCAGAGTGCCGTGTATCCCGCGACCACGCCAGGCGGCTGGCAGGTGATCGGGCGGACAGCGATGCGCATGTTCGATCCGGAGGGCAAGCAGCCCACGCTCCTGCGGCCGGGTGATCGCGTTCAGTTCATTCCTGATGTGGGAGCTTGCCCTGCAAGCGATTCGGAGTTGAGTTCCATCGCGGGCAGGGCCCGCTCCCACAGAGGTGATCAGTACGTTGAAGTCTTGCGCTGCGGCGCCCTGACGACCGTGCAGGATCTCGGGCGGCACGGGTACCGGCATCTCGGCGTAGGCCAGTCTGGAGCACTCGACCCCATTGCCGTGCGCCAGGCCAACCTGCTGCTTGGCAATCCTCCGGACGCCGCAGTGCTGGAGTTCAGCGTCGGTCCACTGGTCCTGCGTTTCTCACGCGACAGCGCCATCACGCTCACCGGCAGTGGCTTCATCACCAGTAACGATCACAGTGACGCTGCTCTGCTGCCGGGCCACGTATCATTCATTGCGGCGGGAGACACCGTCACTCTGAGCAAACCCCTCGTGCCGGGCGCGCGCACGTATCTGGCCATTGCCGGAGGCATCGATGTGCCACTGGTCATGGGATCACGCAGCACGGACATCAACGCGCGCTTCGGCGGAATGCACGGCAGACCTCTGCAGACTGGCGACAAGCTTCCCATCGGGGATCACCCCTCTGATACCTCATTCACAAAAAAGGGTATCCGGCCCCTTTCACCATCGCATGTGTTGCGCGCACTGCCAGGGCCCGAGTACGACAACTTCACCGCAGAGTCGTGCGAAAGCTTCTGGAATCAGCCGTGGCGCATCAACCATCAGAGCAATCGTATGGGACTGCGGTTGAATGGTCACGCGCTGGCACTGTCGCAGCCACTCGAATTGTTATCGGCAGGCGTGCTGCCCGGAGATGTCCAGGTACCCCCCGATGGTCTCCCAATCGTGCTCGCCAACGATGCACAGACGATAGGCGGATATCCACGTATCGCCTGCGTCATTCAAGCCGATCTGTGGCAACTGGGTCATCTGCCCCCCTGCACCTCTGTCTACTTTCAACGCGTCACCGCGGAAGAAGCGGCAGAGGCTGCGCAGAAGCAGACGCGTTATCTCCACCGCACCAGGAATTATCTGCAGGATTTTCAGGAATGATGCACATTGATCTGAACGCCGATCTCGGCGAGGGCGGCCCGCACGATCGCGAACTGCTCGCGCTCGTCACCTCTGCCAACATCAGCTGCGGTGTTCACGCAGGAGACCCGGACACCATCGCCGCCGCCATCCGTCTGGCGATCGCCCATCGCGTGCGCATCGGCGCACATCCGTCATTTCCGGATCGCGCGAACTTCGGCCGCAGCGAGATGCGACTGCCCTTCGCGACCTTGCGCAATCACCTGCTCTATCAACTCGGCGCCATCGACGCACTGGTGAAGGCGCAGGGCGCACAACTCACTCATATCAAGCCTCATGGGGCGCTTTATAACCAGGCCGCCAGCGATCCGGTGCTGGCCGAAGACCTCACCATGATATTCCAGGAGTTCAATCCCGCACTGGCGATCGTAGGGCTGGCCGGTGGCGAACTGGTACACGCGGCCCGACAGGCCAATCTGCCGGTCGTCTCCGAGGTCTTCGCGGATCGCACCTATACCCTCTTCGGCACACTCGTGCCCCGCAGCGAACCCGGCGCCGTGATCCATGATCCGCAGCAGGCGATCGCACAATCCCTGACGATGATTCGCGAGGGCCATGTGATGTCAGTCGATGGTCATCGCGTCAACCTGCAGGCCGACACGCTGTGCATCCACGGCGATACCCCGCAGGCCCTGGAATTCGCGAAGCAACTGCGCGCCGCCTTCGATGAAGCTGGTATAAAAGTCCGATAACTCCTCCTGTGGGAGCGGGCCTGCCCGCGATAGCTCTGTGCCGCAAAAAATCGCGGGCAAGGCCCGCTCCCACAGATACGGTTTTTACCCGGGTTATATTGATTTCATATTTTAACCCGGGTATATTACCCACCATCTGATCACTCAATGGACGCCGCCACATGAACACCCCCATCACCTGCACCGCCTTTCTGGGCAAACAACGCATCGCCACCGGTATCGTTCCGGAGGTCGCCACCGCCGTGAAAAAAGTCATCGGCGACGACGCCAATGCTCCGGTCATACTCTTCAACGACGTCACCAGCGCGGCCATCGAAGTGGACTTTCGCGGTAGCGTGCAGGATGTGCTGAACAGGCTCGAGCAGGCCTCCGCACAACCGGACACCGGCACCAGCGAAGCAAGCGAGGACGCCACCATTCCGCGCGGCCGTGGTCGACCGAAACTCGGGGTGGTCTCAAGGGAAGTCACACTGCTGCCCCGCCATTGGGACTGGCTCAACAGTCAACCGGGAGGCGCCTCGGTGGCGCTACGCAAACTCGTGGAAGAGGCGCGTCGCGTCAACGGTCAGCACGATGCGATCCGCCAGGCCCAGAACGCCGCGTACCGATTCATGTCCACCATGGCGAGTGATCAGCCGGAGTTCGAAGAGGCCATGCGTGCCTTCTTCGCCAGCGACTTCGCACAGTTCAGCAGATTGATCGACGGCTGGCCGGCGGATGTGAGGAACCACATTCTGAAACTGTCGGAAGGGATGTTTCTGAGCGCGAACTGACCGCTCGAGCCTGTCACTGACCCTGTCTTTGTCCCTGTGGGAGCGGGCCCTGCCCGCGATGAAAACGCAATGAGTTCGACGAAGTTGTATGGGACAAAATCGCGGGCGAGGCCCGCTCCCACAAGGGGGGGCTTGGGGAAATCCGGTCAGTAGGCTTCCACGCCAACGCGGTTGTCGACCATCGCCGAATTGGCTCGCGACACTACGCCGAGATCGCGCAACTGGAACTCGCGCAGCGTCATGCACACACGAGACTTCATGTGGCTGCCGGTCCGTCGCTCGACGACGCAGGACACCTGATCCCACTCGGAGAGACCCGTGTTGTAGGCAGCCAGCTCTGCTTCACTCATCGCGCGAAAATTGGGGCCGGAGATCTGGCAGGAAAACAGCATCAAGCTCAAAGCTGACAACAGGGCTGACTTGATCATGGAGGGGTCTTTGCTTTAACGATATGGTCTGCATGATAACTGGCAAGCAGTCACGATGACCAGAGCAATGTCGATGACAAATCTTGCCGCAGACGCAGAACGTCAAATGTTTGAACTGCCTGTTCCACTGAAAAGCAAAGGCCGAACTGGAAAACTCCAGTTCGGCCTTTGCTTTGGTTCAGACTTCAGGGAGGGTTGTGCGGCTATTTCTTCGCAGCAGCCTTCACCAGCGCAGCCCGTTCGAGCTGGTCGATGATGCCGGTCTTCCTCATGTCTGTAGAGGCATGCGCCACACAGCTCACGAATTGACCGTGGTTCTTGAACTCGCCAGAGCAGGACAGGTCAAGGTTGTCCGCAACACTGCAGCCCTGCGCATCAAAGTAGTTGACCACGCCAGAATCGTTGCCGTTGACGGAAACCGTTGCAGTGACTACCGAGTTGACACATGCATCTACATCATCGGCCAGGCCATCGCCGTCTGCGTCGGATGTGTCCACAACGGTCGGATCAGTGCCTGCGTCAACTTCGTCGCCGTCGCTCACGCCATCACCGTCTGTGTCAGGGTTGGTTGGATCGGTGTTGTAAAGAGTCTCTTCAGGATCGGTCAGACCATCGAGATCGGTGTCCGCAAACACTGTGCCGGTGTTGGTTTGCAGACGGAACATGCCGCCAGCTGCACCACCGCCATCGAAGATGACGAATTCAAGCATGTGTGTGCCGTTCAAGGACACCGGGTACGTCGGGGCGGGATGAGTCTGCGCGGTGCTCTGGAAGCCCACGAGAGTGCCGTCCAGATAAATCCATGAGCAGTTGTCCGCGAGCAGGTTCAACACGAACTCCCCGTTTCCGGAGACTTCGGTTGAGTACTTCGTCCAGCTGTGGCCACCGGCACCTTGGGAATTTATGTTGGACCATGCGTTGATCCACTGCGCCGAGAATGTCTGGGCGCCCTGCCACGGATGCGCGTTTGTACCGAACTGATAGGCCTTGTGCGGGCTTGTCCAGTTGGCGTCGAGCCCAACCGCCGGTGTAGTCGTGCAGACGGTGGTGGGCCAGTTGCTATCCACAGTGGCGGGGAAGATCGGGTCCCAGGTATCAACATGGGAGCCGCTGGTGAAGGTCGTAACGGTTTGCGCCGATACGACGCCAGGGATGAGTAATGCGGCAGCGACTATCGGGAGTATCAGTCTGATTTTCATTATGATTCTTCTCTGGATTGAGGTTGGGGTATTCCTGGCCTTGGTCATTCCAGATTCTGCAAACGTGATCCACATATGATGAGAATCATTATGGAATCGATGTGGAAATCAGAACTTGGAACGGGCGATTCTTCCGTGAACAAAAACCCATCACAGGATGGATATGGTCTTGATTCTACCCATGGTTATAAAAAATACAACGGGGAGATGGGTAAATTCCGGGACAAAAGACATCGTGCGCGGAATGGATGCCCGTCAGATAAGCGGGGTTGTCAGCCCGCCTTTCTGACGACAAGGAACACCGCCATCGCTCCCTGCTTCCACTCATGATCTATGGTAAAGCCGACGTGAGTCATTTTCATGACAAGATCCTCTCTACTGAGTTTGGCGAGATAAGGTGCCAATCCGACGAGCTGGGCCACCGGGATCAGCATGCGCCAGTACCATGGCACATCGGCCATGACGGCCGTGCTGGAGACGAAAATACCCCCCGGCTTCAAGAGTCCATGCACTCGCTCCATGGTGCCGTCCACATCCTCCAGCAGATGCAGGATATTGAGCCCCAGCACGGCATCGAAACTCTCCGGCTCCAGGGGCAGCTCCTCCAGGGTGCCACGTTCGAACCGTACATTCTCTATCCCGGCCGCCTGTGCCTTGCCCCTGGCAATCTCGATCATGTTGCCCGAGACATCCGTTGCCAGGATATGCGCCACGTGCGGTGCATGAATGAGCGCCGTGGTCCCCGTACCGCAACCGAATTCCAGAACCCGCCAGTCCGGACGGAAGTACTCCTGGGTCTTGGCCAGTTTCTTCTGATAGCCCGCCTCGTCGCGGATCTTGCTCCTGGCATACCGGGGGGCCATCTTGTCCCAGAATTTTTGTGAGGAGATCATTTTGTATTCCTTAATGAAGTTATATCGCGGTCCACACCAGCCACACGCCCGCCACCACAAACGCCGAGTGCTGCATCACCATCGCAATGGCACGCAGCGTGGGCCGCTCCATGTAGAGGATGCCGATGGCGTGCACCACACGACTGACGAGAAACGCCAGTGCGATGACTGCCACCAGCCAGCGCACACCGGCGTTGTATTCGATGACAGCGACGGCCAGCACCATCAGCGGTGCGTTCTCGATGAAGTTGCCATGGGCCCGGATTCGCCGTTGCAGCACTTTGTCTCCCCCATCACCCACAGAAACGTTCATCTCGCGGCGTCGCAGCGAGACCCGCAGACTCAGAGTAACCATGAAGAGACAGAAAAGACCGGTGAGGATTGAGGTGATCTGGAGGGTCATGCTGATGTCCTTCTTGTGTGTTGAATGTACGGAGAATATCTCAAACAAGTCTCAACTTCATTTCCGTAGACCCCGCAGGAGGAGTTCTCGACGTATTATTGACCTCAAATCCAAGCTTTCGATAGAAGTCCACAGCTTCATTGTTGGCATGCATGTAAATGACATCATGCGGGCAGCGCCCTCTGCATTTTTCCACGGCTATCTTCACGAGTTGCCGACCAATCCCTCTGCGTTGATACGAAGGATCGACAAACAGGCTGCAGAAATTCCAGAACTCCTTGATCATGATCACGCCCACCAGTCTGCCATCCATCTCTGCGACCAGATGAACGATGTTGTCAGGCGCGGTGCGCCAGAGATCGACATTGTCGTTGACGTTATTGAGGATGGAGGGAATATTGTGGACTGTGGCATCCAGAGACTCGTGGATGACGAGGCTGAGCAGAGCGCGAATCTGCTGCTCGTCATTGGGAGTGGCTTCGCGAACTGAACAAGGCACTATCTATTGCTCCCCGATCTCAGAACCGGTAGGTGTAATTCAGCTTCAACGCACCACCTTTCGTGAGCGTCGAGAAACGGCTGTCGGCCAGCGGGCCATCGTCATACAGCCAGTTGTTGCTCCAGACCAGGAAGACATCGTTGCCGGGCTGCACTATCCAGCGCAGACGCGCGTAGAATCCGACCACATTCGAGAGATCATCATACTGCACGTTGCCGGCGATGGCGGTCCACGGACTCAGATTCCAGGCCCAGGACAGGCGCACGAGATTGGTGTCGAAGTCGCCCTGCGGCAGTGTCACTTCGTTACGCTGATAATTCGCTGTCAGCGAGATGCCTCTGCGAGAGCGAATCGTGCCGGACAGATCAACGGTATCCCGCTCCCCGCCCCAGAACTCGGAGTGTTCAAAGTTCACACTGCCGGAGAGCATGCGACGACCGGCTGTGCTGAAATTGGCAGACCACTTGTCGGAATCATAATCGCCCGGTTGGATACGAATGGCGTCGTCGCCACTGCCGAAGATCGTGAACACTCTGTCGAGATGTTCGAAGTTGCGTCCGACTTCCACACCGAAGCGATCTCCGCTTTCAAAGTTCACTCGCAGTGGCGTGACATTGACGTTGCGGGTCAGCAGGCGGTTCTCCAGGTCGGTCAGATACTCGAAGAAAATCTCGTGTTCGGTCTGACGAATCGATTCCCAGCGCTGCGGGCGTGGCGCGATGGTGATTGTCGGTTGATGACGGCGAAATCCGCGACGCTCCACGAAGCCAAGTGCCGGGTCCCACTCTTCGCCGAATTCGCGATGCGATGAATGCACACGAATCAAGTCGTTCGGAAAGTTCAGGCGGATGCCACGGGAGCGGCGTTCGGAGGCACTCAGATCGCCGCCTGCAACAGGGTCGGTATGGTAAAGAAGGAAGCCCTCGATCTGGGCGTTGTACTGACCGAGAAATTGCGACGTGTAGAGATCGAAGTCGGCGCCAACCGTGTGACGGTCTTCCAACAGCGGATTGCCAGGCGCAGGCTCCGAATCCCGTCGCGTGTAGATCATCCCGACGTGGGATTGTTGAAACAGGCTGCGCTTCACCCGCGCCACGGTGAAGTCCTCTGCACCCCAGGGGCGAGAGGTGCCATCACTGTTCTCGAGCGTGGTCTCACCGGTGCGCACCTGATAAACACCAAGCTCATAATTGCCAACCTGTCCGCCCAGGCGTCCGCCGAAGTCGATCGGCACCTCCTGACCGTCTACCAGACCAATCCGGCGACTGAAAAATGGATCGGCCCAGTTGAATGAAAAGACACCGGAACCCTCAAGAAAGAATTCACGTTGCTCCGGAAAACGCAGCGGAAAACGCGTGAGGTTCACTTGCCTGTTATCGACTTCCACTTCGGCAAAATCCGTGTTCAGTGTCAGCGCAGCCCGCAACGATGGCGTCAGTGAATACGTGATATCGATGCCTGCCTTGGCGTCATCACCGCTGGAAGCGCCCGCACCAGGACCTCGATTGGTGGACGCATTGATGTAGGGCTTGAGCTCGATACCCCGGCCCTGACTGAGGCCGCTCAGGCCTGTCAGCTCTCCTGTGTAGACCGGACGGAACAGCCCTTCGGTCCGCCGCCAGCCGTTCCAGAGAATCTCTTCGTTGTGACGCCGAATCGTGCGCTGGAAGTTGATGCCCCAGGAAGCCAGTGACGGATCGAAGTTGAGTGTCGAGAAAGGAATGCGGATCTCCACCGACCAGCCATCGGACTGGATAGCCGTCCTCATGTTCCAGATGCCGTTCCAGCGTTTGTTGATACCGCCGCCGCCCTCGATCAGGCCATCACCAAGCAGTCCGACAGGATTGGTCTCGAAGAAATAGCCGGTGCGGTTATCACTGAAGGTGCTGATGATCCACATGAAGCGGTCATCGGTGCCGAGTCCCGCATCACGCTGCAACTGGTACGCGAGGATGCCATCGGGATTGGAGTCGTACAGCATCGCGCCGATATACAGCGCCTGGTCGTCATAAAGAATGCGGATTTCCGTGGGCTCACTCGGTTCACCACCTTCGACCGGCTCCTGCTGCCGGAACTCGGTAATCGGACGCGCAAGTGCCCATGCCGCCTCGTCAAGCAAACCGTCGAGCTGCACTTCCATGTCAGCCGGTATCGGGGATGCCTGCATGCTGGGTCGGACTTCGGTGGTGACGATGTCGTTCTGGGCAACGCTGGACGCTGATATGAGTGTCAGGGTCGGCAGCAGGAGAAGGGCGGTCAGTGGTATTGCGCCAGGCGAATAACGCCAGTGATGGATAACGGATTGGACTTGGTGCATTGAATCTCCACGTGTGTTTTCAGCTGCTTCCACATATTCTTCGTCAAATGCTGTGAATTTCTGGAGACCCAAAAATCAATTGCATTTCTACTAGAACAGCAGAGCTCCAACACTATTTCAGCGACACACGTTTTTTTGCGGCACTTTCTGTGCCGCCTGACTCCACGCGCAATCGATCTTTGGCCTCCTCTTGGAGGGTTTCACCGCAATTTCAAGAAACCTGACCCCTTGAACGCGTTTATCAACTCTGCAACAAGAGCTTCGTGTACACCAGTTTGCTATCACCGGCCGCAAAGAAATCCTTGATAGTGGCCTCATGAATGAATCCACACTTTGCATAGAATGCGCGGGCAGTTGCAAAGTCTGGCAACCCTGAGGTCTCAACAATCAGAAGTCGTGCTCCCTTGGCACGCAGTCTTCGCTCTGTCTCTGCGACGAGCGCAGCGCCAAAGCCCTGGCCTTCGCGATCCTTGCGCGTCCACAGCATGAGCAGATTCCATGTGCCGGAAGTTACGGGCTCTGGGTTGCAATAGGAAACACCCACAGGTTCTCCATCATCGGCCGTGAGCCAAAGCGAGTCGC
Organism: Gammaproteobacteria bacterium RIFCSPLOWO2_02_FULL_57_10; assembly: GCA_001802565.1. Classification (GTDB taxonomy): domain Bacteria; phylum Pseudomonadota; class Gammaproteobacteria; order Pseudomonadales; family Pseudohongiellaceae; genus UBA5078. Next base: position 12,819 of record MGYS01000015.1, on the reverse strand, counting down.
TGCCCTCTGTGAGATGCGTGTCGAGAGTGGACTCGACGTAGAGGAGACTTTCGTCGTCGAACTGGCCACTATCCTTGATGATCTGGAGCAATGCATGTTTATCACTGGGAGATGTATCTCTGATCACTTGCTTGTTCCTCAAGGTAAATGGACTGGCGGTCCCTTAAGGAGGTCGGCGACATGCCAATAGTTACTGGGTGGTGGATATATTTTTTTGCTGGGCTCGTTGAGTGTTTCAAAGACATCGCGGGCAGGGCCCGCTCCCACAGGGGATCTGCAAGTCAAAGAGCCTGCACTACCGACTGCAGGAGGGTCATCAGGGCTCCCGGAACGACGCCGGGGATGATCAGCGCTGCCAGCAACAGCAGCAGAATGCCGTGGGGGATGACGTCACGAATGCCCGCCACAGGCAACGGATCGTCGTGATCGAGCGGGGTGATCATGCGATACACGATGCGCAGGTAGTAGAACAATCCGATGCCGCTGCCGATCACCATCGCGGCCAGCAGTCCCCATTCGGCGCCCTGCACGCCTGCGGCGAAGACGTAGAACTTGCCGATGAACCCTATGGTGAGTGGTATGCCCGCGAGCGAAAGCAGCATGGCGGTGAAGACGAGGGCGAGCCACGGGTCGCGCCAGAACAGGCCTTGGTAGTGGCCGATGTGATCGCGTTCGTGACCGCTGTCGGAGACGACCATCATGACGCCGAATGCGCCGAGGGACATGATGACATAGGCGGTCAGGTAGAAACTCACGGCTTCGCTGCCGAGTGATTCATTGGCGCCGCCCATGGCAGAGTCGATGGTGATGAGTGCAATCACCAGATAACCCATGTGTGCGATCGATGAATACGACAGCAGGCGCTTAAGGTTGGACTGCAGCAACGCGAGCAGATTGCCGCCGATGATGGAGAGGACGGCCATGACGGCGAGCACATGGGTGATCGCAGCGCTGTCGAGCACACCCGAGATGCTCATGAAGCGCATCAGCAGCGCAGCCATGGCGATCTTGCCGATGGTGGCGAGGAAGGCTGTCGCGGGCAACGGGGCACCTTCGTAGACGTCGGGCGTCCACAGATGGAACGGCACCAGCGAGAGCTTGAACGCGAAGCCGGTGATGACGAGCAGTGAGGCGACGATGAAATACTCTGCGCCTGGGCCGTTGGCGATGCCCTGCGTGATGCCGACACTGATATCCGAGAAATGCAGCGTGCCGGTCTGGGCGTAGAGCAGCGCAACGCCGAACAGCACGAAACCGGACGACACAGCCGAGAGCACGAGATACTTGATGCTCGCTTCCATCGGATATTGCGCGGTGGATTCGCGGTGCAGCGGATACGCGACCATGCCATAGAGGCACACACTCAGCGTCTCCATCCCGAGGAAGGCTGTGATGAAGTGAGTGCTTCCGACCATCACGAGCGCCCCGAGCGTGGCGATGGCGATGAGCAGATAGAACTCGTCCTGATGGTCTTCGAGGTTGCACAGATATGGATAGCTGAACAGCGTGATGGCCAGTGCGGCCAGCAGGATGAGTGCGGTGAAGAATTCGTTGAAGCTGTCCACGAGCAACAGGGGCGTTACTTCCTGCGCGGGATATTGCGCGACGATGATCAGACTGAGCAGCGCGAGAAACAGTCCGGTTGCGGTGAGCAGGCAACTCACGGCGTGATTGCGCTTGATCGCCACGCCCAGCATGGTGATGACGGCAGTGGCGGTGACGATGATCAGTGGCAGCAGAAGCAGCAGTTGTTCGCCGGTCATGGCAGCACCTCCCCGAGTGATGCCAACAGATAACTCATGGTGGGTTCTGCCATGGCGAGGAAGGTCTGGGGGTACATGCCCATCCAGACGAGGCCGAGGGCCATGGCGGAGTAACAGAGCAGTTCCGCACGCGAGAGGTCGGTGGGGTGGTTGTGAGGATCATCGCGAGCAGGCTCGCTCCCACAGTCAGTGGAGTGATTTGGAGTGTGGTACGGGCCGTGGAAGACGCGCTGGATTACCCAGAGGGAATAGACGGACGCGAAGATGAGGCCCAGGGCTGCGACGATGGCGGCGGCGTGATTCGCCTGGAACGCACCGAGCAGCGAGAGGAACTCGCCGATGAAGTTGCCGAGGCCGGGCATGCCGAGTGCCGCGATCGAGAAGAACAGCGCCATCGCGGACATCATCGGCAGTTGCGCCCACAGGCCACTCATCTTGCCCATGTCACGCGTGTGGAAGCGATGCTGGAGTCCACCGGCCAGCATGAACAGTGCGGAAGAAGTGAGACCGTGCGCCAGCATGGTCATCAGCGCGCCCTGCAGGCCGTAGATGTTCCAGGCATAGACGCCGAGCAACACAAAGCCCATATGGCTGACACTGGTGTAGGCGATCAGGCGCTTGATGTCCGTCTGCGCGAACGCGAGCTTGGCGCAGTAGAGAATGCCGATCACGGCGATGGTCATGGCCACTGGCGCGAAGTCTGCGGCGGCCTCGGGGAACAGCGGCACGGCGAAGCGTATGAGTCCGTAGGCACCGGTCTTCAGCAGCACACCCGCGAGCAGCACACTGCCCGCAGTCGGCGCCTGACTGTGCGCATCGGGCAACCAGGAGTGCAGCGGGAACGCGGGCAGCTTGGTGGCAAAGCCGATGAAGAAGCCGAGCATCACCAGCATCTGGAAGCGACCTTCCAGCACGACGTTCTGCAGTTCGAAGTAATCGAAGCTGAAGCGACCGAACTGCACGAAGTGGAAGTACGCCAGACACATGATGGCAATCAGAAGGATCAGACCTGACACCTGAGTGAACACGAAGAACTTCATCGCCGCGTAGGCACGGTTCTCATGCCCCCAGATGGCGATGATGAGATACATCGGAATCAGCATCACTTCCCAGAAGAAGAAGAACAGGAACAGATCCAGCGCGGTGAACACGCCAACCACCCCTGCCAGTGTCCACAGCAGATTGAAGTAGAAGAAACCGGGGCGTTCGGTGATCTCGTGCCATGCGGCGCCTATCGCCATCAGGCCGAGGAAGACAGTGAGCACCAGCATCAGCAATGAAAGACCATCGACCCCTACCTGCAGGAAGATGCCGAAGCGCGCGATCCACGACCACTTTTCCAGTACCAGCCATTGACCACCGGGGGAGAGCTGATCGGGGAAATTGTCCAGACACAGCATCACCACGAAGATCAGACTGAACACCATGGCGATCAGTGCCGTGAGGCGCGGCAGTCGCGAGTCGAGCGCCTCGCTGGCCCAGGCCAGTGCGCCGCCGACAAACAGGATGAGAATGAGCCAGACGACGATCATGCCCACACTCCTATGCCGATCACGAGGACGAGTCCACCGATGAGGCTGATCGCATACCAGCGCAGATAGCCCGTCTGTGTCAGCACGATCGCGCGGTTGCCGATGCGCGCGAGTTCCACGAGCAGTCCATAGAACTGGTCAACAAGATCGCGGCGGTTGAGTTGCGCGAGAGCGATGAAGGGTCTGACGAAGAGGAAGTCGTAGAGCTTGTCCATGCCCCAGCCGCTGAAGAAGAAACGCATGAGGGCGCCACCACCGGCAGACTCGCGCACGGACTTGAGCCACTGCTGCAGTCCCCTGCCCTGCGGTGCGCCGCTGTAGAGCAGATAGCTGATCAGCACGCCTACGATGGGTACCGCGATCATGAAACCGTGCACCAGTGTGCTGGCGTGATGTTCTTCGTGAACTCCAAAGACGCTGTCCACCGGCACGTGGATGAAGCCGCCGACGAGAGACAGCACCGCGAGAATGACGAGGGGTGCGGCCATGACGAAGCCGGTGATTTCCCTCACGGGGCCATGATGATGGTCGTCGTGAGCGTGGTCATGACTGTGATGCGCGGGGGCATCCTGAGTGTGGTCTTCCCCGAAGAACGCCACGAACACCAGCCGGAAGCTGTAGATCGCCGTGAGGAAGGCGCCAAGTACCCCGCCAAGCCACAGCAGTGTGCCGTACTGCGGTTGCTCCAGCGCGGCAAGCAGGATCGCGTCCTTGCTGTAGAAGCCGGAGGTGAACGGCAACGCCGTCAGCGCCGCACTGCCGATCACGAAGGACCAGAACGCGACGGGCAACTTCTTGCGCATACCGCCCATACGGAAGATGTCATGCTCGTGATGCAGGCTGAGAATCACGGTACCCGATGCGAGGAACAGCAGCGCCTTGAAGAACGCATGCGTCATCAGATGGAAGATCGCCGCCGACCACGCGCCAACTCCCAGCGCGAGGAACATGTAGCCGATCTGACTCACGGTGGAATAGGCAAGAATGCGCTTGATGTCGCGCTGAGTGAGTGCGGTGAAGCCCGCCATCAGCAGAGTGGCAAGGCCGACGAAGGCCACGAGCAATTGCACCGAAGGCGCCAGCTCGAACAGCACATGGGTACGCGCGATCAGATAGACACCGGCGGTTACCATCGTCGCTGCGTGGATCAACGCACTGATCGGCGTCGGGCCCGCCATCGCATCCGGAAGCCAGGTCTGCAATGGCAGTTGCGCGGACTTGCCAACAGCACCACCGAGCAACAATGCCGAGGCCGCCACCACCACGCCGGAGCCCTCGGACCACTGCTGCGGTGCCAGCGTCATGATCTCCTGGATGTTGAGCGTCCCGAGTTGCTGGAACAGCAGGAACAGACCGATCGCCATCGACGTGTCACCTACACGGGTCACGACGAACGCTTTGCGGGCGGCATAGCCATTCGCAGGATTGTCGTACCAGAAGCCAATCAGCAGATAGCTGCACAGCCCCACGCCCTCCCAGCCGAGATAGAGCAGCACGAGATTGTCGGCGAGCACCAGCACCAGCATCGAGGCGACAAACAGATTCATGTAGGAGAAGAAGCGTGCGAAGCCGGGGTCGTCGGCCATGAAGCCGGTGGAGTAGAGATGAATGAGAAAGCCGATGCCGCTGATGATGAGCAGCATCACCACCGTGAGCCCATCAAGGTAGAACGAGAAGCCCGGCGTGAAGCTGCCGACACTCATCCACGTCCATAGCAGTTGTGTGTGGGACTCGAGGCCACTGCCGAGAAATTCGATGCTGATGAGAATGGCGAGCAGGAAGGAAAGGCCGATGCTGCCCACGCCGATCACTCCCGCGATGCGGCGCGGCAGATTGCCACGCGTGAGCACCAGCGCGAGGAACCCCGCGAGAGGAAAAGCCGGCAACAGTCCAATCCACTCAAGCATTGACTCAATCCTTCACAATGACACTGTGGGAGCGGGCCGAGCCCGCGATTACTCTCTTCATCACCCTTTCATCTCACTCAACACACTGATATCCACAGTATGAAACCGCCGATACATCTGAATGATGAGCCCCAACCCCACCGCGACTTCCGCAGCCGCCAGCGTGAGAATCATCAGAAACATGATCTGCCCATCCGCATGGCCCCAGCGCGCCGAGCCCACGACAAACGCAAGCCCGCACGCATTGAGCATGATCTCCAGCGACATCAGGATGAACACGATGTTGCGTCGCGTGAGCACACCAATGAGCCCGCAGACGAAGAGAATCGCCGCGAGAATCAAGCCATGTTCGTAGGGAATGGAGGGCATCTTCTCTTCCTATTTCTTCGCCAGGTGGTAGGCGGCGATGAGCCCTGCCAGCAGCAGCATCGAGGCCAACTCCACCGCGAGCAACCACGGGCCGAACAGCAGCACACTCAGTTCACGCACGCCCACTTCCACCGGCACCACATCCACCTGCTGCGTCACCAGCACATTCACCAGTTGTGTCAGCAGTACCAGAATCAACAGGCCCGGCCCGACCCACAGTTGTGGACGCAGCCAGGCCTTCTCTTCATCTTCCGTTGCCTGTCCCAGGTTGAGCATCATCATCACAAACAGGAACAGCACCATGATCGCACCTGCGTACACGATCGCTTCGAGCATCGCGGCAAATGGCGCACCGAGCACGAAGAAGATCACTGCCACGGCAAGCAATGAAATGATCAGATAAACCAGCGCGTGCACAACGTTCGTGCTGATGATCACGGAGACGGTGGAGATCAGCGCCACGGCACCAGCGAGATAGAAAAGCAGCATCATGGCAGCAGACTCCTCACATCGACCGGCGGCGCTTCATTGCGCGCCTCGCCCTTGTCCTTGCCCCCGATCTTCTTGCCCGCAATGCGGTAGAAGTTGTAGTCGTGATACTTGCCGGTGCCGTTGATGAGCAGGTCTTCCTTCTCCCACACCATGTCCTGGCGCACGTACTCGGCCATCTCGAAATCGGGGGTCAGTTGTATCGCATTGGTGGGACAGGCTTCCTCGCAGAAACCGCACATGATGCAGCGCGAGAAATTGATGCGGAAGAATTCGGGATACCAGCGCCCTTCCTCGTCTTCAGCCTTCTGCAACGCGATGCAATCCACCGGGCAGGCCACCGCACACAGGTTGCAGGCCACGCAGCGTTCCTCGCCGTCGGGATCGCGACTCAGGATGATGCGACCACGCCAGCGCGCGGCCATCTGCGGCTGCACGTCCGGATACTCCACCGTGTCGGTCTTGTCGAACGCATGCACGAACACGCGCCACAGCGTGACGACCTGGCTGATGAGTGTGTCCTTGATGAGTTGGATCATGGTGTCACCTCGATTCCCGCGCACAAACTTGAACGACGCTCCTGTGGGAGCGAGCCTGCTCGCGATTGAACCTCGTGAAAAAAGCTCGATTCCTCGCGAATCTGCGGACGCAGATCGCGAGCAGGGCTCGCTCCCACAGTCATATTGCCCCCTCCTGCCACAGCACGAACGCGCCCGTGATCATCAGGTTGAGCAGCGACAACGGCAGCAGGAACAGCCAGCCGTAGGTCATGAGCTGGTCGTAGCGTGGTCGCGGAATCGCGGCGCGCAGCAGAATGAAGAACGCGATGAAAAACGCAGTCTTCAGCAGGAACCAGACGATCGGCGGCAGGAATGCCGGGCCGAGCCAGCCGCCGAAGAACAGCACCACCAGCAGCGAGGAAATCAGCACCACGCCCAGATACTCGCCGACGAAGAACATGCCGAACTTCATGCCCGAGTATTCCGTGTGATAACCCGCCACAATTTCCTGCTCGGCCTCGGGAATGTCGAAGGGCAGACGATGACTCTCGGCAATTCCTGCAATCATGAAGATGAGGAAACCGATGAACTGCGGAATGATGTACCAGCCATCGCTCTGGGCAATGACGATCTCGCGCAGATTGAACGATCCGGTAAGCGCCACGACGCCCAGTAACGAGATGCCCATGAACACTTCGTAGCTCACCATCTGTGCCGCAGCGCGCAGACTGCCGAGCAGCGCGTACTTGTTGTTCGAGGCGAGACCGCCGAGCATCACGCTGTAGGCGCCGAGTGACGCCATCGCCAGCACGAACAGCACGCCGATGTCCGAGTCGATCACACCCACCCCCGGCGCAAACGGAATCACCGTGAAGCTCATCAGGATCACGATCATGATGATGGGCGGCGCAAGAATGAAACTGAACTTGTCGGCGAAAGGCGGCACCCAGTCTTCCTTGGCGAAGATCTTGATCATGTCTGCCACCACCTGCAACAGACCGAAGGGGCCGACGCGATTCGGGCCCAGACGCTCCTGCCACAGACCGAGCAGACGACGCTCCACCCAGATCAGCATCGCCGCGACGATGATGACGGTGAAGAGAATGGCTCCGATGCTCAAGGGTGAACCGACATCCCAGACCATGATACTCAGCCCCTCCCCATTGCACGGTGGTTGACGGAGTCATTGATGACGAGTTCGTCAAACATCTGGTGGCTGCGCGCCAGCACATTGCCGTCTTCCGCCACCGCGCTGATGCTGACACCATTCGCGAACGCATGACGATTGATCTCGCCGCCGCAGTAGATGCCGATGGCTCCAGGGGCAATACGCTGACGAATCAACACCGGCAGTTCTGCCGAGTACGATCCGCTGCTGATCTGCGCGCGGCCGTGTTGCTGCAATCCGAGTCGTTTGGCTTCAGCCTCGCCTACACAGAGATAGGCACCGACAGAGCGTGCGGCAATCGCAGGTGCCATGGCACTCAATTCATCGCCACCGAAAATATGATCGATGAAGTAGACGTTGCTGGTGTTGTTCGTGCTCACAGAGACAGGGCTCTGCGGCGGCAGCGAACGCTGCAGCAGATGCGCTCCCTTGCAACCCTGTTTCAGTTCGCCGTTGATCTCGTCCTGGAACTTGCTGATCGCCTGATTCGAGTTCCACGCTGGAGCCCACGCGGCAGAGAGCAGGCTGGCATCCTTCTGCAATGGCAATCCTTCCATCGAGAACGACATCGCGGATTCGCGATCCGTGGTCTGCTTCTTCTCATGCACATTCAGATTCGCACTCATCGCAGTTCGGCCGCTGTAGCGATGGGACTGCCGTGGTGACTTCATCAGCGCCGCGATACCGGTGCGTGCCGGCAACAGTTTCTCGGCACCGGCAAAAGCTGGCAGCGTCTGTGCGCTGTGATAGAGAATCGTCTCGCTCGTGGTCAACGCTGATGACAGCGGATCTATCGGCGTCAGCCATTCATAACCAGGCCGCAATGCGGCATCTGCCGGGAACACCTGATGACTGGATTGTGCGCGCCCCTCGTAGTTCACCAGCGTGCCATTCTGTTCGGCGAAACTGGTACACGGCAGCAGCAGTCGGGCCCGCACATTGAAGGCATTGTGGATCTGATCGATCACCACCAGCGTCGGTGTACCTGAAATTGCCGCATCAATCGCGTCGGGAGTCGCACGCAGGGTCAGGTCGTTCTCCAGCACGATGGCCGCATCCGCGTTCCCCGAGGCCAATCGTTGCAATGCCTGCTCCAGGGTTCCGCCGCCCTCTTCCATCAGCAGCGCCAGTCCCATCGTGTTGTCTTCCGGCAAGGCAAAGCAGATGTCCACTGCGGCGAGATCAGGGCGGCGCTGGCGTAACGCTCTGGCCACATTCGCCGTCGCCTGAATGAGCTCCACGCTGCCAGCACTGATGCCTGAAACGATGGACGGATGCTTCGCATTGAGAAGTGCCGTGGCGATCTGCTGGGCGAGACCGGAGCCTGAGCCCGCGATTGCCGCCGCAATCTCTCCGAGCAAACCGATCTGACTCGCCGTTGTGCCAAGGAAGGTGTCGGTTGCCACATCATCCAGTCGAGTGCCCTGTGGACTGAGAATGAACAGCGGGCTCAACTCATTCTGGGCCAGCTCACGCACCGCCGCATCCTGCCACAGGGGAATGCGGGCATCGGCGGCCAACTGTGAGGCGCGATTGCGCACGGCCTGTCGCAGCGCCAATGCAAAACGAGGAGAAGTGTTGGTCAGATCTTCGTTGACCACGAGCACGCAGTCGGCCTGCTCCAGCGTGCGAATGTCTGGACAGTGCAATCCCTGCTCGCGATTGATGGCGATGACGGCCTGAGAGCACTGCTGTTGTTCTGCCGAGAAACCGGCGTAGAAATTCTTCACCCCCACACGGGCACGCAATGCCAGGTTGCTTTCCAGCGAGGCACGGGGCGACCCGATCCCAACGACATCACCCGCCGTCATGGCGTCGAACTGACGTTGGGCGTCGTGAGTCGTGAGAGTCTTGCGTACTCCTTTCTCATCGTCATGCACGGACACGATGCTCGCTTCCGTGATGCGCCTGTCGCTGCTGTTGTAGCCATAGCCGAAACGGCCGCGATCGCAGAGGAAGTAGCCGTTCAGATCATGATGGTAACGATTGACGATGCGCCGCAGCGTGCCATAGCGCTCACCCGGGGTCGTGTTGCACCCGGCACCACAACCCGTGCAGATCGACGGCGCCGTCTGCAGGTCCCATTTGCGCGTGTAGTGTTCGCTGAAGGTCTTGTCGGTGAACACTCCAGTCGGGCAGACCTCGACGAGATTGCCGCTGAACTCGTTCTCCAGCGTGCCTTCTTCCTGCCGCCCGAAGTAGACGTGGTGATGCGAACCGAGCGCCGCGAGATCGGTGCCGCCCGCGTAATCGTCGTAGTAGCGCACGCAGCGATAGCAGGCGATGCAGCGATTCATCTCGTGATTGATGAAGGGGCCAAGATTCTGGTTGCGATGGGTGACCTTCTTGAAGTCATAGCGGCGATAGTTGTGGCCGGACATCTGCGTCATGTCCTGCAGGTGACACTCGCCCCCTTCCTCGCACACCGGACAGTCATGCGGGTGGCTGATCATCAGGCTCTCGATGACATTGCTGCGCATCTTCACGGCCTGGGGATCTTCGATGGAGATGATGGCACCATCACTGGCGGGCGTCATGCACGACATCACCACCACACCGGTCTTGTCGTCGGCGTTGCGATACTGTTTCACCGCGCACTGGCGGCACGCACCCACCGAGCCCATGCACGGATGCCAGCAGAAATAAGGCAAATCGAGCCCGTGAGACAGACACTCCTGCAGCAGATTGTTCTGCGGGTTCACTTCGTAGATGATGCCATCGACGGTTATCTTTGCCATGGGCAGCCTCCGCCGTGAATGTGGTCGTGGAAGTCATCGCGGAAGTGCCGCAACGCACTGCCCAGCGGCGCCATCGCACCGGGCGCCAGCGCGCAGAATGTGCGACCAGGCCCCAGGTATTCCAGATGATCGGTGAGCACCTGCATGTCGGACTCCAGTCCTCCACCTTTCTCGAAACGCTGGAATATCTCGTCGATCCAGGGCAGACCGTCGCGGCACGGCGTGCACCAGCCGCAGGACTCGTGACTGAAGAACTTCATCAGGTTGCCCACCATCCCCACGGGACAGGTCTGGTCGTCGAGCACGATCATGGTGCCGGTGGCGAGACGACTCCCCGCCTTGCCGATGACGTCGTAGTCCAGCGTCAGATCGAGATGCTGCGGCAACAGGAAATCCGTCGAGCCACCACCTGGCAGGAAGGCGCGCAGTTCGTAGCCATCACACATGCCACCTGCCTTGTCTTCGAGCAGCTCGCGGATCGGCGTCCCGAGCGGCAATTCCCAGCAACCCGGATTCTTCACGCGTCCACTCACGCCGCACAGTTTCGTTCCCGCATCGGCGCCGAGCCCGAGCCCCTTGTACCACTCGATGCCGTAGTTGACGATGCCCGGCAGATTGCACAGCGTCTCGACGTTGTTGACGATGGTCGGCTTGCCCCACAGTCCACTGACCTGTGGAAAGGGAGGCTTGGCACGGGGGTTGGCGCGCTTGCCTTCGAGCGCGTTGAGCAGCGCGGTTTCCTCGCCGCAGATGTAGCGCCCGGCGCTGGTATGCAGGATGATTTCCAGATCGAAACCGGAGCCCTGGATATTCCTGCCGAGCAGCCCCTTGCTGTGAGCTTCGGCGATGGCGTTCTTCAGCAGTTTTTCCGCACGCAGATATTCGCCACGCAGGAAGATGTAGGCCGTGTTCGCCTGAATCGTGTACGCGGCAATCATCATGCCTTCGAGCAGCAGATGCGGATCACCTTCCATCAGCAGCCTATCCTTGAAGGTGCCAGGTTCCATCTCATCGGCATTGACGACGAGGTACTTGGTCTTCGGCGCATTCTCGCCCATGGGCACGAAGCTCCACTTCAGCCCCGTGGGAAAGCCTGCACCTCCCCTGCCCTTCAATCCGGAATTCTTGACGAGATCGAGAACATCCCCCGGCGCCATCGTCTTCAACATCTTCTCCACACTGGCATAACCACCGGCCGCGCGGTACTGTCCGATGTCGAACGGTGCGCGCGTCATGTCGATGTTCCTTGTCAGTGGGCGGTCAGTCATTTCTTCTGCGCTCTTTCTGCAAACAGTTGATCAATCTTTTCCGGTGTCAGATTGCGATGTTGCTCGCCGTCCATCAGCATCACCGGCGCGCGATCACAGTCGCCGAGACAGGGCACCGGCAACAGCGTGTACTCGCCATCTGCCGTGGTCTGTCCGTAATCAATTCCGAGACGCTTGCTGATGTGATCCTTGATGCGGTCACAACCCATGATCCAGCAGCTCACGCTGTCGCAGAACAGGATCACGTTCTTCCCCACAGGTCTGCGAAAAATCAGGTTGAAGAACGTCGCAACGCCATCGAGTTCGTGCGCAGACATCCCGAGATAATCCGCCACTGCCATCAGGCTCTCGTCCGACACCCAGCCCTGATGCTTCTGCACGATCTTCAGCGCTTCCAGCCCCACCGCTTTCTTGTCCGGATACAGCGTCATCTCGTGATCGATCTCGTGCTTCTCCTCTGCGGTGAGAGCACGTGCCGCTAATCTGGCTGCAGAAGTTGCAATGATTGCAGTCATGACAAACACCCTGTGGGAGCGGGCCTGCCCGCGATCAAAGCTCGCGCTGAAACGACATGCATGTGTGGATGATCCCATCGCTTGCAGCGCAAGCTCCCACATCGCGGAACATTCAGCGTCATATTCATAGTCTTCACCTGTCCACATCCGCCATCACGAAGTCGATACTCGCGATGATTGCAATCAGATCCGCCACCATGAATCCGCGGCTGATTTCGGGGATCATCTGCAGGTGCGCGAACGACGGCGTCCTGATGCGCGTTCTGTACGAACCCGTGCTGCCATCACTCACCAGGTAGTAACTGTTGAGCCCCTTGGTGGCCTCGATGGTCATGGTCACTTCGTTGGGTTGAATCACCGGGCCCCAGCTCACACTCAGGAAGTGATTGATCAGTGTCTCGATGTCGAGCTTGCTCTTCTCCTTCAATGGCGGTGTCGTCAAGGGATGTGGGGATTTGTAGGGTCCGGCCGGCATGTTGTCGACGCACTGACGAATGATGCGCAGACTCTGGCGAATTTCTTCCACACGAACGGCGCAGCGGTCGTAGCAGTCGCCGTTCACGGCGATGG
>MGYS01000014.1:22607-26099 GCA_001802565.1 Gammaproteobacteria bacterium RIFCSPLOWO2_02_FULL_57_10 | reverse complement strand
TTGCTGTTATAATGGCCGCCCTTCCAAGCTGCCGGAGTGGCGAAATTGGTAGACGCGCCGGACTCAAAATCCGGTGCTAGAGATAGCGTGTCGGTTCAAGTCCGACCTCCGGTACCAAATTTATTCTCAATCCACGGCGCAAAACCGCGCCGAACTCCCTACTCATAAACCCCAGCGGTGCTAGAGATAGCGTGTCGGTTCAAGTCCGACCTCCGGTATCAAAACTCGTTCGCGTGCAGGCACGCTCCTACAAGCTGCACAACCACCAATCCAAAGCGGTGCACCGTCCCGCACGCCTGCTTCATTCTGATCACCCACCGATCGCACCAAAAGACAGCCTTCGAAAGCAACAGCACCACCATAGTGCCAGTGGTGTCACATGACACATTTTATGGCTTCTGTTTAGCGCACCCTTATCAATAATGTGCACTCTTCTGCGGCAATTTCAGCAATGGTACGGTCGCACACATATCTGTGAATCTCTGGCACAGATCATGCTCAACACAAGTAACACTGCAACAAGTTCCAGTGTCTGGCGGATTGCTCGTTCTTGCTAACCACATATAACTATCCGGAGTCATTGAATGAAAACACCCACAACCTTTAAACGAACAGAATTGTTTCTGGCGACATGTCTTCTGTCTGCTGGCGTTGCTCCAGGAGTATCCGCGCAGACTGCCGGTGAGGGAGCCGAGATCAGCGAAATTCTTATCACCGGATCACGTCGCTCCGGCATGGCAGTCTCCGATAGTCCGGCACCGATTCAGATGATCGATTCCGAAGCGCTGCGGGAAAGTGGTGCACCCGACCTGATGAATGCCATTGCAACCCAGGTGCCCTCCTATAATGCCAACCAGACTGGCGGCGACATGGCGAGTCAAACCCTGACTGCCAGTATGCGTGCCCTGTCACCCAACCATGCACTGGTACTCGTCAATGGCAAACGCCGACACATCACTTCCAACGTTGGCGCAAGCAGCGGAGCTTCTGCTGCGGACCTTTCCTTCATTCCGTCCTCAGCCATTGATCGTCTGGAAGTGTTGACTGATGGCGCCGCGGCAATCTACGGCTCCGATGCGATTGCAGGCGTGATCAACATCATCCTCAACGACAACAACAGCGGTGGCAACATCAACACGAACGTTTCCGAATACGTCGACGGCGGTGGTTTCACGACCAACGTGCAGAGCAACTTCGGTTTCGGCAATGAAACGGCATACCTGAACGTCAGCCTGGAAGCGGAGGATCGCGAGACTGTCAGCCGTTCCGTTGTCTATGGCCCCGCAGTGTGTGTCGCCAATCCAGTCGAATGTCTGGATCGCATAAATAATGGAACACCAAGCGGATACACCGTCAGCAGTGCGTACAGAACATACCTGCAGCGCGACAGCGCCATGGCGACTCACCCGGATTACCCTGCACTGAACAATGTGGGCGACCCGCCCGAAATCACTCGTCGCGCAGCCTTCTTCAACGCCGGTTACCAGCTTGATGAGGATACCGAGATCTATGCCTTTGCCAGCATTGGTACAAAGAAGGCTGCCTCTCTGGAGACTTACCGACGTCCTTCCCAGGACGGTGGCTTCGATGCCAATGGCGATGGTGATCGCAATGACATCACTGCCGACGGCACTCCGGAGAACAGGATCAACAAGTACGCCCTCGGCTTCAACCCGATGGAAGAGTCGGATGAAACAGACTACGCGTTGACCACGGGAATTTCCGGCATTACCAATGACTGGATGTGGGATGTCGCGACGGTCTATGGCAGCAACGAAATGGACGTCTACACAACCGATTCGATGAACTTCACGATCTGGAACGAAACCGGCGAATCTCAGGAAGATTTCTACGATGGTACCTACTGGGCGACTCAGTGGACCACCAGCCTGGACGCCAGCAAGGAGTTCGAAGTCGGCATGGCCGCTCCGATGACCTTCGCTACCGGCCTGGAATATCGCCGGGATCGCTACGGCATCGATCCGGGTGAGCCCGCTTCCTATTACGGCGCTGGCGCCTCGTCATTCCCCGGCTACAACCCGGATGTGAACACTGGCTCATATGACCGCAACAGCTACGCCACCTTCCTCAATTTCGTGTTTGTACCAACCAATAGTTGGCTGGTGGATCTGGCAGTTCGTTACGAAGACTACAGCGACTTCGGTAACGAAACCGTTGGCAAGATCACCACTCGCTATGACTTCACAGACTCCATTGCCATTCGCGCCACGGCCAGCACCGGCTTCCGTGCACCGACTCTGGGGGAAGGCTACTATTCAGCGGTAAACGTCGGACCGACCAGCGCCAGCCCGCAACTCCAGCCCAACAGCGAGGCGGCAGCGCAACTTGGTTTCGGTGGTGGCTTGCAGCCGGAAACTTCCGAGAACTACAGCATCGGTCTGGTGCTGGAGCCGATCCCTGGTCTCACCACCACCATCGATGCCTATGAGATCACCATCTCCGATCGCATCCAGCGTGGCAGTTTCAGCTTCTCCACCAGTCAGTCGAACAACACCATCACAGGTCGCACCACTGGCTCGTTCAACAACATCCTGCCAGACCCTGCCGACACCGATGGCAACGGCAGGCCTGACGACTCCTATAACGAAGCTCTGGGCAGAGCCCTCGTGAACTTCGGCTATATCGGTGTCTGGAATGATCCCGCAGCACCTGGCGGGTCACTCGACCCCTCTGCGCGTGCCAGCATCTCCGTGTCCATCTTCAACAACGCTCTGGAAACCAAGACCAGTGGCGTGGACTGGGTGAACACGTACACGTCACAGTACGGTTGGGGCAGCATCAACTGGACAGTGGCAGCCAACTACAACAAGACGGAAGTGCTGAGTGCGAAAGCGGCACCTGCGAGTCTCGGTGGCGCCACGATGTACAGCCCGCAGTCCCTCTCCGACCGCGAGACGAACAGTCCCGAGTATCGCCTCAATCTGGGAGCTCGCATCATGTTCGGTGATTTCACTCTGAGTCTTCGACAAGCGATCTATGGACCACAATACACACTAAGTAGTGCGTCCGGTCTACCTTTGGCGGTACGTGAGACCTTGGATCTGGTTCCAATCGGCACCGGCACTTTCTACAAGAACGAGATCGACACGCTGATGCAGACCAATATCGAACTGACTTACTCGCCGACCGAAAGTCTGCGTCTGAGCGCCGGTGTGGACAACGTCTTCAACGAGTACCCCAGCAAGGTGCCTTCTGCCGTCTGGGACTACAACGAAGAACGTTACGCCAACACCAGTCGTGAATACCTCACTGGCAGCCCGGTGGGATATTTCGGGGCACGTTGGTTCGGCAAGCTGGCCTACACATTCTAACCAGGACGGAGACAACGATGATGAATCCAGTAATGAACCGTCGCCGTCTGCTCTGGGGAGGTGCCTCACTCGCAGGCGCCTCCCTGCTCCAGAGCATGTCAGGCTCGCCCATCCGCCTGATGAACTCCGCCTACGGGGAGCTCGTGGCGCCAGCGGAGCC
>MGYS01000014.1:18027-22575 GCA_001802565.1 Gammaproteobacteria bacterium RIFCSPLOWO2_02_FULL_57_10 | reverse complement strand
GTGAACTGCTGCAGGCAGGCGGCGTGCTCGCCGCCTGGGAACCGGGGTCGATCGTGGCCCCCTACCCCACGTTCGGACAACTCGTACGCGCAGCAGAAGTGCTCGGCTCCGAGATCATCAACGTGCCTGTGGATGAATCGATGCACATCGATCTGAATGCGATGTACAACGCCATTCGTCCGGACACGCGCATGGTCTACCTGTGCAATCCCAACAATCCGATTCCGTCGATCATCGAGAAGAAGGCGCTGGAAGATTTCGTGCGTACCGTGTCGAAGGATCGCCTGGTGTTCATCGATGAAGCCTACTACGAGTATGTCGACAATCCCGAATTCAGCAGCATGATGCCGCTGATCGCAGAGGGGTTGAACAACATCATCATCGCGCGCACGGCGTCGAAGATTCACGGCTTCGCCGGACTTCGCGTCGGTTTCGGCTTCGCACATCCGGATCTCATCGAAAAGCTCAACCAGGTGAAGACAGGCAGCATCAACATCCTCGCCCAGCATGCCGCCTACGTTGCCTACCAGGACAAGGAGTTCCAGGACTTCTCCCGCGCCAGAAACAAGGAAGGCCTGGCAATCGTGGAGGGCATGTTCGATGAGCTCGGTCTGCGCTATGTGAAATCCAATGCCAATTTCACGTTCTTTGAAACCGGCATTCACGCCGACACGTTCCGCGAGTCCATGCGGGCGCACAACCTGATGGTAGGTCGCACGTTCGATCCTTATCCCACATGGGCAAGGGTCAGCATGGCCAGACCGCAAGAGATGGCGTACTTCGTCCAGACTTACAAGAAGCTTTACGGCTAGAAGCTTCATATCAGCCAACCGGCTGATGAAAAAAGGCCCTGCAGATCATCTCGACCTGCAAGGCCTTTTGTCATTTGTTGTCACAGCAATTGCTACCTCCAGCGCGTGGACCTAAAATTCCCATCTCAGTCAGCGACTCAGGTCTGCCAATGCCTACAACTCTGAAAAGCCTGTTTATCAACGTGCTGTCCGTATGGATAGCCACCCCTGCCTTCGCGCAGGCTCCACTGGAGAGCTGTGCCGAGATTCCCGCACTCGCAGCAGATGTCATGAACAGGCGACAGGTGAATTACGACATCATGCTGATGATCAACAGCATCAACTCGTCGATGAATGATCACCCCGAGTTGCTCAGTTGGGTGCAGGCGATGATCGACATGGCTTACGCGCAGGCTGTCGATGAATCACCGGAAGTGCGGGCACAGCAGGTGATTGACTTCCAGACGCTGTGGAATGAGCGCTGCCTGAAGCAATTGGCTGCGGATGGGCAATGAGGCGTGACCGCAATGACTGGACGGTCGCAGCAAACGTCACAAATTGTCAGAATTGTTCAGAGGTTCCTTAGTGCATTTCTTTCTGCAAACACGCAGAATTGCCCCGCCTTCAAATCTTCACAGGAAAACTCCATGCGAATTCTGCTGCTCGTACTGACGCTGTCACTCTCTGCCTTCACCCACCATGCCTTCAGTGCCGACATCACCATGGATGAGTGCAATACCAGAGTCGCAGAGATGAATGCCACGCTGCCCATGGCGCTGGACGACATCACCACCTGGATCAGCACCACCTGCGTGGATCAGGGCAACGATGCCATTCAGCTCGTGTATGTGAATCACGTGAAGGACGGCAACGCCATCACACAGACAGAGCTGGATGCAGTGCGGCCGAGCGTACTGATGTCATGGTGCTTCGGGCCAGACCTGTTCCCCTTGATCCAGATCGTGGATGCGGTCAACTACCAGTACGACTTCGAGAACGGCCAGCACATCGGCGAATTGAACTTCTCGTATCAGGACTGCATCGCGCAGCCCTGATAGTCCCGCCCGCGGGTCAAGCGATCAGGGTTTTCTGAACTTGAGCGTCATGCGATCGCTCTCCCCGATGGCCAGATATTTGTCCTTGTCTGTGTCGCCCATCCGCATGGTGGGCGGCAGTGTCCATACCCCCTCCGGATAGTCCTTGTTATCGAGCGGATTGGCATTGATTTCCGATGCCGCGACGAACTCGAAGCCCGCCGCCTCCGCCAGTTCGATCACGTAATCCTGCGTGACGTATCCCGTTGTCGACATGAACTCCATGCTGCTGCCCTCCGGCGCGCGGTGCTCCACGACACCGAGAATCCCGCCAGGCTTCAGAGCAGTGTAGAAGGCTGCGAAATGCTCGCTCTGCGTCCCCGCCATGATCCAGTTGTGCACATTGCGGAAGGTCATCGCCAGATCCGCAGATCCGGGAGGAGCCATCTCGGTCTCCGTGGGCGGGTACAGGCGGGTCACGATGGTTTCGTCATACACATCGGGTCTGGCTGCCAGCAATCCCAGAAAAGCCTCCAGGTTCCGGGGTTGATAGGCCAGATGTGAGTTGGGGGAGAAGTGTGCGGCGTAGAAGGTACCGTTGCCTTTCAGAAACGGCGCCAGAATCTCGGTGTACCAGCCGCCTGAGGGCAGAATCTCGATCACGGTCAGCCCGGACTTCAGTCCAAAGAATTCCAGCGTCTCCGCAGGGTGTCGCGCGTCGTTGCGTGCAATGTTCTGGGGAGAGCGATGGTCAGCCACCATCAGTTCCCGCAGACGCGCGGTATCATCCGCGAACGCGGCATTACTGCTGAGAATGGCGCTGCAAAGTGCCAGGACGCCTGCGCCAATGGCAGACTTGTGTCTTGTGAACATCTTGTGATCCTCGTTGGCTGTCTCTGTATAGGGAGTTCGGGTCGCCCACATTTAGACCACAACCAAAGCCAATTCTCAAGATGCTCCGCTCGCCAGAAAGCAGAACGGCGGTCTGTCCAGCACCGCCGTTCGCATGTTCAAAACCTCAACCGTCGATCAGATATCGAAGCGGTCAAGCTCCATCACCTTGGTCCACGCGGCGACGAAATCCTGTACGAATTTCTCTTCGCCCTCATTGGTTGCGTACACTTCGGCAACAGCACGCAGCTCCGTGTTGGAACCGAAGATCAGATCGACAGGAGTCGCTGTCCACTTGAGATCGCCAGTGGCGCGATCACGACCTTCGTAGACGCCCTCTTCTGCACTGGACTGACTCCATACCGTGGACATGTCGACCAGATTCACGAAGAAGTCATTGCTCAAGGCGCCAGGCTGCTCTGTAAAGACCCCGTGATCAACGCCCGCATGGTTGGCATCGAGCACGCGCATGCCACCGACGAGGACAGTCATTTCCGGAATGGTCAACTTCAGCAGTGTCGCACGCTCGATCAGCGCCGCAGTGGGTGCCCTCGGGTGTCCCTCTTCGATGTAGTTGCGGAAGCCATCGGCTTTCGGCTCCAGTACCGCGAACGAATTCACATCGGTCTGCTCCTGAGTCGCGTCGCCACGGCCCGGGGTGAAAGGCACTTCCACGTCGTGTCCGGCACGCTCTGCCGCCTGCTCGATGGCAGCATTACCCGCCAGCACGATCAGATCCGCGAGCGATACCTGCTTGCCACCAGACTGGGCACCGTTGAATTCGGACTGTATGCCCTCCAGCACCTCAAGCACACTTTCCAGTTCGTCGGGCTGATTGACTGCCCAGGTATTCTGAGGCGCCAGACGAACACGCGCGCCATTGGCTCCACCGCGCATGTCAGTCCCACGGAATGTGGCTGCAGAGGCCCATGCGGTTCTGATCAGCGCGTCGCCGGAGACACCCGATGCGAGAATGTCGGCCTTCAGTGCAGCGATGTCCTGCGCATTGACCAGTGGATGATCGGCCTCAGGAACCGGGTCCTGCCAGATCAGATCTTCCTGAGGTGCCATGTCGCCGAGATAGCGGGTACGCGGACCAAGATCACGGTGCGTCAGCTTGAACCACGCCTTGGCGAAGGCCTCCTCGAACTCATCAGGGTTCTCGTAGAAGCGACGGGAAATCTCACCATAGGCAGGGTCGAAACGCAGCGCGAGATCGGTGGTCAACATCATGGGCGCATGACGCACATTCGGATCATGGGCATCCGGCACCAGGTTGGCCGCAGACGCATCGGTCGGGGTCCACTGAATCGCACCGGCCGGGCTGCGCGTCTGTTCCCACTCATAGCCGAAGAGGTTCTCGAAGAAGTTGTTGGTCCACGCTGCCGGTGCGACTGTCCACGCGCCTTCCAGACCACTGGTGATGGTATCGCCGGCATTTCCTGAGCCATAGGTGTTCTGCCAGCCAAGGCCCTGCTGTTCAATGCTCGCAGCTTCCGGCTCCACACCAACATTACCCGTCGGGCGAGACGCGCCGTGAGCCTTGCCGAAGGTGTGTCCACCGGCGATCAGCGCCACAGTCTCTTCGTCATTCATCGCCATGCGGGCGAAGGTGTCACGTATGTCACGTGCTGCCGCCAAGGGGTCAGGAACACCATTCGGGCCTTCCGGATTCACGTAGATCAGACCCATCTGCACGGCCGCCAGAGGATTCTCCAGCTCTCTGTCACCGCTGTAACGTTCATCACCGCCGAGCCATTCACCCTCAGGGCCCCAGTAGACTTCCTCGGGCTCCCAGGCATCCACGCGGCCGCCGGCAAAGCCGTAAATTT
>MGYS01000014.1:9698-17994 GCA_001802565.1 Gammaproteobacteria bacterium RIFCSPLOWO2_02_FULL_57_10 | reverse complement strand
CCAGCTGTTGAGTGGCGCGAAACGCTGCATACCACCATCCGAACCGCCACGACCGTCAGCTACCCGGTATGTGCCCGCGCTGTGCCATGACATGCGGATAAAAAACGGACCATAATTCCCGTAGTCTGCGGGCCACCAGTCCTGAGAGGTTGTCATCACGTCGACCAGGTCGCGCTTCACAGCCTCGAGATCGAGACTCGCAAACTCCTCGGCATAGTTGAAATCCGGCCCCATGGGATCAGAGGCAGGTGAGTTCTGCCGCAGCGGATCAAGGCTCAAGCGATTGGGCCACCAATACTCGTTGGTAGGCGCGTTGGCACTCTGCGCGAAGGCAGGGCCAGTGATCATGGGTGTCATTGCCATGGCAATTGCCGTGGCCAAAGGTATCGTGAATTTTCGCATTGGTTTTCCCCCGTTGGTGTGGAACATTGTTTTCGAGGCGATATACTAAAGCGATCAAAAAATAACTATAAATTGAAAGATACTATGACTGTGATCGAAAATTTACATCTGCGAGGCCATCTGTGACGGACACCCTGGACAGGATTCAACTGATTTGCAGCAGCTTCGAGCGCCTCACCGGCAGAGCTCTTGCAGAGCCAGGTGCCGATATCGCGGCAGCCCTGTGGAAGGCGCCACGAGTCATTCTCGCGCATGGTACCGAGGCAGATCCTCTCTTCTTTTACGGAAATGAGATGGCCCTGAAGCTGTTCGAGGTCACCACCGAGGAACTGCAACGCATGCCCTCCAGACTGTCGGCCGACGCACTGCAGAGAGATACCCGCACGCAACTGCTGGAGCAGGTGGCGCGGAACGGATTCATCGAAGGTTATTCAGGCGTGAGGATCTCCGCGACGGGAAAGCGCTTTCGCATCGAGGAGGCCATCGTGTGGAATCTGATCGATGAGAGCGGGCGCATCCATGGTCAGGCGGCAACGTTCGATCGCTGGACCGAAATCGATACGCCGTTGTGAGAACGAACTCAGAGGAGTCTCACGACCAGACTGGCAGAGGATGCCACTCATCCAACGCATTGGTGGCGTCATGCAGCACCACGAATGCCTCGTCCAGCAGCGTTGATCGTCGAGTGCGCGAGTACACCAGATACACCGGATGGCTGAACTCCGGAGCGGAGGGCACGCGTTCCAACAACCCCCGATCCAGATAGGGTTGTGCAACACGGGTGCGGAAATAGCCGCTGCCGCCGTGCTGCAACAGGTATTGCAGAGCCATTGGTCCGAGATCAATCGTGACAGCCGAACGCGCGTACTCGGGCAGCGCCGTATCGTGCAGTTGACGAAAATGTTCGCCCCAGTCCACGTAGACATAAGGCACGTCCGATTTCGTGCCTCGCAGCATGATCAGCTTTTCTTCCAGCAACTGCTCCACCTGCATCTCGGGCCAGTAATCCGGCTGATGTACCAGCACGGCATCGAGCACGCCCTGCTCGAGCTTCTTGTAGAGACTGCGACGCTCCCCCACTTCTGCCCGCACCGCAACATTGGGTTTCCTGTTGCGCAGTTGAATGACCCAGGCAAGCAACAGCGGATTCCACAATGATATCTCTCCTCCCACGCGCAACATGCTGTCCACGCGTTCTGGCAGTGGCAGTTCGCGGCGCGCCGCCTCCCAGGTCTGCACCAGTTGCGCGGCATGAGTTGCAAAGCGCTCGCCGTTGTCGGTCAACCTTGCACCGCTGCGGTTGCGCACAAACAGAGCGCAGCCGAGCTTGCTCTCGAGATTCTGGATTCTCGCTGTAACCGTGGTCTGGGTGACATGCAGCTGTTCCGCAGCAGCAATGAGACTGCCGGTGCGCAGCACCTCAAGAAATGTTCGCGCCAGTTCTATGTCCATGCGGGCCTCTTGCATACGCGGTAATAAACGAAAGGCATTGTAGGGGATTGCCTGCGCGCTTGCGACTGGCAACACAAACGCCAGAACAGAAACGAAAAAAGCCCACTTCAAAGAAGCGGGCTCTTTCCATCAGCTCACCTTGCCGGGGATCATGCCAGCAAAACCGATTATTCGCGCGGTGCTCCCGCGTCAATCCAATGTACCAGTGTCTGCACTTCTTCGTCCGGCATATTGCGGGCATTATCGAAATGACGAATGGTGGGATCGACCTGCGCGGGAGGCATGCGCTTGGTCAACAGCACTTCGCGAATCATCGGGCTCCAGCCCTGAATCATCTGATGACTGTTCATGGCGAAGGGGCCGATGCCGCCTTCAATATGGCAACCGGTGCAGCGCTCGATCAGAATAGGTGCCACTTCGGTTTCGTAGTCGGGCACGTTCTGTGCGTGCAGCTGCTTCGCCGGGAATTCCAACTGACAATCTGCAGGCGCTTCGAAGTCCACGACGACCGTGTCAAGATTTCGGGTGTCGCTCTGTGCCGCCTCGATCGCGTCAGCAATGTATGTCGTGCCAGGAACACGGCCACCACCACGCGGTGGTGTATCAAGCGGACCACGATACAGCACGGACATACGCTTCGGATCCACCACGACGACTTCGCCAGCCTTGCTGATCTGCAGATTTTCGGCGACGAGTTGTGTGTCGTCGAGCAGTACCGGCAGTTCGATGTTGAACGTGTCGTGCAGCCTGCGCACGCTGTCGGCATCATCGTCATGCGACGCGTTGATCATCACGATGCTGACGCCCAGCGGTTCAAGTTTGGTCTTGAGAATCTTGTACTCAGTGAAGTCTTTCTGATTCAGGCTGCAGGAGTTCGCCTGGGAGATAAACACCACCGCATTCTGATAGGCATACTTCGACAGCTGATGCGCAGTGCCTTCCTGATCGATGAGATTGAAATCGCCGACCCGCTCGGGAGCAGCGTTGACGCTCAGGCTTGCGGCACTGATGGTGGCCAGCAGCGCCAGTGTCTTGAATTTCTTTAACATGGAAAAACCCTTGTGCAAATTGATAAAAAAAGGCTGCTCAGCACGAGCAGCCCTGTTGGCACTAATCGTTGCTTACTGCTCGGTGTAGGAGAAGTAACCGATGAACATTTCCTCCCAGCTCTGCAGTCCGCCCAGGGCAGGAACAGAGGGGTCAGGGTTGCCAGGGTTGTACTGTGAGTTGTCGAACGCGCCTTCGACAACAACACGCGAACCGGCAGGCAGTGTCATCGGCTCAGACAGACGGTATGTTGGCTGCCACGCGAAGTTGTAGTTCGGCACATTTATGATTTCTTCACGCGTCATGTCCGGATAGATCACACTGGCGCGCATCGATTTGCCACGGTAGTGCATGTGGGCACGGAAACCATACAGCGTGATGTCCTCTTCAAATACGTGATTGGAGGCCATCTCGTAGTTCATGTCGCCCGGCGGCACGATGATGTTGTTTTCGCGGTCACCTGCGGCGGAAACCGAGTAGGTTCTGTATTCATATTCGGGGATCGCATTGTCGTCGGCAAACCACAGACCCACGCGTGTATTGTCGACTGTTTCCTGTCCCATGGATGTGTAGTGAATGGACATTCTGAGCGCTGAACCAGCAGGAATCTTCACGCCAGTGTTGTCGGGATACGTGGTCGGATCTTCCTTGCCAGGCGCATAGCCTTCAAGAAATTCGCTGCGATCGCTGTTGTCTGCCTCATCAAACACTTCCGTGTTGTCCGACGCCACGACATAGGAAAGCAGGTGGTGAAGAACGCGCTTGTCGCCTGGGATGAATTGCACCGACTTCACCCACTTGTCTTCCTCGAATGGCAGATCGATGTTGGTGTTGATGTAGTCGAGCACGCCTGTTGCTGGAATCGTGGCGGCCGGGACTTCAACAATATAATCAGGTGCCCCGTTGATGCCCCACTCCTGATCAACAGGCTTGACCTGTGTGAGTGGATCGACGCCTGCATTGGCGCTTGCGTGGATGGCGACAGCAGCACTCGCTATCAGCAGGGACGACCAGCGTGATTTCTTCATTAACAAACTCCTGAACAACGTTTTTGAAATACGGCTTTTGAAAGTTGGCCGGAGTATAGGCAACGAAGCTTTATTGGAGATAATGAATAAAAATGGTTTCCAATATCGAAAAAATTGATACAAAGGAGTCATCTCTACGATTTTGTTGCTACCACAATCGCGTTGAAAGCCTTGCCTCCCAAGGGTTTCAGCACATCGTAATCATGCTCGAGCAGGGTCACCTGAAACCCCACTTCTTCAAGCATCAGACGCAGTTGCGGGAACGTGACAGCTGTCATGGTGTGATGATCACTCCAGCAGCGGGTATCGGCAGCTGACTCCTTCGTGATGTGCAGAAAAAGATCCAACACGTCCCCCTCTCCACGATATTCCCACCCTGACTCGAATCGCAGGCTCGCATCTTCGTGTTGCAGTTGTGTCGTGACGCGCTTGTCATTGCGAATACCAGCGACATCCACCGCATTGAACAGAAAGAGCCCGCCCGGTTTCAGCGCGAGCCACGCGCGCCGCAGGGTTTGTGCAAGTGCCGCAGTCGGGCGACTGTAGTGAATCGAATAGAGAAAGCAGGTGATCAGATCGAATTGTGCGACCTGCTCGAATGCAGCGATATCGCAGAGCAGCAGTTGCGCGTCAGGGCAGCGCAGCTGAGCCTGCGCCAGCATGTGCGCGCTGTTATCGAGCCCACTCGCCACAAAGCCACGCCGCTGCATGTCCGCGAGATGCTGACCGGTACCACAGGCAAGGTCCAGGTACTCTCGCCCGCCGGAAGACGCAAAACAGGCGAAGGCGCGCTCGGCAAATTCACACTGCCTGGCGTAATCGACTTCAGCACAGAATTGATCGTAGTACTCGGACAGATCCGCGTAGAGATTACCGGTATCTGCGATGAACTGCTGGGGCACCGGGCTCACTGCTCCGGAGAATCAGACGTGGCACTTTCCCGAAAATGCTGCTGCAGTCCCTTCAAGAAGTTGCGCAGCACCTGATCTTCGCACACACGGTAATGCTTGTGTCCCGGCTTGCGAAACAACGCAGAGAGTTCATGCTTGCTGAAGCTGAGACCGACGGATTCGAGGAGTGCCAGGACATCTTCGGACTGCAGATCGAGTGCGATGCGCAACTTCATCAGAATCATGTTGTTGGTCAATCTCTCTTCCGGCACGGGCTGGGCACCCTCTCGGCGGCCGCGCAACGCATTGATCATGCCGTTGAGGAAAGTCGCGAGCAGCTTGTCGGTCATCTCCGCATAACCTGGGTCTTCCTCCTGCTTGAGCCAGCTGCAGACCTGCTCACGGCTGACCTCGTGGTCCGCATGGGCGAACAGCTCCATCATCTGGGAATCGCTATAGTCGAAGGTATAGCGAATACGGCGCAGGACATCGTTGCTGATCATGGTGCTCCATCAATGGCAGTGGCTGGGTCTGTAGGTCAGGTCGGAGGACTGAGACGTCTGGTTGTCGCATCCGGGCGCGAATCTTACCAGCCTTGCCGGTGTTTGGGGATTGTGATATCACGCTCGTCACATTATTCGCCCGCCGGGCGGACTCAAAGGGGGAACTGCCATGCAAGTGTACAAGAGAGCCCTGCTCTCGCTGCTCACCACCATTCTCATCGCTCCAGCGGTGTGGGCCCAGACCACCATCGACGCGGGTCGGGGCGCCGTCCCTCTGACCATACCCGCCAATTACGCCAGCAACACGCCAGTGCCGCTGGTCGTTCTGCTGCACGGATACGGCTCCAGCGGTGCCGGTCAGGATGAGTACATGAAGTTCAGCACCCTGGCAGATCGTTACGGCTTCATTCTCGTGACTCCGGATGGCACGCAGGAAGCCGAAGGCAGAAACAGCCGCTTCTGGAATGCGTCGAAAGCGTGCTGCAACTTCTTCGCCGCAGACCTGGACGACTCCGCTTACGTGCTGTCCATCATCAACACGGTGAAGTCGCAGTACAGCATCGACGAGCGCCGCGTGTACCTGATTGGTCACTCCAACGGCGGCTTCATGTCCTACCGAGCGGCGCACGATCACTCGGACGTGATCGCAGGCATTGCCAGTCTCGCGGGCGCCGAGGCGACGGATGTACAACCAGCCCCCGACAATCCCGTTCACATCCTGCAGATTCATGGCACTGCGGATGGCACGATTGCCTATGGTGGCAGCGATATCCGCGGGAATATCTATCCAGGTGCAGTCGAAACCGTGCAGCGTTGGGCTGGGTATAACGGCTGCTCGCTGGAAGGCACGATCACAGGCACGCTGGATCTTGAAGCGGATCTTGCCGGCCTGGAAACCACTGTGACCCGTTACGATGACAACTGCCGGATTGGGGGCTCCACCGAGCTGTGGACCATCGCAGATGGCCCGCATATCCCCGCGCTCTCCGACTCATTCAACGCCAAGGTAGTGGAGTGGCTGCTGGCGCACCCGAAAATCCTGGCGGCCGACAGCAATACATCGACTGCGGACTGAAGCGAAACCCGCACCCGGCCTGAGCACCCTGTCAGGCCGGGCACCGATTCAGCGCGCCAATGGATCAGGCCGCAGCTGGAAGTGATAGACCTTGCTGGTCGTTCCGGCGCCGGTTTCCATGTGGAATGGCGCGCGGGAACTGATGGTCGCCCACAGGCCTCGCCCCTTCCACCCGGCATCCGGATCGTCGATGCGCCCGTCCAGCCACTTGGTATAGAACCCCATGGGATAAGGCACCCGCAGTACTACCTACTCGCCATCGTTCATGACCAGCAGAGCCTGCGGCAATTGAGGAGAATTCAGTCTCAAAGTAATGAATTTGATACCAAAACGACCCCAGAATCGACGGCTCAGTATGGTCAATCTTCCAAGACCTGTGTAACAATGCGCGCTTTCTCGGCCATGGAGACTTGGGTCAATGAGCTATAATGATAAGCAGCAAAAGCCCAAGAAATTCTTTGGGATGGACGTGGGCGACTCGATCACTTACATAATCGTCGCGATTCTCGCCATTATCTTCATTAGACAGGTTTCAGTGTTGTTCTAGTCACTACCGCAAGAACTATTCAAGGAGCAAGTCGACAGAAATGACCTCGCAGTCCATCGAACCTGACTTGCTCTGACCTGAAAAGCCGATAGCCAATCGTTTCCGCTTGACCCCCTTCGCCTTGTTAGCGTCAGTGACCCCGTGGTAGATTACGCGCCTGTTTTTACCCCCGGTTTTACCCCGGTATCTTTCTTGGCACCGGTCCACGGACCGCGCAAAATAAATCAGGACTCTCATGAGCAAGTACAAGATCGCACTATTGGATGGTGATGGCATCGGCCCGGAAATCATGGTCGAAGCCGTCAAGGTTCTCAAACTCGTCGAAGAACGCAATGATGTGGAATTCGAACTCATCCACACGCCCTTCGGTGCCAGTGCCTACTTCGAGTGCGGCGATCCGTTCCCCGAACAGACCAAGAAAGTGTGCGACGAGGCCGATGCCATCCTGAAGGGGCCGATCGGACTCAATCACGAAGACTCCAAGAAGATTCCAGTCGACAAGCAACCAGAGCGCGGCGCCCTGCTGCCACTGCGTCGTCGTTACAACACCTACGCGAATTTCCGACCCGTGTTCCTGCCACAGGGACTGGCGCATTTCTCTCCGCTGAAGAAAGAGATCATCGGTGACGGCATCGACATCATGATCATCCGTGAACTGGTCGGTGGTCTGTATTTCGGCGAGAAGGAAAGCGGTGTCAATGACAAGGGTCTGCGCTACGTGAAGGAAACCCTGGAATACGACGAAGAACAGATCCGTCGCATTGCCATCGTGGCTTTCGACACGGCGATGAAGCGCAAGAAAGTGCTGCACAACATCCACAAGAGCAATGTGCTGAAATCGAGCGTGTTGTGGAACGAAATCATTGAAGAGGTTGCGAAGGATTATCCCGAGGTCAAGGTGGTCCACATCCTCGTCGATGCGGCTGCAACCTATTTGTGCCTGAACCCACGCCAGTTCGACGTGATGGTGATGGAGAACATGTTTGGCGACATTCTCAGCGACCAGGGTGGTGGCATTCTCGGCTCGCTCGGTCTAATGCCTTCTGCCTGTCTGGGCGATGACAAGGCGTACTACGAGCCGTCACACGGATCTGCGCCGGATATCGCCGGCAAGAACATTGCGAACCCGTATTCCATGATCGGTTCTGTCGCCATGATGCTGGAGATGAGTTTCGGCATGGACAAGGAAGCGAAGAATGTGTGGCACGCGATGCAAAGCGTATTCGCACAGGGTTATTCGACACCGGACCTGTCCAAGCCAGGTGCGGGTATCAAGAT
Source organism: Gammaproteobacteria bacterium RIFCSPLOWO2_02_FULL_57_10 (assembly GCA_001802565.1). Taxonomy (GTDB): domain Bacteria; phylum Pseudomonadota; class Gammaproteobacteria; order Pseudomonadales; family Pseudohongiellaceae; genus UBA5078. Next base: position 9,772 of record MGYS01000014.1, on the reverse strand, counting down.
GATCGATACCAGCTCCTTCGGTGATCTGGTGGTGGCAGAACTGAAGAAACTGCCAGTGTAAAGAAATACACTGT
>MGYS01000014.1:5436-9690 GCA_001802565.1 Gammaproteobacteria bacterium RIFCSPLOWO2_02_FULL_57_10 | reverse complement strand
GGGCAAGGCCCGCTCCCACACATGAAGTTTGATCAACCCTGCTGCGTATGCATCCTGATATTGATCATGCGCAGTGTCGCCTTCACCGCCGCCAGCACCTGGTTGGAATCCACGCCGCGCGTCTTCAGCTCACGACCATCGTTGCTCCAGGTGATGATGCACTCGGTAAGCGCACTGGTATTTCCGCCGCGCGGGATATGCACTTCATAATCGATCAGCGCGGGCATCACGAACTTGCGCGTTGCCAGAATGCTGCTGATCGCGTTGATGAATGCTGCGAAGCCGCCGTTGCCCGAGCCGGAGCCACTGTATTCCTTGCCCTCGATGTTCACGCGAATGCTGGCAGTGCTCTCCACATCGAGACCGCTGGTGATGTAACAATTGAGCAGGCGCGTGTAGTTGTAGTCGCGACTTTCCAGCACGTCGGCAATGATGAATGGCAGATCATCCACCGTGATCACTTCCTTCGAGTCACCCAGCTTGACGATGCGCTTGAGTACCTTCGCCTGATCCTCGGCTGAAAGTGTGAGTCCGAGCTCCTCCAGATTGTTGGCGAGCGAGGCCTTGCCACTCATCTTGCCCAGCGCGTAGATGCGCTTGCGCGCGAAACGCTCGGGACGCAGTGCGGTGATGTAGAGCCCACCCTTGAGATCGCCGTCGGCATGAATGCCAGCGGTCTGCGTGAAGACATCGGCGCCGACGATGGGCGCATTGGCGGCGACCCACTTGCCGGAAAAATTCTCCACCATGCGACTGAGCAAACCGATGCGCGTTTCATCGATCGACAACGTCATGCCCATCTTGTCCCTGAGCACGACCGCCACCTCTGCAAGAGACGCATTGCCCGCACGCTCGCCAAGACAATTCACCGTGCAGTGAATGGTGTTGATGCCGGCCTTCACCGCCGCCATCACGTTCGCGGTCGCCAGGCCGTAGTCATTGTGCGGATGGAAATCGAATTCCAGATCGGGGAAGCGCGAGATCATGTCAGTCATGGCACTGTAGACTTCGTCGGGTGTCATCACGCCGAGAGTATCAGGCAGCATGAAGTCGGCAATGCCAACGTCACGGATACCTTCCAGCAGACCGAACACATAGTCACGACTGTCCTGGTAGCCATTGGACCAGTCTTCCAGATAGATATTGACCTTCAAACCCTGTTCCTGCGCATAGGCAACCGTGCGACGGATGTCTGCCACATGCTCTGGCAGTGTGCGACCGAGCTGTTCGCGGCAGTGTTTCTCGCTGCCCTTGGCCAGCAGGTTGATGACGCGCCCGCCCGTTTCGACCACCCAGTCCACACTCATCTTGTGGTCCACGAAGCCGAGCACTTCCACCCTGTCCAGGTAACCTTCTTTGGCAGCCCAGGCATTGATATCGACGACGGCCTTCTTCTCACCGTCGGAGACACGGGCGGATGCGACTTCGATACGGTCCACCTTCAACGACTGCAGCAGGGCACGGGCAATGTTGAGCTTTTCCTTGGCGGCAAAGGACACACCCTGCGTCTGTTCGCCATCACGCAGCGTGGTATCCAGGAGTTTGATGTGGCGACCTTGGGGTTGTAAGCCAGAAGTGCTTGTACTCATATGACGTGTTCATCCGGCTGCCTGAGCAGCGTAAAGGGGAGCCGATTCTAACAAATAAAGCACCTCACCATAACCCCGAAAATGGCGGCCTCCAGCGACACGCGTATGAAGACTCTCTGCCGGTCTTCGCACACGCACGGCCCAACGCTTCCCGCAATTCATTCCCATCCCGTATCAGGTTATACTTCGCGCACTTTTTGAGTGCTCACATGGGGTGGATGCAATGACGATACGGGTATGCGTGCCAAAAGAGGTACGCGCGGGGGAACAACGAGTCGCACTGGTGCCGGATGTCGTCAAACGACTGACCGCCATGGGTGTGAGCGTCAGCATCGAAAGCGGTGCAGGCGAGTCGGCCGGCTATGGCGACAACGACTATGTCGGCGCCGATATCGTCAGCGACCAGAGCACACTTTATCGCAGTGCCGATGTGCTGATGACCGTGAACCCGTTGACAGGAGCACAGATCGAGCAGCTCAAATCCGGTTCCATTCTGATTGGTTATCTCAATCCGTATTCCGATACTGATCGCTTCAAACGACTGCAGGAGAAGAATATCTCCGCGTTCTCCATGGAAATGATTCCACGTATCTCCAGAGCGCAGGCCATGGATGCGCTGTCCTCGCAGGCGTCGATCGCGGGATACAAGGCCGTGCTGATCGCCAGCACATTGCTCGGCAAGTTCTTCCCGATGCTGACTACCGCTGCCGGTACCGTACGTCCTTCCAAGGTGCTGATCATCGGCGCGGGTGTCGCGGGTCTCCAGGCCATCGCTACCGCACGTCGACTCGGGGCGATTGTCGAAGGTTATGACGTGCGCGCAGCCGTGAAGGATCAGGTCGAGTCTCTCGGCGCAAAATTCGTCGACATCGACATCAAGGCAGAAGGCACCGGCGGCTACGCGCGCGAACTGACTGCAGAAGAGAAGGCCCAGCAACAGGCCATCCTCGCCAATCACGTTGCGGCAGCGGACGTGGTCATCACCACTGCAGCGATTCCCGGTCGTCCGTCACCGAAGATCATCACGCGCGAGATGGTGGAGCGCATGAAGGGTGGGTCCGTCATCGTCGATCTCGCTGCAGAAGGCGGCGGCAACTGCGAACTGACCGTGCCGGATCAGACCATCGTGCACAACCGCGTCAAGATTCACGGCCCGCTCAACGTGCCGAGTACCGTGAGTGGTCATGCCAGTGAACTGTATGCAAAGAACCTGCTCAACCTGATCACACTGATGATCAAGGACGGCAACATCAATATCGATCTGGAAGACCAGATTCTCAGGGACAGTCTGATCACTCACGCGGGTGAAGTGGTCAGTGCTGCCGTGAAAAGCAGAATGGAAGGGGGTGCAAAATGATTGAAGGACTGGCTGCGTTATACATCTTCATGCTCGCCGGATTCACCGGCTACGAGATCATCAGCAAGGTGCCGGTTATCCTCCATACGCCCCTGATGTCGGGTTCCAACTTCGTGCACGGCATCGTGCTCGTCGGTGCAATGATTGCGCTGGGGATTGCCGAGAATCCAACCCAGCAGGCCATCGGTTTCATCGCCGTGCTGCTGGCAGCGGGTAACGCGGTGGGCGGCTATGTCGTCACCGAGCGCATGCTGGAGATGTTCAAATCCAGTGGCAAGAAAGACGTTGCCGGGGAGAAGAAATAAATGAGTATCCTTATTCAGGCAACCTATTTCCTCGCAGCGGTGCTGTTCATTCTCGGTCTCAAGCAGATGAGTTCGCCGGTGACTGCGCGACGCGGCATTCACTGGGCCGGTATCGGCATGGTGCTGGCAACACTGGTGACCTTCCTGGCACCGGAGCTGTCCGACAATCCCCAGGCAGTGACCAACTACATCCTGATCATCATCGCCATTGCGATCGGTGGCGGCTATGCCTATGTCACTGGCAAGAAGGTCGCGATGACCGACATGCCACAGATGATCGCCATGTACAACGGCATGGGCGGCGGCGCGGCGGCGACGATCGCTGCGGTGGAACTGCTCAAGGCCCAGGGTGAAGTCGCCCGTGGCGCCGAGCCCACCAGCATGCTGCAATCCATCGGCCTGCAGGAACTGACGCCACACCCCACCACCATCGCAGAAGCGATGGGTGTGGATATCACCATTTTGGCGATACTTGGCGCCATTATCGGCACCATCGCGTTCAGCGGCAGCATCATCGCCTGGGCGAAGCTCGATGGTCGCCTGAATACCAGCAAGTTGTTGCCACAACAGCAGCTCATCAATCTGATCCTGGCGATCGTGCTGGTCGGTTTCGCTGTCGCGGTGTACTACACCGGCGAGATGATGCCGATCATCGTGTTCTTCGCGCTGGCGCTTGTGCTCGGTGTGTTCATCACCGTGCCGGTGGGCGGTGCGGACATGCCCGTCATCATTTCACTGTTCAACGCGCTGACAGGTCTCGCAGTAGGCTTCGAGGGTTACGTGCTGGGCAACGCAGCGATGATCATCGCCGGTACCGTGGTGGGTTCCGCAGGCAGCCTGCTGACACACCTGATGGCCAAGGCGATGAATCGCTCCGTCAGCAATGTATTCTTCAGCGGTTTCGGCACCACGACAGTCGCCGCTTCCGAAGCCGGTGAAGGCGGCGGCTCGATGAAGGAAATTCAGGGTCAGGACGTGGGCATCATGATGGCGTATGCGAGCC
>MGYS01000014.1:4482-5352 GCA_001802565.1 Gammaproteobacteria bacterium RIFCSPLOWO2_02_FULL_57_10 | reverse complement strand
CGCATGCCCGGTCACATGAACGTGCTGCTTGCAGAAGCGGGCGTGCCCTACGATCTGATCTATGACATGGAAGACATCAACGCTGACTTCCAGAACACCACCGTGACACTGGTGATCGGCGCCAACGACGTCGTGAACCCCGCCGCCAAGAACGACCCGAGCAGCCCGCTGTTCGGCATGCCGATTCTCAACGCGGAACAATCCGACAACGTCATCGTCATCAAGCGTGGTCGCGGTACCGGCTTCTCCGGCGTGGAGAATCCGCTGTTCCTGCTCGACAACACCCGCATGCTGTTCGGCGATGGCCAGAAAGCTGTCAACGAGCTGATCGTCGCTGTGAAGGAACTCTGATCCGATGAGCGAGACGCAGGTCGACGAAAACGCATCCGGCGACGCAGAACCCGAGAGAACAGCGGGCCTTCTGCGTCGCCTCGCCGCCCTGCTCTACGATGCATTTCTGGTCTTCGCGATCTGGATGGTGATGGGGTTTGCGGTGCAGTTCATCGTAGGGCCGGACACCAGCCAGCTTGTCGATGGTCGTGTCGTCACCAACCCGGTACTGGATGTGATCATCTTCGCTGGCGAGGCAGGCAGTGCCGCCACCTTCTACATCTGGTTCTGGATGCGTACCGGCCAGACGCTGGGCATGATCGCCTGGCGCATCAAGACCGTGAGCGCCACAGGGGGCCTGGTGTCTTTTCAACAGGGCTTGTTGCGCTTCCTGCTGGCCTGGCCCGCATTCTTCTGTCTGGGGCTGGGTTATCTGTGGCTGTACGTGGATCCCAACGGCGATGCCCTGCACGACAAGCTTTCCGGCACCCGCGTGCTGCTCCTTCCCAAAAGCGCACGACCGTTCTGAATCCGCAATGG
>MGYS01000014.1:0-4451 GCA_001802565.1 Gammaproteobacteria bacterium RIFCSPLOWO2_02_FULL_57_10 | reverse complement strand
TTCATTTTCGCAGTTTCTATCGGCACCGGGAGGCAGCAGGCCCATTCTGCTGCCTCCCGCCACCGTTCGAAGGGAGCCATGGAAAGAAAATCGCGAGCAGGGCTCGCTCCCACATTGGCAGATGTGGATTTACACTCTTCGCAGCAGATAGATTCCGGCGAGAAGGCACAAGAGAATCGGGACGAGTACCGCCACCAGCGGATCGAATCCGTAGAGCAGGCTCGCGGGGCCCATCATGCGCTGCACGATGGTGAAGCCGAGACCGATGCTGATTGCCACGAACACACGGAAGCCCATCGTCGCACCGCGCAGCGGACCGAACACGAACGATATAGCCAGCAACACCAGCGAAGCTGTCGCCAGCGGCTGCAGCAGTTTCTTCCAGAACGCCAGATAGTAACTGCTGCTCTCCAGCCCCTCGTTCTCGAAATACTGCGCGAAGCGATACAGGCCGGAGATCGACTGTCGCTCCGGCTCTACCAACAGCACGCTCAACAATTCCGGTGACATGTCGACGCGCCAGTCCAGTGTCTCGTATTGCGATACCGCGATCTCCCCGTTGCCAAAACGAGTCTCTCGCACGCCCATCAAGCGCCAGAAGGGCTCACCTGAATCCCGAATGTAGCGCGCACTGGTTGCAAAGCTGCTGCTCTGCACGCGACGGCGATCGTCCAGCACATATCGCGTGACTCCCTGCAGCTCATCTCCACCGGGCAGAATCACGTTGATGTGAATGAACTCGTTGCCGATCTTGCGCCAATCACCACCAGCCGAGCTTAGTGCCTGCCCACCACTTTCGATAATGGCGAGATCGCTCTGCGCACGCTGTTCAAGTTGAGGCGCCACGAATTCTCCGAGCACGAGACTGATCACCATCACGCCCAATGTAGGCTTGGTGACAGCCCAGACGATTCGCGACGTGCTCACGCCAGCCGCCTGCATCACGACCAGTTCGTTGTTGGAAGCCAGAATGCCAAGACCGATCAGCGCCCCGCCGAGTGCAGAGAATGGCAACATCTCGTAGATGCCGGTGGGCATGATGCGCAGAGTGAAGAAGAGTGCATCGGCAGCGCTGTAGTTGTCGGTGTTGCTGCCGAGCTCATCAGCGAGCGTGAAGATGAAATCCAGGCTGCTCATCAGCGCCATCACCACCAGCATGGCCAGCACAACACTCTTGCCGATGTAGGCGTCCAGTCTGTTCATGGCTGCCTCCTCACGCTGACCGTCGTCGGCCGGGGAGACCGAAGAGCAGGTACAAACCAAAGAGCAGGAAGAGCCCATGCACCCACCACAGACCGATCATGGGAGAAATGTCCCCTTCCCCTGTGAGATCCATGGCGACCTGAAGCAGCACGTAGTATCCCGCGTAGATGATGGCGGCAGGCACGAGTTTGCTGTAACGCCCCTGGCGTGGATCGACTCGACTCAGAGGGACGGCAATCAGTGTCAGTACCGGGATCAACAGCATCACCGAAAATCGCCACTGCAATTCAGCCTGCTGTTCAGGATCTTCCGATCTCCACAGCTGCTCTGTTGGCAGTGCCTTCTCACGCACCACGTTCTCGATGGGCGCCTGCTCGGGCAGCAGCAGCGCCTGCTCCTGAAACTGAGTCACCAGATAATCCGCCTGTCCTGGCACGCCATCGTAGAGATAGCCGTTCTCCAGCAGCATGAAACGCCTGCCGCTGGCCTCCTCGATCACCGGACGCGCACTTTCCGCGACGATGATCCGCACGCCTGCCTCACTTTCATTGGAGTCAGGTCGTCGCCATGCCACAAAGGTATTGTTGATCTGACGCCCCGCCTCCTCCACGCTGATGGTCTCGGCGTAAGTGGTGCGCAGGCCATCGGCAAAGTCCTGAAACTGCCCGGCCACGATCAGATCGAGCTCGGTCAATTCCTCCTGACTCTGCATCAGTTGTTCGGTGTTCTGCAGCCCTCGTGGCGCCACCTGCAGGCTGAGTGCACCAACGATTACCGCCACAATGGACGAACACAGCAACGTCGTTACCACGAGTCGCCGCTGGCTCATGCCGCACGCACCAAGCACAGTCATTTCGTTGTCGGCATACATCCGACCATAGGCCAGCAGTATGGCGAGGAACAACGCGAAGGGAAGAATGACGAGGAGGAATTCGGGTAAACGATACAGCATCAGCAACAGTAGAATGTCGGACGTGATCTCACCCGCCACTGCCTGCCCCAGATACTGCAGGAAGCGGGTAATCATCGCGACGACGAGCAGAATGACAGTGACCGCAGCCATCACCTGAAGAATCTGTCGGCCCAGATAACGAATTATGATCACGGCAGTATCCGTTCGTCAGCGTTGCTCAGAGTGACTCCTCTGACTGCCCGAGCATCTCGCGAAATGCACGGGGAATCAGGGCAATCTTGTGTTTGTCGAAATCGAAGAACACGACGCCCATCTTGGCATTGCAGACCACACGGTCAAGAGCCGAGTTGGTTATCTGAAAGCAGATGTCGAAGCCGTAGCGATTGAAACGTCCCACCCCGACATCAATGATCAGGAGGTCACTGGCGAAGGATTCGGAGCGATAGTCCACCGCCAGATCCGTCACCACCATGCCCAGTCCGAAAATGTTCGCTTCGGTGAAACCCAGATTGGCGAGAAACTGCAGACGCGCCTCATGAATAATGTGCACCATGGCAACACTGTTCAGATGTCTGGCGTAGTTGAGATCGCTGATGCCCACCGGATAGCGCATCGTGAATATGAATTCTTCCGGCATGTTGATCTTGACGCGTGGCATTGTGACCCCGTTTGCGTGAATCGATACGGCTGTTCGAAGGCCGCCAATTCTAATCAGCACGCCTGTATAAGTACACCTCTTTGGCCGGACTGCGATCCGCTTACCCCTGTGGGAGCGGGCCCTGCCCGCGATATCTCTGACGCAGGACTCCATCGCGGGCAGGGCCCGCTCCCACAGGGTGCAACAACTCCTCGCCCTTGCTTAACCCACTGAATATCTTTAGGATTGTGCCCCTGTCTTTAGTCCCCACACCCATCAGCAGCGCCAGGAAGCCAACGATCATGAAATATTCACTACTGCCCGCCAGCACCGCCACGAAAGCCACCGACTGTCTCGTTCTCGGCGTCTGGACCAAAGGCAAACTCACGGCCCAGGCCACCGCGGCAGACCAGCTGCTTGATGGCGAGATCAGCCGTGTGGTTGGCTCCGGCGACGTCAGCGGCAAGATCGGTGATTCCCTGTTCATCCACCCACGCTCGGGCGATGCGAAGCGCATTCTGCTCGTCGGCTGTGGCGATGAGGGAGCACTGGACGCACGCAACTATCGCAAACTCGTCAATGCGGCGATCAAGGCGCTTCTCAAGTCCACAGCAAAGGACGCGGTATTCACACTGGCAGAGCTGCCGCTGAAAGATCGCGATGCCACCTGGGCCACCACACTGCTGGTGCAGGAATGTGACAACTGCGCCTATCAATACGATCAGACCAAGAGCAAGAAAAAACCTGTTCATGCCCTCAAAGCCATTGCCCTGAGCGCTGCGGCCGAGGCGAATCGCAAGGCTGTCACCGAAGCATTGAAAGCGGGCGAGAGCATCGCCAAGGGCGTCAGTGCCGCGAAGGAACTGGGGAATCTCCCTGGCAACATCTGCACACCTACCTATCTGGCCGACACTGCCGTGAAACTGGCGGGTCACTACAAATCACTGACTACCAAGGTGTTGACCGAAAAGCAGATGGAAAAGCTGGGCATGGGCTCTCTGCTCTCCGTCAGCGCTGGCTCCAAGGAAGAAGCGAAACTCATCATCATCGAATACAAGGGTGCGACCAAGGCTGACAGCAAACCGTACGTGCTGGTCGGCAAGGGCATCACTTTCGACACCGGCGGCATCAGTCTCAAACCAGGCCTTGGCATGGACGAGATGAAGTTCGACATGTGCGGCGCCGCCAGCGTGATCGGCACCATGACAGCGGTGGCCGAACTGGGACTGGGCATCAACGTGATCGGCGTCATTGCTGCCGCAGAGAATATGCCCAGCGGCAAGGCCACCAAGCCGGGCGACATCGTGACCAGCATGTCCGGCCAGACCATCGAGATTCTGAACACCGACGCCGAGGGCCGCTTGGTATTGTGCGACGCTCTGACCTATGTCGAGCGCTTCAAGCCGAAGACTGTCATCGACATCGCCACGCTCACCGGCGCCGCTGTTGCCACGTTTGGCGACCAGACCAGCGCCCTGCTCAGCAATCACCAGCCTCTGGCCAATGAGCTGTTGGAACTCAGTCAGCAGACGCTGGACTTTGTGTGGCAACTGCCCCTCTGGGAAGAGTACCAGTCCTTGCTCGACAGCAACTTCGCCGACATCGCCAACATCGGCGGCCCGCGTGCGGGCACTATCACGGCGGCCTGCTTCCTGGCGCGTTTCACGAAGAAGTTCCACTGGGCGCACCTGGACATCG
>MGYS01000013.1:15431-25539 GCA_001802565.1 Gammaproteobacteria bacterium RIFCSPLOWO2_02_FULL_57_10 | reverse complement strand
AGATCCTGCATGCTGCCAGCCTGCCTGCTGCCACACAGTGCATGAAAACCGAGGTATTCGATCACGCCATTCTGGATCTGAATCTGAGCGGACATTCCTCTCTGCCACTGATTCCGCTGCTCAAGCAGCTGAACCCGGCCATGCAGATTCTCGTGCTCACGGGCTACGCGAGCATTGCCACGGCAGTCGAGGCGATCAAACTGGGCGCCAACAACTACCTGTCGAAGCCCGCTGATGCCGATGAGATTCTCGCAGCACTCGTACAGGACAGCGAAGGCGGCACCGAGAACAGTGCGTCAATACAGGAACCGATGTCGGTGCGACGCCTGGAGTGGGAGCACATTCAGAAAATCTTGAAGGAGAACGACGGCAATATCTCGGAGACGGCGCGACAGCTGAAGATGCATCGCCGCACCCTGCAGCGCAAACTGCAGAAAAAGCCGGTCGCACGCTGATTCTGTGGGAGCGAGCCTGCTCGCTCCCACAGAATCAGCGCCTGCGCAAACAGAACATGGCCAGCAGCGACAACACCAGAGAGATCCACTCCGCGATATAAATCTGCATGACCAAATCGTTGTACTGACCCTCCACCAGAACTCCCCAGCTGCGCGCCGCCACCAGTCCGGCATAGGTCAGTACCAGAAGCCACACACCAGGCCCGACCCACTCACTCTTCCAGCCACAGAGCAGCAGGAAGAGTCCGAACCCGGTGATGAAACCGCCGTAGACTGCGCGCAGATCCGTGATTCCCAGATCCGAGACCAGAGTCACTCCCAGTGCCTCCAGCCAGGTCACCGGATCGCTGATGAACAGCCAGCCCACCCATAGATAGATGACGCCATTCAGATAGAGCAATGCTGGAGGAAAAACGCGCAACAGAGTGATCATCACATGACTCCCGAAAGCTTTCAGCGACGCCCCAACGGGACGGAATTGAGATGACGGCCACCGTCCACCATCAGGGTTTCTCCCGTGATGATCTGGGGCCCGGTGATGAAGTGCAGAATTGCATCGGCCACAGTGTCGGGGCAGGCCGTCACACCCAACGGAGCGTTGCGCTCGTTATGACTCTTCGCCGCCTCGTACTGCTCATCACCCAGCCCTTCTCGCAACCAATCGCCCTGAATGAATCCCGGGCAGACCGCATTGATGCGAATCTCCGGTCCAAGCGCACGGGCCAAGGACAGAGTCATTGTCACCAGCGCGCCTTTCGATGCCGCGTAGGCGACTGAGCTGCCAATGCCTGTGACGGCGGCTGTCGATGCCACATTGACCACGACGCCTCCCTCGGGTTGTGATTGCATGGCTTTGGCCACGGCGCGAATCATCTGGAACGGACCGACGACATTGACGCCGTAGATGCTCAGAAAATCATCAGATGACAGCCCTTCGAGGTGGCGATGATCACAGAACTTTGTCGTCCCGGCGTTGTTGACCAGAATGTCCACATGTCCCCACTTGCTCAGAGCCCGATCAACCATGGCTCGACAGTCGGTATCATCTGCAACATTGGCTCTGCATGTGAGTGTCTGCACCCCCAGCGCTTCGCACTCACGCGCCACCTTTTCGGCAGCTTCAGCACTGCGACTGTAGTTGATGACAACGTGACAACCCTGTGACGCGAGCAGCCGCGCAGTGGCAGCACCCACACCCGTGCCCGATCCTGTGACAATTGCTACTTTTCCGCTGATATCCTTCATGTTCACCTTCCTGTCCGGCCCCTTTTTTGACGATCGCAGGATTCTACTCCAGTTCTCACGTCAGACCGAAAATACGCGCGATAATTGGCGTTGCAATGGCACATTACTTAGTTACAATACGTAACACTAAAAGAGGATGGATCAGCGTGATCGAGAAGATATAATCCCGCGCGAATTCGAGCCCCGTCTGCCGCAACAGTCATCAACACCACAACAATAGAAAACAACAGCCTTTCTAACCACACATTGCACTCTGAGCTTTGGCCATGACGCGAACGCACGATCCATCGCTTCTGCTCAGCCGTACTATCTATCAAGACCAACCGGCTACCCGTTGCAGCATCTGCGAAAACGTCCATGTCGGGGAATCATAAGAACTGGAGACTGAAGTGAAATTAAAACACGTAGTGGCCCTCGGTCTGATTGCTGTAGTTGTCATATGGATGGCCCTCCCCCGGGATCGTGGCGCGCTTGATGATGGTTACGCCCTTCCCGAGAACGACCGCACGGTCAATGCTGTTTCCGGAAATGCTGCAATCACCAACGACAACCAGAGCTTCACGGTTCGGGTCGCCAGAATCAATGAACGCAATTTTGTCGAACGCGTACGTGTCCGAGGTCAGACCAAGGCCTTCCGTCTGGTAGAGGTTCGCGCAGAAGCAGCAGGCCGGGTGATCGCGACACCGGTTGCTCGCGGCGCCCGAGTCAATGCCGGAGATGTGCTGTGCGAGATTGCGGTCGACAGTCGCGCGACCGATCTGCAGGAAGCGCGTAGTCGGCAGGAAGAGGCTCAACTGGAATACAACGGTGCCCTCGATTTGCAGGAGCGCGGCTTGCAGTCCCGTGTCGGCATTGCCCAGCTCAAGACCACGCTCGATGCTGCAGTGGCGGCAGTCAAGCGTGCGGAACTGGCACTGGAGCGCACCCAGATCACCGCACCCTTTGCTGGCATCATGGAGACACGTGCCGTTGAAGTAGGCGATCTGATGGACATGGGGGGCACGTGTGCCACATTGCTCGACGATACTCCGATGCTGCTGGTCGGTCTGGTGACAGAACAGGACGTCGGCAAGCTCGTGCTTGGAGCACAGGTCTCTGCGGAGTTGCTGACAGGTGAACAGGTGCAGGGTGAATTGACCTACATCTCCCGTGCGGCCGACCCCACGTCACGCAGCTATGCGATTGAAGTGGAAATTGCGGGTTCGGAAAACTCGATCCGTCAGGGCATCACGGCAGAAATTTTCGTCGCCGCCAGTGAGACACCGGCTCAACTGATTCCACCCTCAGCACTGACCATGAACGATGCAGGCGCGATCGGCGTCAAACTCATCGACCAGACCAATGTCGTGCAATTCGCAGAAGTGAAGGTCATCGGCGAGAACACCAGTGTCGATCCAGGCATGTGGGTGACCGGATTGCCGAGCAGCAGCGTGCTGATCACCCATGGTCAGGAAATCGTTTTCCCGGGTCAGACTGTGAACCCGGATTTCAGCTGGTCTTCACTCACCGAATCATCACTATAACCAGGGACTCATGCCATGCGTTATATAAAAGCTTCCATCTCCAGGGCGAGAACGACGCTCAGTATCTTCGTGATGATCATGCTGGCTGGGTGGATCTCTTACCTGTCCATTCCAGTCGAATTGAATCCGGACGTGACCGTTCCGGTGATCGTGACGACCATCATCCACGAAGGCATTTCTCCCGAGGACGCCGAACGGCTGCTTGCCAAGCCGACCGAAGTCGAACTGAAGTCGGTCGAGGGCATTACGCAGATCGGGTCTTTCTCCAGCGAGGGCGCGGCCACTGTCATCGTCGAGTTCGACGTGAGTTTCGACTCATCGCAGGCGCTGATCGACACGCGCTCTGCGATCGACCGCGCACAGGCGAGGTTCCCGCAGTCCACGGAAGAACCGATCGTGCAGGAAGTCTCCGCGGCGACGGTGCCGGTCGTACAGATTGCCATCAGCGGCGCCGACGTACCGGAACGCGTACTGCTGAGAGTGGCGGAGGATCTGCAACGCGCGATCGAGACGCTGCCGGAAATCATGTCTGCCGACATGGTAGGTAATCGCGAAGAACTGCTGGAAGCGATCATCGATCCGGCACAACTGGAAACCTATGGCATCACCAATCAGCAGATCGTGCAGGCAGTGACGAACAACAATCGGCTGATCCCTGCTGGCGCCATGAAATCCGAACAGGGCAGCTTTTCAGTGAAACTGCCTGGACTGATCGAGACCCAGGAAGATCTGTTCGAGTTGCCTGTCGCGGCCAATCAGAACGGCGTACTGACACTCAGCGACATCGCCGAGGTGCGCCGCACGTTCAAGGATGCCGAACGCTACTCCTTTGCCAACGGTGAGCGTTCCATCTCGATCAACGTGCAGAAGCGCAAGGGTGCCAACCTGATCGCCGCCATGGACAAGATCGACCAGATCGTGGAGAACATGCTGCCAACGCTGCCTCCCGCGGTCACGATCTCCTACATGAACAACACAGCGCCGATTGTGCTCGAGCAGAACCTGGGTCTGCAGGGCAATATGGTCACATCAATGGTCCTGGTACTCATTGTGGTGGTAGCGGCCGTGGGCATTCGGTCCGGCATTCTGGTGACACTGGCTGTACCATTCTCCTTCCTGTTTGCTTTCATCATCATTTCGGCGATGGGGTTCACCTACAACTTCATGGTGATCTTCGGACTGCTGCTGGGTTTGGGGATGCTGATCGACGGAGCGATCGTGATGGTGGAATTCGCCGACACCAAGAGGTCGGAGGGCTATACCAAGGAAGACGCCTACCAGGAAGCGGTCAATCGCATGTTCTGGCCGATCATTGCCTCCACCATGACCACGCTCGCGGCTTTCCTGCCGATGATGTTCTGGCCCGGGGTGGCCGGTGAGTTCATGCGCTACCTGCCGATCACGGTATTTGCCGTGCTGGTTGGCTCACTATTGTATGCCCTCTGGTTTGCTCCAACGCTGGGGGCTCTGTTTGGCAAGGCGAGCGCCGTCACAGGAGTCGCTCAAGCGAGACATCATGATGAGGTAGACTCGGCCAACCTGAAGGGAGTCAGCAAGGTATATGCTCGAATACTGCGAGGAGCGGTTGCTTCACCCTGGCTCATCTTCTTCGGCAGCACAGGCACTCTGATAGGCATCGTGATTGCGTACCTGAATTACGGTGCAGGCGTGGAATTCTTTACTGCTGTGGAGCCGAACCAGACACAGGTTCAGGTATTCGCACGTGGCAACTTCGCGCCCGAAGAAATTCGTGACATGGTCAAGGATGTCGAGAAGCGCATCATGGACGTGGGGCACTACAAGAACATCGTGACCCAGTCTGGAGCCGGGCAGAGTCTCGGCGGCGGACAGAGCGCTGCGCCAGATCTCGTGGGCACGATCTTCGTCGAGTTTACCGACCGCCGCATTCGCGATGTTGATGGTTTCGAGATCGAGAGCCTGTACAGAGAGGCTGTCTCCGATATTCCCGGCGTGAAGGCCGAAATCGCGACAATCGAGACTGGACCGCCCGTAGGCAAGGAACTGCAGATCGAGTTCTATGGCGACAACCTGGATGATCTGATCACCGAAGCATTGCGCGTTCGCAATCACATTGAGAACGAAATGACCGGTCTGATCGACATCGACGACACTACGCCCATCCCTGGAATCGAATGGGAAATCAATGTGGATCGTGCACGTGCAGCCATGTTCGGCGCCAACATCAACGAAGTGGGCACCGCCGTACAGCTGATGACCAATGGCGTGTTCATGGGCGACTATCGCCCGGATGACACGGAAGAGGAAGTTGATATCCGCGTCCGTTATCCGGAAGAGTATCGTGGCCTCGAACAGATCGAAACCATTCAGGTCACCACAGCCAACGGCGTCGCTCCTGTCAGCAGCTTCATCACGCGCGAACCCGGACCGAAGGTCAGTTCGATTCAGCGTGTCGACGGCAGCAAGGTGATCTATGTGCGCGGCAATCCCGCTCCTGGCGTGGTCACCGATGACAAGCTGCAGGAGCTGCGTCAGTGGCTCGTGGAGAATCCGCTGATGCCTGGAGTGAATTATCAATTCCGTGGCGCCAATGAAGAGCAGGAAGCGTCCTTTGCGTTCCTCATGCAGGCATTCGCATTGTCGCTGATGTTGATGGCAGTGCTGCTGGTGACTCAATTCAACAGCTACTATCAATCTCTGTTGATTCTGTCATCTGTGTTGCTGTCCACGACCGGGGTGCTGTTGGGTCTGCTGATTACCGGTCAGACATTCAGCGTGATTCTTACCGGCGTGGGGATCGTGGCGCTGGCCGGCATCATCGTGAACAACAACATCATCCTGATCGACACTTTCAATCACCTGCGCCACACCCGCAAGGATTGGAGTCTTGAGGAGATCATCGTGCAGACCGGCGTACAACGCCTGAGGCCGGTGTTCCTGACCACATTCACCACCGGTTGCGGCCTGCTGCCTTTGGCGATGCACGTGTCCATCGATCTGATCGGGGCCGAAGTGGAGATTGGCGGTCCAATCACATCACAGTGGGTGAAGCTCGCAGGAGCGATTGTCTACGGATTGTCGTTCGGCACGATCCTCACGCTGATCGTGACACCCGCAATGCTTGCGCTGCCACACAAGATCAGAGAAGAACTTGCCGCAATCAAGAAGTTTTTTTCGCGCAACTCTCGCAATACCGGATCGCGAATAGAGCCAGGACTGGGTTCGTGAAAATCTCGACAATATAGTAGATCGTGAACGAACGTTCGATTTCAGGTTCTCGGCCACAACGGAAGTGGCCATATCTAATTCTTTTGAAATATCCCTCCTCCTGATACCGGAGTACAGAAATATACCGTTAAACACAGCATATTATCGAACGTCCGCTTTATTTTTTTTCACGATGAATGGATAAACAACAAGCAGATAGCACATGAATGACAAGCGTATCTTCCACGTGTAGATGAATTTCAATTTGGATTTCAAGAAGAATTGTTCTTTTGTGACAATTTGTAACTGAGGAAGTGCTGGCGGATTTTCGTATGCTACTATCGCTTCACTTTTTGGTCGACCGGCACTAAGGATAGTGTTCAACTGACCAATTAGAGCTAAGGCGAAGGGCTTTTAAGACATTCTTTGTTCCCCCCCTTTTCTAAAACACTGAGTTGCTTTTTAGTTCGACGCCTTAGCGACCCAAAATCCAGACAGACGTTTCGACGGCTGTCATAAAACCCCGCAGCTCAATCCAGAGCTGCGATCTGATCCTCGTACTGCTCTTCCACCCTGTTGAAAATTGCATCATTCCCTCCACCGGACATGACACGCAGATGATATTGCGTGATCGCGATATTGTAGCGCAGGGTATGCATGGCAGGGTCATCGTCCGGGACACTCCCTTCCATCATGGCG
Source organism: Gammaproteobacteria bacterium RIFCSPLOWO2_02_FULL_57_10 (assembly GCA_001802565.1). GTDB lineage: Bacteria > Pseudomonadota > Gammaproteobacteria > Pseudomonadales > Pseudohongiellaceae > UBA5078. The sequence goes on along the minus strand of MGYS01000013.1, from coordinate 18,431 downwards.
AGCCGACGGCTGAACAGCTTGTTGGCCTCGCGCAGATGATCGACACGATCGGTGCCGAAATCGTTGTTGATTGCCAGGACATGCCAGTCTGAGATCTGCGCCAGTCCGCGCTTCAATTCAGGAGAGTCGTCCTTGTAGAGACGCGTGTAAAGCAGGTGAAGGTAACGGAAATGGTTGTCGACAACGGCCCAGTTTTCGAGCGCGACATTCGCATTGATCAACATCTCGACAATCGGGATCTGGTCTTCGCTGTACAGCCCACTGTTGATTCGCGTCACGTGCAGGGCGCGTTCATAAAGATGCAGGGCCTGCAGGAAATCGCCCTGCCTTTCCAGAGCAATACCGGCCGTCTGCAAGGGTTCGCTGAGTCGGTAATCGAAGGGGCCATGCTCTGTTTCGAGCTGCTCAACCAACAGCGCAAACTCCTGTACCGCAGCATGAGGCACGTCTGAGGAAGCGTGTTGCGGCGACGGTGCGAACACCGCCTGGGTGATTGAGCTGGCCCCAGCATCTGTCGAGAGATGCATGACGTCCTGAGCCAGCACTGGTGAACCTGTCACACTCACGAAAGCGGCGATAATCAGGCCGCGCAAGATACCGGTTTCTTTGCTTTTCATATTGAGCACCACCCGCTTACATGGCCTCAATATCTCGCAAGAATTTTCCGATTACAACAACAAAATACTGAAAATCATGAATTTTCCCGCCGATTGTGACAGTTGTGTTGCCATTCGGTTACAGAATAAATATTTATTTTCAGCAAAAACAATTGGTTGGAATTGTGACAAATATGACAGCGTCGTCACATGAAAAATCGGAATTTTTCACCTCTGACGCATCATTCACCGGTAAGTAGTATTGGCAATGCGGGTCTCTGCCAGCAAGATCAGGACAACCAGCAGGAGTATCCACCACCAGACGCGCTGCGGCCCTTCTCGCTCCGCAATCAACTCCGCAGTACGCACCTCGGCAGACTGCATTGGTGTTGTCTCGGGATTCACCACGCGATCCTGCAGTGACGAGGGTGCCATTTTTTCCAGCACAGACTCTTCGGGATCGGCGTTGACGGCATAGAACTGTTCGTCACCATCGCCTGCCACACTGATGAAACCGATGGTCGATGCCGTCAGCGTACGATTGCCTGCATTCATCGCCAAGGCCTCGCCCGAAGCAGGGGTGACTGTCAGGCTTGCGTCATCCGCCACAGTGGCGGACAGATCGATGACGTCCCCGATGCGATACGCCCTCTCCTTGTCGGAGGCCTGCGCGAGGTAGCGCAGTGACTCGTGAATGAACGGCAGGTACAGCCCCTGCAACGGCAGATTGTTCCACTCGGTATCAAGGGTGGAGGCAAACAGCATGGAGCGTCCCTGACCGACAGCACGCTCCAGCAGTGCCGGACTGCTGTTATCGAACTGCATCAGAACGTCGGCTTCTTCCTGCGCGATGACACTCCAGTAGCCCTCGAAACGAACACCCCAGTCACTGCCCAGTGGCAGCAATACAGGATGACGTCGATCCATATCGGCGACCAGCAGATAATCTCCACCATCCAGGCGCACGCTCTGATCAAGCTGCGCGGGGCTGATGGCCGAGAACTGCTGATTGAACTGCGCCGCATCGACTCTGTCGCCGGGAGCAATCAGCAGGCTGCCGCCTTCCTGCACGTATTCCGTCAGTGCGTTTGCCTGAGTCGTGCTGAAGTCACTGCCTACATTCAACATCACCACTACATCATGCTCAGCCAGTTCCGCTGTATCCATGTCGCGCGGGCTGGCACTGGTGACGACGAACGGAGACTCCGCTCCTCCACCCACGGCAAGAGAGAGCCAGTGAGCCTCATCCTCGTACCAGTTGGGCGAGGGTTCGCCATTGATCAGCAACACGCTGATCTTGGGCATCACGTCCACGGTAAAGTAATACGTGTTGTCCACGGTGAAGTCATCACTGCCCACGCTGATCTCACCGCGATAAGTGCCTTCGGCATCGAAGACTACCGGTAAGCGCACCACCTCTTCAGAGGTCTCACTCAGATCCACCGGAACGCGAATCTGCTCCTCCCCGTTCAGGGACAAACGCACCTCGGTTTGCTCCACGTGGACACTACCGGTGCTGCGCACGCGCGCGAGAATTTCGTACTCGTCACGGTTCTCGATGAGTTGATCAGGCGAGCGCACATCGGTGAGCAACAGATTACGGGTGGCACCTTCGCCAACGTCAACGCCGGTGAAATTCACTCCGGGTGACAGCATCCAGCCAGAGTCATCGGTACCCAGGCCACTGGCCTGGTAGTCGGATACCAGATAGACGCTGCGGTGCTCGTGCCGCGACGACTCCAGCATGTCATTGGCCAGACGCAGGCCTGGCATGTAGCGCGTCACTTCGAAACCGGGTTCAGCGAGATTGTCGATGAAGGTGCCAGCTCCCTCCAGATCGCTGCTCAGTTCACGCACACTCACTGTGGCATTGGCAAACGCAATCACGGCGACTTCATCTCCGGCACTCATGCCCGCAACAATCTCACGCGCGGCATTTCTTGCCTGCTCGAAACGATCGCCATACTGCATGCTCATGGAGACATCCAGCAGGATAACGGCAGACTCGGGCTCTGCATCCACCAGGTTGGCAATGGTGCTGTCGAACAGCGGCCGAGCGAACGCGAACACGATCAGACAGATCACCGCTGCGCGCAGCAACAACAGCAGCCACTGCTGAATCTGCTGGAAGAAGATCAGTTTCTTGGAGGTGTTCTTGAGAAAGCGCAGCGTGCTGAACAGCATCTTGGGCGGCTTCTCGCGACGAATCAGATGAATCGCCACCGGGATGGCCGCAGCCAGCAGACCGAACAGAAAGAGAGGGGTCAGGAAGGCCATGACTCAGAAGCTCCTTGCCCGACGCGAGATGTACGAAGACAGCGCAGCGTCCAGTGGTTGCGAGGTATTGAGCAGGCAATAGTCCACGCCACTGCCCTGGCACTGCTTCTTGCAGTAGTCCAGGAAG
>MGYS01000013.1:6944-15412 GCA_001802565.1 Gammaproteobacteria bacterium RIFCSPLOWO2_02_FULL_57_10 | reverse complement strand
TGAGGTTATGTAGCTCTCGCTCGTCTCCGCATCGATGAATTCGGTGGCCTCCTGAAAACGAAAATTCAGTTCGGCGTCGTCCATCACATGGAACACGATCACGTCATTGCCCATGGAGCGCAGACGTTGCAGGGTCTTGATGGTGCTTTCCTCATCTTCGAGCAAGTCACTGATGAGGATGACCAGAGACTTGCGCGTGAGATTCGCCGCAAGATCCGACAACGGTCGCACGATGTTGGTCGTCGCACCGGCCTGCAGGTTCGAGAGGACGCGCAATATCCGGATCAGATGCGGCTGCCTGCAGAGCGCGGGAATATAATCCTTCACCTTTTCATCAAAGGTGATCAGACCAATGGCATCGCGTTGGCGCATGATGAAATACGCGAGCGCGGAGGCAAGCGTGCGACCGTAATCCAGCTTGCTCATGGCACCGGACGAATAGCCCATCGATGCACTGGCATCGAGCACCACATAACAGCGAACATTCGTCTCATCTTCATACTGCTTGATGTAGAACTTGTCGCTGCGGGCGTAGAGCTTCCAGTCCACATGACGCATGTCGTCACCACGGTAGTAGTGACGATAGTCGGTGAACTCGGGACTGAAACCGCGATGCGGACTCTTGTGCAGGCCGGAGAGGAAACCCTCCACCACCACGCGGGCACGCAGCTCGAGATTGTCGAGGCTCGCGAGCACCGTGGGATCGATAAACGTTGTATTTGCCGCCATGTGATGACTTCTTGGTCCTGGTGTTGAAAAACGTGCCTTACAGGTCGGCCGTCGGTTCGGGGACCGCTTCTATCAGGCGTCTCACTACCTCATCGGTGGTGATGCGTTCCGCCTCGGCATGGAAGTTCAGCAGCACGCGGTGACGCAGCACCGCCGGAGCCAGAGCGCGAATATCGCCGTAGGACACGTTGTAACGACCGCGCAGCAACGCGCGCACCTTGCCTGCCAGCACCAGATTCTGTGAGGCACGGATACCGGCTCCCCACGCGACCCAGTCGTTGACGAAGGAAGGGGCCATCGGGCTCTGTGGACGCGAGGCATGCACGAGTCGCACGGCGTAGCGAATCACCGCCTGGGCCGCCGGCACCTGACGCGCGATGCGCTGGAATTCCAGGATATCGTCGCCGCTCAGTGGGTGGGCCACCGTGTTGTCGATGACCTGCGTGGTATTGCCCACCACCATGACTTCGTCGTCCTCGGAGAGATATCCCAGTTCGATCTTGAACATGAAGCGGTCGAGCTGGGCCTCCGGCAGCGGATACGTGCCTTCCAGTTCGATCGGGTTCTGCGTGGCCAATACAAAGAAAGGTCTGGCCATCTTGTGCGTCACGCCAGCGGCGGTGACCTGGCGCTCTTCCATCGCTTCGAGCAAGGATGACTGGGTCTTCGGTGGCGTGCGGTTGATTTCGTCAGCGAGCAGAATGTTGGTGAAGATCGGCCCCTTCACGAACTTGAGCTTGCGCTGGCCATCCTTCTCTTCCACGATCTCGGAACCGACAACGTCGGCGGGCATGAGGTCCGGTGTGAACTGGATACGACTGAACTGCACCTGCAGGATGTCGGCGACTGTCTTGATCAACAACGTCTTTGCCAGACCGGGGACACCCGTCACGAGACAGTGACCTCCGGCGAACAACGCGATCAACAGCTCGTCGATCACCGCCTCCTGTCCCACGATCACCTTCTTGATCTCGGCGACGATCTGGTCACGACCCGCCTGCATCTTCCTGACCAGCGCCAGATCGTCCTGGCTCTCCAGTCCCGCAACAGCTTCCTCTGTGGTGTTTTCTAGTTCTGACATGAGTGAGTCCTGTTTTGCTCTTGTGTTGAAATCGTTCAGTGAGTAAATGCGTATATCAGATAGTTGATGGCGATCTTGTAGGCTTCGTTGCTGTAGTGAGTCGGATAGGGCTCGTAGAAGGTGTGCTCCCAGCCATCACCAAGATCCGCGTTGAAATTCGCCACCAGCATAACACGCCCGTCGTCGTCGAGAATCGCGTACACCGCCGGAGGATAACTGGGATCGTCCAGACTGAAACCGCCGTTAAAATCCCAGGTAACAGCGCGACCTGGCACCTGCACCACTTCCTCGACGTCGAAGAAAGTGTGGAACAGTTCATGGCGTGTGTCGAGTTTCACCAGTTCACGCTCGGTGAACAGTTTGGCCATTTCCATCTGAAAATCTTCGAGGTGTGCGTCGCCCCAGAAGTCATCCAGCAACACGAATCCGCCACGGAACATGAATTCACGCAGCGCCTCGATTTCCTCCGCACTGAAATTCGGACCGCTGTAGATCGAACCGATCGGCACCCGCTTCATGTTCATGTACAGGAAGGTGTGCTCGTACAATCGGGGGTCGGTCAGATCCAGCCAGTCGTAACTCTTGCTGTTGGTGTCGATGTTGGTATAGCGCTGCACGCCGCGCAGGAAATTCGACTCGGCATCAGGAAAGTCGGTGTCCCACCAACCGCCTCTGCCGCCGAAACCGCCTCCTCCGAATCCACCACCCCCGCGACGATTGCGACCACCGCCGTAGTTGGTGTAGCGGCCACGTACCCAGGTGAACTCGGCGGGAGCGCCTTCACCGGCTTCATCCAGATCATTCAGAAAAGTCTGTGGATCAAAATCCAGCGGCACGGCGGTGTTCTGCGCACTGACGATGGATGGCTGAAAAAGCACAAACACCGCTGCTGCCATCAGCAGGCGGAGTCCTTGTGATTTTCTGGCAACCGTTCTCGTCATCACTTTGCTGTCTCAATGCTTGTGGGAGCGGGCCCTGCCCGCGATAGTCCATCAGCAATCAAATCGCGAGCAGGGCTCGCTCCCACAGTTCTCTATTCGTTAGCCGGGCTCGCTTCCACCGCCTGCAGCAGCACCTGCTGGGCGCGCTGATAGCTCGGTGCGATCTCCAGAGCCGAGAGAATGTTTCTCCTGGCCTCTGTGCTCTGACCGTTGTTCAGATACGCCTCTGCCAGATTGGTGCGTGCCTCGACGGGATCGGTTCTGTCGAGCGTGACCAGCACTTCGTATTCACGCACCGCCATCTGCGAGTTCTCCGTCTGCGTGGCCAGCTCGGCACCGACCTGATGCGCGTCGATGCGATAGGGGCTGACGGCCAGTGCGCGCTCCAGGTAGTACTCGGCCTGCTCCGCATCACCCGCCGCAAAGGCATCGCGCGCGAGCAGCACTGCCGAGTCATAATCGTGCTGCTGGTTTTCCAGCATGATCTTCAATTGTGCCAGGCGTCCCTCTTCATCGCCCTGCTGTTCGTAGATCTGCGAGAGCACCAGAGGGGGGCTCGGATATCCGGAGTAATCAGGCAGTATCTGGTGAGCGATCTCCAGATGCGTTCTGGCTTCTTCGTAGGCCTGCTCCTTGAACAGCACGATGCCAAGCTGCAGATGCGCCTGGAAGTCGCGCGGCTGGTCCTGCACGCGCTGCCGCATGTGCTGTTTCAACGAGGCATTGTTGTAGAGTTCCGCCATCACGGCGCTGGAGTTCTCGCGCTGGCCGTGGCCATGCGCAGCGCCTTCATCCGGCGTGTCCTCGTAGTGGACATAGACATTGATCTCTTCCACGCGGCGATTGATCCAGTCGCGGAATCCAGCATCGAAATCCTCTATGGAAGTGCCGAAGACAGTCTCGAACATTGCCGTCTCTTCCTTGATCAGCGCGTATTGCTTGATCAGCTCGATCATCTTGTCGAAGCCGTGTTCCTTGGCGATGTAATCCACCACCAGATAGGACTGGAAGTAGGCAAAGCCGAGGTCCTCGTTGCTGTTCGCACCCGTGAATCCTGCATTGAGATTCGCCACTGGCAGCAGCTTGTCCTGCTGTGCTGCACGCACCAGCTCCAGGCCGTGACGACGTCCCCACTCCGGACGCGCCTCGCGCTCTTCCCACACGGAAATGCCTTCGGAGAGCCAGCGTGGCATGCGGTTGTTGGTCATCTGCAACGTGAAGACGTGCACCAGTTCGTGCCAGAGAATTTCCTGCCAGTTCGCACTCAGCGTCTCGGGAGAGATCAGCGTCACCACCTTGCCGAAACAGATGCCGACCAGAGGACCAATGTCAGGAAGCCCGACTGAACGCACGGCGAAATCATCGGTGCGTTCGAACACTTCGATCAGCACGGGTGCCTCTGGCTCGTAGCCGTACTTGGCAGTCAGCGTCTCCCAGCTCTCTTCAATGATGGGCGCCATGTAGGGCCACAGCACCCGGGAATCGCGCTCGCTCATGCGCACTTCGAAATGTTCGGTAGTATGCGTGACGTAGGTATCGAGGGTGTCGAAGACCTTGAGCATGTTGGACGTCATTACGTTGAAGGGATCGTTGTCGAACGCCAGCTCCAGGTGACCGCGCCCTTCTTCTTCCTCACCCAGTCTGATCAGATTCGAGCCGAGAATCGTGTGTCCCTGCCAATAGTTCGGATCGATCTCGATGGCACGACGTGCATAGGAAACCGCCTCGGTGAAGCGATAGTTGTTGCCGAAGGTGTCGGCGATGTCGCCATAGAAACGTGCATTGTTCGGGCTGAAGGCATTGACGCGCGCCTCGATGGCCGCAAACTCCGCAGTCTGTTCCTTGAGAGCCGCCTGCGCGGCGAGAATGCTGAGGGACTTGAGGGACTCCGGATTCACCTCCAGCGCACGGTCGAGAAACTCCTGAGCTTCGTCCATGCGGTTGTTGGCGACCAGCAGCGTCGCAAGCGTTTCCAGCGCGCTGACGTCGCGTGGATTCACTTCGAGGGCAAACAGCAGTGCACGTTCGCCGCCACTGATCATGGACTGACCTACCAGTGCCGGGACGTAGCGACGATTCAGCTGCAGCGCGGCGTCATAGGATTTCTCCGCGTCAACGACATTGAATTTTTCCATGAACAGGTTGCCCCACAGCACCTGGGCTTCCTGATTCGTCGGATCAACGCGCGTCGCTTCGCTGAAGAGACTGTTGGCATCGTGAAAGCGATCCAGCAACCAGCTCCCCACGGCAACCATCGCGATCTCTTCGGTCTCGAAGACCAGGCCGGTGTCATAGCGCGCAATCGCAGCGTTCAAGGACGCTATTGCCTCATCGCGACGTCCGACGAACTGCAGCAGACTGCCGTATTGCACGAGTGCACGCACCGGAGGATTACTGTTGCCTGTCACAACCTCGGCAAGAATTTCCAGAGCCTCGGCAGACTGTCCCGTCATGCGCTTCAATTCGGCCAACTGCGTACTGAGCGCAGCCGACGCGGCGTAATCGTCGATCTCGTCTTCCAGCAATTCGATCGCGGTTTCGTAATCGCCCGTCATCGCATAGGCGCGACTGGCGCCCAGAATACCTGCTTCTTCCTCGAAACCTTCGGCACGCTGGAACAGTTCAGCCGCCGCCAGATAGGAGCCTGACTGCAACAATTCCTGACCACGCAGCAGCGGCGATTCGAGCTCGACATCCTGCGCGTGAGCTGGGAGTGTCGAGAGTGTCGTCAGCCCCGCACAGGCCAGCAGCAGCGACAGAGTGATTGCAGCAAGGGGGCGGCGAGGGCCGCACTCGGCGGGCAATCGTCGCGATGAATTGATACGCGGATGTTGTTCAAGGCAGTTCATTGTACCGTCCCGTTTTTCTCGCCAGTTCGATTAACAGCGTTTCCATCCTGTCCCAGTAATCTTCCTCAAGATAATTCGCCTTCTGCCCTCGCAGCAGGAAAACTGAACGCTCCAGGTCCTGCATCTCGGCCATCAGCTGTTGCGCCTCCGCAGAACTCTTCTGCGCACTTGCGCTTGGTGCATCCAGATAGGCAATTTCCGCGAGGCCACCATCGCCTGCACCAGGTGAGGGTTCGATGCTGAATACTCCGTCACCATTGTCATCCAGCACGGCGCGCTCTGTTGGCAGGCGTCCCTGATCGCGATACCAGCCCAGCACACTGGAGCCAGCATAGGTAAACGCTTCCAGGACAGAGACACGATTGTTCTTGTCACGATCACCGGCGCGTCCATCCAGCGCCTCGATCAGATAGCGACCGAACATCGGATCGTAGCGCTCGGCCTGCGAACGGGTGGCCGACACGATAACGCGCCCCCTGCCGGACAAAGCCGCCGAGAATTCGTAGCTCGCACTCGTGGTGTTGATCACGATGATATCCTGCTGGCTGAGCTGATCGAGCAGCCCCCCGAACTCGATGCCGGTGATGTCCGGCCCGACGATGTTGAACTTGGCGTCCAGCTCGGCACCTGAACCATGACCAATCAGGAAGACTGACACCTGATCACCGGGACGCACGCGCTCGCTCAGGCTGGCGAATGCTGAGTCGATGTCCGCACGGCGCGAACTGCCATCGACACGAGAGCCACTCTGGCGACCTTCACCACCATCATCGATGAGCAGCGTGATCGTCTCTTCGCTGTAGCCATAATCGCGCGACAACACATCGTGCAGCGACAGCGACCATTGCCAGAAGCGATCGGCGATCTCATCGGATGCCGCCGCACCGGTGATGATGACGGCGTGTCTCTCCGCTCCGGGAATGTTGCGGAAGAACACGTCCTCGTTGCTGTCCTGCAGTGCTGGAGCAGGTGATTGCGCTTGCACTGGGGCAGACAGCAACGACAGGGTGAGTGCGGCCCCCAGAATACGGAGAATTCCCGATTTGTTTCCTGCCAGCATCATGACAACCCCTTGAAGCGACGCGCGACCCAGTCGGCGCACAGCAACAGTATCAGCAGTATCAGCAGGAAGGGGGTGTCCCACAGATCTTCCTGCACTTCTCGTGAATAGGCGTTGGGCGTGTAAGTAATGTCGGTCGCCAGCTGTCCGGTCTGGTCGAGATTGTAGTACCGGCCACCACTCGCGGCAGCGATTCTCTCGAGCAATCCCGTATCGCGTCCTGCGGCGGAATATTCACGCAGCGATGGCGTCACGACAAAGGCAGTGTTCTTTTCCGTATCGCTGCGATCACTTTCACCGGCAGCACTCGCGACGTCCACCAGCATGTTGAACACGCCCTCGGTCTGTGCCTCGAAGCTGGCACGATAGACTCCGTCCTCGTCGATGTTCCATTCCATCGCCGTGTCAACCGCGTTGCCCTCCGGGTCCACCATGTGAATCCACACTGACGCGTTGTTGTCGGGCTGATAGTTGATGTCACGCACGGTGGCGGTGACATTCACCTGATCACCGACATGGTAGAACTCACGGTCAAAATTGACGCTCACGCGTTCCAGCGCCGACACCGAAAGCCAACGCAGGATCTGTCGCCACACACGTTCATGGGATTGATCGGCCACGGGCATCATCATCTGCCAGCGCCAGGTGCTGGCACTGGTGATCGACATGCTGCGGCCACTGCCATAACGCTGCGTCGCCATCACGGGCAACAGCTGGTTCTGGTACTGCAGCAGAGGATGCTCCATCAGCACGGTAGCACCGGGCTTCGCGCGACCTGTCACGTAGACGCCCTGCAAATCCGGCATCTCGCGCCACAGACGCAGATTTTCGGCGTCCTCGCTGTGCAGGCGCAGCAGCTCGGAGTACTCGCCCGCATCGCTCAGCTGAGGCCGGAACAGCTCCCCCGTCGGATGCGTGCCGCGGGTGATGCCTCCCTGCAGGTGCTGGGGCAGAAGATTGGAGGCGACGAGAGTCACCGGCAGAATATCGGCGAGCGCGGTATCGACGAACAGGTCTTCCATCATTCCGGCTACCAGAAGGCCACCACCACGCTCGGCGACGAAGTCCTGCAGCATCGTCAGCTGCGCGTCGGTGAAGAAGTCCTTGCTGATGTCGCCGAGAATCACGGCTTCGTATTGATAGAGTTCTTCCACGGTCGAGGGGAAACCACCGCTCAGCTCCAGTGGCGTCTTGATTCCCTGACGATAGAATTTGCCCGGCCCGGTTTGCAGATAGGTGGCGAGACGCAGCGAGGTATCTCCCTCGACTGCACGTCGGATGAACTTGTACTCGTTGCGTGGATGACCATCCACGTAGAGGATGTCCAGCGCCGGACGTTCGCTGTTGTCGACCAGAAAACTGTAGGAGTTGTTCTGCAGCACGATCTCGCCTTCCTGCTCCGCCACTTGAAGACGGTAGACGATGGCTTCCTGACGCTCGGGGGTCAGCTCCAGGGAGACGCGGCGAGTGGAGTTGTCCGGCCCGAGCAGGACACTCTCTGTGGTCACCACGGTATCACCATCCATGATGGAGAGTTCGACCTGCTGCCCTTCATAGCCCTGATTGCTCAGACCCACATCCACATTGAATACCGATCCCTCCAGAACGGTCTTCGCTGCGGTGACATCGACGATGCCTACGTCCTGCGGGATATTTTCCTGCCCAACGCCAACGGTGAACACGGGAATCTGCCGAGCCCCAAACCCCTGGGCTCTGGCGACCGGATCGGTGCCTTCGTTGTCCGCACCATCGCTGAGCAACACGATGCCGCCAAGGGCCAGACCGCTGAGCTGGTCGTCGACGTACTG
>MGYS01000013.1:0-6932 GCA_001802565.1 Gammaproteobacteria bacterium RIFCSPLOWO2_02_FULL_57_10 | reverse complement strand
GGTCACGCGTTGAGTGTTCTTGTCGAAGCGGAACGTGCGGACCTGGAAGGATTCTCCGAGCGGCTCCAGAATGCCACTGCCGCCATACAGCAGATCACTGACGGCAGCTGCCCGCGATTGAGCACCGGGAAGATCAGCGATCGACATGCTCTGGGAATCGTCGACCAGAACGGCAAGGTAGGTTTCCTGCGGCACGACCTGTTCGGTCGTCACCACCGGACGCAGCAGACACACGAAAAGGAGAATCAGAACGAGTGATCGGAGCGTGATCAGCAGGCTCTTCCAGCCCGGCGTCAGCGTGCGCGTGGTCTTCCTGTAGGAGAACCACACCGCTGCGACAAGACCCGCTGCGATCAGCAATGCGAGGAAGGGATTCAGGCCGTAGGCGAAGGAGAATCGTCCGTCCTGAATCGCGTCCAGATAGTGTTGGTCAAGAATGAAATTCATCGTTACGGAGCCGCTGCATCTGCCCCGTTGGTCTCAGACAGCACGCGATAATACTCCTCCACGAGGCGTCGGTATTGATCGGGTACGTCTTCGTCAGCCGAGGCGTAGAGTTTCTGGTTGATACGGTCCATCTCGGCCTGAGCGCGCAGCTCTGCCTCCAGCTCCATGATGGGTTGCAGCAGCGCGGCAAACAGTTCCGGCTGACTGAGGAAATCTTCAATGCCCTGACTGGTGAGTTCGCTCCTGATGGAGCGTGCATTGCCGAGTGCATTCGAGCCGCCGGTCGGAGCCGGGCGACCGTCACCGCCGAAACCGCCGTTCTGGCCGGGTGTCTGGCTGCTGCCGGGCTGATTGCCCGCCTGTTGATTGCCAGGCTGCTGATTGGCACCTGAGCCGCCTTGTCCGGTCTGGCCCTGCTGCCCACCCTGTTGCCCCTGCCCACCCTGTCCCTGCTGACCTTGAGCTTGCTGATCCTGGCCCGGTTGTCCCTGGGCGAGCTGCTGGCCTGGCTGTGACTGGGCATTGGCGCCACGTCGGGCGGCGGTGCGCTCCTCCATCTGCTGTTGCTGCAGTTGCGTTGCCAGATCCTGCGCCAACTGCTGCGAGCGCTCCAGCTGCTGACGCATCTGCGCGATCGAGGCATGGGACTGATCGCCCTGATTCAAGGCCAGCGCTTGACGCTCCAGTTCCTGCATCTGCTGCATCAGCTCGGCCGCATTGCGGGCAGCCTGTTGGATAGGGTCTGACGAGGCCGGGGTGTTGGCGGAATTCATTGCCTGCAGCGCGGCATTCATGGCGTCGAGCGAGTCGCCGATTTCCTGTTCGATGTCCACGGCAAGATTCACCATGCCATTGCTCAGTACCCGACCACTGGTGTCCATTTCCTCGCGAATCGGACGGATCGCTCTGCTGGCCTGCTGCGCCTGGGAGAGCAATTGCTGGTCCTCGTTCTCGCCCCGGGCAATGATCGCCCGCAGCATCTTCTCGATCTCTTCGATCTCGCGGCGCTGTGCCTGCTGGGCCGCGATCAGCTCCTGCAATTCCTCGCTGCTGCGGGCGTCCTGACGCGTCGTGCCCAGGCCCTGCTCACGGTTGGCGGTCTGCAGATCCTGCTGTAACTGACGCTGTTGTTGCAGCAACTGCTCACCACGCTGCGCGGCATTCTGCGCGAGCTGATTCACTGAGGTGTTCTGTTCGGCAGCCATCTGACGCTGCTGCTCACGCAGGCTTTCCAGTGCACGCTGACTGCGTGCGGCCGCCTGGGCGGGTGAGTCCGCCTGCGCGGCGTCCTGCATCTGCTGTGCGGCGCGCTCCAACTGGCTCTGATTCTGGTTCTGACCGCCTGTGGCCGAGCCGCCACCAGCACTGGCCTGCTGCGACTGACCTTGCGAGGAGCCCTGTGCCGAACCGGGCTGCGGCCCTTGCTGGGACTGACTCTGCTGGCCCTGCTGACGTTGTTGCGACTGTTGACTCTGTTGTCCCTGCTGGCCGCGGGAAAGCTGTTGCGCCAACTGCGCGACTTCCTGACTGAGCTGCTCCTGCTCACGCTGCAGACGCTCCAGTTCACGACGACGCTGTTCTTCGTTCATGGCCTCCATGCGGCGAGCCAGATCGCGCTGGGCTCGGGTCAGGCCTTCCTGACGGCGGGCCAGTTCTTCCAGCTTGTTGGCTTCTTCGGTCTGCTGACCACCGCCACCGCCGCCAGCACTCTGCGGAGTTTCATAACGGTTCTCCAGTTGTCCCATTTCCATCTCGAACAACTCACGCAAATCCTCACGCTCCTGCTGCGCGCCTCCGCCTCCACCGCCACCACCGGCCTGTTGCTCGGTGCTGACATCGGTGCGATTGATATCCGCCTCGGCCTTGAGGATGAACTGCAGGGCAACCTGCTCCGGCTTGAGCGCGCTGGTGATCTGCTGCTTGTCGAGCTCGGCGATCGCAAGAGTCATCTGTTCGATGGCCTGTTGCAGATTCAGTACCGCGCTGTCGTAGCTGTCGTCGGAGAAATTGAGGCGCTCTGCCAGGCGATCAATGGACTGCCTGGCGCGTGCCGTCGCGTCACGCTGGGACTCGGCGATGATCTGTACATCCGTGGCAAAGGTGGCAGGATCGGCATTGATCTGCTGGTTGCGCAGTTTCCAGGTCGCGGCAATGATGTCTTTCTGCAGCGTCACGAGTGCGCTGCTCTCGCCGCCTCCCTGACCTCCGCCACCACCGCCTCCGCCACCACCACCGGCGCGACGGAATTCCTGGTCTGTAGGGATCACCTGCAGGAAGTAGATATCGGAGACGACGGCGGCCGGTCCGGTGAGGCCGTTGTTGTCGGCCAGTGTCAGGTAATAGCTGACGAAATCGCCGGGCGCCACTGCGAGGTCTTCCAGGTAGATCAGTTCGTTGCCGGCGATGCTGCGGGTCTGTTCGGGCGGCAGGAAATCCACTGCCACCTCGTCGGCCCCGACAACGGCGTAATGCAGGTTGAACTCACTCAACCCGTAGTCGTCGTTCGCCTCGACTTCCAGCACGACTTCCTCAAGGGGCATCACATCCTGATCCTGACCGGGGCTCTTCAATACCAGCTCGGGTGGCTGATCGGGAATCGAGCGAATGTAGTAGTCCAGCGGGTCCTGGCTGACAAGATCCTCGAAGTCGGTAGCAACCACGCGATAGACACTGTCTCCCGCCACCGTGAAGCTGGCGCGTCCGATGTTGCCGTCGATGGTGAGAGGGACGCTCTGATAACCGGCCTCGCCTTCCTGAAACTCGATCACCGCCGTCTCGACGTTCTTGTTGAACGTCACCTGCAACTCGACCTCGGTTCCCTCGGGCACCAGCATGTCACCGGTGTCCTCTTCCGAATTATTCTCGATGCCTGTGTATTGCGGATACTGATAGGCCAGATCGATCTGCTCCACTTTCGGCAGATCATAGAGGCTGATGCGGAACTGCTCGGAGCGCTGCTCGCCGTTCTGCACGAAATTGACGTAGTACACCAGATCTTCCTGCACGGACGGCATGAAGTAACTGTAGGAGGCGCTGTCGCTGCCGCTGCGATCCTGCTGCATCGTCAGATCCTGCCAGTTGACGTTATCGGTCTGGATGCGCAGTTGAATCTCACTCGGCGATGCATTGGTCACGCGCGCCACGATGGTGGCCGCGTCGCCACGCTGCATGGAGATATCGCCGGGCTCCACACTGATGGCAATCTCCAGCGGCTCCTCGATCACTGCCACGGGAGCGACAGGCTCAGGAGTGAATGGCCAGAACAGCTTGCCAGCGGCATTGAGCAGGGCATCGGAAAGCAGCAGTGCACTCATTGCCACCACCACCACAGCCAGTGCAGAACTGGCGGAGTACCACGAGGTCTTCGAGGACACGACCTGGTCGACACGCTGCTGCTGCTCGTGAACGTGTGTTTCGGCATCGGCCCAGAGCTGCCGGATGAATTGCTGGGAAACGCCCTTGCGGCCGTTCTCGATGTCGTCAGAGGTGAACTCGAGAGAGGTCAGCAGACGCTGTTCGAGGTCGGGAATCCTGCCATCGACATACTGGGCCAGGAACTGATCGTCCTGCTGCATGCGCTGCATGCGAACGATGACGAAACCAATGGCCCCGGCGACGCCGGCCAGCAATACGAAGAAGAGGGTGATGTTGATCGCGCGGGACGGCTGCAGCCAGGCTTCAAGAAGGCTCAGGGAAAGAGCAAGAACGGTAACGGCAATGACGGCAAGACTGACCTGTTGCAGAACATACAATCGGCTGCGACGACGACGGATATTCCTGAGGGTATGACGCAGATTTTCGAGAGTTGGAGATGACATAGAGAATCTTCTTGTCTGTGAGGTCTGGTGGTTGTCGTTGCCTGAAAATCTTCCTCGCTGCCTGCGGATAATACGCCCCGGAAGCCGACTCCGACGGACCTCTGGACGCCCAACTATCCCATTAACCGCGCAACAAAAGCAAGCGAATATCTCGGCAAAAACCGCTCGGCAGAGGCTGTTCGCGGACGGCTGGAAAGCCCTCTCGAGAGCCTCTGAAACAGTCTGTAACACATCGGCATTTTCCTGCGTCCGAGGGTAGACCGTGCCCGTTGGACAAGTCTTTCGTCAGGCGCCGGGAATCGTTTCCGATCGATAGAAAGGCGACTGCCGGGGGAAGACCCGAATCCGGACGTCGCGCAATGCCCGGCTCAGCTCCTCGAGTGTCCGGTAGTCGGCGATGTCGCGCAGGGTCTGAAAGGTGGGCTCGGGCAGTTTCAGCTCCCCCGCAGTGCTGGCGTGGAGAGCCATGCGGGGAGTCATCCAGCGGTAGTCGAGAATCTCTTCGTCATCGACAACAATCTCACCCGGATCACAGACCGGGCAGATGAAGAACCACGTGGAATAGCGGCGAGAGTAACCGTCGGGTGTCGTCCAGTGCGCCACGTGCACCAGATCGGTGGCATTGATATCGATGCCCGCCTCTTCCCGCGTCTCGCGCACCACCGCATTGATGGCAGCGCGATACTCCTGCCGACAGTCACCGTCCGGATAATCCTCCCTGTCGATCTTGCCGCCAGGGAACACCCAGTGCCCGCCATTGAAGGCCAGCTTCGTGTTCCTCAGCAGCAACAGGATCTCGAGATCGTCCTGCGCCTGTCGCACCAGCACGACGGTGCTCGCGGGAGTCGGCTCCACAGTTCAGCCACTCGCTTTCTGATCGGCGAGAATCCTGCGGATCGAGTCACGCTGCGCGAGCAGCGTCATCAAGCCGCGCACTCCGGCCACTTCGTTGAAAGCATCCCAGCCCATGGAAATCTTCGCGGCACGCGTCGCCGTGCCCACGCTGAAATAGAAATACATGTCTGCGTAGGTGAGCTCACTGCCCGCAATGTAGGGATTGAACTGCGCCAGCCTGAGCAAGGCGGTGAAACCTTTTTCCAATGCCTTGCGTCCCGCCGCCTTCTCTTCATCGGTGGCGGGCTTGCCGAAGAACGCGTCGCCATAGAGGCGGCGTGCGGGCAGCTCGATGTAGAGCTCCAGATAGTGGATCAGCTCTCGCACCTTGGCGCGCTCGAACGGGTCCTGCGGGTAGAACGAAGTTCCGACGCCCAGATCATCGAGATAGTCGATGATGACACTGGTCTCGGTAAGAAATCCGTGTTCGGTTTCCAGGCAAGGCACCTTGCCCATCGGACTGTGAGCGAGATAGTCGGGATTCTGCGAAGGTCTGACCAGCACCTCCTCGAAGTCCATGCCCTTTTCCAGCAGCACCATCTTGACCATGTTGTAGTAATTGCTGATCGCAAAGCCGTGCAGTTTCATGGTGCATTCCCCCCGGGACTCTTTGTGTATGTAGCGTGTCGTGGATGTGAATTGAACTACTGTTGTTGCTGTGCTCCCTGACTGAAGCGTTTCAGCTGATGCTTGAGCACCTTGCCCGATGGCGCGGTGGGCAACTGCCCCAGAAACACGATGCGGGCCGGGCGCTTGTAAGGTGTCAGTAACGGTTTCAGGAAGGCGTGCAGCGTTGCTTCGTTCAACGTACTGCCCGCAACAGTCTGCACGAACGCCAGCACATTCTCGTTGCCCTCCACTGCCTCGCCGATGACGGCACACAGCACCACATCCGGATGGCGCGCGATGACCGCTTCGACCTCGGGAGGGTATACGTTGAAACCCGAGTGAATGATCAACTCCTTGCTGCGCCCGGCAATGTGCACATTGCCACTCTCGTCGAGACGCACCAGGTCACCCGTGTTGAGAAAACCCTCGGCATCAATGACGGCGGCGGTAGCCTGTGGATTGCGGAAATAGCCGGTCATGATATTCGGACCGCGCACGTGCAACTCACCGATCTCTCCGTGCGCCACCTGCCTGCCTTCGGTATCGAGCAGGCGAATCTCCAGCCCGGGCAGCGGGCGTCCGACGCTGCAATTGTCGAGTCGCTCGTTGTAGCGCACTTGACAGATCGTCGGTCCACTCTCTGTCATGCCATAGGCGTTGAGCAGCGTCAGTCCGAACAGTTTTTCCGTCTCCCGTTTGATCGTGGGGTCGAGCGGCGAGCCACCCGAATACATGAAACGCAGTTTCGGCATATCTGTCGGACCCAGGCCCTGCGCACGCGCGTGCTCGATCAGTTTCGCAAACATGGTCGGCACGCCGAACATGCCGGTGATGTGCTGTTCCGTGAACGTCTGCAGCGTGCGTGCAGCATCGAAGCGATCTGCCAGCACCAGTTCCGCGCCAACGTAGAGTGAGGCGAGCAGCACCGCAGACAGACCGAAGACGTGAGAGATCGGCAGCACAGCGTAGATGCGATCTTCTGCTGTCATGCCCCGCAGAACACTTGTGATGGCAGAGACGAAGAGGATGTTGCGATGCGTGAGCATCACCCCTTTCGGATCACCGGTGGTTCCGGTGGTATAGATCATGACGCAGATGCGGTTTTGAATCGAGTCGGCGATTGGCTCTGCTGCGGGGAGCTCTGGTGCTGGCAGCACTCCGATG
>MGYS01000012.1:136042-139233 GCA_001802565.1 Gammaproteobacteria bacterium RIFCSPLOWO2_02_FULL_57_10 | reverse complement strand
TCGAAAAGCATCTGGCTGACAACTCCGAATTCAACGACCAGTTGAGCGAGATTCAGGGCCGCTACTACAGTCTGGGCAGCGACATCGCCCGCATCGAACAGTCCATCGAGCACCACATCGAGCGCGTTGGCCAATTGAAGCGCGATCTGGACGAGACCCGACAGGGTTTCGGACTGACCCAGGGCGAGCTGGAATCCGACGTGGCGAAGGTGTCTGCGCTCGAAAGCGAGCTGCGTGTCATCGAGCCAAAACTCGAGGAAGCTCAAGCGGTTGAAGAGGAATCTGCATTTGCTTTGGAAGAAGCCGAAGAGAAGATGCAGCAGTGGCAGCACGAGTGGGACGAGTTCAACCAGCGTGCCGAGGAGCCGCGTCAGATCGCCGAAGTCGAGCAGTCGCGCATCCAGCAGCTGGAGAAGATTGTCGAGCGTGGTCTGGATCGCAAGGCGCGCCTGCAGGAAGAGAAGAAGGCTCTGGGCGACAACCCGGAGCAGGACGTGATCGATGAGCTGTCCATCCAGGTCTCGCATCTGGAAGAGCAACTGGAACAGCACCAGACCAGCAACAGCGAGCTGGCCGATCAGATCGAGGAAGAACGCAGCCGTGTGCAGACCATCGCCAGCGATCTGGACCGTGCCCGCAGCGAGTTGCAGAGCCTGAGGGGCCGCCACTCGTCGCTGGAAGCGCTGCAGAAGGCCGCACTGGGTCGCAATAACGAAGGCTTGAACCGCTGGCTGCAGAGCCGCAACCTCGGCCAGAACAAGCGTCTGGGTGAGAGCATCCGCGTGGCCTCTGGCTACGAAGCCGCCGTGGAAGCTGTGCTGGGCGACTACCTGCAGAGCATCTGCGTTGAGAACATCAGCAGCGTCGAGACTCTGTTGCAGGAGCTGCCCGCTGGACTGCTGTCGCTGGTCGACACCGGTGTGGTGAGTGACAAGCCCGCCGCCGCGGCCGGACGCACATCGCTGAGCGGCAAGATCGAATCGAGCTGGGACAGCGCCGCGCTGCTCTCCGGCATCTATGTGGCGGATGATCTGAACAGTGCATTGGCACTGCGTGGCAGCCTCGTTGCCGGTGAATCCGTGGTGACGAAGCAGGGCGTGTGGCTCGGCAAGTCCTGGATTCGCGTGCGCAAGACGGCGGACGAGAAGGCCGGTCTGCTGGAGCGCAAGGGCGAGATCTCGCGCCTGGAAGAGAACATCGCATTGCAGCAGTCCCGTGTGGATGAGCTGGTCGAAGCGCAGACCCACAGCCGCCAGGCTCTGCGTGACATCGAGTCCCGCCGCGAAGACGTGCAGCGTCAGATTGCCCAGACCGCACGCCAGTACAGCGAGCAGAAATCCCAGCTCGGTGCGCGCCTGATGAAGGTTGAGCAGACCACGCTGCGTCGCGAGCGTCTGCAGCACGAACTGGACGAACTGACCAAGCAACTCACTATAGAAGAAGAGAACACCGCGTTGGCCCGCTCCAATCTGCAGGCCGCGCTGGATACGATGGAACAGGACACCGAGCGCAAGGAACACTTGCTGCAGCAGCGCGACGAGCGCCGCGAGAAGCTCGACCAGTGCCGTCAGAAGGCGCGTCATGACAAGGACACCTCCCATCAGTTGGCTCTCCAGCAGCAGTCGCTGAATTCCCAGTTGAAGTCCGTGCGCGACACGTTGGACCGCATGGCCTCCCAGGTGCAACGTGCCAAGGAGCGCATCGAGTCCCTCACCCGTCAGCTGGCCGAATCCGACTCTCCCCTGGAAATGAAGAAAGCCGAGCTGGAGCTCCAGTTGCAGAAGCGTCTGGAAGTGGAAGAACAGCTCAATGCCGCCAAGGCCCGTGCCGATGGCAACGAGCACACACTGCGTATCCTGGAGCAGCAGCGGTCCCAGTTCGAGCGTGTGGCCGGTGGCCTGCGCGAGCAACTGATGGAGCACCGCCTCAAGTCCGAGGGCGATGTGGTCAAACGCGCCGCGCTGCAGGATCAGCTCATCGAGAGCAAGTACGACCTGCAGACAGTGCTGGCGAACCTGCCGGAGGATATGGATCAAGCCGCGTGCGAACGCGAGCTGGAGGCCATTGCCAACCGCATCCAGCGCCTGGGCGCCATCAACCTGGCCGCTATCGACGAATACAAGCAGCAGTCCGAGCGCAAGGTGTATCTGGATTCCCAGAACGACGACCTCGAACGTGCGCTGGTCACCCTGGAGAACGCGATCCGCAAGATCGACAAGGAGACCCGCACCCGCTTCAAGGAAACCTTCGACAAGATCAATGCCGGGTTGCAGGACCTGTTCCCGAAAGTGTTCGGAGGAGGGCACGCCTACCTCGACATGACGGGTGAGGATCTGCTGGATACCGGCGTGGCCATCATGGCCCGTCCGCCCGGCAAGAAGAACAGCACCATTCACCTGCTCTCGGGCGGTGAGAAGGCCATGACGGCGATCGCGCTGGTGTTCTCGATCTTCCAGTTGAACCCATCACCGTTCTGTATGCTGGACGAGGTGGACGCGCCGCTGGACGATGCCAACGTGGGCCGTTATGCCCGTCTGGTGAAGGAAATGTCCGAGCATGTGCAGTTCGTCTTCATTACGCACAACAAGCTGACCATGGAAATGGCAAATCAGCTGCTCGGTGTTACCATGCATGAACCCGGTGTGTCGCGCATTGTGGACGTGGACATAGCCGAAGCGGCCGAACTCGCCGCGATGTAACCTGTGGGAGCGGGCCCTGCCCGCGATTGAATTTGCCCGCGATGATTTGCACGCTGAACAATCGCGGGCAAGGCCGGCTCCCACAAGGCTTCTAGGCAGCACACGTTTGAGTTATAAATCCGAAAAATAAACGCTTCTTGCATTCATTGAGACAGAGCAGTTGTTATGGGGCTTCGCGAACTTCTGATATTGGTGTTGATTCTCGCAATCGTCGGCGTGATTGTGCGCGGGTTGTACGTTGCCCTGCGGGCACGTCGCGGCCAGCTGCGCATGGCGCTGGAAAAGAACATCCCCCAGTATGATCCCGATGAAATTGCCCTTTCCGAACTTCCCAATGGCGGCGCCCGGCTGGTGGAGCGGTCCTTCGCGCACGTGGTGCGGCAGAACTCCGAATTTTCCTCGCGCGATAAAATTGGCAAGAGTGATCACGCGATTCCCGTGTTGATGGACTCCGTTGGTGATGACGACGAGGAAGTGAGTCCGGTACGTACA
>MGYS01000012.1:130862-136016 GCA_001802565.1 Gammaproteobacteria bacterium RIFCSPLOWO2_02_FULL_57_10 | reverse complement strand
GTCGAGCGCCGCACCCGCCGCTGCAACATTTGCCGGCAACGCGGGCGAAGAAAGCACGAAGACTTACGCCGATCCCCTGGACAGTCATGTGTTCAAGGATGACGACCTCATTGCCTATGACGATCGTGAGGAGTGGCAGGAACCCGAGGAAGAAGACGACTTCGACGATACGCCGCTGGATGATGATCGCGACGATGATTTCGACGAAGACGAGGATGACAGCTACTCCGAAGGACTGGGCGGCGAAGTCATGGATGAGATCGACGACGAAGTTGAAGACGAGCCGGCAAGCGATCGTTACGAGGATTCTTTTGCCGGCGAGGACGACGGCGATGATGACTACGACGACGAGCTCGAACAGGACGAATTGGAGCACGACGATTTTGAACAGGACGAACTCGACGACGTCGAAGCGGAAGACGACGACGGCGAGGACGATGAGTTCGATGACGACGAACTGGAAGCCGAAGAGTTTGAAAGTGTGTACGGCGAAGATCGCGACGAGTCGACCACTCTGCGGGCGAGTGATGACTTCCATGACGAATACGATGATGAGGGTGATGATCTGGACGACTATCCCGAAGACTATCCTGAAGAAGAGGAAGCCAAGTCAGGTCCTCGACGCTGGCTGCAATGGGCAGGTGACAAGATCTCCGGCATGACCTCTGCCGCAGTCAGCCGTGCCGAAAGAGAGCGCGAGAAGGATGCTATTGAGAGGCAACGCAGCGCCGGACGCGCAGAGCCGATGATTGGCGGCAATTCCTTCGACGATGCGATGATGGAAGAAAGGCGTCCTGCAGCAGCGCCAACGCCAACGCCAACGCCGAAGCCGAGCAGCAAGCCGGAGCCATTGCATAAATCGCGTCAGAGCGAGCTCAATCTCGACGATCCGTTCGATGACGAGCCCTTCAACGCCGGCGACGACTTCGATGATGTCTCGCCTGTGCGGGAAAGGGCTGTGGAAGCTCCGGTCAAAACCTCAGAAAGCACCGCGGAAAAGGCTCCAGCGAGAACGGAAAAGCCCGAGTCTGCGTCTCTCGAATACAGCGAGGTACTGGTGTTGAACGTGGTGGCCAAACCCGACCGCGAATTCACAGGCGTCGATCTGCTGCCAGTGCTGTTGACGACAGGCTTGCGCTTCGGCGACATGAGCATCTTCCATCGCCATCTCGACAACGATGTGCGCAGCCCGGTACTGTTCAGCGTGGCCAATATCGTGAATCCTGGCACCTTCGATCTCAATCAGATCAATGATTTTGCGACGCGTGGATTGTGTTTCTTCATGACATTGCCCAACGTGGCGAACAGCATGCAGGCCTTCGATCTCATGCTGGATGTCGCGCAGAAAGTGCGTATCGCTCTGGATGGCGATCTCAAGGATGACAACCGCAGCGTGATGACGGCGCAGACGATCGAGCATTATCGTCAGCGCGTACGTGACTTCGATCTCAGGCAATTGCGTCAGCACAAATGACCGCACCATCACTACCTGGGCAAGATGTTGTTGAGGAGCTGAAACAGCTGCGACAGCAGATTGCCCGTCACGACTATCTCTATCACACCCTCGATTCTCCTGTTATTCCCGACGTGGAGTACGATCGCCTGTTCGCACGACTCGAGCAACTCGAAGCACAGTTCCCCGCATTGATTACCTCCGATTCGCCGACGCAGCGAGTGGGCTCTGCGCCGTTGTCCGGCTTCGTGCAGGTGACACACGAAGTCCCGATGATGTCGCTCGCGAAGGTCTTCAATGCCACTGAGCTTGATGAGTTCGAGGCGCGCATCAGGAAGCGGCTCGACACTCATGCCGAAATTCGCTACAGCTGCGAGCCGAAAGTGGATGGCGTGGCCGTCAGTCTGCTCTACGAAGACGGTTTGCTGGTGCGTGCG
Source organism: Gammaproteobacteria bacterium RIFCSPLOWO2_02_FULL_57_10 (assembly GCA_001802565.1). Lineage (GTDB taxonomy): Bacteria > Pseudomonadota > Gammaproteobacteria > Pseudomonadales > Pseudohongiellaceae > UBA5078. Next base: position 134,126 of record MGYS01000012.1, on the reverse strand, counting down.
GCTACACGCGGCGATGGGGTGACCGGCGAAGACATTACGCACAATGTCAGAACGCTGCGTGATATTCCTCTGCGTCTCGGTTCGGGTAATGCCATCGATACTGCCCTAGCGATCCCGCGACGACTCGAAGTGCGCGGCGAGATCTACATGACCCGTTCCGGTTTCGACGCAGTGAACAGGGAGGCGGAGCAGAGTGGCGGCAAGAGCTTCGTGAATCCACGCAATGCGGCCGCGGGAACTCTGCGTCAGCTCGATCCGCGTATTGCTGCACGTAGACCGTTGCGCATGTTCTGCTACAGCGTTGGTGTGCTGGAGATGAATGACGACGCAACGAGTGGCACGACAAAAGGCGCCACGTTGCCGACAACGCTCAACGATACATTCACCTTGCTGGAACAGTGGGGGTTGAAGGTCAATCCCGAGCGCGCAACGGTGTCCGGTGTCGCAGAATGTCTTGCCTATGCGGAGGCGCTTCTGGCTAAACGTGCAGGTCTGGATTACGAGATTGATGGCGCCGTCATCAAGGTGGACAGACTGCAGCTCCAGGCCGATCTGGGTTTCAACGCCCGCACCCCACGCTGGGCGATGGCTTACAAGTTTCCGGCAGAAGAAGTCTCGACCATTGTTCGTGATGTTGAGTTTCAGGTGGGGCGAACTGGCACCATTACGCCAGTGGCACGACTGGAGCCGGTGTTTGTCGGCGGCGTCACGGTCAGCAATGCAACACTGCACAACATGGCAGAGATCGCACGGCTGGGACTGCATGTCGGCGACACAGTCATCATACGGCGTGCGGGTGATGTGATTCCCAAGGTTGTGAAGGTGGTGACAGGGCAGGATTCAACAGCAGTGCTGTCGGACGTGAAGATGCCCGAACACTGTCCTGCGTGCGGCTCCGCTGTCGAGCCCGATGGAGACATCCTGTTCCGTTGCAGCGGCGGTCTGGTGTGTCCGGCGCAGAGAAAGGAAGCGATCCGGCACTTCTGCGCGCGGGGCGCTCTTGATATCGAAGGTCTCGGTGACAAGCTTGTCGAGCAACTGGTGGACACCGGATTGATTCACGATGTTGCCGATGTGTTCCATCTGCAGGCTGAGCAATTGCAGTCGCTGGAGCGCATGGGCGAAAAGTCGGCAAACAATCTGCTGGCTGCCATCGACAAGGCAAAGAGCACGACATTGCCGCGCTTTCTCTACGGACTGGGTATTCCCGAAGTGGGGGAGGCCACAGCTCTGGCGCTGGTCACCCACTTTGGCGCACTCGACCGGATCATGGCGGCCGATGTGCAGGCACTGGAGGAAGTGGAAGACGTCGGGCCGATCGTGGCGGCTCACGTACAACACTTCTTCGCCAATGCCGAGAACCGGGCTGTGATCGAACGCCTGCAGCAGGCGGGTGTGCACTGGAGCGACACCGAGGTGCTGGAACAGTCCGACGTTCTTGCCGGTCAGATATTCGTGCTCACCGGCACGCTGGAACAGATGACGCGGGACGAGGCCAAGGCCCGCCTGCAGGCACTCGGCGCCAAGGTGGCCGGCAGTGTCTCGAAGAAGACGACATGGGTGGTGGCAGGCCCTGGCGCAGGCTCGAAGCTCGACAAGGCCCAGGAACTCGAAATCCCGATAATGGACGAGCCGGCATTCGTAACATTCCTGTCCGACCACTACTGACTGTGGGAGCGGGCCTGCCCGCGATGTTTTGTAGGAGCGAGCCCGCTCGCGATGGGCCAGGATGTGCCAAGACCTATCACAGGATTGATCGCGAGCAGGGCTCGCTCCCACAGGAGGTTAGAAAATTGAAAACTGTTTTTCTGTTTGCCTCCGCGCTGGCACTGACCTCATGCATCAGCAGCCCGCCGCGCAACATCTCCAATGTCTGCGACATGTTCGAGGAGCGGCGCTCTTGGTACAAGTCGGCAGAGCGAACCGAAGAACGCTGGGGCGTGCCAGTGCCGGTATCGATGGCGTTCATCAACCAGGAATCATCCTACGAATCCCGTGCCAGGCCGCCGCGCACGCGCATCCTCTGGGTGATCCCGTGGCGTCGGCCTTCGTCAGCCTTCGGTTACGCACAGGCTCTGGACAGCACGTGGGATGATTACCGCCGCGATACCGGCAACAATTCTGCCCGGCGCTCCAATTTTGGCGACGCCGTGGACTTCATCGGCTGGTACAACGCCAACAGCAATCGCCGTAACAACATCCCGCTCCACGACGCGCACAATCTCTATCTGGCCTATCACGAGGGCAATACAGGATTCGAGCGCCGGACCTACGCGGACAAACCCTGGCTGCTGGAAACCGCCGCCCGGGTACAGAGCAACGCCGATCGCTTTGGCGTGCAGTACATGCAGTGTGAGGAGGATCTGGGGCGCAGTTGGTTGTGGCGGGTGTTTTTTGGTTAGGGGCAGCAACTTTCAATAGTCAGACAAGAGAGCAGTAGCATGAATTGGTGGGGCAAGGTTATAGGTGGTACGTTCGGATTCATGATGGGTGGGCCTCTGGGGGCCGTATTGGGGGCCGCACTTGGTAATTATTTCGATAGCGGCATGTCATTGGTGGCGAAGGATGATGCCCTCGGCGCGCAGGGCACGGAGAGGGTGCAGACTGCCTTCTTTACCGCCGTCTTCTCTCTGATGGGCTATGTGGCAAAGGCCGATGGGCGTGTCAGTCGTGACGAGATATCGCTGGCCGAGCAGGTCATGGGGCAGATGCAGCTGCGGCCGGAGCAGCGCAAGCTGGCCATCAGCCTGTTCGAGCAGGGCAAGCAGGATGCCTTTCCCTACGCCGAGGTGATCGAGCAGTTCAAGCGCGAGTGTCTGCGCCGCCGCAACCTGATCCAGATGTTCCTGGAGATCGTCACCGCGACCGCGCTGGCGGACGGGGAAATGGACCCTGCGGAGCGTCGCGTGCTGGAAACCATAGCGATCAGTCTTGGCTATGCGAAGGCCGATTATGACCGTCTGGTCATGCGCATGAGTGCCCAATTCCGTTTCAGCGCGGGTGAGAGCCCGGGCAACAAGCTCAACGATGCCTACAAGGTGCTGGGCGTGACCAGCGATACCCCGACCGATGAGATCAAGAAGGCCTATCGCAAACTCATGAGCCAGCACCATCCGGACAAACTGGTCTCGAAGGGTTTGCCGGAGGAGATGATGGAGATCGCGACGCGCAAGACGCAGGAGATAAAGTCGGCCTACGAACTGATCATGTCGAAGCGAAACTGATGTGCTCATCACATTCCACTGCACAAAATGAAGATGTGGG
>MGYS01000012.1:128817-130846 GCA_001802565.1 Gammaproteobacteria bacterium RIFCSPLOWO2_02_FULL_57_10 | reverse complement strand
CACGGCCCGCTCCCACAGGGGAATCGCGCGCATAAAAAAAGCCCAGCCAAAGGGCTGGGCTTAAGTTACTACTATCAAGGGAGAGATAAAATGAAACAAAACCCACAATTTTGTCTGCAATCTACCTACACCTAATCAGACTGTGCGGTTCAGACTAAGTTCCAGTCCGTTGCAAAAAGAATTGAAATAGTTTGCTGTCTATATGTTACAGCTGTCACCCTTGTTTCAATTATCATCTCAACCCGTTGAAATTGAACAGTAAAATATCAGATTGAAAATTCCTCCAGACCCAGCGACTGCACGCCTTTCACCTGCTGCGAGTTGCTGATGACCCCGATGCTGGCCTTGTCCGCGATCAGATATTGACGCGCCACACGCTGCAGATCCTCCACCTGAGTCGCCAATACCTGCTTGCGGAATGCCAGTCGCTGTTCCCGGGTACGGCCGAAGAGTTCGTTGTAGAACGCCTGTTTCGCTTCACCCGCCGGGGATGAGGATTTGTCCATGGAACTGATGACTCCCAGGATCGCTTCCTCAACCTGCCGCCACTGATGCTTCTCGCTTATCACCCAGTCTATGGCGCGATCGAAGTCGTGGAGCGTCTCTACCAGACGTGGATCACGGTAGGAGTAGAAGCGGAAGGACGCGGAATTGGCATCCTGATCCGCGCCGCCACCGTACGCGCCACCCTGTTCACGGATGCTGCGATGCAGGAATCCGTTGCGCATGAACCCACCCAGCACGGTCAGTACCGCATGATCCGGGTGTGAAGCGGGCACGGTAGGGTAGGCCTTGGCGCAGAAATTCACCTGGGTATTGGTCGACCAGATCTGGCGTGTCTGGCTGCGAACCGGCGCCAGTTGCAGTGCCTGGAAGTTGCCTTGCTCCGCCTTGCCCTGCGTCCAGTGCTTCTCGAGACTGGTCATCAATGCGCTCTGACCAGCGGCCTCTCCGATCAGCAGGAAACGCCGGGGAGCGCTCTGCACCAGAGCATGGATAGCCCGGAACTTGTCCAGCAGCGTGCGGGCCTCCTGCGAACCCTTGAGCGACTTGCTCAGGGAGCGCAGCGTGCTGATACCGGCCAGACCAGTGTAGCGGTGGCTGAGTCGAGCACTGGGGCTCATGCCACTGCTGGCCAGCGTCATCGCCAGAGAGTGGCCCTGGGCCGTGATGCTGTTCTCCCGACGCGAAGTGATCTGATCCATGATTTCGCGCAGTCGCTGCTCTTCGTCGAAACGACACGCATCGAAGGTCTGGCTGAGCAGTTGCGTCAGTTCGTCGTGATTGCTGAGCAGTGCCTTGCTCGACAGCACGAGAATCGCCTGCGTCTGCTGTTCGTCGGCAGTCCTGCTGCGGATGTTCGCATAGCAGTTCACGCCACCGCTGATTCTGGACTGCCAGGTCTGCACCTCACCGTAGGAGCGCTCTCCCACGCCGAATTCCGACAGGCAACTGGTGTAGTAGGGCAGCACTTCAAGGAGTTCATCGTCCAGTTGTGGCAGTTCCACCACCACCTGCTGATAACACAGGCCATTGGTGCCCTGGGCGTAGAAGCTCACGGGCGCTCCGGCAATGACGGATTGGGTGGCTGTCAGCAGCGGCAGATCGGCGGGCACGTCTTCGAGGCCCACCTTGGGCAGCAATGAAGGATCATCTTCAGCCTCCTGACGTTCCGCCAGCTTCTTGCTGCGCTCCACGATCTGCTGCGCCTGTTCAGGTGCCAGATCTGCCTTGATTGCCTGCAGGCGTTTCACTTCCGCTTCCACCTGACGGGCGGACAGGTGTGGATCGGGCTTCAGTGTGAGCACCACGTTGTGCGGATTGTCGATCAAGAGTCGCTTGATGAGACCTGGAATGAAGGAGCGATCCTTGATCTGTTCGCGCAGTCTTGCCAGTGCGGGATCGATGTCCAGCAGATTGATCGGATCGCCGCCGTGAATGGCACTGGAGAGTCCGGCGATGATCAGTTGCAGTCCGTAGGGATGACTGTCGCCAGTGATCTCGCGTTGATGCAGCTCCAGCTGATGCA
>MGYS01000012.1:120854-128809 GCA_001802565.1 Gammaproteobacteria bacterium RIFCSPLOWO2_02_FULL_57_10 | reverse complement strand
TCGTCGGAGACGCCGGTCTCGGCAACCTTGATCAGCGTATCGCGAATCAGTTTCTCGACCTCGGCCGAGGCATTCTCGGCGCAGCCTTCGAGACCGCAGATGAAACTCATCTCGCGGTTACTGTCTTCCAGACCGCACAGCGGGGAGGGCGATGACCCGAGACCACAGGTTTCCAGCACGTTCATGAGAGGACTGGCACTGTTGTCCAGCAGCACACTGGAGAGCAGCTGAGACTGAAACATGTCATCGAGGTTGATGCTCTTGCCCAACAGCCACGCGAGCACCACGTGGGTCTTCTCGATGCCGGTCTGTTCGGCGCCATCGTCTTCGTCGGCGTCTTCCTCGAGCGGATAGCTTTCCTCCACGCGCACCGGAGCGAAATAGCGTTTCTCGTCACGCACATGAATGTTGACGTCCAGTTTCTCGAAACGCGCGAGTGCCAGATCCTCGAAGCGCTGCTGATGCTCGATCGCAGGAATGTCTCCGTAGGTCATGAACACTGCATTGCTGGGGTGGTAATGCGTTTCGTAGAACGCCTTGAGATCGGCGTAGCTCAGATCGGGAATGTGCTCGGGCTCGCCACCACTGTTGTAGTGATAGGTCGTGGTTGGATACAGATACTTGCAGAGCGTGTGCCACAGAATCGAGTTGGTGGAACTCATGGCACCTTTCATCTCGTTGAAGACGACACCCTTGAACTGCAGCTCACTCTGGGGATTTTCCGGTTCGCTGAATTCGAGTCGATGTCCTTCCTGGGCGAAATCCAGTTCGTGCAGGCGCGAGAAGAACACTGCATCCAGATAGACTTCGAGAAGATTGTTGAAGTCCTTCCTGTTCTTGCTTGCAAACGGATAGGCCGTCCAGTCGCTGCTGGTAAACGCATTCATGAAGGTGTTGAGCGAACGGCGAATCATCATGAAGAAGGGATCGCGCACCGGATACTTCTCGCTGCCGCACAGCACGGTGTGTTCGAGAATGTGCGCAACGCCTGTGGAGTCCATCGGCACTGTGCGCAGGGCCACCAGAAAGACATTCTCGGTGTCGTCACTGTGCAGATGGAAGTGCAGGGCGCCGGTCACGCGATGGCGATACTCCTCCATCACCACGTTGAGCGTGGGGATCGTCTGGCTGCGAATCCATTCGAAAGCGGGATGGACCGTTGCGGGCAGTGGGCGGATTCCGGCGCTTGAGACTGTTGGTTGTGCTGTGATCATCGGACTTGGTTTCCTTTTTAACTCGGACTGGTCAACTGGAGCGGAACATCACGTGTACCGCCACCAGTTCAACACTGGCCTGCTTCAGACATTGATGCAGTTGTATCGTTTGTTCTTTCAAATATTCGAGCTCGGAATCCCTGACATTGGGGTTGACCTGCTTCAATGCAACCAGGCGCTTGATCTCGCCGGTCTGGCTCTGCAGCATGCTGGCCGCAACCATGTTGACGGAGTGCGTCATTTCCGTCTGCGCGAGTTTCTCGGCCTGTTGCAGCAACTGCACGATACTCGCCTGATTGTCGCTGACCAGCGTCGCGGCCTCATGCTTGTCGATGTAGCGCAGTTTACTGCGGATCTTCTTCACGCTCACCTTGTTGCTGCTGCGATCATCGGTCTCCGGCACGAGAGCGTAATGGAAGTGCGTCGCTGGCAGAAAGCGGGACATCTGCAAGTGCTTCGGCGCCGGTGCCACTGTACGATAGATCGCTTCCATGACCATTTCATTGCTCGCCAACTCTGGATCGCCGCATTCGCGGGAGTACAGACTGACGGCGGCGCCGCCTTGCGGAGAATCCAGTACCAGATCAATGGCGCCACGTACCATCGGATGCTGCCAGGTGAGGAACTGGATGTCTTCACGGTGCAGGCTCAGCTGCCGGTTGAATGTCGCGTCCATGCCATCGTCAGGCAGGGCAGGGAAGGATGACACGATCATCTCTTCCGTCGGTTGAATAGCGTAGCTGTCGTCGGAATTGTGTTCGTAGTGAATGCCGAAACTGTCGAACACTTCCTTCATGTAGGCTTCCGGCGTGCACACAGCCTCGAACTCGCGAATCTGTTGCACAATGCGTGCGGCACTTTCCTTGTTGAAGGAATTGATCTCCAGCAGGCGATCGCGCCCTTGTTCCAGTTCGGCATTCAGTTCCCGATTGAGCGCGTTCGCCATCGTGACGAACGCGGTGAAAGCCGGAGTCTCGGGATTGCCAGCCAACAGGTGTGCGTGCAGTTCGTCGTTGAACTGACGATACAGTCGGTAGGCGGCTGGCGCCACTTGCTGGAATGCATTCAGGGCATCGTGGTACCAGTGATACAACACTTCCTGTGCGGAACCCGTGAAGACAGGCAAATGAATCTGGATCGTGTGCTTCTGGCCGATGCGATCGAGACGACCGATGCGCTGTTCCAGAAGATCCGGATTCAACGGGAGATCGAACAGCACGAGGTGACGACAGAACTGGAAGTTGCGACCTTCGCTGCCGATCTCCGAACACACGAGAATCTGCGCGCTGCTCTCGGTACCCGCGAAGTAGGCTGCTGCGCGATCACGATCGAGCAGGTCCATGTGACGATGGAAGACGCTGCTGCGGATACCGGCATTCACACGCAGATATTTTTCGAGGCTGATGGCGGTGACGTCCTGCGCGCAGATCAGCAGCACTTTTTCGCCGCGCTTGCTCTGCAGGAAATCCACCAGCCATTTCACGCGGGTGTCGAACGATGTCCAAGGCAAGGCAATCGCTGTCTCGTCATCGTCCTGATCCGCCACCACGCTGATGAACGCATTCTCGGGCTGCAGATGGGCATTCAAGCTATCCGGATGTTCCTGCAACACATTCGCGTACTGCTGCGGAAGCGCCAGTTTGACCAGATTGACTGCACGCGTGGGAAACCCTGTCAGCGACTTGCGTGTATTGCGGAACAGAATCCGCCCGGTCCCATGCTGATCCAGCAACATCCGAATCAACTTGTCCCTGGCCTCCCCCTTGTGGGAGCGAGCCCTGTTCGCGATTTCGCCTTCCTCCGCCCGCAACGGCGCTAGCAATTTTCCGACCGCCTCCGGACTGTGATTCTTCGCCAGATCCGCTTCCAACTGCTGCATCTGTTCAGGTGTCAAATCCTCCTGACTCACCAGAGCATTGATGGTCGACGCGAGCGCGTGATAGTGATCGTGCTCTTCCTTGTAGGACGCGTAATCGCGAAAGCGATTCGGGTCGAGCAACTGCAGCAGGGCAAAGTGGTTCTCCTGACCCATCTGTTCCGGCGTCGCGGTCAGCAGCAGAATGCCCTTGCTCGACAGCGCGATTTCCTTGATGCGGGTGTAGTCGTTGAGTTTCCTGGCAGGCGTTTGTGGGAGCGAGCCTGCTCGTGACAGATCTTGCGCAGAATTCTTCGCGAGCAGGCTCGCTCCCACAGGGACCGGAGGAGCATCGTCACGCAGATGGTGCGCTTCGTCCACGATGCACAGATCCCATTCACCATTGAGGGCGAATTCGTACCACTGGGGCTGGCGATGAAACAGGTCGATACTGGTCAGGACCAGCTGCTCTTCCATGAAGGGATTGCGCAGCGTGTCGCCCTCGTCATCGGCCATGGCTTCGAGAATCTCGCTGCAGCGCTCTTCGTCATAAATGCTGAAATGCAGACTGAAACGCCGCAGCATTTCCACCAGCCACTGGTTCAACAAGGGTTCGGGCACAATCACCAGCACGCGACTGGCCAGACCGCTGACGAGTTGCTGTTGCAGAATCAAACCTGCTTCGATGGTCTTTCCGAGGCCCACTTCATCCGCGAGCATGACACGCGGTGCGAAACGACTGGCGACTTCCGAGGCAATATAGAGCTGGTGAGGAATCAGATCGGTGCGACCACTGCACAGGCCAAGCACTGGCGACTTCTCGATGTCGGCCAATCGCTCAAGTGTGTGCTGACGCAGATAGAACCACTGGGACGCATCGGTCTGACCGGAGAAGAGGCGCTCGATGGGCTTGTTCAGTACCAGTGTGTCGCTGAGCAATGACTCTGGCAGGCTGATGGTATCGGCCACATCTTCCTGACGATGAGCATGATAGACGATGGTGTTTTGCACCTCGGTGGTGTCGATGACGACGAGATCTTCTCCCGTACAGGTGGTGATGACATCGCCTGCCGAGAAGATGATGCGGTTCAGCGGGGCCTCGTGACGCGAGTAGCGACGAATCTGATCGCAGGAGCGGAACTCGATGGTGACGGTGCGATGATCGTGCTCGGCAACAATGCCGAGTCCGAGTTCGGGTTCGGTTTCGCTCAGCCAGCGCTGACCAGGGGCAAACAGTTGGGACTTCATACGGGCGGTATCTCCAGACTCATCGGGCCAAACCTGCCCGCGCGGTAATCGTTGATCAGCATCTCCGAGACTTTTTGCCAGTCGATGTCGGGGAGGTGGTGTTTCTCGGCATCGTCATCGCGAGCAGGGCTCGCTCCCACACGCGATGCTTTACGCACACAACCCTTCGCACGCGCCAACGCTTCCAGAAACGCCTCGCCACCCTCCGGCAACTCCTCCATCTGATAACGCTTCTTCACCCGCTCGGGGAAGAGCGTCACAAGGGTTTGCGCCGCGAAGATCGCCACTTCGACAAATTCGATCGCGGTGTTGCGAATGGCGCCGGACATGGCGAGCCGATAGGCCGCAGCCTGGTCTTCCAGTTTCGGCCACAGCACCCCGGGCGTGTCCACGAGGTACCAGTGATCATTCAGGCGCACGCGCTGCTGACCTTTGGTGATCGCAGGCTCATTACCAGTCTTGGCGACGTGTTTGCCGAGGATCTGGTTCATGATCGACGACTTGCCCACGTTGGGAATGCCCACGATCATGATCTGGTGCTTCTTCTGTTGTCGCTTCCATTCCTTCAAGGCCTCGAGATCCGGATTGGAGGAGGGCACTGCCTGCACGACGGGTTTGCCCGCATTGGCCTTGCGCATGAGCTTCTGACACAGAAAGATCACGTCTGCCGAGTTGATGCGCTTTTCCTTGGAGCTGGTGGCGGCAAAGGACAGCGGATCGTTGCTGAAATGCGCCAGCCATCGTTTGGTGATGTGCGGGTCCGCCAGATCGGCCTTGTTGAGGATGCGCAGACAGGGCTTGCCCTGACGCATGGCGCTGAGCATGGGGTTGGAACTGGCCTGGGGCATGCGGGCGTCCAGCACCTCCACAACCACATCAATGTCCTTGATGATGGCGGCCATTTCCTTGTTGGCCTTGTGCATGTGCCCGGGGTACCAGGAGATCGTCATGGGTCTGTATTGCCTTGCCGGTGAAAAGTGCGCGAATTCTAACGTGATTGCCCGCGCTTTACACGTTGGGGATGCGGCGGAGGCGCCTGAGCAATGGATCACTGTTGGAGTATCTTCCCGCTTGCAAACCCTTCTCAGGCATTTCAAACTTGCCTCAGTAGTCGCGAAACCGGTTCATCAGGAGTCAGCATGAAGGTGCAAGCAGCCATAGAGAGTCGATTGCGGGATGCCATTCCACTGGAACATCTGGATATCCTCAACGAGAGCCATATGCACAGCGGACCCGCCACGGAATCCCATTTCAAGGTCACGGCGGTATCCTCGGCATTCGAGGGCATGTCGGCGGTAAAGCGTCATCAACGCCTCTATCAATTGCTGAGCGACCAGCTGAGCGGAGGGGTTCACGCCCTCGCTCTGCATACGTATACCCCTGCAGAATGGCAGCGCAAGAATGCCGTCGCCCCCCGGTCTCCTGACTGTATGGGCGCAAACCACTGACTGTGGGAGCGGGCCCTGCCCGCGAAAAATGACTCTGTGGGAGCGGGCCCTGCCCGCGAAAACGACGCCTAGGATTCATTCGCGGGCAAGGCCCGCTCCCACAAATCAAGGGATTGGCGTTTGCTTTGAACGATTGTTTCGGGTACCTTCCGGCTGCCTACCGTATCAACAGCTCTGTCGGGAAGGCCAAAATCGCGATTAAAGAATGACCCGCAATAACAACATAACCAATAAAATCAAATAGATAAGATTTTCTATTTGGGTCTCGGTTCGCCAGCTTCTGAAATTAACGACTGCATTCAACGAAACAGGCTATTGGTTTGATGCTCAAACAACTTGCATATCCGAAACTCCCGACTTTGGTGCGATTCTGCGCGCTGGTCATCCTCATTGCGTTCGTGGTCGCCCTTGTGATCAAGGCCCGCCAGAACGCGCCAGACGCCGTGACGGACACCGCCCCAGTGGAAGAGGACGTTTTCGTCAGTCAGCTTCCGGATTTCGACGCCATCACCAATATCGAGCTGAAGAAAGAGAGCTTCTTTGCCTTCCTTCATCAATACGTGGACGCCGAGAACGCTCTGATCCTGCAGACCCGGGAGCGCCTTCAGGAATTTTCCGACATCGTGAGTCGCGGCATGGAACTGAGCCGCACCGAACAACGCTCGCTCGATTCGATCGCCGCGGAATACAAGCTGCAGGACAGCGAACTGAGCAATGCCGAGCTGGTGGAGGAATTGCTGGTCAGGGTCGATGTGATCCCCGTGTCCCTGGCGCTGGCCCAGGCGGCCACCGAGTCGGCATGGGGCACCTCCCGCTTTGCGAGGGAAGGCAACAACATCTTCGGTCAGTGGTGTTTCGATGAGGGCTGCGGCCTGATTCCGGGACGTCGTGCCAGTGATGCCAGTCATGAAGTGCGGGCGTTTTCCTCGATCGAGGCGTCAGTCCGGGGTTATTTCCGCAATCTCAACACCAATCCCTCGTACGAATACCTGCGTGAGTTGCGTGCCCAGATGCGCATCAAGGGCAGGTCGCTCGATTCTCTGGCGCTGGCGCATGGTCTGACACGCTACTCAGAGCGTGGCCATCTGTATGTCGCCGAGGTGCAGGAGATCATCCGTATCAACGATCTGCTCTCCCGCGATGAGCAAAGCTGACGCTCAGTCCTGATTGCCAGGCAACGAACGCGTCCAATCCTTCGAATACCAGTAGAACCGACCGGGCATGCCCGTAGCGGGCGCCGTGCACAGGTAGCGAAAGCGCCTCATGTTGAACTGCTGCTCCGTGCTCAGGCGCACGCGACCATTCTCCTGATCGAGCCACTCCATCTGCAGCGGTTGCCCGCCAGCGAAACAGCCGAGCTGGCGATAATTGAAATTGCCTGGCCCGAACTGCAGTGTCACTTCGGGACTGGTCTCCGTGGTCATCTGAGTTTCCGGATCCACTTCCTGGAGATTGAAGGACAACGTCTGCACCTTCTGCTTGAAGTCATTCAGATCGGTGAAACTGCCTCCGAACGGAAAACGCGGCAGTGCCAGAAAGTCGGAATCGAACCCCACCGCGCCGGACTGCTGACCGATGCCGATGAAACCCAGCCTCTCCATCATTTCCTTCACCGGGATGTCGTACTCTCCATACGGATAGGCCATGAACTTGTGATCCTGACCGGTCTCAGCCGCAATACGCTCCTGCGAGCGCAGCAGCTCTTCCTCAAGTCGTGCGATGCGTGCTGCGTCGTCTTCGCCCTCGAGGGCATCCACCATGTGGGGGTGGTTCTCCATGTGATTGGCGAAGGTGACGCCTGCGTCCGACATCTCGCGTATATGCTCCCAGCTCATGTAGCCATTCATGCGGTCGTTGTGAGGCTGGGTGTTGATGAAGACGGTAAACGGAAAGCCGTATTCCTGCAGCATGGGGAAGGCAGTGTCATAGATGGAGATATAGCCGTCGTCGAAGGTGATGGCGACGGTCTTGTCGGGAATCTGCTGACGCTGCTGCAGGGCATTGAGCAGTTCCGGAAGCGCCATGACGGTGAATCCATCCGCCTTCAGATGTTCCATCTGTTCGCGAAACTTCGCTGGCGGCACGCTGGTGGAAGCCGGAGTGGTCTCGGAGATGTGATGATAGAGCGTGATCGTAGCGTGTTCTGCAGCCTGAGCGCTCACGCTCAAGAGAACTGCAGCGGCAATGCCC
>MGYS01000012.1:118992-120815 GCA_001802565.1 Gammaproteobacteria bacterium RIFCSPLOWO2_02_FULL_57_10 | reverse complement strand
CGCAAATCGCGACCAGGGCTCGCTCCCACAGTGATTGCAGATCATCGCGAACAGAGTTCTGTCTTGGCAGTCGCAGTTTTACTATAATGCCGCCCTTCAAAGACGCTGGGGAAAGCACATGTTTCAGGGGAAAACGCTTGGTCTGGTGCGGATGGAGTCCGCCATCGGGCATCTTTGCTTCGACCTGCAGGGTTCGCCCGTCAACAAGTTCAACCGGCAGACGCTGGATGAGTTGCGCGAGGTCGTTGCGGTGATCGCTGCGAGTGACCTGCGCGGACTGGTTTGCAGCAGCGCCAAGGGCAGCTTCATTGTCGGCGCGGACATCGGCGAGTTCACTTCTGTGTTTGCCTTGCCTGAGGCAGAGCTTTTGCGCTGGTGCAGCGACTGCAACGCCATCTTCAATGCCCTGGAAGACCTTCCGATTCCCACCGTCAGTGCCGTTGCGGGCGTTGCGTTGGGAGGGGGCTTCGAATTCTGCCTGGCGACGGACTACCGCGTTGCCACTCCCACAGCAGCCTTTGGCTTTCCCGAAGTGGGTCTTGGCATCTGCCCCGGTTTCGGCGGAACCGTGCGCGCACCAAGAGTGATGGACGCGCAGAAGGCAGTCGAATGGATCGTCGGTGGCAGACAGAACTCTGCTGCCGATGCGCTTGCGGCAGGAGCGATCGACAACATCACCGAAGCGGAATTGCTGCTGGACTCTGCAATCGAGCAGATCGAACACGCGCTGCAGCAACCTGATGAGTGGAGGTCCCTGCGTCAGCGCAAGACAACAGGCCTGATCGAGGCGGAACTGACTGCAGTTTTCGCAGGGACACGAGCACAGCTGCAGGCCGACAAGCGGGCACACAACCCTGCACCCTTGCGCACTCTGGATTCATTGGTCGAGAGCACACCACTTGATCGCGCGCCTGCGTTGCAGGTGGAGCATCGTGTATTCACGGCGCTGGCACGCAGTGAGATCGCCGGCAATCTGGTGCAGATATTCCTGAATGAACAATGGTTGCGCCAGCGGAGCCGCCAGTTGCTGGCCTCGGCCAGACCGGTACAGAAGGCCGCTGTGATTGGTGCAGGGATCATGGGCGGGGGGATCGCCTATCAGTCATCGCTCAAGGGCGTGCCTGTCTTGATGAAAGACATCGCACAACAAGGGCTCGATGCGGGCATCACCGAAGCGTCCCAGTTGCTGGAGAAGCAGATCGCGAAAGGGCGCCTCAGCGCACAGAAAGCACAGAGTGTGCTGACCGGTATCCAACCGACACTGAACTACGACGACATGGAGTCCGTCGATATCGTTGTCGAGGCGGTCGTCGAAAACCCGAAAGTGAAGAAACTGGTGTTGGCGGAAGTGGAGGGCAGGCTTGCGGACACGGCGGTGTTGACCTCGAACACATCGACGATTTCCATCACCTCACTGGCGAGTGCTCTGCAACATCCAGAGCGCTTTTGTGGCATGCATTTCTTCAATCCAGTGCCGTTGATGCCGCTGGTCGAAGTGATTCGCGGCGAGAAGTCGAGCGAGCAGACGATAGCCACGACGGTGGCGTATGCGCAGAAACTCGGCAAGACCCCCATCGTCGTCAACGATTGCCCGGGCTTTCTCGTCAATCGCATCCTGTTTCCATACTTCGGTGCATTTTCGCAATTGGTGCGAGATGGCGCCGATTATCTGCAGATCGATGCAGTCATGGAAGCATTCGGCTGGCCGATGGGTCCGGCGTTTCTGCTGGATGTCGTTGGTATCGACACTGCGGTGCACGCTCAGGCGGTGATGGCAGAAGGCTTTCCTGAACGCATGGCGTATGATTTCAAGAGTGCGATGG
>MGYS01000012.1:112448-118978 GCA_001802565.1 Gammaproteobacteria bacterium RIFCSPLOWO2_02_FULL_57_10 | reverse complement strand
AACCGGGAGCGGGTGGACGTTCGATGAAAGTGGTAGACGACAGCATTATCGAGCGATTGAAGGTTGCACAACACTCGCAACGCGATTTCACCGCGCAGGAAATCATCGATCGCATGATGCTGGCGATGTGTCTGGAAACGGCACGTTGTCTTGAAGACAACATCGTTTCCAGCCCGATAGAAGCCGACATGGGATTGGTGCTGGGATTGGGCTTCCCGACCTTCCGCGGCGGTGCACTGCGTTACATCGATTCCATCGGTCTGCAGAAATTCTGCGAACTGGCAGACAAGTACAAAGGGCTTGGACCGCTTTATCATCCGACGCAGAACATGCGCGCGATGGCGGCAGCCGGAAAAACCTATTACGAATGATTGTGCGGAGCTTTACTTGGATACTCAATTGGGTAGTGAATTGAACAAACCACTGATCGACGCTGAAGAGCGCAGCACCTTGAGTGGAGAGCAGCGCAAGCAGAGTCTTCTCAATCGCAGCCACAAGAATCTGCGTCGAGATGTCGGCCGCGCGATTGCGGACTACAACATGATCGAGGAGGGTGATCTGGTCATGGTGTGCATGTCCGGTGGCAAGGACTCCTATACCATGCTGGATATTCTGTTGAGTCTGCAGAAGCACGCACCGATCGATTTTCGCATCAAGGCGGTGAATCTCGATCAGAAGCAGCCCGGATTTCCCGAGCATGTTTTGCCGAAGTATCTCAGCGAATTAGGTGTCGATTTCCACATCATCGAACAGGACACCTATTCTGTCGTGAAGGAAAAAACAGCGGAGGGGAAGACCTTCTGCGGGCTGTGTTCGCGGATGCGTCGCGGCAGTCTCTACGCCTATGCCAAGGAGATCGGCGCCACCAAGATCGCACTCGGTCATCATCGCGAAGACATCGTGGAAACACTCTTCCTCAACATGTTCTTCGGCGGTACTCTGAAGGCCATGCCTCCCAAACTGCTGAGCGACGACAAACAGAATGTCCTGATCCGCCCGATGGCATACTGCAGTGAGCAGGAGATATCCCGCTATGCAAAGTTGCGCGGTTTTCCGATCATCCCCTGCAATCTTTGCGGCACTCAGGAAAACATGCAGCGACGCACCATCAAGGAGATGTTGAAGCAGTGGGAGAGAGAATATCCGGGCAGGGTTGAGAGTATCTTCCGCAGCATTTCCAACGTCGCTCCATCACAGCTCGCAGATCCGAAGCTGTTTCCTTTTTCCTCGCTGACGGCCATCAAGGAAGAGTCATCACAGATTGCCTGTGTGAATCTGCCGTGGGAATGATTGATGGATATCCCATATCAACAATTGTCTGCCGATACTCTCGACGCGATTCTCGAAGAATTCGCGACACGTGAGGGCACCGACTACGGGGATGTCACGTACACGCTTGCGCAGAAAGTGCAGATGCTGCGGCAGCAACTGGTACGCGGTGATGTGGGAATCACTTTCGACACCGCGACAGAGACATGCAGTCTCGTGCGGCTGCGCTGACAAATGAATTCATGACGGGTAGTCGACATGTCCGATACAGATAGCAATGCCAACGATGAAGTACAGGCCTCCACACATCTGGATGCCTGTGGTCTGTTCTGTCCCGAACCGGTGATGCTGCTGCACAACAGGATACGCGACATGCAGCAGGGAGAAATACTGGAATTGGTGGCAACCGACCCCTCCACGACCCGGGACGTGCCGAAGTTCTGTCTGTTCCTGGGACACGAATTGCTCAGCAAGACGCAGAAAGACGATCACTATCACTACATGATTCGCAAGAAATAGGGCTGTCAATGTCCCGACCTGTGTATCTGGTGGACGCGTCCATCTACATCTTTCAGGCGTACTTTTCACCCCATCTGCAGATATGGTCGGATGACGATCGGGACTTGAGCGCCTTTTACGGATTCGCACAATTCCTGTTGCGCTTCCTGCGCCAGGCCCGTCCCGTGCACATCGCCGCTGCGTTTGACGAGAGCCTGTTCTGCGGTTTTCGCCACACACTTTATCCCGACTACAAGTCCAATCGCGAACTACCCGATGAAGATCTTGCACTGCAGCTCAATGCGTGTGCGGAGCTTGCGCGATTGCTGGGCGTGGCGAGTTACGGCAGTCGCGTCTACGAGGCCGATGACATCATTGGCACGCTGGCGACACGCATGCGTCAAGAGTTCAATCCCGACGTGTGCATCGTGAGTCGTGACAAGGATCTGGCACAGCTGCTGCGCGGCGAACGCGATCATCTCTGGGACTTCAGCGGCAACAGCCGCCGTTTCCGCAAGGACATCATTCAGCAGTACGGTATACGACCCGAACAGTTTCCTGACTATCTTGGTTTGGTGGGTGATGCCGTAGACAGTATTCCGGGTGTGCCAGGGGTGGGTCCCGTTGCAGCCACCTGTCTGCTGCGTCACTTCGAATCGATACCGCTGTTGTATGAGCATCTTGATGAGGTGCCACAACTCTCCTATAGAGGTGCAGCGAAGGCGCCAGAGCTGCTGCGTCGTCATGAAGCACAGGCGCGACTGAGCAGAACACTGGCCACCATCGTCGAGGATGTCACCGATCCCATGGAGTCTTTCGCTACAGTGAATCACACAAACATTCTCTGGACCACTCCGGAACGGGACGGTGTGCGGGATCTGCTGACGCGCGTTGGGCTCGAGGTGCCGCTGCGCGATCGGTTTCTGGCATTGCTCGATGGCTTGCAACCTACGCCTGTGATGGATCGGGAGGACACATGAAAATCGTGGCGGATGAAAACATCGTTGCGGTGCAGCAACACTATACGAAGCATGGTGAGCTCGCATTGCTGCCGGGCCGCAGTATTCGTCCGGAGGATGTGCGTGATGCCGATGCGTTGCTGGTGCGATCGATCACGCAGGTCGATCGCAAGTTGCTGGAAGGTTCGCGTGTCAGTTTCGTGGCCACGGCGACAAGCGGCACCGATCATCTTGATCTCGATTATCTGGCGAGCGCTGGCATTGCGGTCGCGGACGCGGCGGGCAGCAATGCGAATGCCGTCGTGGAGTACTGTCTCGCAGGCATGGCTGAGTTGATCTGCACGCGACAGTTCACACTGCACAACAAGACGGTGGCAATCGTCGGTTTTGGACACGTGGGGAGTCGGCTCTACAAACGACTGCGTGAACTGGACGTGACATGCATTGTGTGCGATCCGTTCGTGGAGGAGCAGAGCAGGGTGGATAGAGGGCGGCATGAAGAGCTGCGTCATGTGTCCTTTTGCGATCTTGCGACAGCCCTTGCGGCGCAGGTCATCACACTACATGTGCCGTTGACGCGCGCTTCGTCGCATCCGACGTTTCATCTGCTGGATGAGGCGCGACTCGCGCAGCTTGCTTCCGGCACCTTGCTGATCAACGCATCGCGAGGAGAAGTCGTCGACAATCAGGCACTGCTGCGCCGCTTGTCAGATCGCAATGATCTATTGACGCTCTTCGATGTGTGGGAGAACGAGCCCGATATAAATCAGGACCTGCTCGGACTCGTGTCACTCGGAACGCCCCATATCGCGGGTTATAGCGTGGAGGCCAAGAAGAGCGCGAGCAGGATGAGCTACAATGCGTTTCTGAGACACTTTGGTTTGCAAGTCGGCTTTGAGTTGGGGATCGAGGAATTGGTGCGCCGCAGAGTCGATGTCGTGCTGACTCGTGAGAATTCCATTTCCGACGAACGCTGCTGGGCGGAGTGTGTGCGGGCCGCCTTCCGAGTCCCTGACATCGATCGCCGCCTGCGCGTCCCTGCGAACGGACAAAGTGCTGCGCTCTTCGATGCCATCAGAAAGAGCCTCGCCGAGCGCCGGGAATTTTCCAACTACGCTTTTGACCAACAACTGCTTGATGGTGGATACGTCAGCGAGCGGGTTGCGAACCAACTGACACAATTGGGTTTTACATTCCGTGGGAGCGAGCCTGCTCGCGAATAAGTGCCACGCTGAACGTCAATCCAAACCCATTCGCGAGCGGGCTCGCTCCCACAGGGAAGTGGTTATCAAAACTCCGCGCGCTGTAGAAATCGCTCGATCTTGCCGATCGCCAGCGTCAGCACATCGCTGCTGGGCAGGAAGACAATGCGGAAGTGGTTCTTGTCCTTGATGTTGAACGCGCTGCCCTGCACCAGCAGAATCTTTTCCTTCTCCAACAGATCGTAGATGAACTTCGCATCATCCTTGACCGGATACATCTGCGGGTCGAGCTTCGGGAACATGTAGATCGCGCCCTTGGGTTTCACACAGGTAATGCCCGGAATCTGTGTGATGAGGTTCCATGCCAGGTCACGCTGCTCGCGCAGGCGTCCGCCAGGCAGAATCAGTTCGTTGATGCTCTGGTAGCCGCCGAGTGCAGTCTGCACCGCAAACTGCGCGGGCACGTTGGCGCACAGGCGCATGTTCGACAATATTTCCAGACCTTCGATGTAATTCTCGGCCTTGTCCTTCGCACCACTCAGGATCATCCAGCCGGAACGGAAACCCGCGAGACGATAGGATTTTGACAACCCGTTGAAGGTCACAACCAACAGATCCTCACACAACGATGCTATGGGCACGTGTTGCGCATCGTCGTAAAGAATCTTGCTGTAGATTTCGTCCGAGAAAATCACCAGTTTGTGCTTGCGCGCAAGCTTGACGATATCCATCAGGATTTCGCGACTGTAGACTGCACCGGTGGGATTGTTTGGATTGATGATGACCAGCGCCTTGGTATTGGGCGTGATCTTCTTCTCCATGTCCTTGACGTCGGGAAACCAGTCCGCCGCCTCGTCACACACGTAGTGCACTGGTGTGCCGCCCGCAAGACTGACTGCAGCCGTCCACAGGGGATAATCCGGGGCGGGGATCAATACTTCGTCACCGTTGTTGAGCAACGCCTGCATTGCCATGACGATCAGCTCGCTCACGCCGTTGCCCAGATAGATGTCGTTGATATCCACACCCTTGATCTGCAGTTGCTGGCATTCCTGCATGATGGCCTTGCGCGCGGAGAACAGACCCTTGGAATCGCTGTAGCCCTGAGCATTGGACAGGTTGCGGATCACATCCTGAATGATCTCGTCCGGAGCCTCGAAACCAAAAGGGGCCGGATTGCCGATATTGAGCTTGAGGATGCGATGGCCTTCTTCCTCAAGGCGCTTTGCTTCCTCGAGCACTGGCCCGCGGATGTCGTAACAGACCTTGCTCAACTTGTCCGACTGTCTGATCTTCTTCATAACGACTCTCTGATTCCCCTGTGGGAGCGGACCTTGCCCGCGATTGATTCGTGCGTGATATATTCCAACCCTGTACGCGGCCGCTATTGTAAACCTAAGCAGAAAAAATGACAGGCCTCCAATCGAGGCGTTGAGGAGTTGAAAGATGTCGAATACTGAAAGAGGTCGAGACCTGCGGAATCTGTCCGTAGCAGAACTGCGTGCCGAGCTGGGGGACGAGGTCTATCACATCGTGTGCGAAAAAGGCACGGAGCGCGCCTTCACCGGCAAGTACTGGAATTGTGAGCAGGACGGCATCTACCACTGTGTGCTGTGCGGCAATCCTCTTTTCTCGTCCGACACAAAGTATGACTCAGGCAGCGGTTGGCCGAGTTTCTACGAACCCGTAGAGCAGGGGATGGTCAAGACAGAGGCGGACAACAGCCTTTACATGCGCAGGACGGAAGTGTTGTGTGCCAAGTGCGACGCTCACCTCGGCCACGTGTTCCCCGATGGGCCGGAACCCACCGGGTTACGGTATTGCATCAACTCGGCGTCCTTACGGTTGCAAGATGGCGAATGAGTCATTTTGCTAAGGGGCATCAATGAGAGGACCTTTCTCCAGAGTGTACAGTCCCTGAACACTGTTGTTGTCGGCTGCATCAAGCAGATCAAATCCTCCCAGGAATTTTTCAGCATCAGTACCGGCAAAAATGCCACCAAGAACAGCGGTTACCGCAGAGATCTCATTATCAGAGCGGATGACCTGTGCGTTTGTGATTGTATTCAGGTCGACCATACCATTCGCAAACGTCCCTGCGAAATTCAAAGACCAAGTGTGATCATCGTTGTTGATCGATGTGTCGTCGACATCGACACGCAGAGTTCCATTTCTGATGATGCCGGTGTCGAAACTAATATCGAAACCAGCATCCACGTTGGTGACGCTTCCTCTATTGCTGGCACCTATGAAGGAATTGCCACCCTCGGAATACGACGCTTGCCCGGTCATATTCTGCGCCGGGACAGGAGACAGGCCATCGACGTAATTGGCCACATCTGTCTGGTTGAGTTGAGTCCAATTCCGGTCGACAGGATAGTTCCATGCCCCCCACCCCATGCCTTGGAGTGCTGGAACAGCGCTTGACAAACTCCACGTCACTCCTCCCTGCGATGTATCGTCTGACAGTGCTGCAGTTGTTAAAGTCGATGTTGATTCAAGCTTGGTGTCTGTCGTCGTGCTTGTAGTGTTCGTCGTGTCTGTAGTGCCTGTAGTGTTCGTCGTGTCTGTTGTTGTCTCTACTTTTGTATCTGGTTTCTGG
>MGYS01000012.1:108160-112436 GCA_001802565.1 Gammaproteobacteria bacterium RIFCSPLOWO2_02_FULL_57_10 | reverse complement strand
GTCAGGTTTTTGATCAGGGCCTGGTTTTTGGTCAGGGTCAGGTTTTTGATCAGGGCCTGGTTTTTGGTCAGGGTCAGGTTTTTGATCAGGGCCTGGTTTTTGATCAGGATCTGGTTTTTGATCAGGATCTGGTTTTTGATCGGGCTTTTGATCAGGATCTGGTTTTGGGTCTGGTTTTGAATTTGATTTAGGATCGAGACAAATTGAAGGGTTGTCAGCACAAGTGATCGTTCCGTCGCCACTGTCATTCGGATTGATGTCTACCGACTGGATCAGGGCCAGCCTGTTGCCTACACCGTTGCCAGCATCCGTCAGATTTGTATCAATCACATTCGCCACGAGAGGAAGTAGGACGACTGGAAGACTTTGAGGTGCATCGTTGTTTTGGGAGCTAATGTTATTAGTGGGTGCGTTATTGCCACTCGCATCGTCATTCTCATCAGTTTCCTCTTCTTCCGGTTCAACGATCTCAATGCCGCTTAGCTCGAGCGGCTGATCCACTACGCCTTCCGGCGGGGATGTGGGGGTTGAGACGCTGACAAAGTCGAAGTCGGTGCCTGTTCCAGCATCAATAAATCCGAATTCATTCGAAACCCGAATGCCTCCTTGGTAAACTCCGCTGAAAAGGCCGTTCGGTGTGATAGTACTTTCATGATCTGTGCCACGAATACCGATGGTGGCAAATGGTGTTTCTACTCGATATGCCCCGCGGTCTATGGAGCCAGTGATGGTTCTGAAACCGCCCTGAATAAGGTTCAGCGTGGCACGTTCCGTCTGTGTGGCCTCGGGATTGAATACATATTCGATAATTTCAAACGCAGTATCTGCCTTCAACGCGACGATGGCGGAATCCTCGAGACGAATCTGCGCGAACCCATCAGGGCCAGTGGTGATCGTATCGCCGACAAAAATTTCTCCGCCACGAGCCAACGCTCTTGCACCCGCGCTGTTGAGGGCTGCGACGTCACCCCTGACCACTACCACGCGTCCCGCCAATGTCTCTTCCGCCGCGTGTAACGCAGTGGTATGGAAAGAGAGGCACAATGAGAAGAGTGCCAGGTTGAAGATCAGGGCAATGCGTTGAGAAAATATGTTCATCGTTTAAGCTCGTGACTCAATATGCTGTTCTGGAATAGGAATATTCATTCTTTAAAATTGAAAACGGAGCCCTGCCTGATATCTGAATCTTGTGTGCTCGAACAACGGAATATTGCTATCGGCTTCGGTAAACAACATCTCACTGTTGATGGACAGGCGGCGGTTGTACTGCCACAGCCAACCGAGTGTACCACTCACTGTAGAATCGTTGCGTTTATCCATGAAGAACACGGGATGCTCGGCGTCGTGCTCGGTTTCCTGAAATGAAACTCTCAGGTATGGCGTATGCTGATTGCTGAGCCTCCACTGCACGCTGTGCGCGACACCGTAATAACCACGCCCATTGTGTTCACCCGCACTTTCCTTGGCATCGTCTGACGCATAGAACACCGTGAAGCTGTTGGTGAATGACGGAGTCAATTTTGTCAGAGTGCCGGATATCAGAATTTGATTGATATCCTTCAAATCATTGTTTGGAGATGTGGTCGTGTTGTCGAAACTGGTGGTGGAGAATGCCGCAGACACGCTCCGATACCAGCCATTGGCACCAGCCTGTTGCCAGGAATTGTTGAGTCGCAGAGTGCTCTGGAATGCTTCCTTGTCCAGATAGACTCTCTGAGTCTGCAGGCTGTGCCTGAATCTGTTTACTTGAGATCCGTAACTGTAGGAAACGTCCCCCAGGAGGTAGTCCATATCGAACTGACTGGTGGACTGGTTGTCGTGTCTGTTCAGAGTCAGTGAGGCATCCAGAGACTGATCGCGCGTGATCGGTCGCTTGTATGCCATGCCGAGGGTCAGATCCACAAAGGTATCTTCCGTTTTGAGTCCCTCAGGGTTCAACTCTATCTCGCCGATCAGAGGGGTGTCGATTAGTCCGTAGGAAGTGGCACTGTTGATGTTGTCATCGTGCCCAACGGTCGGAGCAATACTCCAACTGAAAGAGGTTCGCTGATTTTCACGACGCGACTCGATCAGATTCAGAAACGCTTGGATATTGTCCTGCACGTTCTGCGGAGGGTTGGTCAGCATCACCTGGTTGAACAGACTTTCGGACGCCACGAGATTGTTCGTCAGCAAATGCGCTCTGGCGAGCTCCAGTCTGGCGCGTTGCCGAAGCGTTGCATCTTCCGCAGTCTGGACTACCCGTTCAAGTGCAAAAACGGCTTCGTTGGGAAAGCCGGATTCAATTGCAGCAATCGCGTAGAGGAAGTCAAACTGCGTATCGCCCTCCCATTCCTCAAGACTTGCAGAGGCAATTTGATAGGCTTGCTGATACTGACCTGCGGAGATGAGATCATCCAGTTGCGCAGAGGGGGGAGGCATCTGGGCTAGTCCGACAGGCACGTGAATAGCATTGACCACGAGAGTCAGCATGAGCAACGGTTTGAGTCTCATTTATTTATCCGTTTATTGAAGAGAGACAGCCAAAGGCTGCATATTCAACGACGTGCCTTGTTCATGTGACGCACGCTGCATAGCCATTCCGAGGAACTGGGTCGCATCATCAACTTTTCTACTTTACATCGTATTCTTTTGGATTCAAGTGTTTAGCATGGAATCGTCAGAAATTGTGTGACAGGTTTCGAATTCTTTTCGACAACATTACGGGGTTTCGTTCGATTAACAATTCGATTGACGTGGGAATATATCCCACATAGCATTGGCTCAGGATCAATTGACAAGGACGTTCCCTGATTTTCCCGATCATCCCTGCCTGTATTCACCGGATCCTTTGACTTCCTGGTACACGAAAGGTAGTTTGCCGCTGTGATTCAGGAGCAGCCACTTGCTTAGAAAGTTTCTCAAAATTCCGTTACTTGTCGGCGTGATGACCAGTCCTGTGGTCCTTGCTCAAGAAGATGCGCAGGAAGCGCCGGGCGCGTCACCACGACACAATTTGTCAGTCGGCGCGTACTACAGTGATGGTGATTATGGTCAGCCCATAGATACCACCATCCATTATTTCCCCGTCGCATACGATTACACCGTCTCCAACTGGAACCTGCAGGTCAGCGTTCCGCACATCAGGATTTCCGGCCTGGGTAACGTTCTGGTCAATGTCGGCGGTATTGGCCGCAACGACTTGGACGGTTTTGCCCCGACCACTCCCGAAACGCTGGAGGCATCGACCTCAAGTGGTATTGGTGACACGGTTCTCACGGCGACTTACCAGCTCCCATCATTCTCTCCGAATGCTCCATTCATCGATTTTGCTGTTGAGGTCAAGCTGCCGACAGCCGATGAAAACAAGGGCCTGGGGACGGGAGAGACGGATTACGGAGTGCAGCTCGATCTCTACCAGCAGGCAGGAACAGTGACCCTGTTCGGGACAGCCGGTTACAAGTTCCGTGGGCGTTCGGACCTCTTCAATGAAATGACAGATTCGGCGTATGTCTCCCTGGGGTTCGTCACGCCCATCACGGAAGCGCTCAGTTACGGACTCATCTATGACTTCCGGGAACCAGCATCGGAAAGCTCCATGGAGACGCATGAACTCCTGCCGTTCATTTCATGGATTCCCGCACCGCATTGGACTTTGATGACCTACGTTGCGAAAGGCTTCACGCAAGACAGTGCCGACATAGCTGTCGGCACACAGCTGAGTTATCGCTGGTAGCACTTCTTCCAAACACGGACAATCAGATCCGCATCGGTTGCACACGAGGTGGCATGATGGCAGCACGTTCGACAGGACGAATGCGCTGGAAAGGTGGCAGCTCGGGACGTTGAATCCTCTCGGGGAGGCTTCTTCGGTCAATCTCGGGATCGATCGACTGCGGAGCGGTATCCAGTTTGACTGGCACCGTTTCTGCCAGATTCTGCAACACATCTGACGTCGATGCCGGCTCATCTTCCGCAGTATTTTCCGCCACCGCTGAAGGCTGTACGTCCTGCGACGGCATGACACCCACGGCAGGCAATTCAGAGGACTCGAGTTGAACTGCCTCGACAACTTGCATAGCAGCAGGCTCGCCAGATTGCATGGGTGAATCCGCAGTGCCATCCATCACTTCGTCACTGTCTGTCAAATCAGCCGCCAGGATAACCTCGCTTTCATTGACCAGGGGATGCTGTTCGATGACATCAGCAATCTCGTCACTCAGTGAGGCCTCGATCTCGGACGTGGTAGATTCCTGTGATTCTGCCGTAACCAATTCCACTGGTGACGATTCAGTCA
>MGYS01000012.1:102322-108151 GCA_001802565.1 Gammaproteobacteria bacterium RIFCSPLOWO2_02_FULL_57_10 | reverse complement strand
GGTTCCTCCGAAGCCACTGCCTCCGAATTCCCCTGACTTGCCAGTGCCACCGATGCCACTGCCGCCATCTCCGCTATCGCCACCGCCAGACCCAACCTTGCCCAGACTACCCGTTGTCACCACAAGCGTGGCCACAAACAGGAGCAGTGCGAGCAAGAGCGTTGCCGGGTAACTGCGAATGGCCTGAATGGCTTTAGGCATGGTGTTCGCCTTCTTTATCCTTGTCCTGAGCGTCGGACTTGTACACGGTGTTGTAATTGAATATGCCGAAATTGATGCGGTGATCTTTACCTGATTTGGCCTGATCCTGCTTCTGGAGGGCCAGTGCGCTCTTGTTCACAGTGGTCAGAGCGCTCATACCTACTTCATTGGCGAGTTGACTCAGCTGCTGGACGGAGTCGAGAGTAAGGTTGTCATAATAAACACTTCTGTCGAAATAGGAAGGTTTGTGCCCCATCAGGTTCTGGGTGCTCGCACTCAGGTGATCGTGGAGATTCTTGCCAAAGAAGAATGCCTTTTCCTCGAAACCTTTCTCCGGAGTAAAGGCCCCCGTATTGAGCTTCACGCGCTGATTTTCATCAAGAGTTGCAATGCCGATGTTCAGCCATTCATCCAGAATCACTCGAGGGCGAATATCCTGCTTGCAGACCATTTCAACAAGATCATCAAAGGATCGTGTGCCGGATTTTTGTGATGGTGTGCGCAGAGGCAAGGGCAGAGGCTGGCCGCTCTTGTCCAGAAACTCTTCCGAACCAAGCCAATACGCGATCAGCTGAGCGCCGATGGAGATATTTCTCGGTGTCGACAACGACTCATCGGATTCACTTCGCAATCGTTTGACATCCTTGCGATGAACACCGGTGAGAAGGTTGATTCGACTGTCTGACTGACGTTTATCACCAAACTTGAACTCTTCATCTGCGACTTCGACGTAAATCGATTTGAGCATGTTGATGATGAAGGGGTAGGTGATCTGGAACGACAGCATCAGACGGACCAGCGGGCGCAAAAGTTTGCGGATGGCCGCAACCAGGACCTCAGGAGGTCGTCCTGCGCTATTCGTCTGATCTGGAAGGTTGTTCATGGAGGGCAGTATATCGCAGAGGTGGGAATTAATCCCACACATTTTGTGAAATTTTCTCATCTCCGATGATGTGAGCTACATCTCAAGCAACGAGGAGGAAACGATTGACGTGGGAATTATTCCCACCTATGATCTCGATAGCTTGTCAATCGCAACACCCTGTGCGACGGAACGTTTTCAAGAGATCAGGAAGCAGGATGATCACACAAACACTGGAAAAATATACCAAAGATACCTCGCCCGCTGTTCGGCGGGAGTTCGATGCCGAGGTCAGGGTCATCGTCTTGCAGGATGGCCGACGGCTCGCCTATCAGGAGTACGGCGATCGTAGCGGATACCCCCTGTTCCATTGTCATAGTCACGGCAGCTCCAGATTGGAAGGGATGTTGTTCGACACAGCAGCCAGAAATGCAGGCTTTCGCATCATTTCGATTGATAGACCGGGAACTGGCTTGTCGGACTTTCGGCAGTACGTCGATGCCAGAAGCTTTGCCATGGATGTGGTGCAGCTTGCGGATACCTTGCGCTGTCGCAAATTCGGCGTCATGGCCTGCGGGGGAGGCACTGCCTACGCTCTGGCAGTCTGTCATCAGGAGCCTGTCCGCACACAGTTCATGCTGGGGCTCTCGTGCATACCTCCCAGGTCGGTAAGTACACTGAGAAAATCTTCCGGTTTTGCTCTGCGGGCAGTTGCAGAAATGACCCGACTGTACATTGCTGTGCGCCACAGACTTTGCGCAAGAAATCCCCTGTATTACCTGGACAGACTCCGCGACACCTTGTGTTTTTCGGACAGGCAGTTGTTGCAGAGTCCTCGAGTGCTGGAGTTGATGCGCAAGGATGTCGATGAGTCAATGAGGCAGGGAGCTCGAGGGATTGCGCACGATATCAGTCAATCTTTTGCCGGGTGGGGATTTGATCTGCAGAGCCTTAGAGTGCCGATTCATCTTTGGCAGGGCAGTGCGGACACCTTGGTGTCACATAACAGTGCGGCAAAATTTGCGGAGTCTGTGCCGAGTGCTGTGTTGCATCGAGTCGCAAACAGAGGACATTTTTTCTTTCTGCGCGGAATGGAGGAAGTGTTTTCGGCAGTAAATTCCCGCATGAACAGCACGCTTCAGCTTCGCGGCAATCTCACCCCCCTGCGAGTTGAAAAGGGCTCCAGTAAAACTCTGGCGCGCGCATTTCGCTGAATCCTGCCGCCTGCTCAGTCAGGAGCTTCCTGGTAGTCAGCGGAGTGTTCCTGTAATGAACAATCACCGTTACGATGGGATACCTATTGCGCTCATGCGGAAGTGTGGCTTGTCCGGCTGAATCTCGGCCAGACGTTCCGCAGCCTGCATGTCCTCGACATACTGGCTCAGCATCTGGTTGGCCTCGGATTCATACCTGAATGGACCTATCTCGAGGCCCTCTCTGGTTCGGAAATACCATAGACCGCCTGCGTTGTACATGCGCTCGCTGCGGCTGGGAATACTGGTGTCGGAATGATCATTGTGGCGGAGGCTTGTCATTTTTTTGTCCTCTGAATGGTCTCCGTCAGCTCAGGACAGCCCTGAATCCTTGTTCAGTCCCAAGCGTTTGAGTAGCAGCCCTGAGCTGACGAGTGGGCTCAAGATATGCGGGCATTTTGAATGAGGGAAGAGCGCAAAATGCATGCCATTTTCTTTCATTCCGGAGAGGTGCATCTCACAATTTATCGTAGAGTAAATTCTTTAAAATCAATTTGTTGCGATCAATCATGAAGATACAATCTCGCGCTCAATCATCAGGCATATCAGGACGTTAGGATGCGAAATTAATCAGCTGATTTTCGGCGCTTCCCGCAACCCTGATTTCTCACTTAGCGCGCATCAGACATTTTTTTCCCTTGCAAATTTAGTCAGTTGCATCCCAAGTAAAAATATTTTCCGGTTTCAGGTGAAACTGACGCTCGCGCGGCGACATCAGGAATGGATTGTCGTGGACAGACGGCGAGCTTTTTCAAGATCGTTGGGGTTGTTGATATTCAGAAAATTGCTGTCGGGAGCTCCATTTATCTCCAGCATCGCATGGCGGGTGGTAAGGAGAAATTGCATGGGGCTGTAAACGCTGGCCTGCAACGCGGCGTCAAGTTTGTTGGCAAGCTCCATGGACCACAGCGCAAAAAGAGGTTGGACCTGACCGTCATTGCGTATCCAGGCCGTTTCACTTCCTGACGACAACAATGCCGCGCAGAGTTGTTGCACAATGTCGTCGGGAAACCAGGGTACATCGCCTGGAAAGCTGGCAATAAAGGCAGTGCCGCGGTCATGTTGCTGACACCATTTCATGGCGGAAAGGACCCCGACCAGCGGGCCTGCATGCCCCTGCCTGTAGTCCCCTATGACGGGAAGCCCGAACGGCGCGTATTTATCCGGGTTTCGATTCACGTTGAGAAGCAGGCGGGAGACCTGACCTCCTGCGTTTTCTATGATGTGACTGACAATTGCTTTACCGCCCAGGTCGAGCAGGGGTTTATCCTGATGATTCATGCGTGAACCTTGGCCGCCGGCCAGGATAACACCCGTAATTCGTGGATCAATGTCGTTCATGTGGAAAGTTGCTCAGGTTCAATCCGAGCGGCATTTGTTCGGACAGGGGCGAGAATGGATGGCACTGCGCAAATTCCGGCGCCCGTTAACGCTGCAAGGCGCGGCGAGCATAGATCACAGCCATGGGCACAGCAAGATTATTTATTGAATAAAAGCAGTCCGTGTGGGACAATCGCGCACTCCGAATTTCAGGAAAGCCTGTTTAACTCTTTGATATTCATGCGATAACAATGAATTTCAAAAACCAGGCGCAGAATCAATCCTGATTGATTAAATTCCCAATTCGTTTTTATTTAGTGGCCTGTAAGATAGAGCAACTTCTTTTACTATTGATGACTATCGGCGGACATTTCATTGCCGCTGATTCTTGAGGATATTTCATGCAAGTTTCCATTGAAACCACATCTGGGCTCGAGCGTCGCATGACGGTCGAGGTACCTGCCGCAGTTGTCGAGAGTGCGGTCATGGCTCGTTTGCAGGAAGCTGCTGGCAATGTCCGGCTGAATGGTTTCCGCAAAGGCAAGATTCCCCTGAAAGTAATCAAGGGTCGTTTTGGCCGGGGTGTCCGTCAGGAGGTCGTCGGTGAAGTCATGAGCAAGACTTACTACCAGGCGATCAACGAACAGAAGCTCAAGCCAGCGGGGCAGCCCAGAATCGAACCCAAGTCATTGGAAGAGGGCAAGAATCTCCAGTTCGTGGCAATTTTCGAGGTATTCCCAGAGATCACGCTGGAAGATTTCAGCAAGTTGAAAGTGGAAAAGCTGGTTTCGGAAGTGGCAGACGAGAACATCGACAAGATGGTCGAGACGCTGCGTCTCCAGAGACAGACCTGGGCGAATGTCACTCGCCAGACCAAGAGCAAGGATCGCGTGAACATAGACTTCAAGGGCACGATCGATGGTGAAGAATTCGCTGGCGGTTCAGCCCAGGGCACCAATCTGATTCTCGGCTCCGATCGTATGATTCCAGGCTTCGAGAAGGGGCTGCTGAAGAAGAAGGCCGGAGACGAAGTTGTGCTGGATCTGACCTTTCCTGAAGACTACCACAGCAAGGAACTTGCGGGGAAAGCAGTCAAGTTTGCCGTGAAGATCAATTCCGTCAGCGCTCCAGTACTGCCGGAACTCAACGACGAATTCTTTGCGGTGTTTGGTATTGAGGAAGGTGGAGAAGAGGCGTTCCGCAAGGAAGTTGCTGCCAACATGAGCAGAGAGCTCAACAATGCCAGCAAGGCAAAACTGAAGAATCGCGTGATGGATCTGCTGATCGCACAGAACAAGGTGACACTGCCGGGCAGCCTGGTAAAGAGTGAGATAGCGGCACTTCGTCAACAGGCGCTGCAGCAGTTCGGCGGTGGCAAGCAGAATATCGACCCAGCCATGCTTCCGGATGAACTCTTCCGCGAGCAGGCTGAAAAGCGCATCGCACTGGGATTGATCCTCGGAGAAGTGATCAAGACTCGTAATCTGAAAGCTGATCCGGCACTCGTCAAGAGCACGATCGAAGATATCGCGTCCACTTATGAAACACCGGAGCAGGTCGTGCGCTGGTACTACAGCAACAAGGAACAATTGGCAGCCGTTGAGTCATCGGTTCTCGAGGACCAGGCATTCGACGCGATCCTTGCGGAAGCCAAGGTAACCGAGAAGAAAGTCAGCTATGACGATGTCATCAAACCAGACACCAAAGCCGGAAAGTAACAGCAACTATGATGCATAAGGATGATTTGGTGATGTCGACTCTGGTTCCGATGGTGGTTGAGCAAACTGCGCGAGGGGAACGTTCCTATGACATCTACTCGAGACTGCTGAAGGAGCGCGTGATATTCGTCGTTGGCCCTGTTGAGGATTACATGGCCAATGTGATTGTTGCGCAGCTTCTGTTCCTCGAGTCTGAAAACCCGGACAAGGATATCCATCTGTACATCAACTCTCCCGGTGGCTCAGTCACCGCCGGGTTGTCGATCTACGACACAATGCAATTCATCAAACCAGATGTCAGCACCATGTGCATTGGTCAGGCTGCAAGCATGGGTGCTCTGCTGCTTGCAGGGGGCGCCAAAGGCAAGCGTTTTGCGCTGCCGCACTCGCGCATGATGATCCATCAGCCAAGCGGTGGTGCTCAGGGACAGGCGGCCGATATCGAAATTCAAGCCAACGAAATCATCAAGCTGCG
>MGYS01000012.1:87366-102279 GCA_001802565.1 Gammaproteobacteria bacterium RIFCSPLOWO2_02_FULL_57_10 | reverse complement strand
GCAGACCACACTGGCCGTGATCTTGAGGCGATTGCCAGGGATACCGAGCGTGACAACTTCATGAGCGCCGAAGAAGGGGTCAAGTACGGTCTGATTGACAAGGTATTTGCCAAGCGGGTCAACTAACCCTGTTATGACAGGCCGTGGTTGGAACTTACTTCATGTTGAGGTATCCCGGCTGAGTGGTATTATCCGGACTACGGCAGGCGCGCCTTCTGCCGATGACATGGGAGTACATCTTCCAATGTCTGCCACGAAGCAATTGAATTTCCCAGCTTCCGGTCTCGTGACACTGATCCGGCAGCGAATTTGAGAGGTAGTTTAATGTCAGATGATCGGTTCAACAAAGGCGATGACAGTGGCAAGTTGCTGTACTGCTCATTTTGCGGCAAGAGCCAGCACGAAGTCCGCAAGCTGATTGCAGGGCCTTCCGTATTTGTCTGCGACGAATGTGTCGACCTTTGCAACGACATCATCAGAGAGGAGATTCAGGAGAAAGACTCTGAATCTGGCAGCAAGAAACTGCCGATCCCCGAAGAAATCAAGAAGACCCTTGATGAATATGTCATTGGTCAGGAAACAGCCAAGAAAGTACTGGCTGTGGCGGTTTACAATCACTACAAGCGCCTGAATTATGATC
The DNA here is from genome assembly GCA_001802565.1 of Gammaproteobacteria bacterium RIFCSPLOWO2_02_FULL_57_10. Lineage (GTDB taxonomy): Bacteria > Pseudomonadota > Gammaproteobacteria > Pseudomonadales > Pseudohongiellaceae > UBA5078. Next base: position 101,639 of record MGYS01000012.1, on the reverse strand, counting down.
AGTCCAATGGTGGAGTCGAGCTAGGGAAAAGCAATATCCTGATGGTAGGGCCCACCGGCACTGGCAAGACCCTGCTTGCAGAAACCCTGGCGCGTCTGCTCGACGTTCCCTTCACGATCGCGGATGCCACAACCCTCACAGAGGCAGGTTATGTCGGCGAGGATGTCGAGAACATCATCCAGAAGCTTCTGCAAAAGTGCGATTACGATGTGGAGAAGGCGCAGATCGGTATCGTCTACATTGACGAGATCGACAAGATTTCCCGCAAGTCAGACAACCCGTCCATCACCCGTGACGTTTCCGGTGAAGGCGTGCAGCAAGCCCTTCTCAAGTTGATCGAAGGCACCGTAGCCTCTGTGCCTCCTCAAGGTGGACGCAAGCATCCTCAGCAGGAGTTCCTGCAGGTCGACACGTCCAATATCCTGTTTATCTGCGGCGGCGCCTTTGCCGGACTGGAAAAAATCATTCGGGATCGCTCCGAAAAGGGTGGCATTGGTTTTGGTGCAGAGGTTCGCAGCAAGGATCTGGATCAACGCATGGGGGAAACCCTGCGTGATGTGGAGCCGGAAGATCTCGTGAAATACGGCCTGATTCCCGAGTTCGTCGGTCGTCTACCAATGATTGCGACCCTGGATGAGTTGGATCTCGATGCGCTGGTGCGCATCATCAAGGAACCCAAGAATTCTCTCATCAAGCAGTATCAGAAGCTTTTCGAGATGGAAGGCGTCGAGATTCAGTTCCGGGACGAGGCACTCAAGGCCGTGGCTCAGAAAGCGAAAGAGAGGAAGACAGGAGCTCGCGGTTTGCGCTCGATCATGGAAAGCGTATTGCTGGATACCATGTACAAGATTCCGTCCATGGAAGAAGTGACCAAAGTGATCATCGATGCAGCGGTCATCAACGGCGAATCAGAGCCCTTGCTGGTTTACGAAAATCGTGAGCAGCAGTCCACTCGCGCAGCGACAGACGATCATTAGGATAGAGAGACTCCCTGGTCGCTGCAGAAAGTATGCGGGCATTGAAATAGCGGCCTGTTGCCCCCAGATTAGCATCTGAATCACCAGATTGAGCTCGCACACCCACTTTCAGGATACATGCCATGGGCCTTTTGTCAGATGCAGCCGAAGCCAGCAAGACCGTTCTGCCACTGCTGCCGCTTCGCGATGTTGTTGTATACCCGCAGATAGTTCAGCCACTGTTCGTCGGCAGACCCAAATCAATCCGTGCACTTGAAGTTGCCATGAGCGCAGGCAAGCAGGTGTTGCTGGTCGCCCAGAAAAATCCGACTGAAGACGATCCCAATGTGCAGGACGTCTTCGAAATTGGCACCATCGCCAGCATCCTTCAATTGATTCGTCTTCCCGATGGTACCGTCAAGGTTCTCGTGGAAGGCGTCAGTCGCGCTCGAATTCGCTCTGTTGAGCTGGAGACTGATTATTTCCAGGCTCACATCAGCACAGTACACGCAGAACCATTGGCCGAAAAACAGGCAGAGCTGCTGATGCGATCTCTGTTGTCGCAGTTCGATCAGTATGTGCAGCTGAGCAAGAAGATCCCACCGGAAGTCCTGACCTCCATATCCAGCATCGACGAACCGGGCAGGTTGGTAGATACGATTGCCTCGCATATGTCGTTGCAGCTGCAGGAGAAGCAGAATCTTCTCGAGTTGGTGGCATTGCAGTCCAGAATTGAACACTTGATGGGTCTTATCGAATCCGAAATCGACCTGTTTCAGGTGGAGAAGCGTATTCGCGGGCGCGTCAAGAAGCAGATGGAAAAAAGTCAGCGCGAGTACTACCTGAACGAACAGATGAAAGCCATCCAGAAGGAAATGGGTGAGCTTGAAGATGCACCGAACGAAGCGGAAGAGTTGAAGCAACGCATAGAAGATGCCGGCATGCCGGAAGAGGCGCGTGAAAAGGCCTTCTCTGAGTTGAACAAGCTGCGCATGATGTCGCCGATGTCTTCCGAAGCGTCCGTAGTACGAACCTATATAGACTGGATGGTCAATATTCCCTGGAAGGCTCGCAGTAAAGTGCGACTGGATCTGGAGAAGGCAGAGCAGGTTCTGGAGAATGATCATTACGGTTTGGAAGAAGTCAAAACTCGCATTCTCGAATATCTTGCAGTTCAGAAGCGAGTGAAGAAGCTGAAGGGACCGATTCTCTGCCTGGTTGGCCCTCCTGGGGTTGGCAAGACGTCCCTTGGCGAATCCATTGCGCGCGCCACAAACAGAAAATTTGTGAGAATGGCTCTCGGTGGCGTTCGAGACGAGGCAGAAATTCGCGGTCATAGACGCACGTATATAGGTTCTTTACCGGGCAAGCTTTTACAGAAACTCGCCAAGGTAGGGGTCAAGAATCCCTTGTTCCTGCTTGATGAAATCGACAAGATGGGAATGGACAATCGTGGAGATCCCGCCTCGGCGTTGCTGGAAGTTCTTGATCCTGAGCAGAATCACAATTTCAACGATCACTATCTGGAAGTGGATTACGATCTGTCAGAGGTAATGTTCGTCTGTACATCCAATACGATGAACATCCCAGGCCCCTTGCTGGATCGCATGGAGATCATTCGTCTGCCCGGTTACACGGAAGATGAGAAGATCAACATAGCGAGCCGTTACCTGGTTCCGAAACAACAGAAGAACAATGGCCTGCGCAAGAGCGAACTTGTGATTGGTGAGGAACCCATCAAGGATCTCGTGCGGTACTACACACGGGAGGCAGGGGTTAGAGGACTGGAGCGTGAGATCGCCAAGATCTGCCGCAAGGTAGTCAAACAGAACTCCAGCCTCGCCAAACCAGAACCGATAGTGTTGAACAGTGCGATGCTTGAGACTTATTCAGGTGTGCGCAAGTACGATTTCGGCGTTGCGGAAGACAAGAATCTGATCGGTCAGGTCAACGGTCTCGCGTGGACCCAGGTAGGGGGAGAGCTTCTGACCATAGAAGCAGTTGCCTTGGAAGGCAAAGGCAAGACCATAAAGACGGGATCCCTGGGCGATGTGATGCAGGAGTCGATTCAGGCCGCTATCACTGTTGTTCGAAGTCGATCTGCAGTGCTTGGACTCAAGCCTGGTTTTCATGAGGCGGTTGATCTGCACATCCACGTTCCTGAAGGAGCCACTCCAAAGGACGGTCCGAGTGCAGGCATTGGAATGTGTACAGCTCTGGTGTCGGCGTTGACTGGTATTCCCGTCAAGGCTGATGTGGCAATGACCGGAGAAATCACCTTGAGAGGGCAGGTCCTGAGAATTGGTGGACTGAAGGAAAAATTGCTTGCTGCTCATCGAGGCAACATAAAGACCGTTATCATTCCTGCTGATAATGAAAGGGATTTGCGTGAAATTCCGGACAACGTCAAAGCCGACATGAATATACGTCCAGTCAAGTGGATTGATCAGGTTCTGGAGCTCGCTTTGGAATATCAGCCAGTGCCGAATCAAGAGGCGGCCGTGGTGAAAACTGCTATTGCGAAGAGCGCCGACGAGACCGATAAGATCAAGGACGAAAAGCACATAAATACGCACTGAATCACACGGAAACGCTGTGTTTTGTGTTGACACAGCTTTCCGTGACTTGGTATAAAGTGCCGGTCGTATTGGATATCAAGCCATTTCTTGGATAAAAAATCAGACAAAATATCAATGCTTGGAGCGGGATTCAAAATTACGTTTCGCTACCTGGGTTTTCGGATAATAACTCAACTTACAAAAATAAGGGGATAACGTGAATAAATCAGAATTAATCGATGCTGTTGCTGCGAGTGCGGACATACCAAAAGCTGCAGCGGGACGAGTAATAGATGCCATGATCGATGCCATCACTGATTCACTCAAGAAAAGTGATCCAGTTGTACTTGTCGGCTTCGGCACTTTCACCACGAAGGAGCGTGCAGCACGTCAGGGACGCAATCCCCAAACCGGCGCTACCATCCAGATCAAGGCAGCGAAGGTTCCAACCTTCAAAGCAGGTAAGGCCCTGAAGGACGCAGTGAATCTGTGACTGTATAGTCAAAATTCGTAGGCAAGCCAGATCCGGATAGACTGCGGCATGCAAGAGTTTTAACACCGGGTCTGACCGGCGAGAGATTACGAAATCCTGCCAACGGCTTATGAGTTTAGAGGGCGCATCTGTGATGCGCCTTTTTAGTTTAAAAAGGCTTCATTTATTCAATCGATTGCACAAGTTCGAATGCTGACTCGATGTCAGCAATGCGACAGGAAAAGATATGCTGCAGAAGATCAGAGACAACTCACAGGGTATGGTCGCAAAAGTGATCATAGGTTTCATCATTGCCATCATGGCACTGTTCGGCGTCGAATCCATCATGAGTGGGTTCATCACTAATCCAACAGTGGCGGAAGTGAATGGAGTCGAGATTACAGAACCGGAATTGGCAGCCAGTGTACAGAACCTGGTGGCGAGTATCGGTGGCGACATCGCCAATCTGGATGAAAATCTGCTCAGGCAGGTTGCTCTGAATCAGATCATAGAAGATCGACTTTTACTGCAGGCAGCGCGAGACGCGTCGATGAGCATCTCCAATGATGCGATCGACCGTCAGATCATCAATACTGAGCAGTTCCAGGTCGGAGGAGTGTTCAACGCCGATCTCGCCGTACGCACGATGGCGACGCAGGGATTCACAGTTCAGTCATATCGCACAGCCCTTGCCGACCAGATGGTAGTAGGACAACTCGCCAACACTTACGCAGCCTCCAGTTTTGTCACCGAGAGCGAGCTCGAGAGAATTGCTGCACTGTCGTCACAAACACGCGACTTCCGCTTTCTTTCCGTGACACTTGGCAATCGTACTTCCGGTGAGCCCATTGCGCCTGAGCAAATCGACGCCTATTACCAGAATAATCAGTCTCAATTCATGCTTGAGGAAGAACTGTCGATTGACTACGTTCTTCTGGACAAGAGCACAATCTTTACCGAAGTGGAAGTCAGTGATGCTGATGTTCAGGCGCAGTACGAGACCGAGCGCGAAGCATTTTCTTCGGCGTCTCAAAGACGTGCTTCGCACATCCTGCTGGAAGTCAACGCCACGCGAACTGAAGACGCAGCACTATCAGAGGCGGCAGCTCTGAAAGCACGTTTGGATCAGGGAGAGGATTTCGGAGCACTGGCACTTGAAGCTTCCAGTGATACCGTGTCTGCTGCAGCCGGTGGTGATATCGGATATTCAGATGGCACTGCCTTCCCGCCCGAACTGGAAGCTGCGTTGGCAGCCCTTGAAGTCGGTCAGATCGCAGATCCGGTCGTGACGGAGTTCGGTGTACACATTGTCAAACTGACTGAATTTGATGTAAATGAATTTCCATCTCTTGAAGAAGTAAGTGATCGTATCAGACGAGATCTGAGCAGCGCGGAAGTTGATCAACTGTATTTCTCACGACTCGAGACGTTGGCGAACCTGGCATTTGAGACCTCAGACCTGCAGGAGTTGTCCGAGGAGCTCAGCCTGCCAATCCAGCAGAGTGAAACTTTCACTCGTGCCGGAGGCAGCAGCGAGATCACTACCAACAGTAATGTGATTGCGGCCGCTTTTTCCGAGGAATTACTCGTCGATGGCAACAACAGTGAAGTGATAGAGCTGGGTGATTCGAGAGCGTTGGTCCTCAATGTGCGCGAACATACCGAAGCCACGCTGCGCCCTCTCGATGAGGTACGCGGTGAGATCGCAGCTATTCTGCGCACTGAACTGGAAAGGGAGAGAGCGCAAGCTGTTGGAGAAGAGATCCTAGCCGCGCTGCGAGCAGGAAATTCCGCGGATGCGCTCATTGCCGCCAATGAACTGCAATGGATTGAGCAACGCAATGCTGCCAGAGACCAGACAGGTTTGAACGGTGAAGTGTTGCAAAGCGCGTTTTCAATGTCAGCGCCAGCAGATAACGCTCCAGCATACGAGGGCTTTGCGCTGAACAACGGTACTTATGTCGTGTTGGAACTTCTCGGGGTTAACAGAGGCAGTCTGGAGCAGATGGATGACGCCGCAAGACAGACTCTGGCAAATGGCTTCATTGAAAGGGAAGGGCGTGCGGCTTTCGATGCATTCCTGGCCAACACTCGAAACAACGCGGATATTACCGAAAATCTGAGTGCGAGTGCTTTCAACGACCAGCCACTGCTCTAATCAGTTCAACTCCGATTCTCCGGGACGCACAATCAGTTGCTGTCCCGGGTGAATCAAATCTGCTTCTTCAATATTGTTCCAGGCAGCCAGTTCTGCGACTGCAATGCCAAATTGCCTCGCGATGCGTGCCAGTGAATCTCCGGATCTGACACGGTAAGTTTCGGCCTGCTCACTCTGTCCATCTGTTCTTGCGAGTGCTGAGTCGGCAGTGAGATTCAACACTTGCCCCGGTCTCAGTACGGCACTTTCTGCAATACCATTCCAACGCGCGAGTGCCGCTGTGGTGAGATTGTAACGGTTGGCGATTCGCCACAGGCTGTCACCCGACCTCACTTCATAACGAGTAGGAGATGGCTGGTCACTCACCTCACCTGCTGCCGAGGCGACACCTGTCACATATTGCGGAGCGTTGGGAGTTTGCAGTGGTAATGCGGAATTGTAGGCGCGAGGAATCAACAGTGACTCTCCGGCGACGATTCTGCTACCCTCGATGTCGTTGGCCTGCTGCAGCGCAGCTACCTGAGTTCGGAACTCTCTGGCAATCTTGCTGAGAGTATCTCCTGGTTGCACGACATAACGATCCCAGGTAACGCGACTGCGATTCTCAAGCGTAGGCAATGCTGCAGTGAATCTTTCGACATGAGTAACAGGCAGCAACAATTTGTGAGGTCCGTCGGGATGAGTCGCCCATTGTCTGAAGCCAGGATTCAGCTGATATAGCACCTCTGGTTCAAGACTGGCGATCTCGGCAGCGAGCGAGAGGTCGATCTGACCGCCAGTCTCTACAGTCACCACAACTCTCTCATTCTTGATATCTGCGAGTTGCAGACCGAAGTCCTGCGGTGCTGAAAAAAGTCTGCCCAGAGCCAGCAGCCGAGGGACGTATTCTTCTGTCACCGTTGGCAGATTGAGAGACCAATAATCAGTTGGACGCGAGCGTCGACTGTTCCGCTCCATCGCGTTGCGAACTGTGCCTTGTCCACTGTTGTAGGCAGCCAGCGCCAACAACCAGTCGCCATCGAACATCTGATGCAGAGTCTGAAGATAATCAAGTGCTGCGGAAGTTGATGCAATCGGATCACGGCGGCCGTCGTACCACCAGTCCTGTTTCAACCCGAGACTGCGCCCTGTGTTTGCAATGATTTGCCATAATCCTACAGTGTTGCCAGCGCCGACAGCGTTCGGGTTATAAGCACTTTCGACGATAGGCAGAAGAGCCAACTCCATCGGCATTTGCCTGCGCTCCAACTCCTCCACAATTTCGTACATGAAAAAATTGGCACGTTCCGAGACCGTACTGAGAAACTCTACATTCTCCTGATAGAAAGCGATCTGGTTGTCGATCCTTTCGTTATCGTGCACAAAGCTCAACTGCATCCCGCTGCCGATCCTGTCCCATACAGTGGTAAATTCCCTGACCTCCGCGCCGGTGATGTCATCCGGCTCAATATTGACGCGTGCGCCTGCGTTTCTGTTCCCAATCGCACGCAGTGAACCTGCATCGACTTCGCTTTCACCTGAAGCGCTGCCCGATGGATTCTGAACAGAGCTACATGCGGCAAGCAATGTTGCGGCCGCAATGATCAGGCAAAGTCTGCGCACCGCAAAGTGACTTCCGGCACAGTTCACCGTTGGGAGGGCACTGGTGCCAGGGTATGGCAAATATGTCGAATGATTTGTATGCATACTGATAGCTTGAGCTTGCAATGAATTCTGAAAAACCTGAGTTGGCCGTCAGGCACGAAAACTGTCTTTCCAGCGCCGCAGGGCGGCAAAAGTCTGTACTTCACTTGACGACTCCTCGACTGTAAAGGCCTGGGGGTTGCGTTCGAGGCCTTGAATATGACAGCGCAGGAATGGATTAGTTCTTAGCTCCAGACCAACACTGGACGGCAGCGTTGGCATGCCTGCGGCGCGAATGTCCAATGCCTCGGTCAGCCGCTCCGCAATGCTGATGTTCCCGGGCTCCGCCGCCAGGGCAAACTTCAGGTTGGCAACGGTATACTCATGAGCACAATAAACCAGAGTCGCAGCTGGTAATTGCCGCAACTTCTCGAGAGAACGGTACATCACCTCTGGTGTTCCTTCGAATAATCGCCCGCAGCCGGCAGCGAACAACGTATCACCACAGAACAGCAAGCTGTCATCGCCGGGGAGTTCCCCCGCGGGGACATAGTAGGCGATATGATCGAGTGTGTGCCCGGGGACTGCCAGAACTTCGAACCGGCGCCCCAACAACTCAATGCTGTCACCCTCCCGCAAATGCGCTGTCACGCTATCAATCCTCGAGGAGTGAGGACCGTAGATGGTGGCAGCCGGGAAGTGCTGCAGAAGGCTCTCAACTCCGCCAACATGATCGGCATGATGGTGGGTCAGCAGGATAGCCGTCAGGTCGCGTTCCTCAGCAAGCAAAAGACGCAGAACCGGGTCGGCATCACCCGGATCGACCACACACGCGCTCCGGTCGCCCGTTTGGTCCAGTATCCAGATATAGTTGTCGCTGAAGGCCTCTACGGGTCGAATTCTCATGGTTATTGCACATGGTCTTGAGTTCGCTGAAGGGCAATCATAGTGATTGAGGGCCATTAAACAAGTTTTTTGTACCCACATTGCACACTGAGGTTGTACTTGTGTTACAAATCTCATTATCGCTTGGTGAAAGCGACAAGAGCTGACGAGCATTCCGGTCTGACATGAGTTTCATTGCAAAATACAAGGCACGCTGGCAGCGGCGCCACGAGCTGCCGGAGCCGACTGCCGTTTATCGCCAGATGGCGGAATGGTTGCAGACTCCGCTCGGCCAGGCCCTGCTTGCCAGCGAAAAGCAGATTCTCGAGCCTCTGCTCGCGCGAGTCTTTGGCTATCACATTCTTCAGCTTGGATGCAGCAACCAATCCATGCTCGATGAAAGTCCGGTTGGGCACAAGATCCTTTTCGTGCCCTCCCAGGCAGCAGGATCAGATGCCCCCATCGCCAGCAATGAAGCACTGCCGCTGATGAGCGAGAGTGTGGACGCTGTGCTGGTTCACCACGCTCTGGACTTCACCCCTGACAGTTACCGACTGCTGAGGGAGGCGGCCAGGGTCGTGATGCCAGGAGGAAAGCTTCTCATCGTCGGCTTCAACCCCCTGAGCACCTGGGGAGTCCGCAAGTTGTTTCGCTGGCGGAATGATCTCCCCTGGAATGCTCGCTTCATATCAAGCCTGCGGGTGAGTGACTGGCTCAAGCTGCTCGACTTCAAGATCGACAAGGTGGAACACGGTGCATACATGCTGCCGTTCAATCACCAGAAGATGGTCAATTCCGGAGGCCGACTTGAATCGCTTGGCAGGAGATTCGCACCGCCTGCAGGAGCTGTGTATGTCATCGTCGCCTGCAAGCAGGTGATGCCTGTCACTCTGGTCATGCCTCGCTGGCCACGAATTCCAAGGCCTGTTATTGTGCGCCCCGTTGGCGAAACTGCCGGAGCAAGAAGAGGGCTTCGCCAGAAGCAGGCCAGAAACACTCTGCAATGAATATTCATCCTCTGAAAAAACAAGGAAGCTGCAGGTTTGTCAAAAATTGTCGAGATGTATACGGACGGAGCATGCAGGGGCAATCCCGGCAAGGGAGGGTGGGGCGTCCTGTTACGCTATGCAGGCAGGGAGAAGCGACTGTACGGTGGTGAATTGATGACAACCAACAATCGCATGGAGTTGACTGCCGTCATCGAGGGACTCAAGGCATTGACTCGCCATGGCTGCGAGGTGCACATCACCAGCGACTCACGCTATGTCCTGAGTGGCATCACTGAGTGGTTACCCAACTGGAAAAAGCGCAACTGGAAGACTGCAGGCAAGAAGCCCGTCATGAATGCAGATCTGTGGGTAGAACTCGATGAACTTGCCGCACTTCACCAGATCCAGTGGAACTGGGTGAAGGGGCATAGTGGACATGCGGAAAATGACATCGCAGACGCTCTGGCCAACCAAGGCATTGATGAGATGCCTGCCAACTGAAATATTCCCGAACCTGACACCAGGAAAGTGCTACAGAAAATATGAGACAGATCGTACTGGACACCGAAACCACCGGCCTCGACCCCGTCCAGGGTCACCGAGTCATCGAGATTGGTTGTGTTGAAATCGAGAACAGGAGACTGACCGGTCGACACTTCCATTGTTATCTCAATCCTGATCGTGAAATAGACGAAGGAGCGGTTCAGGTCCATGGAATAACCACGGCATTCCTTGCCGACAAACCGCGTTTTCCGCAGATTGTGGATGACTTTCTGCGCTTCGTTGCTGGCGCCGAGCTTGTGATACACAACGCGCCTTTCGACCTGGGATTTCTCAACAGTGAATTGCAGCGTGCTGGCAATTATCCGACCATGGAAGAACAGTGTTCGGTGACCGATACTCTGGTCATGGCTCGGAAAAAGCACCCTGGTCAGCGCAACAGCCTTGATGCTCTGTGCAAACGTTACGAGGTGGACAATTCACAGCGGGATCTGCACGGGGCCTTGCTTGATGCGGAGATCCTCGCAGACGTTTATCTGCTGATGACAGGAGGTCAAACCAACCTGTTGCTTGGCAGTGACGAAATCGTCGTGGAGAAGACCGACGCACCCGTGCGAAGACTGAATGTGGATCGCGGCGTTCTTGTCACCTATCAACCGGACGAAGAAGAGAAAGCGGCACATGAACGTCTTCTCGCACGCATCAACAAGGCGAGTCAGAATCGCTGCATCTGGACACCTCAGGACGCCTGAAGGAAGAGAGCCACACACGCGCCATGAACCGCAAGAAAGGTTATTTTTTCCGTCATGACGAACTCACAGGCAACGAACATGTTGTGCTGTTCCACGACGGCAGTGTATTGCTGCAAGGCGACAGGTATCTGTGGCCAGCGGTCACTCTGCAAGAACTTGAATTGCAGGATTGCCATTCGCTGTTGATAGGAAGTTTCGAAAATCGTGATTGTGTTGCTTTAACACTCAGCGACGAACATCTTTCCTGCCTTGATGTCGTTAAACAAACTCCGCGACAGTTGTTGCTCAGCCGAGGTTTGCACGACTTCACGCTGGTAGGGCAAGCCAATCAGTTGCTCAACTGGCAGCTCAGCCATCGCTTTTGTGGTCATTGTGGCGGCCGCACTTCGCCTCACGATCACGAGAGATCTCTCGTTTGCCCTGCCTGCAAATTGCATTTCTATCCTCGCATCAACCCTTGTGTCATCGTGTTGGTGAGTCGCGGCAGACAACTGCTTCTTGCCAGGCACAACAAGGCTGGCAGTTCCTACTTCAGTTGCCTCGCCGGTTTCATGGAAGCTGGGGAAACACCGGAAGAGACCGTGGCGCGAGAGGTTCGCGAAGAAGTCGGTATAGAGATCGACAACATACGCTACGTAAAGAGCCAGTCGTGGCCATTTCCATCACAGTTGATGCTTGGTTTCTTCGCAGAGTACAAGTCGGGAGAGATACAGGTTGACGGCCACGAGATCGCGGAAGCGCATTGGTATGAACCCGACCAATTACCTCTGTCTCCAGCGGCGGGTATCAGTGTCGCGGGTCAGCTCATTGAGTTATTCTTGCAGCGCTCTTGAGTGGCAAGCAGCCTGAACATAGAGGAGAAGTTTCTTGGAGTACCTAATCGAATACGGCATGTTCCTGGCCAAGGTGGCGACATTGGTTGTGGCCTTCATCATCCTGCTGGGCGCGATCATTTCTGTTGGTACGCGGAGTCGGCGTCATGCGGCCGGCAAGGGAGCCATCAGCGTAGTCCGACTGAACGACGAACTGGATGACATGCGCGATGCCATGAAAAAAGTGATCTACGACAAGGCCACGTTCAAGCACGAGCAGAAGCAGGAGAAAAAGAGACTCAAGGAAGAAGAGCGCGAACGCAAACGTCAACTCAAGGCGGGAGGCACGGAATCAGAAACTGAAGATCACATCAAGAAGAGGATTTATGTTATTGATTTTGATGGCGATATAGAGGCAAGCGCTGTCGAGTCCTTGCGCGAGGAAATTACTGCCGTCCTGTCGCTGGCGACCCCGAAGGACGAAGTCATACTGCGTCTGGAAAGTCCCGGCGGTATGGTGCACGCCTATGGCCTGGCATCCTCGCAACTGCTCAGAATCAAGGAGAGCGGCATTCCCTTGACGATCTGTGTCGACAAGGTCGCGGCCAGTGGCGGCTACATGATGGCCTGCCTGGCCGACAGATTGATTGCAGCCCCCTTCGCGATTCTCGGCTCCATTGGCGTACTGGTCCAGTTGCCCAATTTCAATCGTCTGCTGCGCAAGCACGATGTCGACTACGAGACCATCAGCGCAGGTGAGTTCAAGACGACCCTCACCACATTCGGCGAGATCACGCAGAAAGGGCGTGACAAGGTCAAGGAAGACGTGGAAGAGATGCACGTCATCTTCAAGGCCTGGGTGAAACAGCATCGCCCGGTCGTGGACATCGACAATATCGCCACGGGAGAGACCTGGGTTGGTTTGCAGGCCCGTGAAAGGAACATGGTTGACGATGTGATGACAAGTGACGAGTGCATTGTCAGCGCATGCGAGGACGCCGATGTCTTTGCTGTCAGCTTTGAGATCCGCAGGTCTATTGGTGACAGGCTTGGCGTTGCCGTCCACAAGGCCCTTGATCGCACGATTGTGGCCTGGCTGAAGAGAGCCCGTGAAACCAACTATTTCTCCTGAAAGCGCTACTGACAGGGACCCTGCACATGAAAACCGATGACACAGCATTCAAGTCCTTCCGGGTAAGTGAGCGACAGGAGGGGGAAAAGTCGTTTTACAGGGGCGATATCGTACAACGCAGGGTGGGGGAGTTGCCTGCAGGTGATGTTCTGATCAGAGTTCGCTACTCGTCCCTCAACTACAAGGATGCCTTGTCTGCCACTGGTAACAAGGGCGTCACTCGCCAGTATCCACATACGCCCGGCATTGATGCCGCCGGTGAAGTGGTCACCTCCGCAGTGAGCCAGTTCAATCCCGGCGACAAGGTGCTGGTCACAGGCTATGACCTCGGGATGAATACCGATGGTGGCTTTGCCGATTTCATCCGGGTACCTGCTGCATGGGTAGTACCGTTGCCCTCCGGATTGACCCTGCGGCAATCCATGGTGCTCGGCACCGCGGGCTTCACCGCCGCCTTGTGTGTCTACAAGCTCCTGCAGAACGGATTGAAGCCGGACAATGGCGAGGTTCTCGTCACAGGTGCCACAGGGGGTGTGGGGATCATAGCCGTGGCATTGCTGGCAAGGCTTGGGTATGCCGTGACGGCCTGCACAGGCAAGAGCGAGCAGGAGTCCTATCTGAAGAGCATGGGCGCAGCTGCAGTGATAGACCGTGCCGTCATCTCCGAACCATCCGCGCGACCATTGCTGAAGGAGCGCTGGGCTGGCGCCGTCGACGTCGCTGGTGGGGAAATTCTGTGGAATGTACTCAGATCGCTCCAATACGGTGCCAGCGTAGCCTGCTGCGGCCTTGTGGGTTCTCCCACGCTGAATGCCACTGTATTTCCATTCATTCTGCGTGGGATCAATCTGCTTGGCGTCGACTCGGTCAACCAGCCAGCAGAACTCAGAAGCGCGCTATGGGAGTTGCTGGCGACGTCATGGAAGCCTGCATGTCTGGATGACATCGCGACAGACATCGGGCTGGCAGAACTGGAAGAGGGGCTGCAGACGGTGTTGAAGGGCAGGGCGGTCGGACGGATGGTACTTGACCTCTCGCGTCCGGCCTGACGTCGTCAGGAACGACGTCTGAACAAGGGTACTGGCTTGTCAACGCTTGCCTGATACCCGTCGGTAAAATCCTTGAATGCACCCAGTGCGATTTCCAGATTCTGATCGGCACGCATTGAAAAGGCATCAAAGCCGCAGCGGGACATATAGAACAGCTGATCTCTCAGCACGTCCCCGATAGCCCGTAATTCACCCTTGTAACCCAGATTCAGACGCAACTCGCGAGCCGACGAATAGGCTCTGCCGTCCGAGAACACGGGAAAGTTCAATGCAATGAGATCCAGTGCTCGCCAGTCGTCGCCCAGCGCTGCAGGAACCTCATTGCTCTCCAGCCAAACCCCGGTTTTTCCAGAGCGCTGACGTAAGGATTCCCGGTGCTCAAGCCA
>MGYS01000012.1:58100-87351 GCA_001802565.1 Gammaproteobacteria bacterium RIFCSPLOWO2_02_FULL_57_10 | reverse complement strand
ACGGCACGATCAAGTTGTTCGTTGCAGACGCCAGGAGTTCCGCCTGTTCTACAGTGTCACGAACCAGCACCCATTGATCGTCAACGATCGCGCCGTTCCTAATCAGCTTTGGCATATACCACTTCCTTGAACGGCTCGATGCCAATGCGGTTGAACGTGTCCAGGAAACGCTCGCCTGGTTGACGCTTGCTGGTATACACAGAAACGATCTTCTCGATCACTTCCGGCACCTCTTCCTGGGCAAAGGAGGGGCCTACTATCTGGCCGAGCGCAGTTTGATTTTCGACAGACCCACCGAGCGAAACCTGATAGAACTCTGCTCCCTTCTTGTCGACGCCCAGAATTCCGATATTGCCTACATGGTGATGGCCGCAGGCGTTCATGCAGCCCGAAATGTTGAGCGAGAGCTTGCCGACATCTCGCAACACCGCCGGGTCGTTGAATCGACGCTGTATCGACTCGGCAATCGGAATCGACTTCGCGTTGGCCAGCGAGCAGAAATCTCCGCCCGGGCAGCAGATGATGTCGGTCAACAAACCCAGATTATCGGCATTGAGATCTTCGGATTTGAGCGCCTGCCAAAGTGTGTACAGAGATTCCTTTTCAACATCAGCAAGGATGAGATTCTGCTCGTGACTCACCCGCAGTTCGCCAAAGCTGAAGCGATCCGCCACATCTGCCATGAAATTCATCTGTTCGGTCGTGATGTCACCCGGAGCAAAACCGGTTTTCTTCAGGCAAACCGTGACGATGCTGTAGCCAGGTTTCTTGTGGGCATTCACGTTCTGGTAGTACCAGCTGGCAAACAGGACATCGCTGCTCAGCGCTTTTTCCAGCGCCGGACTGGTATCTGGCAGTGACTTGTAGTCGGGATCATGGAAGAAGCTCTTGCAACGCTGAAACTCCGCATCAGTCAGAGTCAGTGGACCATCCTTGAGGGCCAGCCACTCTTTCTCGACCTTGTCACGAAATTCGTCCACACCGGTTTCCTTCACCAGGATCTTGATGCGGGCCTTGTATTTGTTGTCGCGTCGCCCTTCGCGGTTGTACACACGCAGGATGGCATCGAGGTAGGTCAACAGGTGTTCCTTCGGCAGGAAGGCTCGAATTTCCTTGCCAACAACTGGCGTTCTGCCAAGACCACCGCCTACCAGTACGCGGAAGCCGGGTTCGCCGGCCTCGTTACGGACAATGAACAACCCGATGTCATGAACCTGGGTCGCCGCCTGGTCGTCCTGCGTGCCACATACCGCGATCTTGAACTTGCGCGGCAGATAGGCGAACTCAGGATGAAAGGTGGACCACTGGCGAATGATTTCGCAGTAGGGACGACTGTCTTCGATCTCGTTGACCGCGCACCCGGCAAACTGGTCTGTTGTCGTGTTGCGAATGCAGTTGCCACTGGTCTGAATGGCATGCATTTCGACCTCTGCCAGATGGGCGAGAATGTCGGGTACATCGCCCAGAGCGGGCCAGTTGAACTGGATGTTCTGTCGCGTGGTGAAGTGTCCGTAACCCTTGTCGTAATGATCTGCTATGAAGGCGAGCTTGCGCAGCTGCGTGCTCGAAAGCATGCCGTACGGAATGGCAATGCGCAGCATGGGTGCCAAACGCTGAACGTAGAGACCGTTCTGCAGACGCAATGGCAGGAATTCGGGACCGGCGAGTTCGCCTTTCAGAAATCGCTCTGTCTGATTGCGAAACTGCGCGATGCGGTCGGCAAGCATCTGGTGGTCGTATTGATCGTATCTGTACATGATGGACTACTGAATCTCTTGTCCCAGCCAAATGGGGCGGTAATTGTAAATCAAATGCCCGGATCAGCGCCAGTCGCCGGACCTCTGCAGCATTGACACGCAGTTGTCACTATCGCGTTGAGCGAAGCAATTATTCCTTGATTCTGCCGGATGAGAGATTAAAATGCGCCACTGTTTTTACGCGTGACGCCAGCATCATTCAGTCCACATCAGACAGACGGGATCTATTATGAGTCATCATGAAGTACACACACAAAGTGAAGCCGATCATGAGGAAATGGACAGCAACAGCCGCGCCGATGCGCTTGCAATGTTGTCTCTGGTCGCCATTATCGTGAGCATGGCTGTTTTCTTCGTCAGCCGCTAAATCCTGAATGTGGGAGCGAGCCTTGCTCGCGACAGAGATCACGCATTCGCGAGCAGGGCTCGCTCCCACAGACGATTTCTACGGTAATACCATCCTTACAACGCTCACGATCACCAGCACAAACACTGCAGTGAAGATGAGCGCAGCAACCACAAATCCGGTGATCGAACCGCTGGAAAAATCCCTCTCCTTGTTCTTCTTGTTCTGCACGCCAAAACTGGCCTGCATCACACTGAGCATCATGCGCCAGAAGGGAATCCTTGCGGGTTCCTGATCGCCAGAAGATGACTCATTCTTATCTGCACTCATTACTGCACCTCTTGCTAACCGACAATGTTCGGGCTCAACAGCCGCGAAATTTCTTCAATGGTCACGCCTCTGCGCTCGGCAATGGACTGCACCTGGTCCGCATCGATCTTGCCAACCGAAAAATAACGTGACTCTGGCGACGCAAAGTAGAAGCCACTGACGCTCGCCGCAGGACTCATCGCAAAACTTTCCGTCAATGACATGCCAATGCGATCATTGATACCGAGGATGTCAAACAGAGTTTTCTTGTCCGAATGCTCCGGGCACGCCGGGTAACCTGGTGCGGGTCTGATGCCTTGATATTTTTCTTGAATCAACTCTTCGTTGCTCAAGGACTCGCCGGCCGCGTATGGCCAGAACTCCGTCCGCACGCGTTGATGCATGTGCTCGGCAAAGGCTTCTGCCAGGCGATCTGCAAGCGCCTTGACCATCAGGGCGTTGTAATCGTTGTTCTCACTCTCGTATTTTTTTGCCAACTCGTCGGCGCCAATGCCTGTGGTGACAGCAAATCCACCGATGTAATCGGGAAATCCGCTGTCCTGAGGAGCAACGAAATCCGCAAGACTGAGATTGGGCACGCCTTCGGCCTTGATACTCTGCTGACGCAGGAAATTGAAACGGGTCAGCTCCTTTGTACGGTTTTGATCCGTGAACAGCACAACATCGTTTATTCCTGTCTGTGCTGCCGGCCAGAATCCCACTATAGCCTGCGCCTTGAGACGTTTGTTGTCGATGATGTCTTTCAGCATCGTCTGTGCATCCTGGAACAATTCCTTGGCCGCGTCACCGACAACGGAGTCAGAAAAGATGGCCGGGTACTTGCCCGCAAGACTCCAGGTGATGAAGAACGGAGTCCAATCGATGTAGGGCACGAGGTCTGCCAGTGGGTAGTCCTCGAAAACCCGAGTCCCAAGAAACTGAGGCGCGACAGGTCTGGTCTTGTTCCAATCCACCTTGAGAGCGTTATTGTTTGCCTGTGTGAATGGAATGATGTTCTTGCGATGATCCCGGTCGGCATTGCGCGCGCGCACCGCATCATATTCTTCACGCACATGACGTTTGAATTCCGCGTTGGCATCATCGCTGAGCAGACTGCTGACGACGGTGACACTGCGTGAGGCATCCGGCACGTACACGGTGGCGTTATTGAGGTAGTTCTGCTCAATCTTCACAGCAGTGTGTGCCTTGGAAGTAGTGGCGCCACCAATCAGCAGGGGGATGGTGAATCCCAGTCGCTGCATTTCACGTGCCACGTGCACCATTTCATCAAGAGAGGGGGTAATCAATCCGCTCAGGCCGATGATATCCACTTTCTCATCAATGGCCGTCTGCAGGATACGCTCGCATGACACCATCACTCCAAGATCAACGATGTCGTAATTGTTGCAGCCAAGCACTACGCCGACGATGTTCTTGCCGATATCGTGAACGTCACCTTTGACGGTGGCGAGGAGTATCTTGCCTTTGGCCTTTATCTCCTTGCCTTCCTTCTGCGCTTCGATGTAGGGCAGGAGATAGGCTACCGCCTGTTTCATGACCCTGGCGCTCTTGACCACCTGTGGCAGGAACATCTTGCCACTGCCGAACAGATCGCCAACAACATTCATGCCGGCCATCAATGGCCCTTCAATCACCTCGATAGGCTCCGAGCACTGCTGCCTGGCTTCCTCGGTATCCTGTTCGATATAGCGCGTGATGCCCTTGACCAAGGCATGAGTGATCCGGCTTCGTACATCGGCCTCACGCCAGGTCAGATCCTCGTGGCTCTCGGTTGACGCCTCACCACTGTACTTGCGTGCAACCTCCATCAGTCTGTCAGTGCCATCAGGGCGACGATTCAGAATGATGTCTTCGACACGCTCCTTGAGTTCCGCCGGAATGGTGTCATACACCGTGAGTTGACCCGCATTCACGATGCCCATGGTCAATCCGGCGCGTATCGCGTGATAGAGGAAGACCGAGTGAATGGCCTCACGCACAGCATCGTTGCCACGGAAGGAGAACGACACGTTGCTCACACCGCCGGAAATCAACGCATGTGGCAGCTCGCGCTTGATGTATTCACAACTCTGAATGAAATCGACCGCGTAGTTGTTGTGTTCCTCAATTCCCGTGGCGACAGCAAAGATGTTCGGGTCAAAAATGATGTCCTGAGGTGGAAAACCCACGTCGTTCACGAGGACATCGTAGCTGCGTTTGCAGATGAGGCACTTCTTCTCGAAGGTGTCCGCCTGACCCAGTTCATCGAACGCCATCACCACGACCGCAGCACCATATTGCATGCACAGGCGGGCCTTGGCGATGAAGTCTTCCTCGCCTTCCTTCAAGCTGATCGAGTTGACGATGCCTTTCCCTTGAATGCATTTCAAACCGGCCTCAAGAATCTCCCACTTGGAGGAGTCGATCATGATGGGCACACGGCTGATGTCCGGTTCGGACGCTATCAGACGCAGGAACTTCGACATCGCCGCTTTGGAGTCAAGCATGCCTTCGTCCATGTTGATGTCGATGATCTGCGCACCGGCCTCTACTTGCTGAAGGGCTATATCCAGCGCCTCAGTGTAGTTCTCATCGCGAATCAGCCGGGCGAATTTCTTGGAGCCGGTAATGTTGGTCCGCTCCCCAACGTTGACGAACAGCGACTGCGAGTCGATGTTGAAGGCCTCCAGTCCACTGAGTCGGCAGGCAGGCGGGATCGAAGGAATCGCCCGGGGTCGAAATTGTGACACTGCCTGCGCAATAGCACGAATATGCGCAGGGGTTGTACCACAGCAACCACCCACGATGTTCAAGAACCCACTCCGAGCAAATTCTTCGATGATCTCAGCCATCTCTCGCGCACTCTGATCGTACTCGCCAAATTCGTTCGGCAAGCCGGCATTCGGGTGTGCGGATACACAGGTGTCGGCTATTCGCGATATTTCCTCGATGTGCGGACGCAGCTGTGCGGCGCCCAGTGCGCAGTTGAAGCCGATGGAAACAGGATTGGCATGGGCAACGGAGTTCCAGAAGGCCTCAACCGTCTGACCTGACAGCGTCCGACCACTGGCATCCGTGATCGTGCCGGAGATCATGATCGGGAGAACTCTGCCGAGGGCTTTCATCTGCTCTTGAACCGCGAAGATGGCCGCCTTGGCATTGAGCGTGTCGAAGACAGTCTCTATCAGCAGGATATCAGCTCCCCCTGCGATGAGAGCGTCGGTGCAGACCTTGTAGTTCTCCACCAGCTCGTCGAAATCCACGTTCCGATAGGCAGGATCATTGACGTCAGGGGAAATCGAAGCTGTACGACTGGTCGGTCCAAGCACGCCTGCAACAAACCTGGGCTTGTTCGGTGTGGTCACATTGATTTCGTCGCAGACGGCACGTGCGAGGCGTGCGCCTTCGTAGTTCAACTCGTAGGCCAGCGCCTGCAGGCCATAATCGGCTTGTGAAATGGCTGTTGAATTGAAGGTATTGGTTTCAACAATGTCGGCACCGGCCAGGAGGTATTCACGATGTATCTGGCCAATGACATCGGGACGCGTCAATGTCAGCAGATCGTTGTTGCCCCCCAGATCCCTGGGAGAATCCGCAAATCGGGTACCACGGAAATCAGCCTCTTTGAGTTTGTAGGCCTGAATCATTGTGCCCATTGCGCCATCAAGAACCAGAATTCGCTCAGAAAGTGCTCGGCTCAGGGATTCATCAGAGAATTGGTATGCCATGTCAAATGCTCGCGGGGGCAGGGGCCTTCAGGCGCTGGTGGGGCTGAAAAAGACGCGCATTCTATCAGAAGTCTGCCTCGAGGGGCATTGGCTATTGCCCCAACTTTCCCGCCAACCGGGCTACTCAGAAAGGATCACACTAATAACCAAGTAAAATAGTCCAGTATTTATCTTGTCAGTAACATAGCGTAAACTTCGCGCATTTCGAACTCGCCTGAATCAGGACCCTCTATGATCAATATTACAGATTCCGCGCAGGAGTATCTGGCGGAGCTGCTCAAGAAGCAGGACTGCGAAGGTATCGCCGTGAGGATATTCATACTCGATGCCGGAACTCCCAAGGCGGAGACGTGCATTTCTTTCTGTCGCCCCGGAGAATCGCAGGAGAGTGATGAGCTGAAACCCTATCCGGCGTTCAACGCCTACATCGAGCAGCGCAGCATTCCCTATTTGAAGGACGCGGTGGTGGACTACGCGAAGGATGCAATGGGTGGGCAACTTACCATCAAGGCTCCAAACTCGAGACTGCCCCAGATTGATGCTGACAGTACAATCGCGGATCGCGTCAACTACGTTCTGTACAACGAGATAAATCCATCCCTTGCCGCACATGGGGGTATGGTCACACTCGAAGAGATTTTCGAAGACTCTGTCGCTGTACTGAAGTTCGGCGGGGGGTGTCAAGGTTGTGGGATGGTAGACCTGACCCTCAAGGAAGGAGTGGAAAAAACTCTACTCGAACAGATTCCTCAATTGACTGAGGTCAGGGATATCACGGACCACACCAAACGTGACAACGCCTACTTCAAGTAAGTCACACACTGAAGATATGGGACACCAGGCAGGCGTTATCTAAAGCAGATTTATCGCGGATAACGCTCGGCCAGTGCGCTGTACAACAAATCGGGGTAGCGATCGTCTTCGGCACTCAAGGATGTCATGATCTCCACGAGATGTTCGTTGTCCTCCCTGCCGTGCCATGTCTTCCTGTAAGAGCCTTCCTTGTAGCCATTATCCTGACGGAAGAAATTCAGTACATTCTTGCTGACGTATTGACGAAACAGGGAATCCCAATCCAGTCCGCAATCCAGCATCAGAGACTTGAACAGTCCCAATTCCACACGCCTGGCCACAGAGACGCCAATCAGCAGTTCCAGCTTGGAGACCAAATCCAGCGACCTCAACTCGTAGTCTCGACCATCGAATCTCAAGCTGCTCACTGCCTCCTCGGTGTTGACGAACAGAAGCTTCTGCACGGCCAGATCATGATCGTCCGCGGTATGGATGAGAAGTTCCGAGAGCAAGAAGTGCCAGATATCCACTATTTCCATCTGTAACTGAGGCATATCGCAGAGCTGCTTCTTCCACCATTTCCAGCCATGGTGCTCAATGGCCTCTGCTCCTTCTATGACCACAGCACGAAGATAGGGAAACTTCACCTTTACCCACTCAGCCTCTACCTTGCTGTTCATACGGGATTGCAGGGCCAGCATTACCCTGGCCTGAGTCATGGAGAGTGTTGTTATCGAGGTTGTCGTCATGGGGTGCCCGCTTGATTTTGGAGATGAGCCAATACTTGTGACCAGGCTGCTTCATGAAACTCCCGGACGTGCCTATGATTGTTCGGGGCGCCCCAAATCTCATCCATGATCTTGAGATCTGTGGGCGTCAGCAGCTTGAGATGTGCGTACCCCAGATCCTTGTAAGGCATCAGGAGATGGTGGAAGTCCGCATATTTGATGTTCTTGAGGGCATTCGCGGGAATTACAGGGGTGCCTGGGACTTTCTCATGAAAGAAAGCTGCCATTGCGCTGACCCTATAAAGTTCGGCGAGACTTTCTTGTGGGCTCGCTCCACGGCGCCGCGCATCGCGAACCTCGGCTCTCAGCAGAACGCAGGCCTGCTTGAAAGCACCCATTTGCGGGTACGCGGCCATGCAGACATCCAGCGCCTGTCTGATCTGTCCGCCTTCCTTCAGTTCCTTTACCAGCAACTGCCAGTCCTTATCTGCTGAGGGGCGGTCTTTATCCGAGACAGCGTCATCCAGCGTCTGATGCAAAGGCAGTGGTGGCAGGGGGGAGTTGCGATCCACAGATTCTTCTTTTTCTTTCTGCTGAAACTTGTGTAACGCGTATACGATCAGCGTCAGCAGAGCGATAGAAATAATTACCAGAAAAGCAATCATCAAGAAAAGAACTCCGTGGGCAGGGGCTGCGGACTGAACATCGACCTTGCGCTTCCTGCTGAATTTACCCCGAATGATCCGGCGGCCGATTCTAACAATCTTCGCGTCGTGGGGTCGATGTTTTTAAGCAGACTCACCATGCTGCACAGGCGTCATGGCTGATGAATGTCCGTTATACCGATGCAATGGAAGACATAAATTGCAGCATTTTAAAATTTCTGAGATTTAAGGCTTGACGACAGCCTGCAGGCTTCCTAAAATGCGCCGCCTTCTGTGATTAGGCAGAAGCAAGTTTTTTACTCTAGTCCCCTTCGTCTAGAGGCCTAGGACACCGGGTTTTCATCCCGGCAACGGGGGTTCGAAACCCCCAGGGGACGCCAAATTCAAAGCCTGACTATGTCAGGCTTTTTTTTGCCCACGATTTTTGCCTCCATCGTCACTCATTTCGCCCGACCCAGTCTTTTTTTGTTATGATGCGCCGCTGTCAAACGTTCCGGTCGAGCAGATGACAGCAACCTCACGACAACAATCCAGAAGCCTGCAGAATGACGAGCGCGATCTCCATCAACGATCTCCGTAAGACCTATGCCAATGGGCACGAGGCCCTAAAGGGCATCAACCTCGAAGTACAGGCTCGCGATTTTTTTGCGCTGCTGGGCCCCAACGGTGCAGGAAAGTCCACGATCATCGGCATTATCTCGACACTGGTCAGGCAGTCTTCAGGGACTGTGTCCGTGTTCGGCCGCAATGTGGCCACTCATGTCTACGAAACCAAACTCGATTTTGGTGTTGTCCCCCAGGAAGTGAATTTCAGCCCCTTCGAGAAAGTGGCCGACATCGTCATGACACAGGCTGGTTACTATGGCCTGCCGCGCGCACTCGCCAGTGAGCGCACCGAAAAATATCTGCGCAAACTCGGACTCTGGGAAAAACGCGACAATCGTTCTCGCATGCTTTCCGGCGGAATGAAACGCCGCCTCATGATCGCGCGTGCATTGGTCCACGAACCAAGACTTCTGATTCTCGACGAACCAACGGCAGGAGTGGACATCGAGTTGCGTCGCTCCATGTGGGAATTCCTGCAGGAAATCAATCAGAGTGGAACGACGATCATTCTTACCACTCATTACCTGGAAGAGGCTGAAAATCTCTGCCGCAACATTGCAATCATCGACGAAGGCAGGATCATCGAGAATACCAGCATGAAGTCTCTGCTGGGGAAGCTCGATTCGCAGACTCTTGTATTCGATGTGCAAGACGAACTGCAACCCGAGATGTTTGCCGGGATTGGGTTGGCACGCAGCCGGTTGATTGATCCTCATTCATTCGAAGTGGATATCGGCAGGGATGATGACGTCAATCACGTATTCCGACATCTCGAAACGAAGAACGTGACAGTCAAAGGTGTGCGCAACAAGACGAACAGACTGGAGCAGCTTTTTCTGTCGAGATTGAAGAGCGCGTAGTTTTCCATCAATGCCCAGAGTGAAACGAGTTCATGTCAGGAAGCCATAAATACATCGCCTTCGAAACAATCCTGATCAAGGAAATCAGACGCTTTGCCCGCATCTGGGTGCAGACGCTTGTTCCTCCGGCGATCACGATTGGTCTCTACTTTCTGATCTTTGGTAATCTGATCGGCACTCGAATCGGCGAAATGGGCGGTTATGCCTACATGGATTTCATCGTTCCGGGACTGATCATGATGGCTGTGATCCAGAACTCCTACGCAAATGTTGTCGCTTCTTTCTTCAGTCAGAAATTTCAACGCAGCATTGAAGAGTTGCTGGTCTCTCCTGTTCCCAATTACATCATTCTGGCCGGATTCATTGCGGGAGGAGTGGTGCGTGGTCTCGCCGTTGGCGCCATCGTGACCGTGATGTCATTCATCTTTACGGACTTCTCCATTCATAACGTTCCAGTGACAGTGGGCGTCGTCCTCATGACAGCCACCGTTTTCTCTCTGGCGGGCTTTGTCAATGCACTCTTTGCGAACAGCTTCGATGACATTTCAATCATTCCTACATTTGTTCTGACTCCACTCATTTATCTTGGAGGTGTTTTCTATTCCGTGGAGTTGTTGCCGGAGGCAGGCAGAATTGTCTCGTCCTTCAACCCGATTTTCTACATGGTAAACACTTTCCGTTACGGAATTCTGGGCACCTCAGATGTCAACATCATGTGGGCAATTGTCATGCTCACCGCGTTCGTCGTTGCACTGTTTGTAGCATGCATCCTCTTGTTACGAAAAGGCACCGGGCTCAGACACTGATTACCAGGCTGCGGGATGGAGACAAGGAATCATGACAGATAATCCACTGGGCAAACACACACTGTATCCAGCCAGCTATGATCCGGGGCTGCTGTTTCCCATCGCGCGCCTGCAGAACAGAGAAAAACTCGGTCTTGCTCCGCAGAACGTCCCATTTCGGGGCTACGATTCATGGCGCGCATATGAACTCTCATGGCTTGATGAACGTGGCAAGCCTGTGGTGGCTACGGGAGAATTCATTGTTCCCAGCAACTCGACATTCTTGACTGAATCAAAGTCACTCAAACTTTATCTGAACTCGCTCAATCAGATGAGGTTCCTCAATGTCGATGAAGTGCAGCAGACGATTTCGCGAGATCTAAGCAATGCAACGCAGTCGCCGGTCATTGTTTACCTGTACACGGTCGATGACGAAAGGAATCTTTCCATCAGCAAACCGTCAGGCGAGTGCCTTGACCAATTGGATGTGGCAATCGATTGTTATCTCCCAGATCCAAAGTTCCTCAGCGTCGAAGCCAGCGTTCAGGTTACCGAAACCCTGTACAGCAATTTGTTCAGGTCGAACTGCCCTGTGACTTCTCAGCCGGACTGGGGGACAGTTGTCATCAGTTATGCTGGCGCCGCAATTGACCGCGCGGGGCTGCTGCGATATCTGATTTCCTTCCGTGCCCATGAGGGATTTCACGAGGATTGCGCGGAGAGGATTTTTACCGATATTCTCAGGTACGCGGTTCCACGAAGCCTGAGTGTCTCGATGAATTTCTTGAGACGAGGGGGATTGGAAATCAATCCTGTCAGGACGAATGCCCCTCTGGATGTCGATTTTCCGGGCCCTCGCTACGTACGCCAATAACTGTTCCGCTTGTATTTGAGGGCACGCTGTTATAAAGTGGCGCGCCTTCAAAATGTCATCCCGGTGAGGTGTCCGAGTGGTTGAAGGAGCACGCCTGGAAAGTGTGTATAGGTTAATCCCTATCGAGGGTTCGAATCCCTCCCTCACCGCCACATAATCAAGCTCAAAATCAGCCCCAGCCACAACCTCCGAAAAGAATGATGCACTCCGATGGGGAGGGGTTCGAACCCGAAAAAGGGTTCGACCGATTGCATCGCAATCGGCAACGAGCGCGCAGCGCGAAGCCCGCAGGATTGTTGCAGCCTCAAGGCTGCAACAATTAATCCCTCAGGTACAACTCATACAGATCCTGCCAGAACCCGCAGGGATAGTTGCAGCCCCAAAGCTGCAACAATTAATCCCTCAGGCACAACCCCTTCCCGAACTCGACAAATCTCCTGTAGTATCCAACCGACCATACAACTACAAGAAGAGGTCGCGCCGTGAAAGTCTTCATCGCTGTGAAAACCCTCGTTTCGCTCCTTTTGATCGGCGCGACCACCAGTATCAGTGCCAACGACTGGCCGTCATACGGCAGCGACGCTGGCTCCAGCAAATACGCTCCCTTCGATCAGATCAATGCTGACAACGTCGACTCCTTGCAAACAGCATGGACTTGGCTCTCACCTGACAATGCCACCGTGGCTACCAACCACGAGCAGCAGAACTTCCGCGCCACACCTGGCGCCTATAAAGTGACACCTATCGCAGTCGATGGGATTCTCTACCTGAATACCTCTTTCGGCAGAGTGGCCGCGGTCGACGGTAGCACCGGAGAGGAGTTGTGGGTCTTCGATACCCGCTCCTGGGAGACAGGTCGCCCAACCAACCTCGGTTACAATCATCGTGGCGTGGCGTACTGGAGCGATGGGGAAGAGGCACGCATATTCATGCCCGCCAATGATGCCTATCTGTGGTCGCTTGATGCGAAGACAGGTCTACCCGATACGACGTTCGGTACGGATGGTCGAATAGACCTGACTCTGGGACTCGGTCGCGAGGTCGACAGGGCCGCATATACCATGATCTCGGCGCCTCTGGTGATTGATGACGTCGTAGTTGTGGGATCATCCATCAGTGATGTCCCACGCAACAAGGAAGCTCCGCCTGGACACGTTCGCGGTTTCAATACCAAGACGGGAGAGGTGATATGGATGTTTCACACCATTCCTCAGCGGGGACAGTTTGGCTATGACACCTGGGAAGAGGGGGCTGCGGAGTACACCGGCAATACCAATGTATGGACACTCATGAGCGCAGACGAGGAGCTGGGCTACATCTACCTGCCCGTCGGCACACCCACCAATGACTGGTTTGGTGGTCATCGCAAGGGTGACAATCTGTTCGCGGAAAGCATTGTCTGCATAGACGCGAGAACGGGGGAGAGAGTCTGGCACTTCCAGATGGTGCACCATGGAGTTTGGGACTACGACCTGCCTGCGGCGCCGAACCTTGTCGATATTGAAGTCGATGGTCGGCAGATCAAGGCTGTGGCGCAGATCTCCAAGCAGGGATTCGTTTACGTTTTCGACCGGATCACAGGCGAGCCTGTCTGGCCGATTGAGGAGCGTCCGGTACCCCAAAGCAACGTTCCAGGTGAAGTTCTTTCTCCCACTCAACCGTTTCCGACAAAACCAGCCCCTTTCGAACCGCAGGGTATTTCCGATGCCACATTGATCGATTTCACTCCCGAATTGCGCAATGAAGCGATGCAGAGCATTGAGCGATTTGATTACGGCCCGCTCTACACACCTCCATCGTTGCGAGGCACCATCAACCTCCCCGGATGGTTCGGAGGAGGAGGGTGGCATGGTGCAGCGGTCGATCCGGAAACAGGGATAATGTATATCCCTTCAGGAAGTGGGCCCATCGTAGTGCAACTGGTCGAACCCGACTCTGCAGAATCGAATTTCACCTATATGCGCGGTGGTGCCACCGCAGCACCGGGCCCACGGGGCCTCCCTCTCACCAAACCTCCGTACGGGCGGATCACCGCCATCGATCTCAATTCTGGAGAACATGCGTGGATGGTGCCGCATGGTGAGGGGCCACGTCAGCGAATCATCGAGGAGGGCGCCTTGGACCCGGGGCCAGTGGGTTCTCCATCCCGCACAGGCCCGCTGCTCACCAGCACGTTGTTGTTCGTCGCTCAGGAAGACAACGGACGCTTCTTGCTCCGCGCCTTTGACAAATCCAATGGTGCTGTCATTCATGAGTTCGAATTGCCCCTGCCACCAGGAGGCACACCGATGACCTATATGGCGGATGGTAGACAACACATAGCAATAGCGGTGGGGGCTGGCATTGATTCACGTATTGTCAGCATTGCACTGCCGCAATGAGAGTTCCCACAACACTTGGACTGCGCTTCATCCTTGCTTGATTAATAGGGGCGATTTCAACATAATGCGCGGCTGTGATGGCACTGTGAGGTGTGTTCACATTTCATGGTATCTCTTGCCGGTCCCCTCGCAATGATAAGCTGTGAACCCCGCCAGGCCCGGAAGGGAGCAACGGTAATAGCTGACTCATGTGCCGTGGTGTGGCTGGCAGGAGGTACCTCCATCCGCCACTCGTATCTCTCCCTCTGGACACTGACCGGATCAAGATGACTTACCAGGTATTGGCGAGAAAATGGCGTCCCAAGACATTCAGCGACATGGCCGGTCAGGAACATGTGCTGCAAACGCTGATTCACGCTCTCGATCACAATCGTCTTCATCACGCCTATCTGTTTACTGGCACGCGCGGTGTCGGCAAGACCACGATTGCGCGAATTTTTGCCAAGTGTCTGAATTGTGAGGAGGGCGTTACCTCCACTCCGTGCGGAAAATGCAGCGCCTGTCTCGAGATCGCCGAAGGGCGGTTCATTGATCTTATCGAAGTCGATGCGGCCTCCAAGACCAAGGTCGAAGATACCCGCGAGCTCCTGGAAAATGTGCAATATGCCCCCTCTCGTGGACGCTACAAGGTCTACCTGATCGACGAAGTGCATATGTTGTCCACGCACAGCTTCAACGCCCTGCTCAAGACACTTGAAGAACCACCGCCCCATATCGTTTTCCTGCTGGCAACAACTGATCCTCACAAGCTGCCCATCACGATCCTTTCCCGCTGCCTGCAATTCAGTCTCAAGAATCTCAGTCCGCAGAAAATCGTTGATTACCTGCGATCGGTGCTCATCGCCGAACAGATATCTTTCGAGGAAGGTGCCCTATGGCATCTGGCCAAGGGTGCACAGGGCAGCATGCGTGACGCATTGACCCTGCTCGATCAGAGTATCTCCTTTTGTGCAGGCAATGTACGCGAGGCGGAAGTCAGCGAACTCCTGGGCACTCCCGATCAGGCACTGCTTGTCCGCATCATTCAAGCCCTCAAGGAGGAGAACGCGGCAGATTTGCTTGACTGTGCCAGTGCCGTTGCAGAGAGGGCATTTGACTATTTCCTGTTTCTGGAGAATTTGCTGTCGCTGCTACACCGTCTCGCCATCGCCCAGCTGGTGCCTAGCGGTGTGGACAACAGCCAGGGAGACCGGGAACAGATTCTAGCCCTGGCTCGCGAACTGACCGCAGAGGATATTCAGCTGTTCTATCAAATCGCGCTGAATGGTCGCCAGGATCTGGCAAATGCGCATGATCCTCGCATGGCGTTCGAAATGCTGCTGCTGAGAATGCTCGTGTTCGCTCCTCAAGCGCCGGAAGAAACCACACAATCTGTTGCGTCAGACTCGCCAGATTCGGAAAAAAAAAAGACTGAACTGGAGATAACGCAAGAACCTGAATCTGACCCTGAACCTGAACCTGCATCCGAGCAAGTTGCCGTCAGCACGCCAGTTGTCGAACCTGTACAGATAGTGGAATCAACTCCTGCGATGATGAAAGTCGCAGTCCTGACCCCGCAGAGCTGGATCGCCCTCGTTGAAGAACTCTCTGTGGCAGGTATCACCGGAAACTTGCTGGCCAATTGCGTACCGGATGCACAGGATGAATCGTCACTCTCACTCGTTCTGGATGAATCGCAGAGTGCACTGTTCAACGATGAACATTTACGGCGCATCACGCAGTGCTTGTCGAGTCATTTTGGCAGGGAGATGAATGTCACCATTGCGATTGGCAGACTGCAAGTCGAGTCACCCGCTCAACGCAGGCAACGCATGAAAGAGGAGCGCGTGCAGGAAGCCATACAAAATTTCGAGAAGGATGAAAACGTGCAGGCAATCGTACAGCATTTCTCGGCACATATTCAGCAAGGCAGTATCAGCATTGCAAACGAGGTAAAGTCATGACAGATCTGAATGAATTGATGAAGCAGGCGAAACTGATGCAGGAACAGATGCAGAAGGCACAAAGGGAAGCCATCAACACTGTCATCGTGGGAGAGTCTGGAGCCGGACTGGTCAGGGTACACATGAATGGTCGTCACGACGTCAAGAAGGTCGAGCTCGACGATGGTTTGCTGAGCGAGGACAAAGACGTCATAGAGGATCTCGTGGCTGCGGCGATCAATGACGCGGTCAAGAAACTGGAAGAGTATAATCGTGACTCCTTGGCGGGAATGACCAATGGGTTCAAACTGCCGGAAGGTTTCAAGCTTCCTTTCTGAGGAAGCCATCAAAGAGTTCAAAGATGTTCTCAAGTCCCTTGATTGAAAAGCTGGTGGAATCTTTTCGTTGTCTGCCTGGAGTCGGACCCAAGTCAGCCCAGAGAATGGCGCTTTACCTGCTGGAGCGAAACAGGGCAGGTGGGCGACATCTGGCAACGATGCTTGAAGAAGCGATTGAGAAAGTCGGAAATTGCCAGCAATGCAGAACCCTGACCGAGGATGCGTTGTGCCGAATATGTACCAACCCGGCACGCAATTCGCGTTTGCTTTGTATCGTTGAGTCTCCAGCGGATGTTCATGCAATCGAACAGACCGGAAGTTACAAGGGACTTTATTTTGTCTTGATGGGTCACCTGTCACCCATTGATGGGGTTGGCCCTGAGCAGATCGGTATTCCCGAACTTCTTGACTTGATACGCAGCCGCCAGATTGACGAAGTCATACTGGCCAGCAATCCCACCGTCGAGGGCGAGGCAACCGCGTACTACATTGCCGAGCAGATCAAAGGATTCAATCTGATCATTTCCAGGATTGCTCATGGCGTGCCCGTTGGAGGAGAACTCGAGTTCGTTGATGGTGGTACATTAAGTCATGCCTTCAATGGTCGCCACGTGGTACGCAATACATGAATCTCGAATCCAGGCACCTCACCAGACCGGTATTTGTTACTGACAACTCTGTATTGAACGACCTGTGCAATCAATGGCAGGGACTTCCAGTGCTGGCACTCGACACTGAGTTCATTCGTATCGATACATTCTTTCCACGTCTGGGACTCATCCAGGTGTGTGACGGCAGCGCCAGTTATCTGCTGGATCCACTCACCTTGACTGACTGGCATGCATTCATCGCCCTGTTACGATCTGATTCGATAGTGAAAGTGTTTCATTCCTGCTCCGAGGATCTGGTCGTATTCAATGACTTCTTCAAGGAATTGCCACGTCCATTGATAGATACTCAGAAAGCTGCTGCTTTTCTCAATTTTGGTTACAGCATCAGCTATCAGAATCTGGTCAAGGAGATTCTCGGAATCGAGATCAGCAAGGGTGAAACACGTTCAGACTGGCTACGTCGACCACTGAGTTCCGATCAGTTGGCCTATGCGGCTCTTGATGTTGCCTACCTCCCGGAAATCTACACGACACTGCTGGACAGGCTACAGGAAAAGCAGCGGGACACCTGGCTTGTCGCAGAGTGCGAACAGATGCTGGAGCAGGCATCACTCGACAGGAACGCAGAAGACGGAAACCGGTATTATCTGAATCTTGGTGGCGCATGGCGATTGGATCTACGGCAGCTCGGAGCATTGCAAGGTTTGTGCGCCTGGCGTGAGCAGGAGGCACGCAAACGCAACAAACCCCGCAGTTGGATCGCCAAGGATGCGGACCTCATTGCGCTGGCGGAAAGCATGCCGACAAACAAGACGGAGCTGACCAACCTGCACGAGCTTCCCAGGTCATTGCAGCAGCAGGACGGAGCGACGCTACTGGAAATCATCGCAAGACCGCACTCTGGCGCCGACTTGCAACCTGAGTTGATTGAACAACCTCTGACACCGGAGCAGCGCAGACTTTTGAAGAAATGCCAGGACATGGTACGTCTGAAAGCTGATGAGTTGGGACTTGCCCCAGAACTGCTGGCGCGCAAGAAGCAGCTGATCCCCCTGATCTCCGAGTTTCAGAATAAAGGCTCTTTTTCCTGGCCGACAACCATGGGTAACTGGCGCAGGGATATTCTTGAAACTTCCTTGCTGAACGTGTTGCGATAATTCGATTCCAATTTTCCAGGCAACAGCCAACATCATGAGCAAATCAGAAAAATTCTGGGAAAAACCGCTGGCCGAACTGACACGAGAGGAGTGGGAAGCCCTGTGTGATGGCTGCGGGCGTTGCTGCCTCAAGAAGCTGGTCGATGAGCGCACTGAGGAAACGCACTACACTAGGGTGGTTTGCCGCTATCTCGAACAGGACTCCTGTACGTGCACGGCATACGGACGTCGCCAGAAACTCGTCCCCGAGTGCCTTGTACTTGACGTCGACATGGTCGGTGAACTGCACTGGATTCCTGATACCTGCGCCTATAAACTGCGTCTGGACAACAAGCCACTGCCTGCCTGGCACCCACTGCTCACTGGCTCACGTGCGGCCATGAACGAAGAGGGCATCAGTGTTCGAGGCAAAGTCATATCAGAAGAATACGTACACGAGCGTGGACTCGAGGAACACATCATTCGCTGGGTAAAGGCCGCATGCTAGATATCTATGATTACATCCTGGGATGGGGAATCTACATCGCGGCAGGCGCCTTGTGTTTTGTCATATTCTACAGAACCACCGGTGCAATCAGATTCAAGCCGATCGCCAACAGTCTACGTGGCATGATGTTGGCCTTGATGTTCACTCCATGGTATGTGACCGCCGACGGTGATCTTCTCGCACCCGCGATCATCGTCATGATGCTGGACATGGTCACGATCGGTGGCACGTCGTTTGTGCGAGCAATGGTCCCACTCGCATTATCGGTGTTTGCCGCTTTCGTGATCGCACTGACGTTACCGCTGATACGCAGGGCGTTTACAGGAAACAGAACGCATCCGGCCAACCCGCAACAATGACCGTGACAGGTTTGATGCCTGTTTGCTGTCACAATGACTACCCATGAAGGATCCGATATGAAGAACTTCACAGGCACGTCCGAATACATCGCAACGCAGGAACTGCAGATGGCAGTCAATGCCGCCGTCGCGTTGCAGCGGCCACTCCTGATCAAGGGAGAGCCAGGGACAGGAAAAACCATGTTGGCAGAGCAGGTGGCCCGCTCGCTCGGTTACCCTCTCATCCAATGGCACATCAAATCCACGACGAAGGCCCAGCAAGGCCTCTATGAATACGACGCAGTTTCTCGACTTCGTGACTCTCAGCTGGGTGACCCCCGCGTGCAGGACGTCGCCAATTACATCCTCAAGGGAAAAATGTGGGAGGCTTTCGAAGCGGAATCTCCCGTCGTACTTCTGATAGACGAGATCGACAAGGCCGACATCGAGTTTCCCAACGACCTGTTGTTGGAGCTGGACAAGATGGAGTTTCATGTCTACGAAACACGACAAATGATCAAGGCCCGACATCGTCCTGTCATTATCATTACCAGCAATAACGAGAAGGAATTACCTGACGCATTCTTGCGCCGTTGCTTCTTTCACTTCATCAGCTTTCCCGATCCAGTCACCATGGAAAAAATCGTCAAGGTTCACTATCCGCACATAAAGCAGGATTTGGTGCGACAAGCGCTGGAAGTGTTTTTCGATGTCCGCAAGGTTCCAGGGTTGAAAAAGAAACCCTCTACGTCGGAGTTGATCGACTGGCTCAAGTTGCTTCTGGCCGATGATATTCCCGAGGACATTCTGAAGAATCAAGACAACAGGAATGCAATCCCTCCTCTGTATGGCGCGCTGTTGAAGAACGAACAGGATGTCCATCTTCTGGAGAGGCTGGCATTCATGCACCGCGCGAAACGATAAGGCCTCAAAAAGACAGGGTTTCAAAACCACAGGATCTCACGGTGCTGATACAGTTCTTCTTCAGTCTGCGCGAAGAAAAGATTCCAGTGACTGCGGCGGAACTCTTCGCGCTTCTCGAATGCCTGCAGCAGGATTTTGCATTCTGCGATATGGACGCATTCTACTCACTCGCTCGTCTGTGCATGATCAAGGATGAAAAGTACTTTGATCGTTTCGATCGGGCATTCTCACGCTACTTCAACAGTATCGAGAAGTTGGATGACCTGCTGACTGCATTGATTCCCGATGAATGGTTGCGCAAACAATTCGAGTCAGCACTTTCGGAGGAAGAGAGGAGTCGTATCCAATCTCTTGGTGGATTGGAGAAACTGCTTGAAGAGTTCCAGAATCGACTGCAGGAGCAAAAGGAAAGACATCAAGGAGGTAACAAGTGGATCGGAACTGGCGGGACCTCACCATTCGGAGCCTTCGGATATAATCCGGAAGGGGTCAGGATAGGACAGGACGAGTCCCGCTCCAACAGAGCAGTCAAGGTCTGGGATAAACGCATATATCGTGACCTTGATGACAGTGTCGAGATCGGCACGCGTAATATCAAGATGGCGCTGCGCAGACTGCGTCGCTTTGCAAGAACGGGTGCGCAGGATGAGCTCGATATCGGCAACACCATATCGTCGACTGCCCGCAACGCAGGACTGCTCGACATCAAGATGGTGCCGGAACGCCACAATGCGGTGAAGGTATTATTGTTCTTCGATGTTGGTGGTTCCATGGATCCCCATGTACGAATCTGCGAAGAGTTGTTCTCCGCTGCTCGAAGCGAGTTCAAGCACCTCGAATACTTCTATTTCCACAATTTTCTTTATGAGTCAGTGTGGAAGAAGAGCCTGCGGCGAATGTCGGAAACTACCTCGACATTCGAGATCATGCACAAGTACGGCAAGGACTATAAGGTCATTTTCATAGGTGATGCCACCATGGCCCCCTATGAAATAAGTCACATCGGTGGCAGCATTGAGCACTACAACGAAGAGGCGGGTGCCACGTGGATGCAGAGGATGAAGGAGACCTATGAAAATCTGGTCTGGATCAACCCGACCGGCAAGGAATACTGGGACCACAGTCACTCAATCAGTCTGGTGAGAGAGCTGGTCGACGACCGCATGTACCCATTGAGCGTCAACGGTCTGGAAGAGGCGATGGCCTTTCTCAGTGGAAAATCACGCAGAGCACCGACACCGACCACGTCGTGATGACAAAACAATCATAACTACAGAGAGCCCTTTAATGACTGCTGCACAAACGCTGACTCTTACGGATGACCTTGACCCAGAGCTGTTCGCATCGCTGCCCGCCTTGTTCGACTATTCATGTCGGCAATACGTGGACAAGCCTGCCTTCACTGCTCTTGGCCGGACGCTCACGTATGGCGCGCTGAATCACTACAGTCAGTTATTCGCAGATTTCCTGCGCGACAAGACCAGCCTGCGCCCGGGTGACCGGATTGCGATCCAGCTTCCGAATATTCTGCAGTTTCCCGTTGCTGCCATTGGTGCGCTCAAGGCTGGGCTGGTGCTGGTCAACACCAATCCGCTTTATACCGCACGGGAAATGAAGCACCAGTTCAAGGATTCCGGAGCCAAGGCAGTCGTGATTCTCGTGAATTTCTGCGACAAGCTCGAAAGCGTCCTCGCAGAGACCGAGATCGACACTGTCATCACGACAGAGCTCGGTGACATGTTGCCTCCCATGAAGAAATTCATCGTCAACGCCGGAGTGCGCCATCTCAAGAAAATGGTGCCTGCGTACAACCTGCCGGGTGCCACACTTTGGACCAGCATTTTCAAACATGGCATGATTCCGTCGGAAAGAACTCCCGTAGATTCGGGTACTGACACTGCAATCATTCTCTATACCGGAGGCACCACGGGTGTTGCGAAGGGGGCAATGCTCACTCACAGAAATCTGCTGGCCAACATGATGCAGTTGCGAGCTGTCAGCAAGCCGGTCATCTATGATGGTCGTGACACCATCATCGCCCCGTTGCCGTTGTATCATACCTATGCCTTCATGTTTCATTGTCTGACCATGGTATATGCCGGCAATCACAGTGTCCTGATACCCAATCCTCGTGACGTTGACGGGCTCGTGAAAGTCATGCGCAAGTTCGATGCAAATGGCTTCGTCGGCATCAACACTCTGTATCTGGCACTGTGTCGACACCCGAATATCACGAAAGTGAACTTCAGCGACATGCGTTTCTCCGGTGCAGGTGGCATGGCGCTTACGGTCAATGTTGCCCAGGAATGGACTCGTATCACCGGTTGCGAGGTGTTCGAAGGCTACGGGCTGACAGAGTGCTCCCCAGTTGTCACGGTCAATCCTCCAGGAGGTGTGAGACTGGGTACTGTCGGACCGGCAGTACCGGAGACCTTGCTGAAAGTCGTCGATGACAACGGCAACGAATTGGGACTGGAAGAGAAGGGTGAACTCCTGGTCAAGGGCCCTCAGGTCATGAAAGGGTACTGGCAGAATCCGCAGGCTACTGAAGAAGCATTCATCGATGGCTGGTTCCGAACAGGTGATTATGCCCAGATCGACAAGGACGGCTATGTGCGAATCGTCGATCGCAAGAAGGACATGATCATCGTATCTGGCTTCAACGTCTTCCCAAGTGAGATTGAAGAATTGGTGAACTCTCATCCTGACGTTTTTGAAAGCGCAGTCATTGGTATTCCCAACGAAAAAAGCGGTGAGATGGTAAAGCTTTTCGTCGTGCCCAGAAACGTCTCGTTGACACAGGAAACCATACGTACTTTCTGCAAAGAGAATCTGACACCCTATAAAGTTCCCAAGGAAATCGTTCTCGTCAAGGACCTCCCGAAGTCCAATGTTGGCAAGATTCTTCGAAGAGAGCTTCGGGAACAGGAAACACAAGGAAACCCCGCATAGTGATTTGCGATTGCAGGCGCATCACAGGGCGCTGTTGAATGACAAGGACTGATACGCCGTGCTTGAAACGTTAGCAATCGAAATTGGCAACTGCCTTCTCTCGGAGCAGTTTCGTCTTCGGAAGCAGCTTGCTCAGCTGCATCGGCTGCCAAGAGGCTCGGAAAGATTCCTCCAAGAACTCGCAACCTTGAAAGCGAGAATACAGAACTCCATTGCGCTGGTAGAACAACGCCGTGCCAGTATTCCCCCGCTGAGATACCCCGAGCAATTGCCAATCTCCGAGAAGCGTGCATTGATAGCCGACGCTCTCAGTTCACATCAGGTAATCGTCCTGGCAGGAGAAACGGGATCCGGTAAGACAACCCAGATTCCCAAGATATGTCTGGAGCTCGGACTCGGGGCCAAGGGGCTTGTCGGTCACACTCAGCCACGTCGACTGGCTGCCAGATCTGTCGCAGCGCGTATAGCGGAAGAGATGGGCGTGCAGTTGGGACGAGAAGTGGGCTACCAGGTACGTTTTTCCGACAATACCGAACCCGGAACACTGGTCAAGTTGATGACCGATGGAATTCTGCTGGCCGAAATCCAGCAGGATCGCTATCTCAACAAATACGAAGTGTTGATCATCGACGAGGCACACGAACGCAGCCTGAACATTGATTTCCTTTTGGGCTATCTGCGCGAATTGCTTCCCAAACGCCCCGATCTGAAAATCATCATCACGTCGGCGACCATTGATGTGGAGAAGTTTTCACAACATTTCGGCAACGCTCCAATTATTGCGGTTGCGGGTCGCACTTTTCCTGTCGAAATTCATTATCGACCAACAGTCGAGAATGATGCCGAGGAGGACAAGGATAGTGACCCTCTGATCACCTCCGTCACTGCCACACTCCGGGAGATCGAACAGGAGGAGAGAGCGAACGGGCAACGCCCCGGGGATGTACTCGTGTTTCTGAGTGGCGAGCGTGAGATTCGCGATCTGGCATTGGAACTGCGCAAACGCCCAATGCGCAATACCGAAGTGCTGCCACTGTACGCCAGGCTCTCGCCTGCGGAACAGATTCGCATATTCGCCCCCCACTCGGGACGCCGCATAGTGCTGGCCACCAACGTCGCCGAAACATCGCTGACGGTCCCGGGAATTGTCTATGTGATTGACACAGGTTATGCGCGCATCAGCCGTTACAGTGTACAGAGCAAGGTGCAGAGGTTGCCTGTGGAGCGCATATCTCAGGCCAGCGCGAATCAGCGGGCAGGGCGCTGTGGACGAGTGAGCAACGGAATCTGCTACCGCCTGTACAGCGAGGAAGATTTCAACAGCAGGCCAGCCTTCACTGATCCGGAGATACAGCGCACCAATCTGAGTGCGGTAATCCTGCAGATGCTGACGCTCGGTCTCGGAGATATCGAAGCATTTCCTTTCGTCGAGAAGCCGGAAATCAAAGCCATCAACGATGGTTTCAAATTACTCCACGAGCTTGGCGCCATCGACAGAGAAAGAAGGCTGACAGCCATCGGACGCAGAATGGCAGCTCTGCCGGCAGACCCGCGACTCGCACGTATGCTTATTGAAGCTGATTTACGCAAGTGCCTCTTTGAAATGCTGATCATTGTCAGCGCATTGAGTGTTCAGGATCCCAGGGAGTTCCCGCAGGACCGCAAACAGGCAGCCCGTGAGAAACACGATCAATTCGCTCATCCGGATTCGGATTTTCTGTCATGGGTATTGTTGTGGAATGAATACGAAACTCAACGTCAGTCGCTCAGCCAGAGCGGCCTGCGTCAGTACTGCAAGAAGAATTTCCTGTCACTCCTGCGTATGCGTGAATGGCGGGAAACGCATCGGCAACTGCATCTTGCATGTCAGCAACCGGGCATTCGCGAGCAACAGAAAACTCTGGCCTCTCTCAATATTGATGCCATCAGTTATGAGGCCATCCATCGCGCAATCATTCGCGGATCTCTCAATCAGTTGGGCATGAAGTCGGATGATGGTCAATACATGGGCAGTCGGGGCAGAAAGTTTTCGCTTTTTCCCACCTCCAGTCTGTTCAAGAAACAACCGAAATGGGTAGTGACGGCCGAGTTGATCGAAACAAGTCGCCTGTATGCAACACTTGCAGCAAGGATACAGCCCGAATGGGCTGTGGAGGCCGCCAACCATCTGTTGAAGAGGGACTACTCCGAAGCACATTGGGAAAAGAAGCGGGGGCAGGTGGTTGCGTTCGAGAAATTGACGCTGTTTGGATTGGTGTTGATCGAACGACAAACGGTTGCCTATTCCACTGTCGACCCGGTTTCAAGCAGAGAGATTTTCATTCGTGAAGCACTGGTCGGCAATGATCTTCACACGAGGGCTGCGTTCTATCAGCATAATCAAGCGCTGCTTGAAGAACTTCGCAGGGAGGAGGACAAGCAGCGCCGCCCTGACATCGTTGCAGGTGACGAGAAGATCTACGAATTCTATGCCAGTCGGATTCCACCCGGAATCTGCGACAGTCGCAGTTTCGAGCAGTGGCTGAAAATCAGCAGCCAGAAGGACAAGTCAGTACTGCACATGACCCCGGCGGATCTGCTGCAGCGGGATCTGGACGATGCTGCTAAGACTGACTTTCCTGATCACGCTACC
Organism: Gammaproteobacteria bacterium RIFCSPLOWO2_02_FULL_57_10; assembly: GCA_001802565.1. Classification (GTDB taxonomy): domain Bacteria; phylum Pseudomonadota; class Gammaproteobacteria; order Pseudomonadales; family Pseudohongiellaceae; genus UBA5078. The sequence continues at coordinate 62,159 of MGYS01000012.1, read as the reverse complement.
ATTCAGAACAACGTGTTGAGCATCGATTATCGATTCAACCCCGGTAGTGACGATGATGGAGCCAGCCTGGAGGTCCCGCAGAGTATCCTGGGGCAAATGAGCGAGGCGGATATTGACTGGGCTGTTCCAGGACAAATCAAGGAAAGGTGTATCGCGCTGCTCAAGGGCTTGCCCAAGGGACAGCGCAAGCTCTTCATTCCAGTCCCAGACTTCGCGGAGGATTTTGTCAGTGCGTTGAAAGAGGACGGCTCGGACAGAAAATCACTTCGTCCTCTCATTGATCTGCTCAGAGACTACGTTCGCAAACGCAAGGGAGTGGATTTGGATCGCACATTGCTGACGCAGATCGAACTCCCGGCCTACCTGCGACCAACCTTGCGAATCATTGACGATCAGGGCAGGGAGGTAGGACGTGGCCAGTCGCTTGTAGAACTGCAGCAGCAGTTCAGCCGGGAACCTGTTCTGAAATCGAATGCAGGGGAGCGGCATCCGTTGGAGAAAGACAGAATTACGGAATGGGATTTCGGAGAGCTTCCGGAGTTCACAGTGATCGAGGCCGGCGTGAAAGTTAAACGCTACCCGGCTCTGGTCGACCAGGGTGAGAATGTCTCACTCCTGCTGCAGGACGATCCACACGTAGCCGCACTGTTGTCGCGCAAGGGAGTTGCCAGACTATTCATGTTGCGAACAGCGCAGCAACGCAGCGCCGTGCTGAAAAGACTGCGCCAGTTGGAAAAGCAATTGGCGCTGAAGATCCCGAATACCGCGATCGATTTCGGAGAAGAAAGCGTGCTTGCAATCTACCAGATTGCATTTGAACTCGATGCCTTGGAGCTACCACGCAATCATGCCGACTTCGAAAGGAGGCTGGCGCAAGGCAAGGCAGCAATTCTGAGCTCAGCCGAGGAGTTCGAAAGGCTGCTCGTCCGCATCGTGGATAGCCTCTATGACATCAGAAAACGCCTGCAAGGCCTGCAGCGCAGTGGTCTGGAGATAGTGGTCAAGGACATCGAAGAACAAATTCAGGGTCTTGTAGTTCCTGGCTATATTGCCACTACGCCCCCGGAATGGTTGAAGGAATACCCTCGTTACTTCAAGGCGATAGAGCTGCGTCTTGAGAAACTGCCGCTACAGTTGTCCAAAGACCTGGATAGCACCCGCATCGTGCAGAAATTTCAGACAATAGCGAATCAATTGACGCAGATCCCCGGCACGCATAGCGCCAAAATCACGGAATTTCGCTGGCACGTAGAAGAATTGCGAGTGTCACTCTTCGCCCAGACATTGAAGACCCGCGTGATAGTGTCGGAAAAACGCCTGCAGAAAATGCTCGAAGACTTGCGCGAAGAAGGGGTAACCACAGGTCGAATCTGACCAAATGCTGGCGGCTTTGTGAACTGGAGCCTGTAAATTGTGGAATTACCGGGATTCTTCCCGAATACAATGTAAAAGCGCCAGCAGGTTTGTGATAATGCGCCCATCTTGCTCCCCCATACAGGGGGGCGTTCAGCGATACGTGTTCGTGCTATAAAATCGCCGTATCGCACTAGGAACTGCAATGGGTTTGGCGCATAATGCGCGCCGTTCCGCCTGCGTCCGGCACCCGAAACGGTAATGGCTTTGAAATCAATGGATATGTTTTCTCCGAGGGCTGCATCATGCCTGATGCGCTGAGACCTTTTCACCGTCACCGGTCCCCCCCGTCAACTTTCGCCCGAAAATTGGCCTGTGTTGTCGCCAGCTCTCTACTCCTGACGAGCCCGGTCAGTCATGCCAACGACCCGTGGGAAAGCGCCAATACCCGCATCTATGCCTTCAACAAGCTCCTCGACACGTGGCTCCTGAGACCAGTGGCGGTTGCCTACAACAATGTGATGCCCGGTGTAGTGAGGCAAGGGGTCGGCAATTTCTTCAGCAATATTGACGATGTCAATGTGCTCGCGAATGACCTGCTGCAACTCAAGCTGCGTGACGCAGCATCGGATTCGGGTCGTCTGGTGATCAACTCCACAGTGGGAATTGGTGGCATCATTGATGTCGCTTCCTCCGTAGGGCTGAGCAAGAATGAAGAAGACTTTGGTCAGACTTTCGGTCGCTGGGGCGTAGGGTCAGGCCCTTATGTCATGCTGCCCTTCTTCGGGCCAAGTTCGGTGCGAGACTCTGTAGGTCTGGTCCTCGATACCTTGTTCAATCCGATCCAGTACCATAATGATGACTCAGCGCGCTCCACACTCCTGTTGCTGGGTCAGCTCGATGACCGCGCGTCGGTAGTGGCGATGGAGGGGCTCATTTCCGGAGACGAATATCTGTTCATTCGGGAAGCCTATCTGCAGCAGCGCGAATACCTCGTCAATGACGGCGCCTATAACGACGACTTCGACGATTTCTGATTTCGCCCGCTCATCTTCCTGATTCTGCGGCTGCGTTCAACGCATCACGAACCTTCAGTTTGGTTCTGATGAAATCACTGTGATTGACGTAGATCAGATCGGCAATCTTGCGGATCAGATGTTCTTCATAGCGATCCACATTGGCGTCGGCAAAGGCAACTCGCCAGAGATTTTCCAACAGCCTCACGCGCTGCTCATAGCTGTATCCTTCATTGACCAGGGAAGTGAACTCGTAGAGCGACGTCGATTGATGGGATTCCTGTTCGGCAAGCGCGATGATTTGCGCCAATTCCTTTTCGTCAAGCTTGAACGTCTGCTGCAAGACTGTGGCAAGTGTCGCTGTTTCCCTCTGATCAATGTGCGAGTCGGTCTTCATCAGCTCAAAGAGCAGGGCGGCGGTCGCAAGCGCGATTCTATCTCCGCTGCGCTCAGCAGAGTCATCTGTGCTCACTCGCAAGTTGTCCTCAAAGAATCGTTTGATCGCCAGAATCATTATCCGAATTTCCTCTTCATGCTTGAGTTGCCTCGTTCACGTCTTCAGATTCAAGATGCCATGAGCGTTTCTGAATGCAGTTCATGGCATCCTCCAGAACACTGATACCGGCATCCTTGCGAAACGCATTTTCACTCAGATGACGTCGAAAGGCCTTGCCGCCGGGAACTCCATGGAAAAGGCCCAATATGTGTCTGGTCATATGCTGCAGAGGAGTCCCTTCCGCCAGTTGTTCCCGCACGTACGGCAGAAACTCCCTCAGGACATCATGCCTTGAGCGAATCCCGGAAGAAGGTTGACCGTACAATTCAGCATCCACGTTCGCGAGTATCCAGGGGTTGTGGTAGACCTCGCGCCCGAGCATCACTCCGTCCACCTTTTGCAGCACATCATGACACTCCTGCAGTGTCTTGAGTCCACCATTGAGGATGATCTGCAAATGAGGATAAAACTCCTTGATTCCGAACACTCGGGGATAATTGAGTGGGGGGATGTCCCGGTTTTCCTTCGGACTCAGTCCCTTGAGTATGGCTATCCGGGCATGGATGATGAAGGTGTTGCAGCCAGCGTCCGCGACTCGACTGATGAAATTCTGCAGGTACTGATCGTTGTCGTCCGCATCGATTCCCGTACGACACTTGATGGTGACCGGAATGGCGACCACTGCGCGCATCGCGCGTACGCAATCGGCCACGAGTGCGGGATCAGCCATCAGGCAAGCTCCAAACCTGCCCGATTGCACGCGATCGCTGGGGCACCCTATGTTCAGATTGATCTCGTCATAGCCGGCTGCCGCAGCAAGCTCCGCACATCGGGCCAAATCAGCCGGATCACTGCCGCCCAATTGAATTGCAACTGGATGCTCTGCCTGGTTATAACGCAAATGCCGAGGGGCATCGCCATGAACAAGAGCACCGCTTGTGATCATTTCAGTGTAAAGCACGCATTGCCGACTCAGCAGGCGCAGAAAATAACGCTCGTGGCGATCAGTCCAGTCCAGCATGGGCGCCACGCAGAAGCGATGGCTGTTCGTAGCTTGCAAACTCAAGAATTTCGTTCTCGTTTGGTAAATTTCCAGATGGCGGTGCCAATTCACCCATCCAGGTCACTCAGGATGGTTAGCAATTATAGCGGAAGCGGTAGGATGCAGACACCGTTTCCTCCAATGCTGACCCA
>MGYS01000012.1:56393-58075 GCA_001802565.1 Gammaproteobacteria bacterium RIFCSPLOWO2_02_FULL_57_10 | reverse complement strand
GCCCCGTAGCCCATCAGGACAGATATGCAAAAGATCAGAACTCGAATCGCGCCTTCTCCCACTGGAGATCCTCACGTCGGAACGGCCTATATTGCCTTGTTCAATCGCTGTTTCGCGCATCAACACGGCGGAGAGTTCATTCTTCGCATTGAAGACACGGATCAGGTGCGCAGCACGGAGAAATCGGAAAGAGACATTCTGAATGCACTGAATTGGCTGGGACTGAGCTGGAGCGAGGGACCAGATGTCGGTGGCAGATGCGCTCCCTACAGACAGAGTGAACGCAGCGCCTTGTACAGCTCTGAAATTGTCAAGTTGTTGAACAGTGGTCATGCGTTTCGCTGCTTCTGTACGGCCGACAGGCTGCAGGAGTTGCGCACACGACAGATGGCAGAGAAGGTGAGTGTCGGTTACGACGGGCACTGCCTGACTCTGACAGAGGAGCAGGTCGCACAGAAACTGAACGATGGCGTCGAACACGTCATTCGCATGCGCATCCCTCAATCGGGTGATTGTATCTTCAACGACATGCTGCGCGGCGAAATTCGCATCAACTGGCAGCAGATCGACATGCAAGTGCTGATAAAGTCAGACGGTTTGCCCACGTATCATTTTGCGAATGTCGTTGATGACCACCATATGGAAATCAGTCACGTTATTCGTGGTGAAGAGTGGATAAATTCCACGCCCAAGCATCTATTGTTGTATCAATACTTCGGGTGGGAACCTCCAATCTATTGTCACATGCCATTGCTGCGTAATACCGACAAAAGCAAACTGAGCAAACGCAAGAATCCAACCAGTATCGGTTACTACCGCGACATGGGCTATCTGCCTCAAGCTGTTGTGAACTATCTCGGTATGATGGGCTGGACGATGCCTGACGGTCGAGAAATGTTCTCCGTAGCGGAAATGATTGACCACTTCGATCTCACCCGTGTTTCTCTCGGGGGCCCGGTGTTTGACGTTGCAAAGCTCGATTGGCTCAATGGCAAATACATTCGTGAGACTTTGAGCAATGATGAATTCATGCAGCATTTTGCTGCGTGGGCGTTCAGACCCGACAAGATCAACGACATCATCCCACTGATAAAGGACAGAGTGGAGCGATTCAGTGATGTGGTCCCTCTCGCTGGATTCTTCCTCGCCGGTCTTCCGGAAATCAATGAAGCCAGTTTCGACCACAAGAAAATTTCTGCAGACGACAGCAAGAAGATTCTGCAGTTCACACTCTGGTATCTGGAGTCCCTGCGCAAATTCGATCGTACGAGTATCGAAGCATCCTGCATGACGCTCGCTACGCATCTCGATATCAAGATCAGGGATTTCCTGTTCCCCCTGTTCGTGGCGATCTCCGGAAAAGGAGTCTCAACCTCTGTCATAGACTCGATGAGCATCCTGGGTCTCGACATCACGCGTGCTCGGATCCGTCATGCCATCAACGTGCTGGGGGGCATCTCCAACAAGGCGGCAAAAGAGCTTGAAAAGGACTTCAGAGACTTCGCTCAGGTGGCGGAGTAATCATTGACAGTTACAGACTCGGTGCTTAGAATGCGCGGACTTTGAATTGGCGACGTCCAGAAAGCCAATTCAGTCCGCAGAAACTGCAGACAGGAAGTGACCGTGGGGTCTTAGCTCAGCTGGGAGAGCGCAACGCTGGCAGCGTTGAGGTCATCGGTTCG
>MGYS01000012.1:36089-56385 GCA_001802565.1 Gammaproteobacteria bacterium RIFCSPLOWO2_02_FULL_57_10 | reverse complement strand
AGGCTCCACCAATTTCCTGACTCTTCGTCGCCCGACTCCCCGCTTGTTCGTTACCCTCGCCGGCATTCCTTTGCCAGCTCGGATGAGTTTTCATCTTACGGGTAGTCGCGCCTTGCGTGACCTGTATACAGCTGTCTCGGCCTGCCTATCCGATAGGGGTTGCTGATCATTTCATCCCAATGGGATATCCATCCTGGCGTCCTGCCAATGGCAAAGATCACCGTGAACATGGAAGTTGGTATGCCGATGGCCTTGAGGATGATGCCAGAGTAGAAGTCCACATTCGGATACAGCTTGCGCTCGATGAAATACTCATCTTCCAGTGCGATCTTCTCCAGACGGCGGGCAATCCTGAACAATGGATCATTCTCAACGCCCAGATCTTCAAGCACCTCATCGCAGATCTGACGCATCACCTTGGCGCGAGGGTCAAAATTCTTGTAGACCCGGTGGCCGAATCCCATCAAGCGGAACGGGTCATTCTTGTCCTTCGCACGCTTGATGAACTCATCGATACGCGACTCGTCACCGATCTGGTCGAGCATCGTCAACACCGCTTCGTTGGCCCCACCGTGAGCAGGCCCCCAAAGTGCCGCGATCCCCGAAGATATGCAGGCAAACGGGTTGGCTCCGGTGGAACCTGCCAGTCTGACCGTCGATGTCGAGGCATTCTGTTCGTGATCTGCGTGGAGCAGGAAAATCGTATCCATCGCTTTCGCAAGAATTGGACTGATATTCGGCTCCTCGCAAGGCGTACTGAACATCATGTGCAGGAAATTTTCCGCAAAACTGAAATCATTGCGCGGGTACATGAAAGGTTGCCCGACAGCATGTTTGTAGCACATGGCACCTATCGTTGGCATCTTTGCGATCAACCGGTAGGCAGCAATCCTGCGATGCTCTTCGTTGGTAATATCCAGAGAGTCATGGTAGAACGCGGACAGTGCACCGACCACTCCCACCATGATAGCCATTGGATGCGCATTACGCGGAAAGCCCTTGAAGAAATCCGACAACTGCTCCTGCACCATTGTGTGATATCTGATGCTGTTTGCGAATTTGGCCTTCTGTGCGGGGTCCGGCAATTCACCATTGAGGAGCAGGTAGCAGGTCTCCAGAAAGTCGGACTTCTCGGCAAGTTGCTCGATGGGATATCCACGGTGCAGCAACACACCCTGATCACCGTCAATATACGTGATCGCGGATTCACAGGATGCCGTTGACACGAATCCGGGGTCATAGGTAAACATCCCGCGAGCCGTCAATCCCCCGACATCGACAACGTCCGGTCCTATTGTCCCTTCGTGAATAGGCAGTTCGATGATTTCATTGCTGCCTTCGAGGGTCAGTTTCGCCACTTTCTTGGTCATGTACCACTCCTGAGTAGATCAATAGCGCGTTTTTTCGTTGCGCTAAGATAGAATTAATTCTGTGCCACTACAAGCCGTTGACCTCGCCGCGCCAGCCTTAAAGCCGCTCCGAAACAGTGCACTGGAGGCAACATTTCCGACACTCGGCAAAAATGACAGAGCATTGTCAGATTCGGCATTAAAGGAGCAACATTTATTGTATTCAGCAGGTGATGGGAATATACTCACGGCCCGAGTTACGCATGCCCAATTTGCACGCATAATCAATCAGATCGGCCCATTTCAGGTCGTTCTTTTCCACTAACCAAAGCCCTTTATGGGCCTAACGAAACATAAAATCTGTGAAAGACAAAAGACCTAGAAATCTGGATTTTTCGACCCTCCGCCTCCCACTTCCGGCCATCACCTCGATTCTTCACAGGGTGTCAGGTGCATTCATCTTCGCGGGTGTTGCAGTGCTTCTGTGGCTCCTCAGCGAGTCACTGGCATCAGAAGAAGGGTTTGCCCGAGTAGGGCAGTGGCTTGATCTTACAATTGTGAAATTGCTGGTATGGGCCGTTCTGGCCGGACTCTTGTATCACCTGATCGCTGGCATAAAGCACCTGATGATGGACATGGGCATAGGTGAGACAATCGAAGGTGGGCTACTTGGCGCCAGACTGGTTATCGCCTTTTCCGCAATTGCAATCCTGCTGACAGGGGTCTGGTTATGGTAACGAATGTCACAAGTTTTGGTCGTAGCGGACTTTACGACTGGGTCATACAGCGCATCACGGCCGTCGTGCTGGCAGTCTATTTCGTCGCACTGCTTGGCTACCTGCTCATCAATCCGGACCTGACCTATCAGCAGTGGCAGGCATTGTTTGCTACCACCTGGGTACGTATTGCCAGCCTTCTTGCACTTCTGGCGCTCTGCGCGCATGCCTGGATCGGTCTATGGACCATTTCCACAGATTATTTGACCGCGGACATGATTGGTGCAAAGGCTACGGTCATCCGTTTCCTCTTCCAGACAGCGTGCGTCGTATTGATGTTCATTTACCTCGTATGGGGTATTCAGATTTTATGGGGTATCTAAATGTCTGGCATACGGACTTTGTCGTTTGATGCAGTAATTGTGGGAGGCGGCGGCGCCGGTATGCGTGCCGCTCTGCAGCTGTCGCAATCAGGTTACAAAACAGCAGTAATCAGCAAGGTTTTCCCAACGCGTTCACACACTGTTTCGGCACAGGGCGGTATCACCTGTGCAATCGCCAGTGACGATCCGAACGACGATTGGAGATGGCACATGTATGACACCGTCAAGGGTTCCGACTACATCGGAGACCAGGACGCCATCGAATATATGTGCAGCGAAGGCCCGCAGACGGTGTTCGAACTGGAGCACATGGGCCTGCCTTTTTCTCGTACAGAGAACGGGCGTATCTATCAGCGTCCTTTCGGTGGCCAGTCAAAGGATTTCGGCAAGGGCGGGCAGGCTGCCCGTACCTGTGCCGCTGCGGACCGCACAGGCCATGCATTGCTGCACACCCTGTATCAAGGCAACCTCAAGAACAAGACCGTCTTCTTCAACGAATGGTACGCAACTGATCTCGTTCGCAATCAGGACGGTGTAGTTGTTGGCGTCATTGCCATTTGCATCGAGACAGGCGAAACCGTCTATGTACAATCCAAGGCCACGGTGTTTGCAACCGGTGGTGCTGGACGAATCTATGCTTCAACTACCAATGCGATGATCAATACCGGTGACGGTGTGGGCATGGCGCTGCGGGCCGGATATCCGGTACAGGATATCGAGATGTGGCAGTTCCACCCCACTGGAATTTACGGTGCCGGCACACTGGTCACCGAAGGGTGCAGAGGTGAAGGTGGATACCTGATCAACAAGAACGGCGAACGCTTCATGGAGCGCTATGCGCCGAATGCTAAAGATCTTGCCGGTCGCGATGTCGTTGCCCGTTCGATGATTCTCGAGATCATCGAAGGGCGTGGCTGTGGTCCCGATGGCGATCACGTGTTGTTGAAACTCGACCACCTTGGCGAGAAAGTTCTCAACTCGAAACTTCCAGGAATTCTGGAACTTTCCAGAACCTTCGCACACGTCGATCCTGTCAAAGAACCAATTCCAGTAGTGCCCACGTGTCATTACATGATGGGTGGCATTCCAACCAACATCAACGGACAGGCGCTGACTCAGGACGCCAACGGCAAGGACAAACTCATCGATGGTTTGTTTGCTGTAGGAGAGGTTGCCTGCGTATCGGTACACGGAGCCAATCGTCTCGGCGGCAATTCGCTGCTGGATCTGGTGGTATTCGGACGTGCGGCGGGCAAGCACATCGAGAGCATGTTGCGACAAGGCATCACCGAACAACGTCAGGCTTCCGCATCGGATATCGAGCAGGCACTGTCACGTCTCAACCGGTTGAACAACACCAAGTCCGGGGAAAGCGTCGCCGACGTGCGCTCCGAGCTGCAGACAATCATGCAGAATCACTTTGGCGTATTCCGTCGTGGTGACTTCATGCGCGACGGCATCGAAAAACTGAAAAGCCTGCGAGAGCGTGTCGCCAACATCAATCTCACGGACAAGAGCAATGCGTTCAACACTGCGCGAATCGAAGCACTGGAGCTCGAAAATCTGTTTGAGGTAGCGGAGGCAACAGCAATCGCCGCCGAAACCAGAACGGAGAGTCGTGGTGCCCACGCACGCGAAGACTATCAGGAGCGCGACGACGAGAATTGGCTTTGCCATTCTCTGTACTTCCCGAGCACCAAGAGTGTGACCAAGCGGGCGGTGAATTTTTCCCCGAAAACGGTCGAGAAGTTCGAACCAAAAGTACGCACCTACTAATCAACACCACATGCATTGATGACCTGAAGTTCTCAGGAAAGGGTAGAGACAACGTGTTAGTGAGTTTATATCGCTATAACCCGGAGACAGACACCAAGCCAGTCATGCAGGACTATGAATTGGACTTGCCTGCTGGCAAGGATCTCATGGTCCTCGATGTGCTTGAACTGTTGAAGCGCAAGGATCCTTCCATAGCGTATCGCCGCTCATGCAGGGAAGGGGTGTGTGGTTCCGATGGGATGAACATCAACGGGACCAATGGACTGGCTTGTATCACGCCAGTCTCGAGCGTGGCAAAAGGCGGCAAACTGGTTCTGCGTCCATTGCCCGGACTTCCGGTCGTACGCGACCTGGTTGTCGACATGACCATATTCTACAAACAGTTCGAAAAGGTTCAGCCATTCCTTATCAACGACCAGCCAACACCTGCAATTGAACGTCTGCAGTCGCCCGAAGACAGGGAAAAACTGGATGGGCTTTATGAGTGCATTCTGTGTGCCTGCTGCAGCACCAACTGCCCATCCTTCTGGTGGAATCCTGACAAGTTCATCGGTCCGGCCGGGCTGTTGCAAGCCTATCGCTTCCTCGCAGATAGCAGGGACACAGCGACAAACGATCGCCTGGCAAATCTTGAAGACCCGTTCAGTGTATTTCGCTGCCGCGGGATCATGAATTGCGTTGCGGTCTGCCCGAAGGGGTTGAATCCGACCAGAGCAATTGGCCACATTCGCACAATGCTGCTGCAGCGTGCGACCTGAAAACCGCGACGTAAATATTAGTTTCTTCAATGAGGAATAAGCCTGAGATACCTGAGCATTCTTGATAAAGAATCTACAGCGTCCTCAATTATCCGGGAAATATACAGATGCACGACAGCATTATGGAATTGATGTGGAGTACAGGACACTTATCTGGTGGTAATGCCTCCTACGTAGAACAATTGTATGACCAATATCTACGGGATCCTGAGCTGGTCCCGCAAGAGTGGCGCATATTTTTCCAGAATCTTCCGCAAATATCCGACTCCTCACAGTCGGATATTTCTCATTTGGAGATACAGGAATATTTCAAGAAGCTTGGCAAGACCAGTCGCTTCAAACCTGTTCTCAGCAATGATGCCGTCGTCAATTCGGAGCATGAGAATAAGCAGGTACAAGTGTTGCACCTGATCAGCTCATATCGGGTACGTGGCCATCAGAAAGCAAAACTTGATCCGCTGAATCTGATGCACCGCGAACAGGTTCCTGACCTGCAACTGGATTTCCACGGCCTGTCTCCAGTAGATCATTCCACTGTTTTTCAAACAGGCTCCCTTTTCATCAAGAAGGACAAGGCGCCGCTTCGTGAAATCATCGAAGTACTGGAAAACATCTATTGCGGATCGATCGGTTATGAGTTCATGCACATTGTGGACCTGGCCGAAAAGAAATGGATCCAGAAACGCATTGAAGCAAACCACGGCAATCCTGATTTCCCCCTCGATGTAAAACGCCACCTGCTCGAAAGACTGAGTGCGGCGGAAGGTCTCGAGAAGCATCTCGACTCCAAGTACCCCGGCACCAAGCGTTTTGGACTGGAAGGTGGTGAGAGCCTCATTCCATTGGTTGACGAACTTATTCAGCGCTCTGGAAGTTATGGCGCCAAGGAAATCGTCATCGGTATGGCACACCGTGGCCGCTTGAACGTGCTGGTCAATACTCTGGGCAAGAATCCCGCGGATCTGTTCAGTGAATTCGAAGGCAGAGCCACGTACAAGAGTTCCGGTGATGTGAAATATCACCAGGGCTTTTCCTCCAATATCATGACCCCAGGCGGGGAAGTCCATCTGGCGATGGCATTCAACCCCTCTCACCTGGAAATCGTATCTCCTGTAGTCGAAGGCTCCGTGCGTGCACGCCAGGATCGCCGCCTCGACAAGTTCGGCAATACTGTAGTGCCGATCATCATTCACGGCGATGCTGCGTTTGCCGGTCAGGGCGTCGTGATGGAAACGTTCCAGATGTCCAAGACCCGAGCCTATTCCACTGGCGGAACGGTTCACATCATCGTCAACAATCAGGTCGGATTTACCACGCACCGTCAGGAAGACGCGCGCTCTACCGAGTACTGTACTGATGTGGCAAAAATGGTGCAGGCACCGATATTCCACGTCAATGGCGATGATCCTGAGGCAGTGCTTTTCGTGACGCAGCTTGCGTTGGATTTCCGTTACGAATTCAAGAAAGATGTCGTGATCGACCTGGTTTGCTACCGCCGTCGCGGCCACAATGAAACCGACGAGCCAGCCAGCACACAACCACTGATGTACAACCAGGTACGTCAGCAGAAAACCACGCGCACTCTTTATGCTGAAAAATTGATTGCCGAAGCCGCCGTTACCGAACAAGAAGCGGAACTTCTGAACTCATCGTACCGCAAGGCGTTGGATACAGGGCAGCATGTGGTGAAATCCCTGATCAAGGAGCCATCCGTTGAGCTGTTCGTGGATTGGAGTCCGTACCTGGGGCACGAGTGGAGTCCTCATTACAACACCACCATCAAACTGCACACGCTGCAGGCGCTCGCTCGCAAACTTGTGAGCATTCCTGCAAACATGAATCTGCACAAGCAAGTGCAGAAAATCATCGACGATCGTACACAGATGGCCAGTGGTGATAAACCCGTGGATTGGGGATTTGCCGAGACTCTGGCTTACGCCAGCATTCTCACAAGTGGCAACAAGGTCCGCATCACGGGTCAAGACGTGGGACGCGGCACTTTTTCACATCGCCACGCCGTCCTGCACGACCAGCAAACAGGCAAGGAATATATCGCCCTGCAATCTCTCGCAGCCGATCAACGCAGTTTCTCCATTTATGACTCACTGCTCTCGGAAGAGGCTGTACTGGCTTTCGAATACGGATATGCCACAACCACACCAAATGCATTGATCATCTGGGAAGCCCAATTCGGCGACTTTGCGAATTCAGCCCAAGTGGTGATCGATCAGTTCATTACCAGCGGTGAACACAAGTGGCAGCGTCTGTGCGGACTGACCATGCTACTGCCACATGGCTACGAAGGACAGGGACCGGAGCACTCGTCTGCGCGGCTTGAGCGCTTCCTGCAATTGTGCGCTGAACACAACATTCAGGTATGCCTGCCAACGACATCGGCTCAGGTATTCCACATGTTGCGACGTCAGGTTCTGTGCCCGTTGCGCAAACCTCTTGTGGTGATGTCTCCCAAGAGTCTGCTGCGTCACAAGGAAACAACTTCCACAATGGAAGAACTCGCAGACGGCACGTTCCAGGTTGTCATTGGCGAAACCGACGCGTTGCCCGCCAAGAAGATCAAGCGGATCATTCTGTGCAGTGGCAAGGTTTACTATGATCTGCGCCAGGAGCGCAGGGCGCGGAACATCGAGAACATTGCCATCATACGTCTCGAGCAGCTCTATCCATTCCCCTCGGACGATCTGCGACAGGCGATGAGTGCATTCCCTAACTTCACGGAAGTGATGTGGTGCCAGGAAGAGCCGATGAATCAGGGCGCCTGGTATTCCAGCCAGCATCATATGCGTCGCGTCACTCAGGAGCTCAAACCTGCCGTCAATCTGACTTATGCAGGTCGTGAAGCCTCTGCTGCTCCAGCCGCAGGTTATCCTGCACTGCACCTGGAACAACAAAGAATTTTCATCAATCAGGCTATGACGCTGACTGAATAACAACAGATAACACAGCGATAAGGAATCAACATGACAATTGAAATCAAGGCTCCAACGTTACCCGAATCAGTTCCTGACGGCACGATCGCCACATGGCACAAGAAAGCAGGTGAGTCCGTCAAACGTGACGAACTTCTGGTCGATATCGAGACAGATAAAGTTGTGATTGAAGTGGTCTCTCCAGCAGATGGCGTACTGGCTCAGATTTTGAAGAAATCCGGAGACACGATCGTCAGCAATGAATTGATTGCCACGGTGACTGAAGGAACGGTGGCGGCAACGAGCAAGCCGGCAGCCGAAAAGAAAGTCGAGTCCGTAGCGACCGAAAGCGCCTCGGCAGAAGAGCCGATGCTGAGCCCGGCAGCGAAGAAGATTGCCGAGGAAAACGGGGTCAACATTGACAACCTGAAAGGCTCAGGCAAGAACGGCCGCGTTACCAAAGAAGACGTTTTGGAATTCGTCAGCAAGGGCAAGGCTCCTGCAGCGGCATCGACATCCTCCGATACATCAAAGCGCGTGGATATGTCGTCCGGACGCGTGGAAGAACGTGTTCCCATGAGCAGACTGCGTGCAAAGGTTGCAGAGCGATTGCTGCAAGCAAGTCAGTCTACAGCCATGCTGACCACATTCAATGAAGTCGACATGGCGCCTGTCATGGCGCTTCGCAACAAATACAAGGACATGTTTGAAAAAACACACGATGGCGTGCGACTGGGTTTCATGTCGTTCTTCGTCCGCGCCAGCATCGAAGCTCTCAAGCGCTTCCCGGCAGTGAACGCGTCAATCGATGGCAATGACATCGTCTACCACGGTTATCAGGACATTGGTGTAGCAGTATCGTCACCACGCGGCCTCGTCGTTCCCGTTCTTCGTAATGCCGATCACATGGGCCTCGCGCAGATCGAAGCGCAGATCCGTGAATATGGCCTGAAAGCTCAGGATGGAAAGCTCTCCATCGACGAAATGAGCGGTGGCACTTTTACAATCTCCAATGGCGGAGTGTTTGGTTCACTTCTGTCCACGCCTATTCTGAATCCGCCGCAGACCGCGATACTTGGCATGCACAAGATTCAGGACAGACCCGTTGCCGTGGACGGCGAAGTGAAGATAAGACCGATGATGTATCTTGCACTCTCTTACGATCATCGCATGATCGACGGTAAAGAGGCCGTACAGTTCCTCGTGACCATCAAGGAACTGCTTGAAGACCCTGCAAGAATTCTGCTGGAAATCTAATTCATTTGCTGAAAAGAATGCGAGTAACTATATGACTAACAAATATGATGTCGTGGTAATCGGAGCAGGTCCTGCTGGTTATGTGGCCGCCATCCGCTGCGCGCAGCTCGGACTGAAAACAGCCTGCGTGGAGAAGTGGCACGACGACAAGAAGAATGCTGTCTATGGCGGTACCTGCCTCAACGTAGGCTGCATACCTTCCAAGGCACTGCTGGACTCTTCACACAAGTACATCGAAGCAAAAGAGGACTTCACATCGCACGGCATCAGCGTCAAGGACGTTGCCATGGATGTCCCGGCCATGATCGCACGCAAGGCAAAGATTGTTGGCCAGCTGACCCAGGGTGTGAAATCACTCTTCACCGCAAACAAGGTAGAAGGAATTGCCGGCCTTGGAAAACTGCTGGCAGGCAAGAAGGTCCAGGTCACCAAGCACGATGGCAGCACGGAAATACTCGAAGCTGACAATGTCATCATCGCTGCCGGTTCGGTTCCCATCAATATTCCGCCCACGCCCCTGGACAATGACACCATCGTCGATTCCACAGGCGCTCTGGAATTCAGCAGTGTTCCCAAGCGTCTCGGTGTCATCGGCGCAGGTGTCATTGGTCTCGAGCTCGGCAGTGTCTGGTCACGCCTCGGTTCGGAAGTGACAGTGCTCGAAGCAATGGACACGTTCCTGCCTGCTGTTGACACCCAGATCTCGAAAGAAGCTTTCAAGATCCTCACCAAGCAAGGTTTGAATATCAAACTGGGTGCCAAGGTGACCGGCAGCAAGATCAACAAGGGCAAGGCAAAGACTGTGACGGTCACCTACACGGACCAGAATGGCGAGCAGGAAGCAGTATTCGACAAACTCATCGTGGCGGTGGGACGTCGCCCTCTGACCGAGAACCTTCTCGATGCCAACACCGGTGTAGAGCTGGACAAGCGCGGCTTTATCGTTGTTGACGACAGCTGCGCCACGGCTGTCCCTGGCGTCTGGGCGGCAGGCGACTGCGTACGCGGCCCCATGCTGGCACACAAGGGTATGGAAGAGGGCGTGATGGTTGCCGAACGCATCGTTGGCAAGAAGACCCAGGTCAACTACTCACTGGTTCCTTTTGTCATCTATACCCACCCCGAAATCGCCTGGGTCGGCAAGACCGAGCAGCAATTGAAAGAAGAGGGCAGGGAATACAGTGTTGGCAACTTCCCCTTCAGCATCAATGGCCGCGCCATGGCTGCGAATGCGACAGAGGGGATGGTCAAGATCATTGCCGACGCCAAGACCGATCGCATTCTCGGCTGCCATATCATCGGCGCGAGTGCCGCTGACCTGGTCCAGCAAATGGTGATCGCGATGGAGTTCAGTGCCAGTGCCGAAGACATCGGCCTGACCATGTTCTCGCATCCGGCGCTTTCTGAAGCCATACACGAGGCAGCTCTCGCCGTGAATGGTCACGCTGTCCACATGGCGAACAAGCGCAAGCGCTGAACGTCACCTTGGACTTAACAAGTTACTTTAAGATGCACGAGGATGCAGTATGAATTTACACGAATATCAGGCGAAACAACTTTTTGCCGAATACGGTTTGCCAGTCTCCAAGGGCTACGCCGTTGATACTCCCGAGGACGCAGCAGCCGCTGCCGACAAACTGGGGGGCAACAAGTGGGTCGTCAAGGCGCAGGTCCATGCCGGCGGTCGCGGCAAGGCCGGTGGCGTCAAGCTCGTCACGAGCAAGGATGAGATCAAGGCCTTTGCCGAGAAATGGCTGGGCAAGAATCTGGTGACCTACCAGACCGATGCCAATGGTCAACCTGTCACCAAGATCCTGGTGGAAACCTGTACGGACATCGCTCAGGAACTGTACCTGGGTGCTGTAATCGACCGCTCAACCCGCCGGATAGTCTTCATGGCCTCCACAGAAGGTGGTGTGGAAATCGAGAAAGTTGCCGAGGAGACTCCCGAAAAAATCCTCAAGGCGATCATCGATCCCCTCTGCGGAGCCCAACCATTCCAGGCACGCGAAATCGCTTTCCAGCTTGGCCTGAACGATCTCCAGGTAAAACAGTTCACACAATTGTTTCTCGGTCTTGCCAAACTCTTTGCTGACCACGACCTTGCACTTCTGGAAATCAATCCGCTCGTAATCACTTCCGAAGGCAACCTGCATTGCCTGGACGGCAAGATCAACATCGACGGCAATGCCATGTTCCGACAGCCCAAGCTGCGCGCAATGCATGACCCCAGCCAGGACGATGAACGCGAAGCACGCGCCGCGAAGTGGGAGCTGAACTACGTGGCACTCGATGGCAACATCGGCTGCATGGTCAACGGCGCCGGCCTTGCCATGGGCACCATGGACATCGTGCAACTGCACGGTGGTCGCCCAGCCAACTTTCTGGATGTGGGGGGAGGGGCTACCAAGGAGCGAGTCACGGAAGCTTTCAAGATCATCCTGTCCGACAAGAACGTCAAGGCCGTTCTGATCAACATCTTCGGCGGCATCGTTCGTTGCGACATGATTGCGGAAGGCATCATTGGTGCCGTTGCAGAAGTAGGAGTGACAGTGCCCGTCGTAGTCAGACTTGAAGGGAACAACGCTGAGCTGGGCCGCAAGGTTCTCGGCGACAGCGGTTTGAATATCATCGCTGCCAGCAGTCTCACCGACGCAGCAGAAAAAGTGGTTGCAGCTGCAGGAGGTGCGAAGTGAGCATATTGCTGAACAAGAATACCCGTGTCCTGTGCCAGGGCTTTACTGGCTCACAGGGAACTTTCCACTCCGAGCAGGCGATTGCCTACGGTACAAAGATGGTCGGTGGCGTGACTCCAGGCAAGGGTGGACAGATTCACCTTGGCTTGCCCGTGTTCAACACCATGAAGGATGCAGTGCGCGAAACCGGGGCAGAGGCCTCTGTCATTTACGTACCTGCACCATTCTGCAAGGACTCGATTCTTGAGGCTGCGTTTGCCGGGGTCAAATTGATCGTCTGCATCACCGAAGGTATTCCCACACTCGACATGCTCGACGTCAAGGTCAAGTGCGATGAGCTGGGGGTACGCCTGATTGGACCGAACTGTCCTGGCGTGATCACCCCGGGAGAATCCAAGATCGGCATCATGCCGGGCAACATTCACAAGCAAGGCAAAGTGGGCATTGTGTCGCGCTCAGGAACTTTGACTTACGAAGCTGTCAAACAGACGACGGATTACGGTTTCGGGCAGTCGTCCTGTGTTGGTATCGGCGGTGACCCCATCCCCGGCTCCAATTTCATCGACATTCTGGCGCTGTTCGAAAAGGACGACCAGACCGAAGCGATTGTCATGATTGGCGAAATTGGCGGCACCGCAGAAGAAGAAGCTGCGGCGTTCATCAAGGCCAATGTCAGCAAGCCGGTAGTGTCGTATATCGCAGGAGTCACTGCTCCGGCAGGCAAGCGAATGGGGCACGCCGGGGCAATCATTTCCGGCGGCAAAGGGACAGCGGCAGAAAAATTTGCAGCACTGCAGGATGCCGGAGTGAAGACTGTTCGAAGCCTGGCCAACATTGGCAAAGGCATCAAGGAAATCACCGGTTGGTAAGGACAGTTTCATCTGAATGAAAGGGCATTTTTGGCGTAAATTTTATGCGCCAAAAGGTTCTAAAAAACGGATGTAATGTGGTAGGCTTAATGCAGAATTTGACACGGATCGTCAGATTTAGCATAAAAAACAACAATGTTGTCGACATTAGTTACCAAGAATCCCAAATTTATTATTTGTGGGTAGAAAGGTAACCGGGTGTCGACAAAATTGCGTGACGGAAAGAACTGCTTTTTCAGGTTTGGATATTTTCTGGGGGACCTGGGCAGAAAAAAACAGGATTTGTTTCACTAAAACTCAAGTTGTCGGGTTTGCAGTTTGCAGGTGATCGCAGGCGTTGGTGCAGACTTAGATAGATCAAACAATAATAGGATGGCACATGAATAACCGTCGATTATATTACAAGGTTCTGGCTCCTTTCGCTTCGTTGATTGTAGCTGGCGCGACTCAAGCAGCTGAGGTTGATACAAGCATCATCGATCGAGCCTTGAATATCATAGATCAGCAAAACCAGGCTGCAGTTCAATCACAAGAAACAATCACCAGATTGTCAAACTCGGCAAGTACAGCTTTCGAAGAGTTCAAACTTGAGAATGACAACCTGGAGGCCATGCTGGTGCTGAACGCCGGTTTGCGCATGCAGATAGCCACTCAGGAACAACAGATCGCCACTATCCAGCAGTCCATCACAGATGTGGCTGTTGTGACACAGGAAATGCCACTGCTGATGACCAAGATGTTGGCCAGCGCCGAGCAGTTTGTAGAACTTGACCTGCCGTTCCAGTTGGAAGAACGCAGAGCGCGTCTTGCATTCGCCCGTGAAGCAATGAATAGCCCGGATGTGTCCACTGCCGAGAAATTCAGGCAGATTCTGGTTGTGTACCAGACCGAAAACAACTACGGCCGCACACACGAGACCTACCCTACTACGCTGACAATCGATGGCACTGAGCGCGACGTGGACATACTTCGTGTCGGCAGAATAGCACTTGTGTACCAGACCAAGGACAGAACATTGACCGGCATGTGGGATCAGCAGAATCGTCAGTGGGTACCGCTTGATCCAGGTCAGTACAGAACAGCCATTCAGCGCGCGATCAGTGTATCCAGCGGTCTGGTTTCACCTGCCATCATGGATCTTCCTATTGTTGCACCGGAGTCAGTACAGTGAAAAAAATAATTAAATTCGCAAGCATTTCAGTAACAGGCTTTTTGCTGTCTGTATCTTCGCCAGCGTTTGCGCAACAGCAACCAGCCAGCACTTTGAGCGAGTTGCTCAATAACGTTGAACAGGATCTGGTGGTGCAGTCCCAGGAGTACCGCGAGCGCGAGCAGCGCTTCCAGCAGCAGGCTAACCAGCAGCAGCAGATACTCGAGGAAACTCAGGCTCGCATTGCACAGGAAGAAGCACTCAACGCTGAGCTGAACGCAACATTCGATGCCAATCAGTTGACGCTGGCAGAACGTCGTGAAGCTCTGCGCACCGCGCGTGCCGACCTGAACGAACTGCTGGGTACCATCCAGGGTGTTGCCGGTGACTTCCGCGGCATATTCCAAGACTCGCTGATCAGCGCTCAGTACGATGGCCGTGAAGAGTTTCTGGACTCGTTCATTGCCCGTGTAGCCAGTGACACTGAACAGGTTCGTATCGACGAGATCGAGCGCTTCTGGTTCTTCATGCAGCAGGAAATGGTCGAGTCCGGCAATGTCGTGACATACAGCGACCTGGTCAGTCTGCCTTCCGGCGAACAGGCCACGCGCTCAGTGACCCGAATTGGTTCATTCAATGCCATTTCCGAAGGCGATTACCTCAGCTACTCTGGTGACATCGGCCACCTGCAGGTATTGCCACGCCAGCCAAGCGGTGACGTTGTTGCTCGCGCAGCGGCTCTTGAAGCGGCAACTGACGGCACTGGCGTATTCCAGGTTGGTATTGACCCGACGGGTGCTCTGGGTGGCGGCATGATGGCCAACTTGATCAACTTCCCGACAGCCTCTGAACAAGTGCGCGACAACTCCGGCGAGATCGGCTTCATGATCATCGGTCTTGGTCTGATTGCAGTTGTTGTAGCACTGTGGAGAACCTTTGTTCTGACAATCGTCGCTGCACGTGTAAACGCGCAAGTGAAATCAGACAAGGCCAACAAGAACAACCCGCTGGGTCGTGTTCTGCTGGTCGCTGAGGCCAATCCTCATGTCGATACCGAAACTCTTGAGCTCAAGCTGGGCGAGGCAATCCTGCAGGAAACTCCTGCGCTGGAGCGTTTCCTGACCCTGATCAAGATCATCTCCACCATTGCTCCGCTGATGGGTCTGCTCGGTACGGTAACCGGTATGATCGCTGTATTCCAGCAGATCACGGTATACGGCGCCGGTGACCCCACCATCATGGCTGGCGGTATCTCCATGGCCCTGATGACAACTGTACTGGGTATCGTCGCTGCTATTCCCGCGATCCTCATGCACAGCTGGGTCAAGAGCAAGAGCGATCGCATCATTCACATAATGGAAGAACAGGCTACCGGCATCATCGCGAGAAAGGCCGAAGCCGAGTCCAAAACTAGAGCGTAAGCTTGCGAGGATCTGCATTATGTATTTCGCTCTGATGGATACGTACGACGCCATCAATGAGTTCATGAATCGAGGAGGGGGCGTGCTGTGGGTTATTGCCACGCTCCTGCTCATCAAGTTCTCACTGATATTTGATCGATTGTGGTATCTCTACTCCACGCACTCGAAGCGGGTGAAACACACCCTCGCTGTGTGGAATGGCAGAACTGACAAGAAATCCTGGAGAGCCAGACAGATCCGCCAGATGATGATTTCCGAGATCTCTCTTGATCTGCGCTCTACGATGCCGATCATCGAGTCTCTCGTCGTCGTCTGCCCATTACTTGGTCTTCTCGGAACGGTAACGGGCATGATCGAGGTCTTCTTCGTAATGGCGCTCACTGGCGGTGGAGATGCAAAATCCATGGCCGGCGGTGTGTCCAAGGCAACGATCCCCACCATGGCTGGCATGGTGGGTGCTCTGTCAGGGATCTTCGCATCCAACTGGCTCAAGCACAAAATGGATCGGGAACTGGAACTTTTGGAAGACCATTTGGCTCTGAACAATTAAACACGGACAAAAGGCATAATAATGAAAAGCGGTTTAATGAAGAAAAGAGATGACGACGGCCCGGGTGAAATTGACCTCACCCCGATGCTGGATGTTGTGTTCATCCTCCTGATCTTCTTCATCGTGACTTCTGTTTTCGTGACAGAGGCCGGTGTTGAAGTCAACAAACCCGAAGCGTCGACAGCCGATCCGAGATCCAAGGACCTGATCCTGATTGCAGTAACTCCAACTGGAGAAATCTGGATTGATGGCGAACCAGTCGACCCACGCTTCGTGCGCGCTCGATTTGAATTGCGACTCGCGGAGTCTCCCAATTCATCTGTAGTTATCCAGGGTGACCGGGCAGCTACAAACGAACATGTGATGACCATCCTGCGTGCTGCAAGAGATGCAGAAATCGCTAGCGTTTCAATATCAACGGAGGCATAAACTATGATCGCAATTAGATGGGTTATTTCGGTGGCTCTTGCATTGCTGATTACGCTTGTGTTGTTCTATTTGATGCAAGCGCTGATTGCAACAGGAGCTCAGCAGGAACAGCGCGTCAACGTGGTGAAGATCGTTGATGCCACCATGCCTGAAATCGAGATGGAAGTGGTGCGGGAAGTTGAGAAGCCTGAGCCAATCGAGCAACTCGACACGCCACCGCCAGATGTTCCGGATAGGCAGTTGACTATGGACTCCGGTCCAAGCCTGGCGATTGAACGCGCCGCGGTCACCATCGACGCTGACTTGTCTATCGGTGGCGCCAGCATCTCCATTACCGATGGAGAAATGCTGCCACTGGTAAACGTGACGCCACAGTATCCTACCCGTGCCGCCTCAAGAGGCATTGAAGGATGGTGTCAGGTCAGCTTCACTGTGACAGCGACCGGCGGAGTGGAAAATGTCGTGGTTGTGGATGCGGAACCGGCAGGAATCTTCGATACATCGTCGATACGCGCTGCTGAACGCTTCAAGTTCCAGCCCAAAGTAGTGGATGGCCAGGGCGTTGCAGTACCGAACGTCCAGTATGTTTTCCGCTATGAACTGGAAGGCGATCAGTGATGCTGAAACTATTCAAACGCAAGAGCCTGTCCAGAAATATCGTCTCTGCACTTGCAATGACGGGTTTACTGGCTAGTGCCTCTATCTATTCCTTGGCAGCTCAGGCCGCCGAAGAGCCGGATGGGCCACGTGCACCTCCCCCCACCCGTACATCTGATGTGTTGACAGAGCGCGTGTTCAATCAGGTTTCTGAAATCCAGGAACTGATGAGCCCGGAAGATGCAAACACTCCGCCGGACTATGAAAGGGCGAAGGTACTGCTGGACGAGCTTAACGAGCGCTACGATAGACTCAACGACTTCGAGAAGTCCACGGTCCTGAACTTCTACACGAACTATTATCTGAACACCGATAATATTCCCGAAGCCTTGAGAATCTTTGAGCAGATGCTCACGATCGAGAATCTGCGCATTGAGTCCCGTCAGCGCGCCTTGATGGCGCTGGGACAGCTGTACATGGGTGAGGACCGTTTCCAGGAGGCAATCGACTCTTTCAACCGCTGGAGAGAAATCTCCGAGGAAGAAAACGAGAACGTCTATCTGGGACTCGCCAACTCTCATTACAACCTGGCTCAGCACGCCGAAGCCATTCCATATCTGATCAATCATATGGAAATGCTGGAAGCTGCTGGCAGACCAATTGCGAAGAACATCTTCGGTCTGCTGAACGTGATGTATATCGAGCTTGAAGATTATGTCAGCGCTGAGCGGGTCACCAAGCAGATGGTGACGCTGTTTGATGAACCAAGCGACTGGCGCAATCTGTCGGCGATCTATGGCTATCTTGACGACGACAAGAAGCGTATCGAGACTCTTTCGGTGACTTTCGCCAAAGGATACATGGAGAATGAATCCGAGTATCTGAACCTGGCGCAGTCATTGGCAGGTATCGATGCCGCGTACAAGGGAGCCAGGGTTCTGGCCAGAGGGTTCGAGCTGGGCGTGGTTGAGGAAACAGAAGAAAATCTGCAGAAACTGGTGCAGATGTATCTTCTCGCCAACGAGTACGAAATGGCTCTGGAGCCCGCAATCAAGGCTGCGGAGCTTGGTGAGACAGGCGAATCGTACGACCAGCTCGGGTACATCTACTACATGATGCACGACTACGAGAATGCAGCGACTGCAATCCGTAGTGCTCTGGAACGTGGCGGACTGGAAAATCCAGGCGATGCCCAGTTATTCCTTGCACGCGCGCTGGTTGAACTCGACCGGTTTGATGAAGCAGCGACAGCGGCTCGTCGTGCGCAGGAGCTTGGTGAAACATCTGCGGGCAGCTTCCTCAGCTTCATCGAGAACAGCAAAGCTCGTTTTGAAAATCTCAGGCAGCGCAAGGAAGAAGCGATCGAATTTTATCGCTCATAACCCTTTTGCCGCTTGAAATCGGGGCATGAAAACCCCATTGAAAGCCCAGTCACTGAAAAAGTGGCTGGGCTTTTTACTTTCCAGGATACCCCAGGGGCTGTACCGATGACGACAGAAGCAAGAAAAGAAACTCGTGGCTTTGAAACAGAGGCCAAACAACTACTTCACCTGATGATCCATTCGCTTTACAGCAACAAGGAAGTGTTTCTTCGTGAGCTTATCTCCAACGCTTCCGACGCTGCTGACAAACTGCGCTTCGAGGCGCTGTCGAAACCAGAACTCTACGAATCCGATTCAAACCTGAAAGTACAGATTGATTTCGACAAGGACGCCGGGACAGTCACGATTTCCGATAATGGGATCGGCATGACTCGCGAGGAAGTCATCAGCAATCTTGGAACCATTGCCAAATCTGGCACTGCCCAGTTCCTCGCCAACTTGTCTGGCGATCAGAAAAAAGACTCGCAGCTGATTGGACAGTTCGGGGTCGGTTTCTACTCGGCATTCATCGTGGCATCAGAGGTCGAAGTACTGACTCGAAGAGCCGGCACAACTCCGGCCGAGGCCGTCCACTGGACCTCGAAGGGAGAGGCCGACTACACCATTGAGTCAGTCGAGAAGAAAGACCGAGGAACCACCATCATTCTGCATCTGCGGGCTGAGGAAACAGATTTCGCCGACTATTACCGACTCAAGAATATCGTCAAGAAGTATGCAGACCATATTTCCATTCCTGTGCTCATGCCAAAGCAGTCGCATGCAGAAAAATCTGACGACGAAGCCAGCGTCACTGAATACGAATCCATCAATGCAGCACAAGCTCTGTGGACACGCTCACGCAGCGAAATCAAGGAAGAGGAATATGTCGAATTCTACAAACATATTTCTCACGACTACGAGAAACCATTGAGCTGGAGTCACAACCGGGTAGAAGGGAAACTCGAGTACACCGGCCTTCTGTACGTGCCTGCAAGGGCGCCCTACGACCTCTGGAATCGCGATGGTGCACGTGGTCTCAAGCTTTACGTTCAACGCGTCTTTATCATGGATGATGCAGAGCAATTCATGCCACTGTACCTGAGATTCATCAAGGGGGTTGTGGACTCCAATGACATCTCCTTGAACGTCTCGCGCGAAATCCTGCAGAAAGACCCCGTTGTCGATTCGATGAGAAGTGCTCTCACCAAGAAGGCACTTGAGATGCTGGCGAAACTGAAGAAGGACGAATCGGAAAAGTACGCGAAGTTCTGGACGGAGTTCGGCCAGGTTCTGAAGGAAGGTCCAGGAGAAGACTTTGCCAACAAGGAGAAAGTCGCCGGTCTCATGCTGTTCGCCTCCACCCATGAAAACACAACAGATCAGAACCAAAGTCTGACCGACTATGTTGCGCGCATGAAACCGGACCAAGAGAAGATCTACTACGTCATCGCCGAGTCAGCGAATGCTGCCAGAAACAGTCCTCATCTGGAGATTTTCAGGAAGAAGGGCATCGAAGTGCTCCTGCTCTCGGATCGGATCGACGAATGGCTGATGAGCCACCTGCACGATTTCGATGGAAAACAGTTCCAGGATATCGCTCGTGGTTCGCTCGACCTCGGCAAGCTGGAAGATGAAACCGAGAAAGAGAAGCACGAAGAAACCGAGAAGAAATTCGAGCCCTTGTCGGCAAGAATCAAGGAGCATCTATCTGCGGCAGTCAAGGAAGTTCGCGTGACTCATCGCCTGACGGACTCTCCAGCCTGTCTTGTGATTGATGAGGATGACATGGGCGCACAGATGCGCCGTATCATGGAAGCGGCAGGCCAAACGCCACCGGAGAGCAAGCCAATTTTCGAGATCAATCCTGAACATCCACTGATCGCGAAACTTGATCAGGAAAAAGATGAGGATCGATTCGGTGATCTGATCTCGGTGCTGTTTGATCAGGCAAGCCTGGCAGAGGGCAGGCAGCTCGAGGACCCGGGCAATTTCACGCGGCGCCTGAACAAGTTGCTGCTGGAGTTATGCGACTGAGTGCAGTTCGGCGGCCGAAGACT
>MGYS01000012.1:28777-36059 GCA_001802565.1 Gammaproteobacteria bacterium RIFCSPLOWO2_02_FULL_57_10 | reverse complement strand
TGTCTGCAGGCCCAACAATTCCAATCCCTGTTTGAGAGTGGTCGCAGTCAGGCTTGCAAGGGCCAGGCGTGATGCGCGTACATCGGCTTCGGCCTTCAAGACAGGGCAGGCCTCGTAAAAGCGCATGAAGATTCCCGCCAGCTCATAAAGATACCCGCATAGATGGTTCGGGTAGCACTCCGCTGCCACCTGGTTGATGACCTCCGGAAATTGCAGAATCTTGATCACCAGATTGCGCTCTTCCGCCTCTGTGATCGCTATCGTCACGGAGCTGACACTGGCGTCAGTCCCTGACTGCCTGCGCAGGATGCTCTTTATCCTGGCGTAGGCGTAGAGCATGTAAGGGGCAGTGTTCCCCTCAAACGACAGCATGGTCGACCAGTCAAAGACATAATCACTCATGCGATTCTTGGACAGGTCTGCATACTTCACAGCCGAGATGCCAACAACGTTGGATATCTGCTCTCGTAATTCTTCAGCAAGATCAGGGTTCTTCGCGCTGACCAGCTCAAATGCACGTTTGACGGACTCGTCAAGCAATTCCCGCAGCTTTACTGTATCTCCACTTCTCGTTTTGAACGGCTTGCCGTCCTCACCCATCATCGTGCCATAGGCAATGTGCTCGAGAGAGCAGGTGGCGGGGACAAACCCCGCCTTGCGGGCAATGGCAAACACTTGCTGAAAGTGCAGACTTTGCCTTGCATCAACGACGTAGAGCACCCGAGCAGCCTCGAGCTTCTGTCCACGATAGCGCAGGGCCGCGAGATCGGTGGTAGCGTAGAGATAGCCGCCATCCGATTTTTGCACGATGGCAGGCAGCGGAGCGCCTTCCTTGCCTGTGAATTCCTCGAGAAATACACACCTTGCGCCCTCGGAAACTGTCAGCATCCCATGTTCGTCAAGAGCATTAACAATGTTCTCCAACTCATTGTTATAGAAACTTTCAGGTTTGAGGTCATCCCTGCTCAAGAGAACACCCAATCGCTCATAAATGTCTTCGCAGTGGCTCAGTGACTCATCAATGAACTGTTGCCAGGCGCTCAGGCACTCAGCGTCTCCCTGCTGCAGCTTTACCACGAAGCTGCGTGCGAGATCCGCAAACACTGGCTCGTTATCAAACCGGGTCTTGGCTTCACGGTAGAAGCTCTCCAGATCTGCCAGTTGCACCGGAACCTGGGAGGAGTTCTGGCGCAGAGACTCCATATGAGCGATCAGCATGCCGAACTGCGTCCCCCAGTCACCCACATGGTTCTGCCTGATGACCTGATGCCCAAGCGCAGCGAGAACCCTGGCGATACAATCGCCAATGATCGTGCCACGCAGGTGACCAACGTGCATCTCCTTGGCCAGATTTGGCCCCGAGTAATCCACAACAATCCGCTCAGGAACCTCGACCCTGCCCAGAATTTTTCCTTCAGTTATGCAGCGATCTGCGCTTGCACTCAGAAATGCGTCACTCAGGAAGATGTTGATGAATCCCGGCCCGGCAACCTGGACATTGGCGATCAATTCGTTGTCCGCTATAGCAGCCACTACGTGTAATGCAAGCTCCCTTGGATTTGTCTTCAGCTGCTTGGCAACCGACATGACACCATTGGCCTGATAGTCACCAAATTCCAGCCTGGACGAATGGCCGACCTGGGCTCGACAATCCGGCAGACCAGTGATTTGTGAAATTGCCGCACTGATGAGGCTTTCCAGAGCGTTTCTGATATTGAGCATAAGTGACAACCTAGTATCCGAAAATGCGCGAATTGTACACCATTAAGCTTTCCGATTTGGGCGGCATTCCTCCTGCTGTTATACTGCGCGCCCTCACACCCCAATGCAGCCTCACATGCTTCACAGGGCTCGACTTACAAGACATTCCATATTCACCCTCAACGGCAGATGAAATTGAACGCTCAAGACAACACAGACGCTGACAACAGCATTGGCAGGGGGGTTGAGTTCATTGAGGTGAGTGCTGACGCTGATAATCAACGTGTAGACAATTTCCTGATGAGCAGGCTGAAGGGAGTTCCCAAGTCTCGAATCTACCGTTTGATCCGCAAGGGTGAAGTTCGAATCAACAAGAAGCGCACCAAACCCGAAAGCCGGGTTCAGGCCGGGGATTTGGTGCGCATTCCACCACTGAGAATGGCGGAAACTGCCCCGCCAGTTCGCCCCAGTGAAAGCCTGATCCGGCTGCTGGAAAACAGTGTGCTGTATGAGGACGAAAATCTTGTCGTCATCAACAAGCCTCAAGGCATAGCCGTGCATGTCGGCTCGGGGTTGCGTACGGGGCTGATTGAGTCCATGCGCTGGATAATCAATGAGGCGGGCAGGGGGGCTGAGTTCCTCGAACTGGCTCACCGCATAGACAGAGACACCACCGGGTGCCTATTGATTGCAAAAAATTCTAGAATATTGAAATACTTGCAGAACGAATTTAAAGCAAAAAGAGTGCACAAGACTTACCACGCCCTGGTCCATGGCGCATGGCCTGATGACGTTGTCAGAGTAAATGCACCACTGCAAAAGAACGAGATCCGGGCGGGCGAACGGATCGTGACTGTCAATGCCGATGGCAAGCCTTCCGTCACCGATTTTCGCGTCCTGCGGCGCTTCAAGAATGCCACACTGATAGAAGCGAGTCCCCTGACAGGACGCACGCATCAGATCCGTGTGCACTGCCAGTATGCCGGACACCCAATCATCGGCGACAAGAAGTACACAACAGCATCACGTGACCATTTCCCGACTGTGCGGATACTTTGCCTGCATGCTGCAGCAATCAGTTTCACGCTTCCGGATTCAGAAGCTGTGTTTTCTGTCACGGCTCCCACCAACCCGGCAATGCTGCAACTGATTGACAGTCTGTAGGCTGAAATGGCGGGTTATCCTAAAATCTCGAAAAATCATGCCGTTGTGAACATATTTTTTTGACAGAAGGCCCCTGTGCGCCTATTATTGCGCGCCTATGTCAGAGCCCCTTATCCCAGAGTATGTCGACGCAAAGAAGATTTTTGCTCAGCAAGCCGTTATAAGTGGTGAAATCCCGATAGAAAGATTCGAGAGATTTTGTCAGTCACTGGCCAATCGGTCGGGTACTGCTCAGATTTCACTGCAGTTTCTTGTTGACGACCAGTACAAGCGAGTCATCAAGGGTGAGCTCAGAGCTGAGGTGCAGGTGCATTGTCAACGTTGCCTTGAGGTAGCGACGATCGTGCTCTCTGATAGTTTCAAGCTGGGTGTGGTGGATTCGGAGAGCTTCATTGACCGATTGCCGCCCGAGCTGGAACCTTGGATATGTGCAGACAACCGACTTGTGTTAGCTGATGTGCTTGAGGAACAGCTGATCCTCTGCATGCCAATAGTCAGTTACCACGAGACGGATTGTCATCCAGCGGTTGGGATCACGACGCAAGAGAACCAGTCCACCAAGTTGACTGTAGAAGGGAACAAGCAGGACAAGCCGAATCCATTTGCGATTCTGCAGTCCCTCAAGGACAACAAGTAAGCATTACCATTTACCCAGGCCGGATACACAGTTCACTGTGGACGGCTTGATAGCAATTCAGGAGCAACCAGCATGGCCGTTCAGAAGAGTAAGGTATCCCGTTCACGTCGTAACATGCGTCGCAGTCACGATGCGCTGCCAGGCGTTACTTTGTCCACAGATCAGACTACCGGTGAAGTACACCGTCGTCACCACATCACTGCGGATGGTTTCTACAAAGGCAAGAAAGTTCTGGACCTCGGTGACGAGTAAGGTTGTCAACGCCTAGGCGCATTGCAATCGATGCCATGGGAGGGGATTATGGCCCCTCCATAGTGGTTCCTGCCGCAGTGAAATGCCTGTCTGTTCATCCGGAATTGTCACTTGTTCTGGTAGGCGATCAGACAGAGATCGAGCCTCGATTGCATGGCCTGCCAGAGTCCATCAGGCAGCGGCTGGATGTTATCCATACGCTGGTTCGCATGGATAACAACAGCAAGCCCGAAAGCGTATTGCGCAAAT
Organism: Gammaproteobacteria bacterium RIFCSPLOWO2_02_FULL_57_10; assembly: GCA_001802565.1. Lineage (GTDB taxonomy): Bacteria > Pseudomonadota > Gammaproteobacteria > Pseudomonadales > Pseudohongiellaceae > UBA5078. The sequence goes on along the minus strand of MGYS01000012.1, from coordinate 32,056 downwards.
TCAAAGACTCCTCCATGTATCTTGCCGTCAATATGGTCAAGGAAGGAACAGTTCACGCCTGCGTCAGTGCCGGCAATACTGGCGCCTTGCTACTTACCGGTCGACACCTTCTCAAAACCATCCCGGGCATTACCAAGCCTGCCATCATCGCGAGCATTCCGGCACCTATATCCGGACGGCGTTGCTACATTCTTGATGTCGGCGCCAACGTCAACACAAACGCAGAGCAACTCTTTGAATTCGCCGTGATGGGCTCTGTGCTCGCATCTTCCCTGAATGGTATCGAGAGCCCTCGCATAGGGTTGCTCAATATTGGCAGCGAAGAACACAAGGGCACAGAACAGATTCGACTGGCTGCTCACCTTCTGGAGAATACTCCCGCGCTGAACTATATTGGCTTCGTCGAAGGCAATGAGATTTTCAATGGCAGGGTCGATGTTGTCGTTTGCGATGGCTTCGCCGGTAACATCACCATCAAGACCAGCGCTGGGGTAGTGAAAGTCATCGAAGAATTACTCAAGGAACGCGCGGCAAAGAATTGGTTGACGCGGTTGGCAGCAATGGTGGCATCGCCCTTGCTTTCCACCCTGAGAGGCGAGATCAACCCGGCAAGATTCAATGGCGCCAGCCTACTTGGATTACAGGGCATCATTGTTAAAAGCCATGGTAATGCGCAGTCCGAAGGGTTCTTTCACGCGATCGAGCAAGCATTCAGAGAAGTCACTGATAACGTTCCGGAGCTGATCGGCAGCCGAATGAGCGAGTTTCTGGAGCACAGGAACAAGATCGAGCCCTTACTCATCTGATCACTGAAATCATTCGTTACGATAGAACACAGGAATACACTCATGTCAAAATTCGGTTTTGTTTTTCCCGGGCAGGGATCACAGAAAGTGGGCATGCTGAGCGATCTTGCCGCCAGATATCCCGATATCGAAAGCACTTTTGCCGAAGCCTCCGATGCCATCTCTCTTGACCTATGGGCTATTGCATCATCGGATGCAGATGGACTGCTCGACCAGACACATATTACACAGCCCACATTGCTCGCGGCGTCTGTAGCAATTTGGCGCCTTTGGCTTTCGCAGGGTGGAAAACTTCCGGACCTACTCGCAGGACACAGTCTCGGGGAATATTCCGCACTGGTGTGCGCCAACGTTCTCGATCTTGGTGATGCAGTCAGAGCGGTACATAATCGTGGCAAGTACATGCAACAGGCAGTACCCGCGGGCACCGGCGGTATGGCAGCCATTCTCGGCCTGGATGACGACAAGATCATCGAACTGTGTCGTGATGCAGCACAAGGCGAAGTGGTCGCAGCAGTCAATTTCAATTCAACCGGCCAGACTGTGATCGCAGGCAACAAGGCGGCGGTTGAGCGAGCCATGGCGGCATGCAAGGAAGCAGGTGCAAAACGCGCGCTCGCCCTCAACGTCAGCGTTCCTTCACACTGTTCGTTGATGCTGCCAGCCGCAGAACAACTCGGCGAGGATCTGCGCAATCTGCAGTTCCGCTCTCCAATCATTCCGATAGTTCAGAACGTCAACGGTCGAGTGGCAAAAACTCCTGAAGACATCAAGGAGAATCTCCTGAAACAACTTTACATGCCCGTGCAATGGGTGGACTCGATCTCATGCATGTGGGATTTCGGACTTGGAAAAATAGTTGAATGTGGACCAGGCAAAGTTCTTTGCGGTCTGATCAAGAGAATCGAGGGGAATATCGAGTGTTACAGCACAGAAGACCCCGAGAGTTTTGAGCAAGCCAGAACAGCCCTGACCCTTGCCTGATCTGGAATACAAGATTCGTAATTACCTTAGTGAAAAAACGGAAACGCAATTATGACAACTGAAGTCAAGAAGATCGCTCTGGTTACCGGAGCAAGCCGCGGCATTGGCAAGGCGATAGCGCTGGAACTCGGCAGACAGGGAATGGTCGTTATTGGTACCGCGACAACGGACAAGGGCGCCGAAGACATCTCCGCATATCTTGCAGAGCACTCCATTGCGGGGGGCGGCTATTGCCTGAATGTTGCATCCAGTGAATCTGTGTCCAAGGTACTCGAAAGCATCGAAGATCGATTCGGATTGCCCAATGTTCTGGTCAACAACGCGGGCATTACCAAGGACAACCTATTGATGCGAATGAAAGAGGAGGAGTGGGGAGATGTCATCAACACCAACCTCAACGCCTTGTACAGATTATGCAAACTGACCTTGAAAGGCATGACCAAGGCACGCTGGGGCAGAATCATCAATATCAGCTCGGTCGTGGCGTCCAGTGGCAATCCAGGACAGACCAACTACGCTGCGTCCAAAGCTGCAGTCGAAGGATTTTCACGCTCTCTCGCCAGAGAAATTGGTTCTCGCGGTATTACCGTCAACTGCATAGCCCCCGGATTCATCGATACTGATATGACTCGTGCGCTGGCAGAAAAACAGATAGAAACCCTGCTTGCACAGATCCCGCTTGCACGCTTCGGCAAGGCCGAGGAAATCGCGTCTGCGGTAGGGTTTCTGGCATCAGAATCCGGCGCCTATATCACTGGAGAAACACTCCATATCAATGGCGGAATGTACATGCCGTAGCGCGCAAGGTTTGCTCTTCAACCAATTGAATTTAAATATAATTATTATTTAACGAACAATTATTTTGGACTTTAAGATTACAACCCGCTGAAAATAGATGTAAACTTGCGTTTTGGATCATCCAGGCTGATCAAAAAATAGCCAATCGTGACCCGAGAGCAGTTTCAAAATTTAGTCTTTAGGAGCTAATAATAGTTATGAGTAGCATTGAAGAACGCGTTAAGAAAATTGTCTGCGAACAGCTGGGCGTTAAAGAAGAAGAGGTGAAACTGTCTTCTTCATTTGTAGAAGATTTAGGCGCTGACTCTTTGGATACTGTGGAATTGGTTATGGCTCTGGAAGAAGAGTTTGAGACCGAGATTCCTGATGAGGAAGCTGAGAAAATCACCACGGTACAACTGGCCTGTGATTATATTAATCAGCACCTCTGACAGATTTTAGGCAGAATACGAAAGCTACTCCGGGGAATTCTGGAGTAGCTTTTATTTTGCCTGCTGTAATCAGTTTCGACTGATGATTTTATTCAACTGCAGTGGAGAGCGACGCAGTGAACGGTAGAAGAGTTGTAATCACCGGCTTGGGGCTCGTAACACCTCTGGGAAACGATGTTGAGTCGTCATGGCAGGCACTGAAGGATGCTCGCAGCGGCATCAACATGCTTGAGCAATTCGACACTTCAGACTTCACCACA
>MGYS01000012.1:0-28768 GCA_001802565.1 Gammaproteobacteria bacterium RIFCSPLOWO2_02_FULL_57_10 | reverse complement strand
ACTCCGAACTCGTGAGGACTGCCGGTCCCAGAAAGATTTCTCCGTTCTTCGTGCCCGGCTCGATCATCAACATGCTCGGTGGCACACTTTCGATTCGCTACAATTTCCAGGGTCCGAATATCGCCATTACTACGGCGTGCACCACGGGGACTCACAACATTGGCGTAGCTGCGAACATGATCAGTCATGGTCAGGCAGACGTAATGCTGGCTGGCGGTGCCGAAATGGCCACGTCACCTGTAGGTCTTGGCGGATTCTGTGCAGCGCGGGCACTGTCAACAAGAAATGATGATCCGCAACGCGCCAGCCGCCCGTGGGATCGCGATCGTGACGGATTCGTTCTCAGCGATGGTGCCGGCATCATGGTGCTGGAAGAATACGAACACGCGAAGCGTCGCGGAGCAAAGATTTACGCGGAACTGTCAGGTTTCGGCATGAGTGGTGACGCGTTCCACATGACGTCGCCATCGGAAGGCGGCAAGGGTGCTGCTCTGTGTATGCGCAACGCGCTGCAAAGTGCATCTCTCGACATTTCCGCGGTCAATTACATCAACGCGCACGGCACTTCGACAATCGCCGGTGACGTTGCGGAGACACTGGCAATAAAGAGTGTCTTCAAGCATCGAGCTGCGGATATCGCCATCAGTTCAACCAAGTCGATGCTTGGGCATCTGCTGGGCGCATCAGGCGCCGTGGAAGCGATCGTCTGCGTGCTGTCATTGCGGGATCAGATCATCACCCCCACGATCAACCTCGACACACCTGATGAGCAGTGCGATCTGGACTACGTTCCTCATACTTCACGCGATGCCAAGCTGGATGTGGTGCTGAGCAATTCGTTCGGCTTTGGTGGCACCAACGGCAGTCTGGTTTTCTCACGCATGCGTTGATCAACAAGGCAGGTGTCCCACTCTGTCGCTGGCGATCAGGATTAACCAGGAGAAGATGCCATATCATGCTGGTAAACGGACAGGCGCAGAGCCATCTATCACTGGCTGATCGAGCATTGCACTACGGTGATGGTGTCTTCGAAACCATTCGCGTTCGCGACGGCAAACCTGCACTCTGGCATCAACATCTTGCTCGCCTGACTTACTCCTGCGATCGTCTGGAAATCCCTCTTGCAACAGACCAGCTGGAACGCGAGGTGGCCCTCCTGCTGAGCAATTCGCCCAGCGACGGCATTCTCAAGATCATCGTGTCACGAGGTTGCGGAGGGCGGGGTTACATGCCACCAGAGTCCCCGTCGCCAACACGCATTGTGCAATTTCATTCCTTGCCCGCTGATTACGAGAACAAAGCCATTCATGGGATACGGGCCATGGTGTGCAACCATCCCATTTCCTCCAACAGTGCTCTGGCAGGTATCAAACATCTGAATCGGCTCGATCAGGTCATGGCCAGCATGGAGTTGAGGGGCCGAGTCGACGAAGGCCTGATGTGCGATGCATCCGGTCATCTGATCGAAGGCATCAAGAGCAATGTATTCGTGGTCACTCAAGATCGAATCCTCACTCCCGATCTCACGTCATCCGGTGTCGCTGGTATCATGCGGGCAGTCGTGATTGATCTTCTGAGTCAGATGAAAATGCAGCTCGAAGTTCGTAGCATCGAATTGACCGAGCTTCGCAGTGCCAAGGAAGTATTCGTGTGCAACAGTGTCATGGGCATCTGGCCTGTCACATGTGTTGAGTGGAAAGGAGAGGAATTGCGATTCAACACTGACGAAACCAGTCGAACCATTCAAGCTCGCTTGCGCGACGTATTCTGAGCCATGAAAAAGACAGTGCTTCGCTATGTTCTTCTACTCGTTGCAGTGACCGGCCTGGCAACGGTTGGCGCTTACATGGAGTTTGAAGCGTATCTCGACAGACCACTGCCCATCACGTCGACAGTTTTGCTGGACGTGCGCCCGGGCAGCGGCATGAGTCAGGTCGCGCAGCAACTCGCAGAGCAGGTATCACTGACGAGACCACGCCTGTTCACTCTGTGGGCACGTTATCGCGGTTACGATACCCGACTGCGGGCTGGCGAATATGAACTGGTGACGGGCATGAGTCCACGCACAGCTCTCGCACATCTCATGTCGGGACGATCCGTGCAGTACCCCGTTACATTCATCGAAGGCACCACCAGCAGACAGGCTCTGGAAGCGCTATGGCAGAGCAGCAAGCTGGAAGTCACACTGCAAGGCCGCAGCGACGAGGAGATTCTCGCCGCACTCCAGAGCACGTTCACGAGTCTTGAAGGAGCTCTCTATCCGGACACCTATTTCTACACATCAGGAGACACTGATCTGTCGATCCTGAGACGAGCGGCAGAACGTCTGAATGATGTGCTGGCAGAGGAGTGGGAGAGCCGCGCGCCGGACCTTCCCTATACAGATCCCTATGAAGCATTGATCATGGCCTCCATCATCGAAAAGGAATCGGGACTCAACAGCGAACGCGAGCAGATTGCTGGCGTATTCGTGCGTCGCCTGCAGATGGGCATGCGTCTGCAGTCTGATCCTACGGTAATCTATGGCATCGGCAGCAGTTATGATGGCAACATTCGCAGAGTCGATCTGGACACAGCCACTCCCTACAACACATACCGCATCGACGGACTGCCGCCCACGCCAATCGCTATGGCAGGGCGTGATGCCCTCCATGCCGCCTTGCATCCCAGCAACGACACCTTCCTGTATTTTGTGGCGCGGGGCGACGGCGGCCACCAATTCTCCAATACACTGGAAGAACACAACGCAGCAGTGAGACAATTTCTCCTGAACAGGGCCTCTTCTTCGAGCCCGAATCCATGAACTTTGCATGTCCGGGAAACCAGAACTCATGATTCGCAGCAATGGCGCACGCTTCATTACAGTGGAAGGAGTGGAGGGCGTCGGCAAGTCGACCAACATTCGCTTCATTACTCAGTGCCTCGACTCTGCGGGGGTGAATTATGTACTCACCCGAGAGCCCGGCGGGACCGTGGTCGCGGAATCGATTCGACACCTGTTGCTGGCCAAGCAGGAGGAAAATCTCTGCGAACTGACCGAACTGCTGCTGGTTTTCGCGGCACGGGCCCAGCACATCAGCCAGGTCATAGCGCCTGCACTGGCAAACGGAACATGGGTCATCTGTGACAGGTTTACCGATGCCACCTATGCTTATCAGGGTGGCGGTCGAGGACTCTCCATGAGCGTCATATCCCAGCTCGAAACCCTTGTGCAGGGAGATCTGCGACCCGACGTGACCTATATCCTGGATCTGCCCCCAGCGACAGGTCTGCAACGCGCAACACAACGCGGCGAACTCGATCGTTTCGAGGTGGAGAAACTGGAATTCTTCGACAGGGTTCGGGCCGCTTATCTGGACAGGGCAAGACACGAACCTGAGCGTTGCATCGTCATCAACGCCGACGCCTCGCTGGAAACCGTTCAGTCCGACATTCGCAGGCATCTGGAAGGATTATTGTGAGCAGCTCAATACCTCAGAGACCATTCCCATGGCATGTTGACGCCTGGCTGAAAACCATCGGCCAGTTCAAGAGCGGCCAGATGCCACATGCCTATCTGCTGAGCGCGGAAGCGGATACCGGGAAACGCCACTATGCCACCACGCTTGCCCACTTTCTGCTGTGCCACGCCCCCGGAGCGGACTCCGCATGTGGCAGCTGCCAGATGTGCCTGCTCAACAAGGCAGGGAGTAATCCTGATCTGCTGATTGTTGAACCTGAGGATGGCTCCAAAGTCATCAAGGTGGAGCAGATACGGGACCTGAAAAAATTTCTGGAAACCAGTTCTCATTCGTTCGGCAGACGAATAATCATTCTCGACTCTGCAGAAAATCTGGGAGTCAGCTCGGCCAATGCGCTCTTGAAAGGTCTGGAGGAACCCCCTGAAGACGTGATGTTCATCCTGCTGACCGATCGCCCCAAGGCGGTCCTGGCGACTATCACGAGTCGGTGCCAGGTCATCAGCCTGCCCAGGCCGGACAGGAGCCAATCCCTCATCTGGCTGCAGCAAACCATCCCCGACACAGTGACAGATACCGACCTCGATTTGTTGCTCGATTTCGCACAAGGCAGGCCCCTGGCGGCCAAGGCGATGCATGATGCCGGCACGTTGGAACAGCATAGGGAAATTGGCGATGCCCTGTTACAGTTGCTGGAAAACCGGGTGTCGCCCTGCACCTTGGCCAGTCGCCATGCCAAGACTCAGGCAGGAGAGATACTGCGCCTGCTGCTCTACTGGTTGAGCATATTGTGCAAGCATCAAATGACCGGAGATGCGTCCTATCTCAAGAGCGATTCCCTGCGCCGAGCTGCTGCGGCACTGCTGAAACCTGCCAGCGACGGAATTGTGCCAACACGAGCGCTGTTTTCCCTCTACAATGAGACAGTCGTGGCACAGACCCAGTTGGGCAGCACATCGAACCCCAACGCACAGCTCATGCTTGAAGACCTGTTGCTGCAACTGAGCAGACTTGCTCGTGTGAAATCATCAATGCTGGCGTAATGAAATGACCACCTCCGAAAGTGACAGCAGGGCAACCAAGCATGGCATCCTGTCCCTGACCATCAAGGACAAGACGGTGCTGCATGCGGCCTACATGCCCTTCGTCAAGAATGGAGGATTGTTCATCCCCACGACCAAGGATTATGAAATTGGCAGCGACGTCTTCATGCTGTTGAAATTGATGGACGATGGAGAAAGAATTCCGGTAGCGGGTACTGTTGTCTGGATCACCCCCAGGCGAGCCCAGGGCAACAGGGCGGCAGGCATCGGCATTCAATTCAACGATGCGGAAGGCAACGTTCGCAAGAAGATCGAGACTCTGCTGGCGGGCCAGCTGAATTCAGACAAACTGACACACACCATGTGAGGCAATATGGACTATCAATACGCCAATAACCAATCCATTCAGAGAGTCGCAGCGACCTTGCAGCGAGCCTTGTTGCTGATCGCCCTCTGCCTCGGGCTTGCCGCCTGTGAAGGAGATGCAGTGGATGCCGCAGCAGCGCCAGCCACCACGCCAATCGCACTCGAAGTGCTCAAGGATCCAAGCTGCGGCTGCTGCGCCTTGTGGGTCGATCATGTCACCGAACGCGGATTCGTGGCTCAGATCAGTCATCCAGCGGATCTCAACCGAGAAAAACTGGAGCGCGGCATAGCCCCACAGTACCAATCCTGTCACACCGCAGTTTCTGCTGAGGGGTTCGTGTTCGAGGGTCATGTCCCGGCCAATCTGATCCAGCGCTTTCTGGACCAGAAACCGGAAAATGCGCTTGGGCTCGCCGTTCCCGGAATGCCGCTGGGCAGCCCCGGCATGGAATTGGGAGACCAGTTCCAGCCCTACGATGTTCTGCTTCTCAAGACAGACGGTACGGCTGAGGTATACGCCAGGGTCAATACCGCTGCGGAACAATACTGATCCTCAGAGTTCCAGCAGGTCGCCCGTATGTTTCGCGATCGCGAGTGCCGCCGTCAGACCGGGTGATTCGATACCAAAGAGCTGCACAAGCCCTGGCAACAGGTGTGAGGACGCATCCTGGATCATGAAGTCTGCCGCTCCAGCTTCGGGGGAACTCAGCTTCGGTCGAATGCCAGCGTAGTCGGGTTGCAGCTGTTCGGGCTGCAGGGCAGGGTAGTAGCGCCGCACTGCCTGCAGGAAATGTTCACGCCTCGCATCTGCCACGTGATAGTCGATCGTATCGATGTATTCCACATCGGGACCGAATCGAACCTGACCTGCCATATCCAGCGTGGCATGAATCCCCAATCCCTTCTGAGCCTTCTCCGGCACTGGATAAATCAGGTGGCGAAACGGCGCCTTGCCATTCAAGCTGAAATAGCACCCCCTGACCAGATAGAGCCTCGGCACCAGTGTCTGGTCAAGTCCATCGATCCGGGTTGCAAGATCATTCGCATGCAACCCTCCCGCGTTGATGAAACGGCTGCAGCGAAACTTGAAAACTTCCTCTGCACCATGCGATCCGGAAGTCGTGCTGACGACAAAGTGTGAGCCTTCAGGCGTGACACGAGTCACTGTGGTGTTCGGCACAAATTGCACTCCGGCGGACTGTGCCCGCCACAGCAGACTATCCATGAAAGCGTGGCTGTCGATGATGCCGGTTTCACTTGAAAAGAGAGCATGACTCGCTCTTACAAGGGGCTCATGGCGCTGCAGCTCTTTTGTGGTGACCGGAGTCAGCTCCTCCACACCGTTTGCTGCGGCGTTGCGCAGAATCTGCGCGAGTGCTTCTTCTTCGTCCTGCTGTGCCACGATGAACTTGCCCACCTTGCGGTGAGGAACATCATGCTGTGCGCAATACTGGTAGAGAAGACGACGACCTTCGACACAGAGACGGGCCTTCAAGCTGTTGACTGGATAGTAGATGCCCGCATGAATCACTTCGCTGTTGCGACTGCTCGTCTCTTGTCCCGCCGCAGAATTCTTTTCCAGAAGCAGGATCGAGAAGGAAGCAGGCTGAGTCGTTGCCAGATGCTCGGCAATGGCGAGACCCACGACACCAGCACCGACTATGCACAGATCAAAATGGTCCAGGATATGCTCACTTGTGGAAAATCATGATTGCTTGGACGTATCCATTGCCACGGTAACCGTGCGGAACGTGAGATTGACCCTGGGAGCAGTGATGGCATGATCCTTGGGGAGTTGGTGTTGCCAGTATTGCTGCGTCTTCCCAGCCATCAGCAGCAGGCTGCCATGGGTGAGCGGAATGCGCAGGACTTTCTGCCTGCGGTCAGTCCTGTGCTTCAACTCGAATATGCGAGTGGCACCAAGACTCACCGAGGCAATGACAGGATTATCTCCCAGCTCTTTCTCGTCATCGCTATGCCAACCGACACTGTCGGCACCGCCACGATAGTGATTTGCCAACAACGAATTGAAGGTCTGACCGGTGAGATATTCAACTCGCTCCTTCGCAGCAAGGAGCTCGGACGTCCACGGAGAAGGATCCAATGCCAACCCGGAATAACCGTAGCGCGCTCCAGGATCGCCATACCAGTTCTGCAAACGGGGAAGGGGGACTCGTTTTCCTGCAATCCTGATGAAATCCTGTTTCCATGTAAGCGCGGAGAGGCAATATGTCAGAAACTCGCCGGCCTCGTGCGTGTCGAAGGCGTGCGAGAAGAGGAACAAATCCGCATCATCGAGACTGATTTGCTGAGAGACATTCGGGTCTCCAGGAAAATCCAGCGCACATTGATGAAACGCTGGCATCGACAGGCTCACTCAAGCAGCGCCAGCAAAGCTTCGCGTTTCTCCGCAGAGAGTGCCCTGAGCTTGCGACTCAACTTTGATTCGAGTGCTTCCTGCTGATCGTTTGCAATGACATCCTGTGATCGCTGCTCTTCGAGATACCTTCCAAGCAGAAGAATGATTTCCGAATTCATGCTGCGCTGATGACGACGGGATATCTGCAGAATCTTCTTCCGCAGACTGGCAGGAAGCCTGATGACGAACTTGTTGCCCTGCGTGGTGAACTCCGTCGGGATGGCCGTGCCAGCGCCCGCAGCGACTGATCTCACCGATCTGCGCGGTTTTGGCACCTGGGATTCCGAGTCGACTTCCGACACTTCTTCGGCAGAAACTACTGCAGTAGCACGCATTTTCTCACTGGCCCTGTATCCAACCTGACTATTTTGGGATCATAGCTGCAAGTATCGGCTTTCTCAAGAACAACGACCGTTCACACAATCCACAAGGCAGAGTGCAATTGACTGATTTTGATTACGATTTTTTTGTTATTGGGGGGGGATCAGGAGGCGTGCGTGCCAGCAGGATCGCCGCAGGACTTGGCGCCAGGGTAGGGCTCGCGGAGGAACGCTATCTTGGCGGGACCTGTGTCAATGTCGGTTGTGTCCCGAAAAAACTGTTCAGCTACGCATCCCAGTACGGCCAGGACTTTGAAGATGCCAGAGGATATGGCTGGGAGTTTCACCAGGCGCCGACATTCAACTGGGCGACCTTGCGGGAAAACAAGGATCGGGAAATTTCTCGACTGAACGGCATCTATCTTTCAATGTTGCAGAAAGCAGGAGTAGATGTGTTTCAGGAGCGCGCGACGTTGCTGGACAGACACACGATCGCACTGGGCGATCGCAGGTTCACGGCAAAGGAAATTCTGATCGCCACAGGCGGCTGGCCCTTCGTTCCCGATTTCCCCGGAAACCAGCATGTGATCAGCTCGAACGAAGTCTTCAGTCTGGAGAAACTGCCAACGTCCATCGTGATCGTTGGCGGCGGCTACATCGCGGTAGAGTTCGCAGGAATCTTTGCAGGTCTCGGTGTCAAGACCACGCTTGTCAGTCGTGGCGACAGAGTGCTGCGCGGATTCGACCGCGAACTCACTGACGCCTTCACGGTAGAGCTTCAGAAATATGCGGCTCTGCACCTGAACACATCGGTTGAAAAAATCGAGAGAAGAGGACCCGATGAATTACTCGTTCACTTCAACAATGAAACAACCATCCAGACCGAAGCCGTCATGTTCGCTACCGGACGCAAGGCAAACACTCACGACCTGGGGTTGAAAGAATGTGATGTGGCGCTGTCCGAGAGTGGTGCCGTGATTGTCAACAACCACTTCACCAGTTCCATTACCAACATCCATGCGGTTGGTGACGTAATAGACAGGGTGCCGCTTACTCCTGTCGCGCTTGCGGAAGGTCAGATTCTCGCGCAGAGACTTTTCGGAACGAGCCACAAGGCGATGCATTACGAAAACATCCCGACAGCAGTATTCAGTCATCCGAATCTTGCCAGTGTCGGTTTGGACGAGAAGGGGGCGCGCAGGAAGTTCTCGAATATAGCCGTGTTTCGCAGCCGTTTTACTCCGCTACGTCACACGCTCAGTGGCAACGACGAGAAGTATTTTCTGAAACTTCTGGTGGACAAGGACAGTGACAAGGTCGTAGGTGCACACATGCTCGGTGCGGATGCGGGAGAGATCATTCAAGGGCTGGCAGTGGCAATGATCGCAGGCGCGACCAAGGCCGATTTCGATGCAACCATCGGGATACATCCCACCGTTGCCGAGGAATTTGTCACGATGCGTACGGCATCCTGAATCAATCAGCTCTGTCGGGATACTCGACTGCGAGGGAGTCGAGTATCGGGCACTCCGGCTCCCCGTCTGCATGACAACGCACGGCCAGTACGTGCAATGCGTGACGCATCTCCTGCATCTCGCGAATGCGCGTGTCGAGATCGGCGACGTGCTCCATCGCAAGATTTCTGACATCCGCATTGCTGCGGCTCTTGTTCTGCCAGAGGCTTACAAGGCGCGCGATCTGTTTCATGGAAAATCCCAGACTGCGAGCGCGTTTGATGAAGCGCAACTGATTGATATCTTCTTCTGAATACAATCTGTAGTTCGCAGCAGTGCGGTGAACTTCAGGTAGCAGTCCTGTTGCCTCGTAGTGACGAATCATCTTGCTGCTGACACCGGAACGCAGAGATGCATCGCCAATGTTGCAATATTGGCGACGCAGTGCTCCGGCAGCGTCAGGAACGATCACTTTGTGGGATGTCTGACTCTTCATTTTTCAATCCCTCAAGCTCCTGCATGGAAGCGTTTCAGGCGCATGGCGTTGCCGAGCACGAAGACGCTGGAGAAAGCCATCGCGCCTGCTGCCAGAACAGGGGAGAGCAATATCCCGAAAGCAGGGTAGAGAACTCCGGCGGCAAGGGGAATAAGTGCCACGTTGTACGCAAAGGCCCAGAACAGATTCGCACGTATGTTGCGCATGGTCGCACGAGCCAACAGCACCGCATTGACCACAGCCCCCAGCTCTCCCGTCATCAGGACCACATCAGCACTTTCGATCGCAATGTCGGTGCCGCTGCCCATCGCGATCCCGATGTCAGCTTCAGCAAGCGCAGGCGCATCATTGATGCCATCGCCCACGTATGCCAACAGACTATTGCCAGACCGCAGCGACTGCAGCACCTGTACCTTGCCATCAGGCAACACCTCCGCATGTACCTGATCAAGCTGCAGTCTGGCGGCAATCGCATTCGCGGTCCGCGTGTTGTCACCGGTGATCATGGCTGTGCGAAATCCCGCGTCGCGTAACGCGGAGATTGCCGCAGGCGTCGTCTGCCTGATCTGGTCACTGACTGCGACCACAGCCGCGAGCCGACCATCGATGGCCACATAGATGGGTGTCTTTGCCTGCGAGGCGAGATCAGCAACAGTTGCAGCCACAAGGTGACTATCATGGCCGAATTTTTCCAGCAGTCTGTCCGCGCCGATATCCACACGCTTGGCGTCTACCGTTGCATGGACGCCATAACCCGGTATCGCCTGGAAGTCTGATACTTCGAGCAGTTGCAGGCCGCGCTGCGCAGCAGCCGCGACAATCGCCTGGGCGATCGGGTGTTCAGATCGGGATTCGACGGCCGCCAGCATGGCAAGCACAGCCTGCTCATCGAATCCAGGTTGCACCATCAGATCTGTCAACACGGGCTTGCCCTCGGTAATCGTGCCGGTCTTGTCGAAGGCAATGGTACGCGTCTCGCTCAGCATCTGCAGTGCGTTGCCGTTGCGGAACAGGATGCCCATTTCGGCAGAGCGGCCCGTCGCGACCATGATGGAAACCGGTGTTGCCAACCCCATGGCACAAGGGCAGGCGACAATCAGGACTGCCACCGCATTGATCAGGGCAAGACTCAAGGAGGGCACAGGTGCCAGCAATGCCCAGTACACAAAGGTCAGGACTGCAACCAGCATGACTGCCGGCACGAACCACAGGGTGACCCTGTCGACCAGTGATTGGATTGGCAGTTTGGAGCCTTGGGCCACTTCCACCATCTGGATGATCCGCGCCAGCACCGTGTCGTCACCCACCCGTAGAACCTTGAAGGTGAACGACCCAGTCTTGTTGATAGTCCCTCCCGTCACTGGCGATCCAGACTCCTTCCTGACCGGAGCAGGCTCGCCTGTCAGCATGGATTCATCCACAAACGATTGGCCCTCGATCAGTTCACCATCCAGCGGAATTCGCTCTCCGGGCTGCACCAGGACGGCATCTCCCGGGACAATAAGGGCGATCGGCACCTGCTCGGCCACGCCATTGCGCATCACGGCAGCCGTTTCCGGTTGCAGGCTCATCAGTCGGGCTATTGCTTCGCCAGTACGCCCTTTGGCTCTGGCCTCCAGATAACGCCCCATCAGAATCAATGTGACGATGACAGCGGCGGCCTCGTAGTACACATTGATCGCATCTGCCGGCAAGACGTCCGGCAGGAAAGTCGCGACGGTTGAATAGCCCCAGGCCGCAGTGGTGCCAAGCACCACAAGTGAATTCATGTCAGGTGCCAAACGGAGCAGGGCAGGTATGCCGTGTTGGAAAAAGCGTCGCCCAGGCCCTGCCAGCACTATCGTCGTGAGCACAAACTGCACAATCCAGCTGTTTCTATGCCCGAACGTCTCATGTATCAGCGTTCCCAGTGCCGGCCACAAATGGCTGCCCATCTCCAGAGCAAAAACCGGCAGCGTCAATACGGCAGCGATCAGAAACGCCTGCTTCAATGCTGCCATTTCCTCATGTTGCTGCGCAGCACGATCACGCGCATCCGCTCGACGATCCCGTGCTACCGCCGCACTGTAACCGGCGTCCTTGACAGCCTTCACCAGCGCCTGGGCATCCGGTGGATTGCTGCCGAATTCCAGGGTCGCACGAGCGCTGGCGAGATTGACATTCGCTGACGACACGCCAGGCACTGCCAGCAGCGCCTTTTCGACACGACCGACGCACGAGGCGCAGCTCATGCCTGTTATGTTCAGTTCCAGTGGGGATTCAGGCTTCGCGTTGTTAACTTTCATGGTGTGATCTCCGGCGTACTTTCAATTGGTAACACCATCATCAGGCTTCCTATCATGGGAAGGTCAAGCGCAAAATCGTTGCAAGCGATACATCTTGATTCACTTCATGAAAGCAGCGTTACTTATTGAAAAAACGAAAGATGCATGGATTTCACCCTCGTTTCATTATTTCCGGTAATAAAGATTACCGGAAATAATGAGTATGAATAAGGAACAAATCCGAGTGAAAAGCACCTGCCCCACGATGGGTTTATTGTTGACGCGGCTCCGGCACAGTCCAGTCGCAGCTTTCACACTCTGCGGACTTGCCGTTCTGGGCCAGCACGTCGAAGATGAAATCCTTCCAGACCTGATTTGGCTGCCACACAGAGTTCATGTCAGCCTTTGCCTGAGCAACAGGCACATCTTCGTAGATCACACGATAAAGAAAGCTGAACGCCGTAGCTCTTGCGTTGACCTGACAATGCAGCAGCGTCTTGGTATCAGGCTCACGGCGCATGGCATCAGCAAACGCATTGAAATCACGAATCGTCGGATTGTTGAAATCCACGGGGATATGCAGATAGTCCATGCCCAGCGCCTTCACCAGCTGATCCTCCTCAGGAATGGCCGGCCCTACCGTGCTGAACGCGATGTAGATGACCCGCTCGTAACCGCTGTCACGAATGATCTGCAATTGTTCACGTGTGGGTTGTCCGGCGCTGGCGAACGTCGGCGAATATTCGCGGTAGTTCAGAATCTCGCTGATTGGCGTCGCAGCTGCCTCCTGAGCCTGCACGCTGGCAGACAAAACCGCCGATAACGTCATGGCCAATCCAGCCTGCAACAGGGTTTTCTTGAACGTATTTATCATGGGCTCTCCAGAAGTTCAGGTGTCAGGGTCCGACCAAGCATCGGAAAAGTGATGCATGTGGCGCCAAAGGGTATTCGCACACAAGAATAGCTCAGGAACCTATCGGCTAACCAGAGCATCACAGTCGTATTAGATCTTACAATCGACCTTATGAAAGAAGGGCAACTGCCTTGATTTGACAGAATATTTCCATCTCTTCGGTAATCTCGAGCTGTCGGCAGGAGTATTCGGAAATTCTCGCCAGCAGTATTTCCTCCGAGTCTGCCAGTCGGAGCTGCACCAGCTGCTGCCCCTTCCCGTCTGCATCGGAGACCTGCGTCACTCGCGCTCGCAGGATGTTGAGAATGCTGCTGCCGACCGGTCTCTGGCTGCACAGACTCACGTCTCTGGCGTTGATTCGCAACCTGATCAAGGTTCGCTGCTCACCCAACGGCAGACGTGGCACATAAATGCTGTCACCGGAGGCGGTTCGCAGAATACTCAGATGACAAGGACCTTCCAGTTCTGCAATGCCACAGTGCAGCACACTGAATGCCTCGTCGCTGCGGGCAATGGGCGAGTCCACCCGTGCCAGAACTTCCGCCAGCGGACCGTGCGCGAGCACTCTGCCCTGCTCCATGAAGATCAGCTGATCGGCAAGTCGGGCAACCTCATCGGTGGAATGGCTGACATAGAGCACTGGCATGCGCGCTGCACTGCAAAGCCGGTCGATGAAAGGCAGAATTTCGTCCTTGCTGCGGGCATCAAGCGCGGCGAGCGGTTCGTCCATCAATAGCAAAGCCGGAGCGCTCAGCAGAGCCCTGCCGATTGCGACCCTCTGTTTCTCTCCGCCGGAAAGTGTAGCAGGCCTTCGCAACAGCAGATGCTCAAGCCCCAGCAAGGGTACTACCTCATCAAGATCTGCTGCGCCCTCCCCCGGACGTCTGCGCTTCAACGCGAACTCAAGGTTGCCCTGAACGGACAAGTGCGGAAACAGACCCGGCTCCTGAAAGACATAGCCGACGCGACGCTGATGGACCGGCACCGAATGGTCCTGGGCGCACCAAGTCACTCCATTCACTGACACCAGGCCACCCTGAAGCGGCTCCTCAAGTCCGGCAATCACTCGTAACAGCGTACTCTTGCCACACCCGGAACGACCGAACACAGCGGTTACCCCTGTTCCGGGAACCTGGAATTCCGCATGCAGATCGAAGTCTCCCTTGCGCACCTTGAGATTGACCTGAATCGTCATACCTTCACCACGTCGAAGCGCTTGTTCAGACCATAGACAAGCAGTAACAGCAGGAAGGAAAAGACCAGCAATGTGCCGGCCAGCCAATGGGCATTGGCATACTCAAGGGATTCCACATGATCGTAGATAGCGATAGACAGCACCTGTGTCTGCCCCGGAATGTTGCCCCCGATCATCAACACGACTCCGAATTCCCCGAGCGTGTGTGCAAAACCGAGGACTGCTGCCGTGAGATAGCCGGAACGGGACAGCGGGAGCACGACACTGAAGAAACGATCCACGGGACTGGCCCCAAGAGTGGCCGCCACCTCCAATGGCCCCTTGCCCATGCTGGAAAACGTGCTCTGCAAGGGCTGGACGACGAATGGCAGCGAATAGAATACGGAGCCGATGACCAGACCTGTGAACGTGAACGCCAGTGGCTCCAGTCCAACGGCGGTCATCAATTGCCCAAGTGGGCCATCGGGACCCATGGCAATCAAGAGATAGAACCCGATGACCGTGGGCGGCAAGACCAACGGCAGCGCAACAGCCGCCTCCACCAGAGCCTTGAAACGGAAGCGCGTCGTTGCCAGCCACCATGCCAGCGGCGTACCGACAATCAGCAGCACCACGACCGTCGCGAGCGCCAGTTGCAGCGTGATCCAGAAAGCCGTGATGTCATTCTCGAACAGCATGATTAATCACCGGCTGATCGGATAAGGCTGCAGAAACAGCACCCACGTAGCCACTGTTGCCTATGAGAGTCTGAGCCTCATCCTGCATGACGAACGCCAGAAACTCCCTCACTGCTTGACTGTCCTTGAGAAGCACAGCCTCCTGCAGCAGAGGACGATGCAGGTTTGTCGGTACAAGCCAGTAAGATCCGTCCTGCCCTGCTTCAAGTATCTGTGAATAGGCGACAAAAGCGAGTTCCGCATTGCCACTGTCAGCAAACTGGTAGGTCTGGGCAATATTCTCTCCGCGCACGAGACGATCCTCCACGCGCTCGAAAAGCCCGAGGGCATTCAACACATCCACTGCCGCCTCCCCGTAAGGGGCCAGTCGGGGGTTGGCAATCGCCAGTCGTCGAAACTCCCCCTCTCTCAATATCTGCCCTTCGCCGTCAATGAATCCTGCCTGACGGCTCCAGAGCGCCAGACGCCCTTGGGCATACACAACCCGCGTACCGGGCACCGCTCTGCCCTCCTCTTCCAACAGGCGAGTCGCCTCGGCATCAGCGGCAAAGAACAAGTCATAGGGCGCGCCATTGACGATCTGCGCATAGTGTCGACCGGTAGCGCCATTGACCAGCGTGACCCCATGTCCGGTCTGGTCCTCGAACTGCTGCGCGATACGTTCAAGAGTGGAGGAGAAATTGGCTGCCACCGCAATCAGGAGTTCTTCGCCCTGGGCGTTACCAGTCATTGTGGACAGGAGGGTCAACACGACAATCAGTGCTTTACATTTCAATTGTCTGCCCCATAAAGTTGCCGTATCAGGTGAAATAGCGTTATGCAGGATAATATATAACGAAACCGTCGAGCAATCGGAAAATTCAGCCAAGGCAGACCACCCCGTTTCATGAGCAAACACAGTAGCCCCAGCGCCCTCTTCGACACCCTTGAGGAGATGCCCAATCCATTCAAGCATCCCGCACAGTCGATAGATCACCTGCTGGCCGAGTCCGTCGAGAATGCCCTGCAGGATTTCCGCCTCGCCAGCGAATTCCTCTACAGCTATCGGGGCAGCCCGGATACGTTCTCCACCTATCGACGCGAGATCGAGCACTTCCTGCAATGGTGCTGGCTGATCGCTCGCAAGCCTGTTGCGAGCGTGCAGCGTGAGGACATCGAGTCCTATGTGGAGTTCGCGAAACAGCCACCAAAGACATGGATTGGCGAGAAGAACGTGTCCCGATTCGTGAATCGCAATGGTCAGCGGGAAACCAACAGCGAATGGCGACCTTATGTCTGCAGCGGTGGGGCCTACGTCTGTTCACAATCGGCGATCCAATCGCTGTTCAGCGTGCTCAGCAGCTACTTCAATTTCCTGATTCAGGAAGGTCATGTCGCCGCGAACCCGGTGTCGCAGATTCGCCAGAAGAGCAAGTTCCTGCGCAAGCATCAGGGCAAGGCACAAATCCGACGCCTGTCCCCCCTGCAATGGTCCTTTGTCATAGAGTCAGCGGAAGAGATGGCGAGAATCGATCCGGGCACCCACGAGCGGACTCTCTTCGTCATGAATGCGCTGTTCGCCATGTACCTGCGAATCTCGGAACTGGTCGAAACGCCACGCTGGACCCCGCAGATGGGACACTTCCAACCGGATCAGGAAGGCAACTGGTGGTTCACCACAGTCGGCAAGGGCAACAAGGAGCGTGAGATCTCCGTCAGTAATGAGATGCTGGATGCGCTACGCAGGTACCGAGCATTCCGCGGACTCACTGCCCTGCCCACACCAGGCGAACAGACACCGCTCATTCACAAGACCCGGGGCTCGGGAGGCATCACGAGCACCCGGCAAATTCGCGGCATCGTACAAAAATGTTTTGATTTTGCGGAAGAAAATCTGCGTCGGGACGGTTTCCCCGAGGAGGCAGAGCGACTTGCGGCCGCCACTGTGCACTGGTTGCGTCACACCGGCATCTCCGAAGATGTGAAGTTTCGTCCGAGAGAGCACGTGCGGGATGACGCAGGCCATGGCTCCAGTGCCATTACCGACCGCTACATCGACGTCGAACGTGCCGAGAGACATGCCTCGGCAAGGCGCAAACCGATCAAGAGCTGAGACTGGCTCAAGCAGGCACTTGCAGGAGATTATGGCAATCCGATGGCAACGAGGTGGCGAGATGATTATGAACCCGGGACGACAGTGGGATTGTCTCAGATTGTGACCATTTAATGCTGGCGTTTGACAGCTTGGTTGTTTATAAGTAACCAATATATGGTGATATATCCGGTAGTAACCCAGAGATTTACAACGGTGCGGGGCGATATGAAAAGAACTGAAATTGCACGTCAAAACTTCTCCAGATTGAACTCTGCATTGCGCAGGACACGACTGGCCTCTGCAATAACTCTCATGATGACCTTCGGCGTTGGAGCCAACGCTCAGGAAGCCGAGGTTCTCAACCCGGTCCTCGACATTGACACCCTCTACAAGGAACTCTCGTCCCAGGAAGTCTACGGCCGCACCGCCGCAGAGTTGCTTGCCGAACTCGAGGACAAGCATTACTCGCGCGTGATGTTCGATGACCTCTTCTCGCAGAAGGTGTTCGACGGCTTCATCGAGGCACTGGACAGCTCCAAACTGTACTTCCTCCAATCTGACATAGACGCACTCAGCGTCTATCGCGACGCGATGGATGACACTCTCAAGAGCGGCACCATCGACCCCGCCTTCGAGATCTACAACCTGTACCACAAGCGTCTGCTCGAGCGACTCATCTACGCCGTCAATCATGTCGAGAACGACCTGGCGAGCATCGATTTCACACTGGAGGAATCCATTGAGCTCGATCGTGAGGACGCCCCTTTCGCGACGACAACCGCCGAGCTGGATGAACTGTGGCGTCAACGCGTCAAGAACAGTGCTCTCAGCCTCAAACTTGCCAACATGGACCTCGACAAGATCGAGGAGAGACTGAGCAAGCGCTACAGAACCCAGCTGAACCAGGTGCTGATGACCAATGACCGCGACGTGTTCCAGTCCTACCTGGCCACAGTCGCGAGCACCATTGACCCGCATACCAGCTACTTCTCTCCACGGGACTCCGAGAACTTCAACATGAGTCTGCGACTCTCGTTGCAGGGTATCGGTGCCCAGCTGACTTCTGAAGACGAGTACACGAAAGTGGTCGAACTCATCAAGGGCGGCCCGGCCGAGCGCGGCAAGGAACTCAAGGCAGGGGATCGTATCATCGGAATCGCCCAGGGCCCTGACGGCGAAATGAAAGACGTGATCGGCCTGCGTCTGGACGATGTCGTCGATCAGATCCGTGGCGAGAAAGGCACCGTGGTCAGACTGAACGTCATTCCCGCGGAAGCCACGGGCGAGACCCAAGCTCATGAAGTTGCCATCACCCGCGACACGGTGAAACTGGAAGACCAGTCCGCGAAGAAGGAAGTGATCGAAGTCACCTACAACGAGGGCACCTACAAGGTAGGCGTCATCAAGTTGCCGACGTTCTACTTCGATTTTGAAGCTGCATCTGCGGGCCAGGCTGACTTCAAGAGTTCCACACGCGACGTGAAGGTCCTGCTGGAAGAATTGAAGGCCGAAGGCGTGGACGCGGTTGTGATGGATCTGCGTGACAACGGTGGTGGTTCGCTGACAGAAGCCAACGATCTTGTTGGTTTGTTCATCGACACAGGTAACACGGTACAGATCCGCTACTCCGGTCTGCGCAATGGTTTCGTTCGCGCTTATGGCGATGGCAATCCCGAAGTCACTTACGACGGCCCACTGGGCGTTCTGGTAAACCGTGCCAGCGCCTCGGCATCGGAAATCTTCGCAGGCGCGATTCAGGACTATCAGCGCGGCATCATTCTCGGCGGCCAGACCTTCGGCAAGGGCACCGTGCAGGAAATCATTCCGATGAACTACGGTCAGGTGAAACTGACGCGTTCGAAGTTCTATCGTATCTCCGGTGCCAGCACGCAGCACCGTGGTGTATTGCCGGATATCACATTCCCTGATCGCTATCAGGCAATCGAGGAGATGGGTGAAAGCAATCTGGATGGCGCCCTGCCCTGGGATACCGTTCGTCCGGTTGAGTACAACACCTATTTCCCGATCAAGGACATTCTGCCGAATCTGCAGACCATGCATGACGAACGCGTCACAAGTGATCCGGATTTCATCTATCTCGCCGCTCAGATCGAGCGCACACGAGAATTGCGCGAGCGCACTACCCTGTCTCTGAACGAGGAGGAAGTGAAGGCAGAGCGTGACGAGAGCCGACTCGCCGAGTTCAATGCCAACAACATGCGACTCTTCCTGAAGGGACTGCCGCTTGAGGTCTGGACAGAACCGACAGATGAGGAGCTCGATCCCGAAGCAGACAGCGGCGCCGCAGTCACCGAGGAAGATGAAACTGAGGAAGCGACGGAAGAAGATCCCTTGCTGGTGGAAAGCAGCTACATTCTCATCGACATGGCACAGATGGTGGGCACACCCATGACAGCCGATGCCAGCACCGGTGTGACCACCGCTGCCACACGCTAAACATTGCTGATGTAGGAGCGAGCCTGCTCGCGAAAGAACGAAACGTGAGATAAACAAAAAGGGGCGCCACAATCGTGACGCCCCTTTTCATTTGCACTTCAACTTCAGTGTTCTATCTCAACTTCCGAAGCGATAACGCAACTTCACTACAAGCTGACTACCGAGTGGGTTATCCCAGGAATTCTCGAACATCTCATCGAATGCCATCAACGCCGAACGCTTGTTGTCACCCTTGGTGTAGACGATGAAGAGATCCGACAACGGAGCAATCTGCCAGCGGTAGCGCAACTGGAAATTGAGTTGTGACAGGCCGAAGTTATCGGTAGGTCCAGCCGGTTTTGCCACCTTGATCAGATCACGATTCTTGGTCGCAAGATGGGACGGCAAATTGTAGAACTCATCTTCAATCGCTTCGATACCCACCCACTGCAGCGCCATGCTCACCTGCTGTCTGGCAGTAATGAAATAATCCATCGTGAAATCGAAACGCCACTGATCGGCTTCGAATGTCGTGAAATTCTGACGCTCCTGGTGCAACAGCCAGCCATTGCGATCATCGAATGTCACCTCGGCGCCAAGGGCGATATTGTCCTGTGGGCGCCATGTCACCCCAGTACTGGCCTGCACAGCCTCTCCGCCCGTGAACTCACCAGAGGTGCCAAATCCCACTTTATAACTCACAGGTCTGGCCAGATTGGTCTGGTAATTGAAACTGAAGTTCGTTCGCTCGCTCGTAGCGAATGTGCCATTACCAAAACTGTTCTGGTCGTCATAACGCTTCGGGAAGTGCTGCAAACCAATGGTGACGCGATCCAGATTGTTCAGCGTCGCATCCAGAGAGAGCACGGGGAAGGCATTATTGGTCCTGTCGCCGGCCGCATTTTCCTCATAGCGCAGGAACGGGCTGAAGCGCAGATTTCTCACAAAGCTCAGATCAGTCTTGATCCATTCAAACCGATACCAGGCTTCGCGGGAATCATTGCGTTCCTGAAATCCGAAATCGTTGACGTTGAACGTTTCATCCAGATAGGTCAGCTGCAGCGTGTGTTTGATCCCCTGGCGAGGGATGTAGACGATATCGGCGAACATACCGCTGCCGGAACCGCTGTCGTCGGTATCGGTAGCAATCACTTGACCATCGACATTCCACTGGCCACCGGTTGTCAGATAGTGGAAGTCTACCGCATGTACTTCCGCATCGGAGTCCGGGTGCTGCACCAGAGAACCGATGTAACCAAGACCCCGATATGCTGCGCCCTGACTATCTTCGTAGATCATCCGGAACGTGCCGAAATCGCGACCGTCCTGATAGAAGCGTTGCCCTCCTGCGGCAAATTCACTCTCGTCCTCGAACGCCGTCATGACACCGTAGCGCACGGCGCCCACCTGTCCGGTCGCCTTGACCGCACCCAGCAGGTCCGCTGGCCGGATACGTTCGCGAGTTGGCAGACTCACACCTGTCGGCAGCTCAGGTGCTCGTGGTCGAGCACCAATCCTGCGCGTATTCACGATCGAGAGTCGCTTGCCGCCGCTGCCTGTCGAGCGAGGAGTGGTATTGAACACTTCCTGCCCCTCCAGAAAGAACAGGCGTTTTTCCGGGAAGAAGGTTTCGTTCGCAGTCAGGTTGACGACAACGTTATCGGATTCGGTTGATCCGAAATCGGGGTTCGCCGCGGCACTCATCTGGAAGTTGCTGGACGGGCGCCAGAAGACATCGAATCCCGCCTTGTAGTCTGTGTCGTCATCGATCTCATCGTAGGTGGACGATGCATAAGGGAAAACGCTCCACTGCTGGCGCACATCCACACCCTCAAGCTGCAACAGCGGCAGGTCACTCATGAAGATCGATTCGGATTGCGGAATCCACGGCCAGGCCCAGGTCTGATTCAGATATGCGACTTCTCGCTCGATGGAAAAACCGATACGACGGGTCTCCTGCTCTCTGGGCATCGCCATCTGTCCCCAGGGCACGAAGAATTCCGCTGACCAGCCACGTTCAGTCGTCTGAGTTGCTCCGTACCAGGCTCCGTCCCACTGCGTGGAATAACGACGCTCAGGAAGAATAGTGCCATCGCTTTCGGAATCACCGAGAGCCATGCTCATCCAGTAACCAAAAAGTCCTTCACCAGAGGTGTCCAGAACGATGGTCACCTTGTCGCGATTCAGGGGTACGTTGTCCCGCGAACTGATTCGCTGCACCAGCGTGTCTGCCGGTTGCTCCATATCAAAGGAGACATAAAGACCGCGATCCGTATAGAACACTCGCATATCAGTGGCATAAGGCACTTCTGCCACTGTTTCAGGATCGACAACGCGCATGGCATTGATGGGAGGCACCTGGCTCCAGACAGATTCATTGACGAATCCATCCACATCAATATCGACCTGGGAATTTTCGAAGTGCTGCAACGAAATGACATCATCACGCCCAACACTGAGCTCGACAGCCCCGACGCTGCCAGACGCAGCATCCTGGGCATGTGAGAGATTGATGAAAACAAGATAACTCAGGGCCGTTGGCCCAACGGTGGTTACTACTTTGCGAAAATTCAAACGACTCACCCTGTATGACTGTGGTTGATATTCGCCGAACAGCCCCGAACTCAGCTCGAAAAAGCTGGGATCATAAACGGCACACAGGCGTGAGTCCAGATTTTCAACACGCTATCAGGTACACACATCTCCAAGATAGCCACCGCCGCCGCAGTAATCCACGTGCTGCAGTTGAATGTGCAGGCCATCGGGATCGGAGAAATACAATTCCGGCGTGCCTCCTTCCGCTCCACCACGATTGGGCATGCGCATACTCACCCAGTGCGACAGCGGCGGGGTCGTGGAGGGGTTCTCCCGTGCACGCAGACCATAACCGGTCAGTTTTGCCAGGATCGCGTCAACATCAAAATCAGTCACGCTGAGGCTGACATGATCGGTGCGACCTGGTTGCACCGGGGCACCGTCTTGCGAGCCTCCCACGTACATCAGAAACTGCCTGCCATCCCCGACACCTACAATAGGCGAGTTCGGACCTTGATAGGCCTGATATTCCAGACCGAACAAGTCCAGGTAGAACTGATTGGCACGCGCGCTGTGACTCATGTAGTTCGTGAAGTGATTGATATCGACGAGCTGCACCAGACCGGAACTCGTGGCAGACTCCGGGGACTCACAATCAGAGCCGCCACAATATGACGAACTGCATAACTGATAGATCAGACCTTCTCTGTCAGCAAAATAGAGGTCATCGGAACCGCCTGGTCGCCCTGCGTTGAGACCCCCAACCCAAGTACGCAAAGCTGACTCAAGCGGCGCCTCCCCCACTGCAGGAATATCGCGGCTCATGATCCCGTTCGCGTCCAACTGCGCGGTCAGCCGGTCGGAATCGAAGTCCGCAACGCTGATCCCGATATGGCTGATACCCGGCACCTCTCCAACACCAGTCGGGCTCAACGAGAAAAAAGCAGGTCCGGCACCAATGCGCAGGCAGACGGTATCTCCCTGCCGCGCGTGTATCGGTGCGCCGAAAACGTCTTGATAGAACGCGACTGAACGTGCCACGTCAGACACTCTCAACCCGAAGTGATGCAGTTTCTGCACCGCGATCGGGACAGGGGCCGATGCCGCCATGACTGATGGTGCAATCGACATCGCCATCATTGCCTTCAACAGAGTCCGCCGGGACATGCCGACTGACAGATCGCCGCACGCAAGATTCCGGATGTAATCATCTCTTGTTTTCATTAGTATCTCCCAGCATGAGTCGGCAATGAATTCGTTCGTTGCCGCAGTCCGATAACCCGTCCAACCAGCCCGGAATTTATATCACGGAATCCTTCCCATGTTCACAAGAAAACCATTCCTGTCCTGTACTCTTGCTTCCACAACTCTGCTCATCACGCTCTATGCCCAGTCTGTTCTTGCACAAACCACTCTGATCACCAACGTGAACGGCTACACGTTGAATGAGGAGAGAGAGATCGAACGCTTTACGGCTCTGCAGTTCACTGGCGACAAGGTGGACAGGATTTACACAGAGGCGAGTGAGCTGCCCGCACAAGCCGACATGCAACGAATCGACGGTGCGGGAAAGACCCTGTTACCCGGTTTGATCGATGCCCACGGCCATGTTCTCAGTTATGGTCTGAGCCTTCTCAGGGTAGACCTCACCGGTACCACCACCGAGCAGGAAGCTGTGCAGCGCATTGTGGAATTCCAGCGCAATAACGGCAATCTGGAATGGATTCAGGGGCGCGGCTGGAATCAGGTGTTGTGGGACAGCAACGAATTTCCCACCGCACAAACTCTCGATCAGTTCTTTGGCGACACTCCGGTCTGGTTGAGCCGTGTCGATGGCCATGCCGGTTGGGCCAACAGCGCAGCCATGACCATCGCCGGGGTGGACATTCTCACCGAGGACCCCGATGGCGGCCAGATCATTCGTGATGCCGAAGGTCGCCCCACTGGCGTCTTCGTCGACAATGCCATGGATCTGATCACGGCGAAGATCCCCCGTCTGAGCATCGAGGAAGAGAAGATTGCCCTGACCAAGGCCATGCTCGCACTTGCCGGTTATGGCATGACCAGTGTCCACGATGCAGGCGTGTCGGCACAAACCGTCCAGGCGTACAAGGAGTTGCTGCAGGAAGGCCCCTTGCCTATCCGCGTCAATGCCATGCTGGGTGCGGGAGATCCGCAGTTGGAGTCATTGCTCGCCGAAGGTCACTTTGTCAGCCCTGACAATACCTTCACCATCAACAGCATCAAGATCTCCGCTGATGGCGCACTTGGCAGTCGTGGTGCAGCGTTGATAGAGGATTACAGCGACATGCCCGGACATCGCGGTCTGTTGCTGCTGCAACCTGAACAGCTGCATGGCTACATGAGCTCAGCCATGAACGCCGGTTTTCAAGTCAACGTCCATGCCATTGGTGACGACGCCAACCGGCTCGTGCTCGACAATTTTGCCGCACTGATCCCACAGACCAACACGCGCGACATGCGCCACCGCATCGAGCATGCACAGGTGCTGCAGTATCAGGACATCCTGCGATTTGCCGAGCTTGGCGTCATCCCGTCCATGCAGGCAACACATGCCACCAGTGACAAGAACATGGCACAGGACAGGCTCGGCGAGATCCGCATTCTGGGTGCCTATGCGTGGCGCAAACTGCTGGATGCGGGGGCAATCATTGCCAACGGTTCCGATTTCCCCGTCGAGTCACCCAACCCCTTCTATGGTCTGCACGCCGCCATCACGCGACAGGATCATCAGAACGAGCCGCCGGAAGGCTGGCTGCCCGAAGAACGCATGACACCTGCGGAAGCCTTCGCGAGCTTTACCATTGATGCCGCATACGCCGGACATCAGGAGACGCTGCTGGGCACACTGGAACCAGGCAAGGCGGCTGACTTCATCCTGGTGGAAGAAGACATCTTTGCCAACGCACCCAGTGAAATCTGGAAGACCACAGTTCTGGAAACCTGGGTCAACGGCGTCCGCATCACGGAATGAAACATTGACATAGCTCAAATCGGCGCTCGCCCTCTCGCGGTAGATTTCCTCTGCACGTCGAAATGTCGTTCACATTTCTTCCGCAGACATCTCACGAGAGGGCATGACACATGAAGAAAATCAGTTGGCTCGCAGCATCATTGATCGTAACTGCCATGAGCACATCTGTCTTGAGCACCACAGGATACGCAGCTACGGAAAGCGCAGGAGACTTCTCCCTGAACGATCACAATGGCAACAGTCATCAACTGAGTCGCTATCGCCACAAGGACGCACTGGTGCTCGTTTCGCAATCCAACACTTGTCCCATTCCACCGTATGCCTCGGCACAGTTGCAAACACTCCGACATAAATGGGAAGACAAGGGCGTCGCTTTCATGATGCTCAACGGTGCCGGGGATGACGCGTCCGCAATCAAGATGAAAGCCATGGCCCAGCGCATGGACCTCCCGATACTCGTTGATGCCAGTCAGATTGTCACCAAGACTCTCAAACTGTCGAAATCCGGGGAATTTGTGGTGCTGGATCCAGAGGACTTCAGCATCCTTTATAGAGGACCATTCGATCCGAAACTGGAATCGAGTCTGGATAACGTCGTCGGTGGCGTGGCTCAGGAGACCATCACCATACCCGCCACCGGATGCGATCTGAGAATGCTTGACGCCTCGACATAAGCCAGTAAGGTTCACGTCAAATGCGGGGGAGTCTCAGGAGAGACTCCCCTTCTCTTTTGCAGGTCATGTCAACCAATTCCCGTCTGCCGCGTTGAAAGTGTGGAAGATTCGAACACTGACAACAATCGGGATGACATCTCATGATCAGAACGCTATCGCCCACCCTCCTCTGCCTTGTATTGACCAGCGGTGCACTGGCAGATGTTGATTCCCGAAATCGCAGCGACACCGAGGCACTTCTTGCCTTCGCGGAGACGCAGTACGCCGAGTTCTTCAGCCCTCCCACTCAGGAGATACAGGAGCTGGAAGGCTACCTGGTGCGCTATTACCCGGGTACGAACACTTATCTTGGCACCCGCGGTGAAGAGGTTTATGTCTACGGAAGCCAGTTCGGTGTCGGCATCATCCGTGTGGGGGTCATCTCCGACTTCATCGATTCCGACAGCGGACAGGTGCGCGATCTGACCGACGTCTTGCTGTTTGATCGAGCGGCCAGCTGTGCGGAATATGCCGGGGAGTACAGTGCTTCCGTCACTGATGTGAAGCGCAGTCTGAATTTCGCCGGCACGCTCGAAATCGCCGTCTCCGATGGCCTTTGCATCTTCACATCCAACAATATTCCCAATCATGACTTCGGTCAGGGCGGCAATTTTGCCACGCCCGTTTCAGCGGTTGCTCATACCTACAGTATGCCCGCTGAACCGGTTCTGGTCTCTTCTCCCAGCGCACTGACACTGGAATGGGACAACGCTGTGCTGCTCAATGGCGTGAAGGTGGACATCTGGGCGGCCGCATGTTTCGGCGTTGGCGACGAGAAGACCGGTTGCTCGAATCCGAACCAGCTATGGCGCTTCGACCCCATGTCCCCGAAGAACAATTTCGGGACAGATAATCACAATGCTCACACTCAACCTACGGGCGCCTACCACTATCACGGCAATCCCCATGCGTTGTTCAACGCGATCAGCACTATGCCATCACCGGTGGTGGGGTTTGCTGCAGATGGGTTCCCTGTGTTTGGCTCATATTTTGAAAAAGGGGGAGTCGTGCGCAAGGCGACCAGCAGCTATCGCCTGAAGTCCGGCAGTCGACCAACGGGGACAGGAAATCCCGGCGGCACCTATGATGGCACCTACCGGGATGATTACGAATACGTGGCGGGGCTGGGAGATCTGGATCAGTGCAATGGCATGACGGTGAATGGTGATTACGGCTACTACATCACCGACGCCTTCCCCTACATGATGTTCTGCTTCAGTGGCACTCCACACACGTCCTTCAACAAGTTCACACAAGCAGGTGCGAGGCCTTAACGTCTCTGCAAGGTGGGCGCACTGATCCCTTCCACTCCTGCAAGACTGAGTGTGAGCAGGAGTGCCAATTGCGGACCAAGGTGTGAATTCTCGGGAGAGAACCACTCCTCCGGCGAGTGTGAAACACCGGCCGCACCGCCGCCCGTGATAGTGATGGCTGGAATTCCCATCGACATCGGAATATTGGAATCGGTGCTGGAAGTGCGCAGCTCTTCCAACTCTCTACCCACCGCTGCAAAGGCGAGTGCGCCAGCCTGCACAATGGGACTGTCAGCTGGCGTGCTTCCTACCGGGCGATCACCTACCAGACGAAATTCCACCGTGATCTCACCATTGTTGTTCCAGCGTGCATTCTCCTCCGCCACGCCTTCCAGTGCAGCTGCCTTGGCACGCTCCTCGAGCTTTGCAAGCTCGTTAGCATCGTTCGAGCGCATGTCCAGTTCAAACACGGCATCGGCGGCGATGGAATTGACAGACGTGCCACCTCGCACAGTCCCTACAGTGAAGGTGGTTTTCGGATCAACAGGCGTTTCGAGATCGCCTATCTTCGTGATGGCGCGACCCATGGCATGAATGGCGCTCACCAGCCCGAAGGCACTGAACGAGTGCCCACCGGGCCCGGTGAATGCAAACTCGAAACGACGACTGCCTGTGGCCGCTGCCGTGATGCTCGACAGGCCCGAGCCGTCGATGGAAATGAAACCATCAATCTCCGGATGATCACGAAAAATCGCCTTGATACCACGCAGATCTCCCAAGCCCTCCTCGCCGACATTACCGATGAACATGATGTCGCCGACAGTGGGAATGGCGTGAGCATTGAGAGTTTCCAGCAGCGTCAACAGCACGGTGAGACCCCGACCATCGTCGCTGATGCCTGGCGCGTAATAGCGTCCGTCGCGAAACTCCACGGTGACATCCGTCTCCATGGGAAAAACAGTATCCAGGTGTGCCGCAATCGCCAGCAACGGACCATCTCCTGTCCCCTTGCGTACGCCGATCACATTGCCTTCACTGTCAATGTAGGCGTCCTGAAGACCACGCTGCTGCATTTGCTCAAGATAGTACTGAGCGCGCACGTCCTCCATGAAAGGAGGCGCGGGAATTTCCGTCAAGCGGATCTGTTCGGCGATGGTTTCCGGCTCGTTCTGTTCCATTGCGGCGAGCGCAGCAACCACACGCGAGTCGGCTGCCACACTCTGGAACTGCTCTGCCACGGGGGCGTCGATTGCCACGGGGCCAACCGAAGTCTGTGCCACTGCGACACCAGAGAACATGAAAAGACTCATGACCCCTGCGCAGCAGAATGCTCTGCTGATATGCTTTGATCTGACAGTCATGCGCCCTATCACTCCGTCTGTTGGTAATGACCCATCAGCATGCCTGTGCCAAGCACGTGACCGTCAATGGCTTCCAGAAGTGTGTCCTTGTTGAGGCCTTCAGGAAGATTCAATGCTGAATCGAGAGCGTAGATACGGAAGTGATAGGCGTGCAATTTGCCGTCCACCGGCGGACGCGGACCGAAATAGCCAGTCTGTCGAATGCCATTCAAGCCATTGATCATCCCGGCCAGTTCCGCAACACCAGCCACCTGGGCATCCTTGCTCAACGCCTGAGGCAAACCGGATGCATCCGCAGGAATATTGTAGGCGACCCAATGGACGAAGGGTTGCGGCGTCGGTGCCACGGGATCATCCATCACCAGCGCCAGTTGAACGGTGCCTTCAGGCAGACCGCTCCAGCTCACTTGTGGGGAGATGTTTTCGCCATACGCAGAAAACTGCAACGGCACGGTTCCATGATGCTCGAATGCCGTGCTGCTGACGGTAATGGTGTCTTCCATCTCGGCAGCAAGTGCCAGGCCTGACGCCAGCGAGAAGGTCAGCGAGAGGGCCAGCGCGACGGTTGTCAGAGTCTTGTTGAGAATGTTCATCGGAAACTCCAGTGAGTGATTATTCTGGTGACGGCAACAGCCATCGCTTTTGTCTTGACGGGTGTCACTATAGCCTTGATATGCGGAAAGCTGAAGTATGGCAACCCCCTCGAGAATCAGGGATCATGAACATTGAATTTTCCCTTCAGTTGGATTCACCCCATGCAGGACTTATCCGAAGAACAGCTCTCTCGCGCCTCCAC
>MGYS01000011.1:17520-26019 GCA_001802565.1 Gammaproteobacteria bacterium RIFCSPLOWO2_02_FULL_57_10 | reverse complement strand
TCGAGAACATTCAAGGAAAACGCGAAGTGCCCGAGCATCCGCTGGTGCAGCAAACGATCAATGACTGCCTGACGGAAGCCATGGACATCGAAGGGCTCAAGGAACTCATATCGGCAATCGAAAATGGGACACTGACCCTGGTGGCGAGAGATCTGCGCGAGCCTTCGCCGTTCGCGCAGGAGATCATCAACGCGCGTCCGTATGCATTTCTCGACGATGCGCCGTTTGAAGAGCGTCGCACCAATGCCATTCGCAATCGCAGTTGGCTCGATCCTGCGGAGACACAGTCCTACAGTGCGCTCGATGAGTCTGCGATCGCACAGGTGCGCGAGGAGGCGTGGCCGCTGGTACGATCGGTCGACGAGATGCATGACGCGCTCTTCTCGCTCGGCTTTGTGACGCTCCCCGAAGTGCAGCGCTATGGCTACGAGAGCTGGTTGCAATCACTCGCGCAGCAGGGGCGTGCCTGCCTCCTCCACGCCAGCAATACATTATGGGTAGCTGCAGAACGCGTGCCCTGTCTGCAGTCGATCTTTCCAGAGGCGAGCTGTGAGCCGACTCTGCATCTGCCGGAAGTGTTGCTGAATGAGCAGTGGGAGGACGACGTGGCGCTGCGCGAGATTCTGCGCCGCAGACTCGAAGGGCTCGGTCCGGTGACAGCTGCGCAACTGGCAGAAGAGATTGGGCTGCGCGTCAGCGCTGTGGAAGTTGCTCTGATCGGACTGGAGACCGAAGGCTTCGTGTTCCGAGGGCAGTTCTCGACTGCGCTGGAGGCAGCGGGCGTGCAATGGTGCGAGCGGCGTCTGTTACAGCGCATTCATCGTTACACCATCGAGTCGCATCGCCAGAGCATCAAACCGGTTTCACTGCAGAGCTACATGCGTTTCTTGTTCGATCTGCACGAGATCACGCCGCAGCGCATTCCGACGCGACCTGTGTTGGTGCCTGCTGCCGCCGATGGTCAGAGTCTGTTGCAGAGGACACTGAACCGGCTCGATGGACTCGCGGCTCCTGCCACGCAGTGGGAGGCGGACGTCTACCCCGCCCGCATCAGCGCCTATGATCCCTCCTGGCTGGATGTCATGTGCATCAGCGGTCGACTGGTATGGGGGCGCTACAGTCTGCCGTCCGTCCGCACTGTCACGCAGTCCGACGGGTCGGATTCAGGCAAGACTCGCAAGGCCGGGCCAGTCAAGAGCACACCGATCACCATGCTGATGCGCAGCAATCTGGATATCTGGGAATCTCTGGCTCTGACTCAGCGGCTGGATAACCCGCGTGAGATGCCTGCCTTGAGCACCGTTGCAGCGAAAATTGAAGACGATCTGCTGCGCCACGGTGCGAGCTTCTTCGATCAGATCAGCCGCCGTACTGCGCTGCTGCGCAGTCAATTGGAACAGGGGCTGGCAGAGCTGGTCAGTGTTGGCAGAATCACCAGTGACAGCTTTACCGGGCTGCGTGCCCTGCTGACTCCGGATGCTCGCAAGCCTGGGGGACATGCCAATGGTCGTCGTCGCGCCACCTTCGGCGTTGAGGATGCCGGCCGCTGGTCGCTGCTGAGTGATAGTCCTGACACCTCTGCGAGCGCTCCCTCTGCTCCGAATGCGGGTGATGGCGCTCTGAGCACGGAGCAGATGGAGAGGCTCATCATGATCTATCTGCAACGCTGGGGTGTGCTGTTCAAGCGCGTGCTGGAAAGGGAGAGCTTTGCCCCCTCCTGGCGCGAGTTGCTGTATACCTTGCGCAGGATGGAGTTGCAGGGCATTCTGCGCGGCGGTCGCTTCATCGCAGGCGTCAGTGGCGAGCAGTTCGCTTTGCCAGAGACAGTGACGAGCCTGCGCCAGTTTGGCAAGAATCAGGATGCCGCCGAGCGCAGCACCGAATACGTCAGTCTGGCCGCTGCAGATCCGGTGAACCTGCTGGGCATCGTGCTGCCGGATGCCCGTCTGCCCAAGACCAGCAGGAACCGGGTGCTCTACAAGGACGGCATGCCGCTGGCGGTATTGGAAGGCGGCAAGGTGAGCTTCCTGCGCGAAGTGGATCCGCAGGAACAGTGGCAGCTGCAACAGGTGCTCATGCATCGCGAATTTCCTGCGCGTCTGCGCGCCTACATCGGCACGTCGTAAACAGATTGGTAAATCGTAAACACAGAGAAGGAAGACCATGGCATTACTTTTTGAAATCCCCGTCCCCAGCGTAGCGATCAAGAATCGCAGCGAGCGTTTCCCGGTCAGCAGAATCTACTGCGTGGGCCGCAACTACGCGGCACATGCACGGGAGATGGGCAGCAATCCCGAGCGGGAGTCGCCCTTCTTCTTCAGCAAACCGGCCAACGCCGTGGCCGAGAACGGCATCGTGATGCCCTACCCGTCGCGCACTTCCGATCTGCATCATGAAGTGGAGCTGGTGGTGGCACTGGCAGGTCCGGCACTTGCGAACAAGGGCGAGAACCTTTCCCTGGCAGAAGCGCAAGCCGCAGTCTTCGGCTACGCAGTGGGCATCGATTTTACCCGTCGCGATCTGCAGGCCGAAGCCAAGGACAAGGCGCGTCCCTGGGACACGGCCAAAGGCTTCGACAACTCGGCGCCCATGTCCGCACTCACACCAGTGGCAGAGGCAGGCGACATCGGCAGTGCGGAAATCACTCTGAAAGTGAATGGCGTGCAGTGTCAGCACGGCGCGATCAGCGATCTGATCTGGAGTATTCCGGAATTGGTTGCCGAGCTGTCCACGTTCTACCGACTGCAGCCAGGCGACCTGATCTTTACCGGCACGCCGGCCGGAGTCGCTGCAGTAGTGGCAGGTGACACACTCGTGGGTGAGATAGACAATCTTGAGACGCTATCGATCAGTATCGGCGCGCGTTCCTGATCGTGATGGCAATCGTAATTGTGGGCATCAGAAGCTGAAGAAACTGCTGATGGACAGATACAGAACGGCGACAATCAACCCGCTGTAGAAAATGAACCGCAGCGGGTTGCTGGTGAATGACGTGAGTAGTGATTCAGCCTCTCCCTGTCGGACTCTCTCGTCGTATTCTTCACGAATGCGTTGAGCGCGTTCCTGCTGATACACCTCGAGAAGAGCGCGGGCCTCCTCGAAGCGATCGTCCTCGTGTATCCACAGCGCAGGCATCGAGATCCCCCAGTTGCCCGCACTCGTCTCGTAGAACTCGATGTTGTGTGCCGTCAGCAGTTGGCGCACTTCTTCGGCTTCATCGTCGGGAACATGACGTAATCTGAACAGCAGTCTGGACATGCAGCGGTCTCTCGGCAGTGGCATGGGATGATTCAATTCCACCCTTTCGCTTGCCATGCTACCTTTAACCCATGCGTGCTGACCATGGTCAATCGAGCAATTCGAACACAAGGAACAGGAATATGAGCAATGACAACCCGCTTTTTCTGGTGAGAAAACTGCTGCCGACGAGTGGACTTATCCGCAGGACTCTCATGTGCAGTCTTCTGGCTCTCCTGCCGTTGTCATTTGCCACAGCCCAGAGCTCTGTCTGGGTCGCCACCTCCGGTGACGAGAAGGTCTATCTCGGCGGGACCGTGCACCTGCTACGACCAGCGGATTATCCACTTCCAGATCCTTTCGAGGTTGCCTACCAGGATTCCGACAAATTGTTCTTCGAGACTGACATTTCGGGGATGAATGATTTTTCCGTGCAGGCGCGCATGATGCAGGAGTTGACCTACAGCGATGCCACGACGTTGAGTTCAGTGCTCAATGCGGAGGCCTACGCTGCGTTGTCGACTCACGTGGCGACGGTGGGATTGCCGTTGCAGATGATGGAGAGATTCAAGCCAGGACTTCTGATCAGCACGCTGCAGGTCATCGAGTTCCAGAAGATGGGCTTCACGCCGCAAGGTGTGGATGCCTACTTCAACACGCGCGCGATGGGCGATGGCAAACCGGTTGGTCAGCTGGAGTCGATCGATACGCAGATTGGTTTCATTGCCAACATGGGTGTTGGCCACGAGAGTGAGTTTGTGCTGCTGTCGATTGCAGATCTGAAGGAAATTCCAGCCACGATGGATCAGATGGTCAGCGCATGGCGTGCCGGTGACAATGCGACGCTTGCGGATCTCTTCGTCGATGACATGAAAGAGGGATATCCGGCGCTGTACAAGGAAATTCTGGTGGATCGCAACAACAACTGGATGCCGTTGATCGAGAACATGTTCAGC
This sequence comes from Gammaproteobacteria bacterium RIFCSPLOWO2_02_FULL_57_10, assembly GCA_001802565.1. Classification (GTDB taxonomy): domain Bacteria; phylum Pseudomonadota; class Gammaproteobacteria; order Pseudomonadales; family Pseudohongiellaceae; genus UBA5078. The sequence goes on along the minus strand of MGYS01000011.1, from coordinate 21,826 downwards.
GAGGAGGGGACTGAATTCGTGCTGGTCGGTGCCGCTCATCTGGTCGGTGATGATGGGCTGCTGAGCCTGCTTGAGAAGAAGGGCTACGAGATTGCTCGTGTGCAGTAACTGTTCAAACTAATGATTGGTCTGAGTCCACAGCAAATCCAGAAAGGCCTTGCCGGCGTTGCTCATCAGGCGCTGACGGTGATAGATGCAGTCGAGATTGCGGGTGATCGAAATCGGAGCGGCACTGTCTGGCGACTGCACCGACAACACCTTGAGAGCGCCGTCCTGCAACATTGACTGTGGCAGGACGCTCCACGCATAACCCGCAGAAATCAACGCCTTGATTGTCTCCAGGTAGTTGGTCGCAAGATTGATCTTGATGGTCAACCCGTTTCTCGTGAACAACTCTTCCACAAGCTGTGTTGTGTAAAACCGTCGCTCGGGCAGGAGTGCCTGATAGGGGCTGATGTCGGCGAGCGTCACGGTGTTCAGTTGGCTCAGAGGATGCTGGGGTGCCGCTACAAACAACATCGTATCCGTCCACACCGTGCGAGTGTTGAGAGCCGTATCATGCTGAGCGACTTCAGTGATGATGCCAAGATCGCAGTCGCCTTTCAGCACTGCCGCATACGCTTGGCCAGAATCCATGAAGCGGATGTCGAGCTCCACCAGTGGATAACGTTCGGTATATTCCCGCAGTATCTTCGGCAGCCTGTGCAGGCCGATATGATGACTCGTAATGAGTTTGAGCTGACCCTTTGTTTCGCCCGAAAGATCTGCAACTGCCTGCCTTGCCGTATGCATGGCGGCGAGGATTGATTCGGCATGCGGCAGCAGCGTGCGTCCTGCTTCGGTCAGTGATACCTGTCGGCCGATTCTGTCGAAGAGCTGTGTATCCAGTTGCTGTTCCAGCATGTGGATACGTTTGCTGATGGCGGGCTGCGTAATATGCAGCTTTTCAGCCGCCAGGGAAAACGAGCGGCTGAGGGCAACGGCAACAAACGCTTGCAGATTCTGGGTGTCCATGGCTGAGCATGATACCGATTGGGGGCATTGCAACAGTCGAATCGGGAAAAGGTGCCTTATGTATCAGACATTGCTCTTGTGACTGAGAACGATCTGGCGAGGCCCGCTGGTAGTAGTTTGACCGCTGATTCCAGAGGGAATCTGTTTCACCTTGCCGCCGGACTTCAGGAATGCGTCGATGTGCTCTGCAAGATTGGTCCGGTTGTCCACAGCCGGGTCTTTCTTCGGTTTCGTTGCCATAATGGTGCCTGTTCCGTTCGTTTCGTTGAAAAAGTCGGCCATTATACACAACTACGCAGCATAGCGAAAATCAGCCTGATGCTGACCTTGGCTATGCGAGGGTCGTTTGGGATCAGCCCGCGTTCTTGCGGCGTTTGCGAGTGTAGTAGTCGGAGTACAGATCCTGGGGCAGGTCACCCACCAGATCATCAAGAGACACTTTGTAGATCACCTTGATCTTGGCCAGTAATTCAACTTCCAGGTGGCAACCGTAATCCCTTGTGGTTTCAATGTCTTCGAGCTGCTTGCGGGAGACGCCCAGCAGGCGTGAACCTTCAGCCATCGAGTAGCCCGCCAGAAGACGCAGGCGACGAACCTGCTCCTTGATGCGGATAGTAAGTGGAGAAAACTTTTGCTGTTGATCAGACATGGTAATGACTACTGAATAAATACGCGTGAAATTCAGGCGTTTTGGGGGTCAGTGGGTTGTGCCAATTGGGCTCAAAGTCCCGTCATAATATCACTATGCTATCATCCACGGTCAAGTGACCCCGCAGCTTCCGGGCAACTATTTTCCAGCCCCGCCCTGTTCGTGGCGTTTCCCGCCTATATCGTGTTTATTTCCAATTAAAAACAAACAGTTAGAAAACGGACGCAAGAAACAATAAACCTTGCACCGATTGTCGTCAAATCACTGACTGTGGAGCTTGTCACAACCCGTGAATTGCACAGGCAGGGAATCAATCAAAGTCGCGCGTCAGTGAGCTGGCGACATTCTCGGGCAACGGGGTCACCTCATGCGCATACTGCGGGTGGTCGCACCCCAGGCTCCAGCCGACTCTCTGACGTGCGGCATCCACCATTTCAGCGGTGAACTCGAAGCGCAGAAAATGCACGGCCGATGTCTTCTCCTGGGTCGATCTCGGAAGATCTTCGTCGGCGATGCCATAGACCTTGGGAAACCCGTCGATCCTCAACCAGATCCGGTGTTCGATCTCGATGAGTTTCGCCAGTTTGTTACGCCGCTCATTCTCGTCAGGAAATTCCAGCATGAAGGTTGCCTTCAGATTAGTGCCGTCCGGGATGAGTGGATTGTATGCATCCACCTCCTCCTGAATGGCATCAGCGTCGCGCAGACGCTCCGCACGCATCATTTCCTGTACCTGATATTTCATGGTCATGTAGTCTTCAAAGTACAGCGAGGCATTCGCGCCAAGATCCACACGACGATTCTTCTTGTGCTCGATTATGGCCTGACGCACCGTCGGTCGCAGGGCAAGATATTGTTCCAGGCTTCCCAGGTCAGCCACTGTCAGTTTTTTCATCTACGCTTCCGCCTTCTCTTTCGGGGTCATATGCCGTAAGCCCTGCACAGCAGATCCAGAGGGTGCACGTGCTCCTGCGAATTCTCTGTGTCTCTGAGATTGTGTTCGATATGGCGCCCTGCCACGGGACAATCGCTGCCATAGTAATCGGCGCCATGCTGTTTGATCTGCTTCACTACGGGCTGCACGATCTTGTTTGCAAACACCAGTGACTCCTTCTTGACGCCATACGTCCCATCATGACCTGAGCAGCGCTCGATTGTCTTCACGGAGGTGCCAGGTATCAGTTCCAGTATCTGTCTGGTTTTTGGCCCGATGTTCTGCACGCGCTGATGACACGCGACGTGATAGCTGACGCTGCCCAGACTGTTGACGAACGCTGTGTTGAAGCGTCCCTCCTTGTGCAGTTTCTGCAAATACTCGAAGGGATCGAAGAAGGCCTTTGCTACGGCCTGGACACGTTCGTCGTCCGGATACAGCAGGGGCAGTTCCTGTTTGAACATCAGAACGCACGAAGGCACTGCAGCAATAATCTTCCAGCCTTGCTGCACTTTCTCGTACAGTTGGGGGATGTTCTTCTGCAGCAATTGATCCACTGACTTGAGATCGCCCAGCTCGAGCTTCGGCATTCCGCAACAATGTTCCCGCGTCATGATCTCCACGCTGACACCGTTGTGGCGCAGTACCTTGTAGAGACTGTCACCGAGATCAGGTTCGTTGTAATTGCAGTAACAGGTCGTGAAGAGAATGACGCGATCGTCTGCGGAAGCTGCAGTGGCTGTGTCTGCATTGTTGAGTGTGGTCTGCAATGTATCTCGCAGCGTGGGTCTCTTGTACTCCGGCAGGCGCGCGTCCTTGTGAATCTCCATGGTCTTGTCGAGCAGACCTCGCAGTGATTCATTCTTGTTGGCGGCGTTCACGGCAGCGTTGACCACGGGCAATGTGGCGACCTTGCCAATCAGATCGGTGCTGGTGATGATGCGGTCGCGAAATTTCGTATTGCCGTTTTCGTAGTTGACGATCTTGGCGCGCAGCATCAAATGCGGAAAGTCGACGTTCCATTCGTGAGGGGGGACGTATGGACATTTGGTCATGTAGCACAGGTCGCACAGATAGCACTGATCAACCACTTTCTGGTAATCGGCCACGGCAACGCCATCGACCTCCATCGTCGGGCTCTCGTCCACGAGATCGAAGAGCACGGGAAAGGCATTGCACAGACTGACGCAGCGTCTGCAGCCATGACAGATGTCATAGACTCGTGCCAGCTCCTGGTTCAGGTCTGCGGTGTCGCGAAATTTTGGATCATGCTGATTGAGAGGATGGCGCGTTGGCGCCGAAAGGCCGCCCTCGCGTTTTTCGTCTGCCATGGGAAGTCTCCGGTGTGCGACTACGCATATCGCGGAGTGTTGCCACGCATGACGCGGCAACGCTCCGCAGCAGATCATGCATCCAGGGAATCGAGTGCTTTCTGGAAGCGGTTGGCATGGGAGCGCTCGGCCTTGGCAAGCGTTTCCATCCAGTCAGCGATCTCGTCGAATCCCTCGTCCCGGGCTTCCTTCGCCATGCCAGGGTACATGTCGGTGTACTCGTGGGTTTCACCGGCTACGGCCGAGCGCAGGTTGTCGGCTGTGCCACCGATAGGCATGCCAGTGGCGGGATCACCAACCTCCTCGAGGTATTCGAGGTGGCCATGAGCGTGTCCGGTCTCGCCCTCCGCAGTGGAGCGAAACAGGGCGGAGACATCG
>MGYS01000011.1:12823-17487 GCA_001802565.1 Gammaproteobacteria bacterium RIFCSPLOWO2_02_FULL_57_10 | reverse complement strand
GATTGGCTTCGGTCCTGGACCCTTTGAGTGACATGGCTGATCTCCTGATTGATTGCTTTGCACTTCATGAGGGTGAAGTGATTGTTATGGAGTTGGCTCTGACTTGCCGCTCCGCAAGGAGCTAGCCTGACCTTAATTCACTCGAATTATTAGTTCAAATATATTTTACGGCGTGGGTTGATAGTTAAACTCTATCCTTCAGTGGCGGCGGGGGGTGCCATGTCTGTGCTTGCAGCGGGTATTCTTGCTAGAATTCGGCAAATTCACTGGAGTGCCGAAGTATGACCGACGTTGTAACTGAACAAGCTGCAAGCCCCGCATCCGGGGACATGATCATCGCAGACGATTGCGTGGTGGCTTTCCACTATCGCATGTGTGAAATGAAGAATGGCGAGAAGTCCGGCTGGATCGAAGAATCCACGGGAAGAGAGCCCTTGATGTATCTGCATGGTCACGCCAATGTGATCTCCGGGCTCGAAGCGGCCATGACCGGCAAGAAGGCCGGCGACAAGATATCGATAACGCTCGAGCCTGAGCAGGCCTATGGACCTCGGAGGTCCAACTCCTTCCAGCGCGTGCCGATCAAGCACCTCCATCTCAAGCCAGGACAGAAACAGGTTCAGGTGGGTGAGATTGTCGCCATCCAGACATCACAGGGCATTCGCAATGCGCTGGTCGTCAAGGCGGGCCGCTTCAATGTCGACGTCGACACCAATCATCCCTACGCGGGTCGTACCCTGCACTACGAGATTGAAGTCGCCAGTGTGCGCGCAGCCTCTGCCGAAGAGATTTCGCACCGCCACGTTCATGGCCCTGGTGGACATCACCACTGACAGGTCAGGAAGCACACAGGGAAACAGGGATGGCATCCATGGAATCAATTCGCGCAGCTGCGGCAGCACACTGGAACCGTTGGCAGAAGACTCGAGGCACAACCCAGCCGCAGTACATTGACTGGGGTGATCACCCGACCATCGCAGCGCGGATCCAGACCGAACTCTTCGGCTCTCCAACCATCACCGTGTTCGACTACCTGAAAAGCGCATATCCCGAGTTTGCAACTGCCAGTGCGTTGAGTTTGTGCGCGGGCGACGGATCGTTCGAGAAACTGCTGTTGACGCACGGGATCTTCGGTTCCATCACAGGAATGGACATCGCCGCAGAGCGGGTCGCGGCAGGCAACAGTGCGGCAGATGCATTCTCCGGGCGCTTGCAGTTCGCGGTGGGCGATGTCAACAGCGGCGAGTTCGGTGACGCGCAGTACGATGTGGTCTTCGCCAAGGCCGCACTGCATCACGTCGAACAACTCGAGAAAATGTTCGCGGGCGTCCGACGTTGTCTCAAGCCAGGCGGCAAACTGGTGACGATCGATTTCTTCGGGCCTACACGCTTTCAGTGGACCGATGCGCAGCTGGTTGCCGTCAATCACTTCATTGATAACACGATTCCCGACGATCTGCTGCGGAGAGCGGACGGCTCACTGCAGAAACACATCACCAGGCCAACGATTGCCGAGATGATCGCCATGGATCCATCCGAAGCGGTGCGATCGAGTGAGGTCCGCTCCCTTCTCGACAAGCACTTCACGGTCGAAAAGGAGTTCGCGGTTGGAGGGACCTTGCTGAACCTGATTTTCGGCGAGGCCATCATCAACAACTTTGATGCGGAAAATCCGCAACACGTGCAGATAATCAATGCCGCATTCGATTACGAAAGAAGGTTGATGAATGAGCGCGTGATCGACAGTGACTTCAGGTTCATTGTTGCAACCCTGAAAGACGTTACACCGGACTGATTCCCTTCAGGGTCTGAAAGCAGGTCTCCCGCGCAATCTTCAAGAACTCGCGCAGATAAGGACTCTCCAACTGTTCTTCCCGCACCGCGATATAAAGTGTCGACAGCATTCCCGCGCCGAGTTTCAGCGTCGTGAGCTGCCCGCTCTCCAGATAAGGCGCAAGCGCCCAGTTGGGTAGCGCGCAGACGCCGCGCCCGCTCGCAACAAGCTGCACCATCATCAGCGTCAGTTCCGCGGTACGAGTGTCACGTGGCTCCACCCCTGCAGGGTCGAGAAAGCGCGTGAACACATCAAGCCTTTCCCGCTCCACCGGATATGTAATCAATGTCTCGTGCTGCAACTGCTCCGGGGCAACAAACGCTGCACTCGCAAGCGCGTGTGCATTGCCGACAGCAAGCAACATCTCAAAACGGAACAACGGCTCGTAGTGAATGCCGATCATCGGTTTGGGCTCCGATGTGATGACAGCATCCAGTCTGCCCTTCTGCAATGCGGGCAATGGCACGAAGTTGAAGGCCGTGCTCAGATCCACTTCCACCTCTTTCCAGTGATTGCGGTAGTGATTGATGGCGGGCATCAGCCAGTCGAAGCAGCTGTGACACTCGATGGCGATGTGCAGACGCCCCGCTTCTCCTCCGGCCAGACGTTTCAGATCGCGCTCGGTGGCTGTCATCACGGGCAGTACAGTGCGAGCAGTTTCCAGCAATCGCTCGCCCGCCACAGTCAGTCGCAGTGGTCTCGATTTGCGAATGAAGAGTGAAACGCCAAGACGCGATTCGATCTCCTTGATCTGATGCGAAAGTGCAGATTGCGTGAGGAACAATTTTTCTGCGGCCAGCACCAGACTGCCATGTTCATGGATGCAAAGAATTGTCTTGAGATGTTTCAGTTCCAGCATCGACAGCCTTGGTGGCGGTGCACGACAACGCCACTAAGGCTGCGGTGCACACACCTGTGAAATGAGTTTGCGGTTGGTGACGACTTCGTAGAAACGCTCCTCCGATGTATGTCCTGGCACCGGGGCATCATCGCGCCACAGACCCACCTGCCCTTCACGGATGACCACGTCGTGCATTCTTCCTGTCACATCGGGATACTTGCCTGTGTGCAGCACAATGGTTTCGCCATTGATCTTCGCGGCAACGCGTTTCAGGATGATCTCCTTTCGCAATTTCTCGAAGCCGATATTGTCCAGAAGAATGCCATTGACGTTGTAGCGGATGTTGCTTTGCCCCTTTTCGCCCCTGCCCTGTTCGCCATCAGCAAGCGCGAACACTTCCACATTGAACAAGCCGGGCTGAATCAGTTTGCGCAGTTTCCAGGTGCAGGAGGACAGTCTGTCCGCCTTGCCGATCGCACCCGAAATCATGATCGGTTTGTCTTCGTCGTAAAGATACAGCGGTGGATTGTCCGCGTAGCAAAGACCGATGCCCAGTTCGAGTTTCGGCAATCCCATCTGTTCCGAGTGGCGATTGTTGGCGTGCACAATGTTAAGCATGGCCTTGGCGAGGCCACAGGCACGCGCGACAGCAAACCACTGCTGTGGGCTCTTGTCGTGTTCCAGGAAACTCAGAATCACGGCGTCCCCTTCGATGAAGACCTTGTTCGCACCATAGATCGGCAGTAGTTTGTTGATCGGGCTGAAGAAGCGCAGACTGAAATAGGATGCGGGATTGAGTGACTTGTTCTGCAGCTCTTCCGTGACGGTTGTCGAGCCCCGCACGTCCGCCTTGATTATGGCGTGATGCACGATACGGTCCAGTTCATCTTCCTGTTCGTGCGCCGTCAGAATGTTGTAAAGGCTGCCGGCCTCCTTGGAGAGTGTCAGCTCGTTTTCGAGGCGCAGAATTCGCACGCGATTGAATGCGCGATGCGCCAGTCGGTAGTACTTCAGATGCAGGCGAAAACGGCTGAGGTCCTGCAGGATCCCGAGCAGACTTTCATATTGCCTGGCACCGGCCTCCTGTTTGACATCGTCGATCACGTTTTCGAACTGCTTGATCTGGGCCGGTGTGAATGTCTTGCCGTTCAGCCCCCGGCTCTGCAGTTTCTTGACATCGATCTGACCACTGAGATATTGGCACAGGATCTTGCCTTCGATCTGCTCGGCGAGTGCAGGTGACCATAGCCGTTTCACATGTTTCGAGGCGAGCAGAAGCTTGAAAACACCACGCTTCTTGAACTGCTTGATGACCCCTTGCAGAATGCGACGGCGCTTGTTCAGTGCTTTTCTTCCCTGCCACCAGGCTCCCAGCCCGGACTCTCTGCGCAGATTTCGCAATGCCTCTGCTTCGCGCTCCATGTTGAACAGAAGATCCAGATTTGCAGGTTGATCGAGCCAGGAAAATTCTTCGGCGAGGACGGTCTTCAGATCGATCGCCATGCCCATGAATTTCTGCGTCTGGAACAGGCCGCCCAGTTCGTCATACAGTTCCGGTGTGCCGCTGCCCGACGGGGGGAAAAGTGGCTCACTGCCGAATCCTGAAAACTGTTCGCCAAGCAGTTTCTCGATATCGGCGTTCAGCACATTGAAGCCCGCGTCCTCGCCATCGCCACCCCACAGCCGGTACTGGTCGATAAGAAAGGCACTTGCCCCCAGATCGCTCGCCAGCAGCATCGGGTTCAGACGCAGCTCGAGAATGTCGTGCTGCTCCAGCGGCAGATACTGGGTGCGTATGTCACTGAGTTGACGACTCTCCACCCGCTCCAGCTGGGCGAATATCTGGCTGTTGACCGCCAGCAGGATGGCGTCGTAGTTCTTCTGCAGCCAGAACAGTCGCTGATTGGTGGTGAGTGCGTTGCCCGACGATTGTTCCTGGCCATCACTCGAACGTTCCTTGATGCTGTCGATGCTCTCATCGAGCTGGCT
>MGYS01000011.1:6749-12814 GCA_001802565.1 Gammaproteobacteria bacterium RIFCSPLOWO2_02_FULL_57_10 | reverse complement strand
GCAGACGCACAGCGTCCGTGCTCAGATCGGTTTTCACGCGGTGCAGCAGCACCGTCATGATGTCGAGATAGCTCGCACGCAATGCATTGAACAGTGTGCTGTGATCGGTTGACTGGGGGTTGAGCGAGGTTGCCTGAGTCAGCAGGGCGGTGACGAGCCTGCGCACATCGCCGGTGAACTTCGGACTGATCCGAACATCGATATGGTAGTTGTTCACGCCCCTGCGCATGTCTGTCAGATCAAGCCGTAGTGCCGGAAGAAGTCCCGGCAGTGAAGAGGGGGTGTCCACTTGCATGAAGTGGCTGTGAGCGCTCTGGTTTTCAGTCACTGTACTTGCTTCCCTGGGTCTCATCATCGAGAAAGTGAAATTGCCAGCCGGTACACTAAAGCATCAGTCTTTTGCCAAATAATGAATATTATTCATAATCAGGATTATAACTATGAGATAGTTTCATTGATAGCCGTATCCCATAATTGCGCCAGTGTTCGGATTTCCCCGCCCGAACGATTCTACGACTTGCAAACAGATGGAACGGCATTATGACAACAGCACATTGTCTGGGGTTTCCCCGGATTGGTTCGAACAGAGAGTACAAGGCAGCCCTGGAAGCCTACTGGGCAGGAGAGATCAGTCAGGATGATCTGCAGCGCAGAGGAGCCGAGCTGCGACGCCAGAACTGGCAGTGGCAGCACGCGGCTGGTCTGGACTTCGTCAGCGTTGGCGACTTCGCGTGGTACGACCATATCCTGCAGTGGTCCGTTGCCATGGGCGTCATCCCGCAACGGTTCACGCGCGAAACGGGCGACAACACGCTTGATCTGCTCTTCCGCATGGCGCGAGGACGCGCGCCGACGGGGCGTGATGCTCACGCCTGCGAGATGACCAAGTGGTTCAACACCAACTATCACTACATCGTGCCCGAACTCGAAAAGCATCAGACTTTTCGGCTCGACAGCCATTGGTTGCGGGACGAGTGTCTGGAAGCGGCCGCGCTGGGTTATCGTCCCAGGCCCGTCATACCCGGACCGCTGACTTACCTCTACCTCGCAAAGGGAGAGTTTGCCGCCGGGTTTGACGATGCCAAGCTCGAACTGCTTCCCACTCTGCTCATTGCCTATAGGCAGTTGCTCAGGAGCCTTGCCGACGCGGGCGTGGAATGGCTGCAGATTGACGAGCCGGTCCTCGTGACGGAGCTGCCGGAGTCCTGGCAGCGTGGTTTTCGCTGGCTCTATGGCAATCTGCGGGATCTGCCAGTGCGCCTCTTGCTGACCACATACTTCGATTCCCTCTCGGAGAACCTGGCGCTGGCGCTGAGTCTGCCGGTTGCGGGCATCCACATTGACAGGGTGGCGGGTGCTGATGCGCTGGAGGACATATTGTCCCAGTTATCCCCCGAGAAGGTGCTATCGCTTGGGGTGATCAACGGGCGCAACGTCTGGAGGGCAGATATCAGTCGCGTCCTTGCCGATCTGCGACCTGTGCACGCCGTGCTTGGCGAGCGTCTGTGGATAGGTTCCTCCTGCTCATTGCTGCACAGCCCCGTGGATCTGGGGGCTGAAACGACCCTGGACTCCGAGCTCCAATCCTGGCTGGCCTTTGCCCGACAGAAACTGCACGAGATCAACCTTGTGCGACTGGCGCTGTACGACAGCGAGGACTCGGGCACATTGGCTGCGCTGGAGGAAAACGCGCAGGCGAATGCTGCCAGGAGTCGCTCGACCCGCATCCACAATCCTGTGGTGCGCGCACGTCTGGCTGCCCTGCATGGGCAGGACTGCGGTCGCCATTCGACGTTCGAGGTGCGCAAGCATGCGCAGAAGCGAGCGCTGAATCTGCCGCTGTTTCCCGTGACCACGATAGGGTCTTTCCCGCAGACGACAACCATTCGCGGATTGCGTTCGGCGCTGCGGCGCGGCGAGCTGGATGGTATTCAGTATGAGCGGGCACTGCGCGAGGAAATCGCCACCGTCATTCGCAAGCAGGAAGAGACGGGCATCGATGTGCTGGTGCATGGCGAGCCGGAGCGCAACGACATGGTGGAATACTTCGGCGAGTTGCTGGATGGCTTCGCTGTCACTGCCAATGGCTGGGTGCAGAGTTATGGCTCACGCTGCGTCAAACCACCATTGCTCTGTGGGGATGTGTCGCGCTCGAGAGCGATGACCGTGGCCTGGGCGAAGTATGCGCAGTCGCTTACGGTGTTGCCGGTCAAGGGGATGTTGACGGGGCCTGTGACAATTCTGTGCTGGTCGTTCGTGCGCGAGGATCAGCCGCGTGAAGAGAGTTGTCGACAGCTGGCACTGGCGCTGCGTGACGAGGTGCAGGATCTGGAGTCCGAAGGCATTGGCATCATCCAGATCGACGAGCCAGCCCTGCGCGAGGGGCTGCCGCTCAAGCGCAGTGAGTGGGATGCGTATCTGCAATGGGCGGTCACCTGTTTCCGGATCAGCGCCAGTGGCGTACAGGATCGCACGCAGATTCACACCCACATGTGTTACGCGGAGTTCAACGACATCATCGACGAGATTGCGGCCATGGACGCGGACGTGATCACGCTGGAGGCGAGTCGATCTGGGATGGATGTGCTGAAGGTGTTCGAGCCGGGGCCAGCGGAGGAGGGTGGGTCGGTGCCTCAGTTCAACGAGTTCGGTCCCGGGGTGTGGGACATCCATTCGCCGCAGATTCCCAGTGTCGAGAGTTTGGTACATCTGCTGCGCAAGGCGTCAGCGCGGATAGAGGCCGATCGACTGTGGGTGAATCCGGACTGCGGCTTGAAGACCCGGGCCTGGCCGGAGACCGAGGCGGCGCTGAAGAATCTCGTGGCCGCCGCAGCGCAACTCAGGAAAGAGGCGCTGTCGGCGTGAGTGCCAACTCGTGAGGACCGGAAGCGTCGGTCGCCTTGCTCAGGGCCGACGCATCTGGCAACTATGCTCGACCATGGTGTTCTCGATCGGCACGCTGACCTCAGTCAGCAGGCCGAAGCCGGAGTTGTCGCCGTCGAACTCGATCTGCTGGTCGGTATGAACCGATATCTGGATGGGCTGGAACAGTTGATGGTCATCTGCTCGCATGAAGACGCGATCGCCACCCATCGACGTGTGTTCCATGCCCTCAAGCGCCAGCGCTACCTCGAGCGGCTCGGTTGAGCCTGCCTGATCGATCGCTCTCGCGAGCATCTGCACGGTGTTGATGATGCGCGGATAGCTGATGTCATTGTTCGGGTAGTCTGCCTTGAAATCACGGACGTACTGCGCGTATTCCTCAGTGGGCGCCGGATTGAAATGCCCCTCGTGCACCATGCGGAACTGGTCTCTGCCGGACGCGCCGATGGTCGCAGTGATGCCATCGTAGGCCGCGTAATAGGTGTAGATGGGGACAGTAATGCCTGCGTCGGTGATGGCTCTGCCGAGGCTGACCATGTCGGCGCCCCAGTTGCCGGTGATGATGGCGTCAGGGCGTGCACTGACGATCTTGGTGACGTAGGGGGTGAAATCCTTCACGGACTCCATCGGATGCAGTTCGTTCCCCACAATCTGGATGTCCGGACGCTTTGCCAGCAACTGTCCCACCGCCGAACTCGCGACTGCCTGCCCGAAGGAATAATCCTGCCCGATGATGTAGATGCGCTTGATGTCTTCGCGCTGTGCAATCAGATCGGTCAGCGCCTGCATCTTGATGTCGGCGTGAGCGTCGAAGCGGAAATGCCAGAAGCTGCAGTTCTCATTGGTCAATGCTGGGTCGACGGCGGCGAAGTTGAGGAACAGCAGGCGCTGTTCGGGATTGCGCTGATTGTGCCGGGTGATGGCGTCGGTCAGGACTCCGGCCACCGCAGAGCTATTGCCCTGGGCGATGAACTGGATGCCCTCGCTGATCGCGCGCCGCAGCTGAATCTGTGACTCCTGAGCACTGGCCTGGTTGTCGTAGGCAACGATCTCCAGCCGTCTGCCGCCCAGAACACCTCCCTTGGCATTGACCAGCTCTTCGACGGCATGCTGAAACTGCACCAGACCATTGTGGCCCGTGGCCGAAAAGGCACCAGTGAGCGGATCGATGTAGGCGATGCGGATGGGGTCTGAGTCCGCGGCTTGAGCGGTGACGTGCATGCTGAACAGAGCAGCCAGTACGCCGGGCAGTATTATTCTCATTATTATCGTCCTAGGTCAGACGTCCCTGTGCGATTTTGTGAAGCGGTTCGGGCAGATCGATCTTTCCAAATTAATCTGCGGTTGTCCATAAAAAGTCCGGAAGAGTCCAGAACCTGCGCAACACTGGTGCAGACAACCCGTTCAGACAACCAGCGTGAGGTAGGCACCGGCCCGGGGCGTGTGCTATCGTCGCGGCCAGACTCGCTAATCAAACATAACAAGAAGCCCTATGCCTGAGAGGTACGCCCATGAGCCAGGAAAATTCCCCGCAACCCGAACAATTCACTTCAGGCTCTCATGACCCGGCGCGCAGGAAACTGCTAAAAGGAGCCGTGAATACCGGCCTGATCGCACTGGGTGCCAGCACCTTTCCAAGCTGGATGATGCCCGCTCTTGCGCAGGGCGAAGTCGAAGTTCCCTTTCTGGATGTACCCGACACCTTCAACCCCCAGCCTGTCAGACCGGGTGCGACACACTTTCAGGACACCCGTCGAATTTCGTCCTTCTATTCGACCAATGACGACTTCTATCTGGTGCAGCACTATGGTCAGCCGGAAGTGGACAATGCCACCTACGAGTTGAGCGTCACCGGTCTGGTGGATAACCCGCTGACTTTCTCGCTGGAGCAATTGCGCAGTCGTGCAGTGATCGAAAAGGACGTGGGCTTCGAATGTGGCGGTAATGGCGCACGGCTGTTCCATGGGCTGATCGGAAATGCCACCTGGCGCGGTGTCAGTCTGCGCGACATTCTGCTCGAGGCAGGCGTGCAGCCGGGGGGAAGGGAGGTCGTGTTCTTTGGCGCCGATATCGGTGAGGAAGAGATTCGTGGCCGCAAGGTGTCGAAGGCTTTTGCGCGCTCCCTGTCGCTGGAAGATGCCATGAACGAGAATAACATGCTCGCCTTCGAGATGAATGGCGAACCACTGCCGCATTTCCACGGCAAGCCAGTGCGTCTGCTGGTGCCTGGTTTCTATGGCGTCGCCAATGTGAAATGGCTGACGCAGATTCATATTCAGGACACTCGTTACATGGGCCGTTTCATGGGCCGCGACTATGTGACACTGAAGAGAGAAATGGTGGGCGATCAGGAGCGCTGGGTGGAAAACTCGGTGGCTCGGATGAACCTCAAGTCTGCGATCGTGCGCGTCACCCGCAATGGAGATGCGCACAAGGTGACAGGTTTCATTCTCAACGATGGCACGCCGATCCAGAGTGTGGAGGTCAGTATCGATGGCGGGCCCTGGCAACAGGCTGCGATTGATCCGCAGTCCTCACAGTTTTCGTGGAAGCTGTTCACGTTTGACTGGCAGGGCGCTCAGCCGGGCGAACATACGCTGGTGTCGCGAGTGACGGATGTGAATGGCAGGGTACAGGCACGCGCCGAAGACCTGCCGGAGAAGGTCAGCTTCTGGGAAGACTTCGGTCAATTCACGCGTCGCGTGATGATCAGTGCATGAATCAGGGAGAGTGAGTGAGATGGCGACTTATCTGGTGCTGACGATCATCGGTGATGACAAGCCGGGTCTGGTGGAATTGCTGTCCGAGACCATTGCCAGACATTCCGGCAACTGGCTGGAAAGCAACATGTCACATCTGGCGGGCAAGTTTGCCGGCATCCTGCGTGTCAGTGTGGAGGATTCTCACGCTGATGCACTGGTGCAGGATCTGCAGAAACTGTCTTCCGTGCTGAGACTGGTGGTGGAGAAGGTCAATGTCACCGAACCAGTCGCGCGTCAGCGCACGCTGCGCTTGTCGCTCGTGGGCAACGACAGGCCCGGTATCATCAAGGAAATTTCGCGAGCGCTTGCAGCACAGCACGTCAACGTGGAAGAGCTGGCGACTCAATGCAGCAGCGCGCCGATGTCTGGCGAGCTGCTCTTCAATGCGCAGGCAGTGCTGAAAGTGCCTGCGAATCTCGA
>MGYS01000011.1:4500-6692 GCA_001802565.1 Gammaproteobacteria bacterium RIFCSPLOWO2_02_FULL_57_10 | reverse complement strand
GATGATCTTATCGTCGAGATCACGCTCGCCAAGCTGTAGTGCTTCGAGTCACCGCAGGCTGATGATTTCCCAGCCACGTTCCTGCGCGATTTTCTGCAGCTTCGCATCCGGATCGACGGCCACGGCTCGGGCGGCCTTTTCCAGCAATGGCAGATCGTTGAAGGAGTCGCTGTAGAAAACGCTATCGGCCATAGTGAAAGCGTGATGATTGGCATTTTCCTGTGCTCGATCGCTTAACCACTTGTCAAGTTTCACGACCTTGCCTGCCTGGAAGCTGGGAATGCCATCGACTTTTCCCGTATAACAATCGTTCACCATTTCCAGATCGGTTGCGATGAGGGCGTCGACACCAAGGCGTTCGGCAATCGGTTCTGTGATGAAGCGATTGGTTGCTGTAATGATCAGGCAAAAATCGCCTTTGTTGCGATGTTCCTGCAATAACCGCAGAGAAGCCGGGAGAATCATCGGCTCCACGAAGTCGCGCATGAAATCCCGATGCAGTGCTTCGCGCTCGGCCCTCGGCATCCCCTTGATGGGTCCGACGGCAAACTCGACGTAGTCCACCATGTTCAGGCCGCCATTCTGATACTGGTAGTAGAAGTGGTCATTGCGAGCCTTGTGTTCAGCTGCGTCGACCAGCCCCTTGCCAATGAGAAAATCTCCCCAGGAGTGGTCGCTGTCTCCACCGAGCAGGGTATTGTCGAGGTCGAATATGGCCAGTGTTCTTTTAGAAGACAGTGTCATGATGCTATAGGTCCGGGGAGGCAGTCTGAAAGCCGGGCATTATACCTGTTCCAAAGGCAAGCGCAGCCTCGCGAGCCGGTCGTTGAACAAGCTGTTACAGTTGTGAAACAATGCCGAAGATGATTTTTGATAAGGACCGGGCGCCAGGATGATAGATTCAAGAGGTTTCAGGCCTAATGTAGGTATCATCATCTGCAATCAGCAAGGTCAGCTGTTGTGGGCAAAGCGCATTGGTCAGGAGGCATGGCAGTTTCCGCAGGGCGGCATCCGTCACGGAGAACGTCTGCAACAGGCACTCTTTCGTGAGCTGAAGGAAGAGGTGGGTCTGGAGCCGCACGACGTTGAGATCATTTCTTCCACCCGAGGCTGGCTCTATTACCAGTTACCGAAGAATCTCATCAGGCAGAATTCCAGTCCGGTGTGTATC
This sequence comes from Gammaproteobacteria bacterium RIFCSPLOWO2_02_FULL_57_10, assembly GCA_001802565.1. Classification (GTDB taxonomy): domain Bacteria; phylum Pseudomonadota; class Gammaproteobacteria; order Pseudomonadales; family Pseudohongiellaceae; genus UBA5078. The sequence goes on along the minus strand of MGYS01000011.1, from coordinate 5,521 downwards.
GGACAGAAGCAGAAGTGGTACCTGCTCGGGCTGCGCTCCGACGAACAGAAGATCGATCTTCTGGGTAACAGTACCCCCGAATTCGATGACTGGCGCTGGGTCAGTTTCTGGTACCCGCTCAGTCAGGTCATCGATTTCAAGCGCGAAGTCTATCGACAGGCGTTGAAAGAGCTGGTGACACCCCTTAACCAGTTCGTGCGATCCTGAGCCTGATCGGATACAGCCCAAGCCCTGCGTTGCCAATCAACACCCGTAAGTGAGACGGAATTAGAACATGCTGGAAAGACTGCGAGAGATAGTACAGGAGGTCAATACTGCGAAGGATTTGCAGACTGCCCTCGATGTCATCGTGACCAGAGTGCGCGATGCCATGAACACACAGGTGTGTTCCGTCTATCTGCTCGACCCCGAAATCAACAGCCATGTACTGATGGCGTCGGAAGGTTTGAAGAAGGCGGCGGTTGGCCACGTCAGTCTGCAGGTGGGCGAGGGTCTGGTGGGCCTGGTGGCCAGCAATGCCGAACCCGTCAATCTTGAGGATGCCCGCTCACACCCGAATTACCACTATCTCTCGGAGACCGGTGAAGAGGAGTTCAGCTCCTTCCTTGGCGTGCCCATCATTCACCATCGCAAGGTGCTGGGCGTGCTGGTTGTTCAGCACAGGGAAAAGCGCAGCTTCGACGAGGGAGAAGAAGCTTTTCTCATCACGCTTTCCGCCCAGCTTTCCGGCGTCATCGCGGCTGCCGAGGCGACAGGTGCGATTCAGGGCGTCAGCCCGTCGGGACAGCGCAAGTCCGATACCAGCTTTGCCGGTGTGTCCGGTTCCACGGGCGTGGCCATCGGTCATGCCGTGGTGGTCTTTCCGCCCGCTGATCTCGATCTTATTCCCAACCGTGCCTGTGCGGATGTGGACAAGGAAGTGGAGTATTTCAATTCCGCTCTCAGTTCAGTGCGCCGTGACATGTCTGCCCTGACCAGCAAGCTCGAGACGCGCCTGCGGCCAGAGGAGCGGGAGCTGTTC
>MGYS01000011.1:0-4494 GCA_001802565.1 Gammaproteobacteria bacterium RIFCSPLOWO2_02_FULL_57_10 | reverse complement strand
TATCTGCGCATGCTGGATGATGATGCACTGGGCAAGGAGGTCATCGACCGGATTCGTCAGGGGCAGTGGGCTCAGGGAGCGCTGGCCGATGTGGCCAAGGATCATGTCAGTGCCTTCGAGATGATGAAGGACCCGTATCTGCGCGAACGGGCCGCCGACATCAAGGATCTGTGCAGTCGTGTCCTGTTCTATCTGCAGGACAAGGATGTGGTGAAGACGGAGTACGTGGACAACACTATCCTCGTCAGCGAGGAGCTGACCGCCGCCATGCTGGCCGAAGTACCAAAGGAAAAACTGCGCGGACTTGTTTCCGTGAAGGGTTCCAGTAACTCCCACGTGGCGATTCTCGCTCGCACCATGGGCATTCCGACAGCGATGGGTGTGATCGATCTGCCTTACAGACAATTGGACGGTCGTGAGCTGATCGTCGATGGTTACAACGGCCAGGTCTACAGCAATCCCTCGGAACAGCTGCGCAATCGTTACCGCGAAGTCATCAAGGAAGAGGAGCAACTTGTCAAAGGCCTGGAGGGCTTGATCAAATTGCCCTGCGAGACGCCAGACCAGCATCGTGTGAATCTGTGGGTGAACACGGGCCTGATGTCCGATGTCATTCGCTCCCTTGATCACGGCGCCGAGGGTATCGGTCTGTTCCGCACGGAAGTGCCATTCCTGTTGAGTGAGCGCTTCCCCAGTGAGCAGGAGCAGGCCGCGATCTATCGAGAACAGCTACAGGCTTTCGCTCCCAAGCTGGTGACCATGCGAACGCTGGACATCGGCGGCGACAAGGCCTTGCCCTATTTCCCGATTCAGGAAGCCAACCCATTCCTGGGCTGGCGCGGCATTCGCGTCACTCTCGATCATCCGGAGATTTTCATTGCCCAGGTGCGAGCCATGATTCGCGCGAGTGAGGGGCTGAACAATCTGCAGATCATGCTGCCCATGATTTCCAACGTGCAGGAAGTGACCGGCTCGATTCAGATCATCAAGCGCGCCTTCCGCGAGTTGCGTGAAGAGGGCCTTGAGGTGCGTATGCCTCCGATCGGTGTGATGATCGAATTGCCGGCAGCCGTCTACCAGACACGTGCTCTTTGCAGGCTGGTGGACTTCATCTCCGTTGGCAGCAACGACCTGACTCAGTATTTGCTGGCCGTGGATCGCAACAATCCTCGAGTGGCAAGCCTGTACACCTCATTCCATCCTGCTGTGCTGCAGGCTTTGCAACATGTGGTCACGGAAGCGCACGCGGAGAACAGAACCGTCAGTATCTGCGGCGAGATGGCAGGGGATCCCGGCTCGGCCATTCTGTTGATGGCCATGGGTTTCGATATTCTCTCGATGAACGCGACAACACTGTTGCGGGTCAAGGCCGTCATTCGCACGATGACACTGACTTCCGCCAAGGAATTGCTGCATCAGGTCATGCAGATGGACGATGCGCAAATGGTGAGAAGCTGTGTTGACCTGGCACTCTACAACGCGGGTGTGGATCGACTGCTGCGTTCCTCCCGCAACAACTGAAAGTCATGATTGCAGTTGTGGGAGCGGGCCACGCCCGCGATTGAACACTCCAGGTCGGCGAAAAGACAGGTTTTCACGGCCGAATACGCAATTAACCTGCACGAATGGCAAAATTCCTACAGAAATGTCCGCCGATATCAGGATAATACGCTTCCAGGATAGCTCTTGGATGAGAGCGGCATAGGGATATATCGAGACCTGACGAATCTATGGATGGCATCGTCAGCCTCATTCTAATAGACTAATCGGGACGCGATTCCGATTGCGTCGTCTGAACAACCCAATTCAAGTGTTTTGCAGGCAGTCGTCCTGTTGTCTGTCATGTTTGGCCACCAAGGAAGCAAGTTACACAATGTCTCGCAACAACTACGCCCAGTCAGCTCGTGAAAATGATGCCAGCCAGCAGGACTACAAGTTCGTGCTGCGTCTTCCCAAGGGGTATCACGAACAGTTGGCCGCTATCTCCCGCAAGAACCGTCGCAGCATGAATTCCGAGATCACGCTGTTGCTGGAACAATTCGTGGCAGCGGATGGTGGGGGAATGGGTGCAGAGCGGATTGGTCTGGCCCCTTCGGAAGTGAAACTCGACGAATCGGCGCTCAGGTTGATACAGAAATTCCAGGAGCTGTCTCTCGAGAAGAAGAAGGCGCTGCTGGATCTGCTGGACTGAGTAACAATTAGCTCTGCCTCTCGAGAACTGACCTGCCCATGCTGATTTATCCGCAATTCGATCCCGTTGCCTTCTCGCTCGGCCCGCTGACAGTCCACTGGTACGGCATCATGTACATTGTCGCTTTCGGCGGCATATGGTTCCTTGCACGACTGCGCGCACGACGCAGCCCCGGCCTCTGGACGGATGAACAGATTGCCGACCTGATTTTCTATGGTGCGATGGGTGCCGTGGTGGGTGGGCGCATTGGCTCCGCACTGTTCTACAATTTCGACAAGATGCTGGGCGATCCTCTCTGGGTGCTGCGAGTCTGGGAAGGCGGGATGTCCTTTCACGGCGGTTTTCTCGGCGTGATGGCGGCGCTGTACTGGTACGCGGGCAAACTGGGTAAACGTTATTTCGAAGTGCTCGACTTCATTGCTCCGTTGGCACCGTTCGGATTGGGTGCCGGTCGCCTCGGCAATTTCATTGGTGGCGAGCTGTGGGGACGCCAGACCGATGTCCCGTGGGGCATGGTGTTTCCGCATGTTGACGAGTTTCCCCGCCATGCGTCACAGCTCTATCAGTTTGCCCTCGAGGGAGTGCTGCTGTTCGGCATCATGTGGTGGTTCGCTTCGCGCCCGCGTCCGCTGTATGCCGTATCTGGCCTCTTCGGCATCGGCTATGGCTGCCAGCGCTTCTTCGTGGAATTCTTCCGTGAACCGGATGAGGGTATTGGATTCGTGGCGCTGGACTGGATGACCATGGGCCAGATACTGTCGCTGCCGATGATCGTGGCCGGTATCATACTGATGACGATTGCCTACCGTTCGGGCACCGCTGCTCCTGCGCAGCACAAGCCCTGATTCATGCGAGTGAGCTGAAAAACATGAAACAATATCTTGATCTGCTGCAACGCATACTCGATGAAGGTGCGACCAAGACTGATCGCACTGGCACCGGCACACTGTCGGTATTCGGGCATCAGATGCGTTTCGATCTTGCACAGGGTTTTCCGCTACTGACAACGAAGAAGCTGCATCTGCGCTCCATCATTCATGAACTGCTGTGGTTCCTGACCGGCGACACCAATATCCGTTACCTGAAAGAGAACGGCGTCTCCATCTGGGACGAATGGGCAGATGAGAATGGTGACCTTGGCCCGGTGTACGGATTCCAGTGGCGCTCGTGGCCCGGCCCCGATGGTCAGTCAGTCGATCAGATCAGCAAATTGATTGAGCAGATCCGCCGCAATCCCGACTCACGGCGTCTGATGGTGGTGGCCTACAATCCTGCGTATGTCGATCAGATGGCCTTGCCGCCGTGTCACTCGCTGTTCCAGTTCTATGTGGCGAACGGCAAGTTGTCCTGTCAGCTTTACCAGAGATCGGCCGACACATTTCTGGGAGTGCCGTTCAATATCGCATCCTATGCATTGCTGACACACATGGTGGCACAGCAATGTGATCTCGACGTCGGTGATTTCATCTGGACGGGTGGTGACACGCATCTCTACAGCAATCATCTGGAGCAGGCCCGCCTGCAGCTCACTCGGCAGCCCATGCCGCTGCCGCGCCTGAACATAAAGCGCAAACCGGATGATATTTTCAGCTACGTATTCGAGGATTTCGAGATCGTCGGCTATGAATCACATCCACACATCAAGGCGCCAGTTGCCATCTGATTCGTTTTCTATCGCAGAGTGTTTTCGATGAAACTCGCCTTGATCTGGGCCATGTCAAACAACCGCGCCATTGGCCGCAACAACGCGCTGCCGTGGCATCTCCCCGAAGACATGAAATACTTCAAGCGCGTGACGATGGGCAAGCCGATCATCATGGGCAGAAAGACGTGGGAGTCCATTGGTCGTCCGTTGCCGGGCCGCACCAATATCGTGATCACCCGTGACAGAAATTTTCACGCCGATGGCGTCAAGATTGTGCACACGCTGGATGAAGCGATCGCGCTCGCTGAAAAGATTTCAGTCATAGACGGTGCAGAAGAAGTGGTGGTGATCGGTGGTGCAGAAATCTACGCGCTGTCATTGCCAAAAGCTGATCGTCTCTACATGACGCAGGTGCACGCTGAAGTTGATGGCGATGCGCACTTCCCCGAATTCAATCTCAACGAATGGCGCGAGCTCGCTCGCGAAAACCACCAGCCCTCTGAAACAAATCCCTACCCATATAGTTTCATAATCCTCGAACGTTGAGTTCAGTGGAATGAGCGTGCTGCCGGTGCCCCCTGCGGTGACACGCCGTGAATACATCCATGTAGGCTCGGAAACCGCCGTCCAGGCGGTTTACGGTCACCGCAGGGGGCAT
>MGYS01000010.1:22429-29679 GCA_001802565.1 Gammaproteobacteria bacterium RIFCSPLOWO2_02_FULL_57_10 | reverse complement strand
ACTTGTGGATCGAAGCAACTGTGTGATTTCCCGGAGGTTGGCGAGCTCGATCTGAGCGTGAATTGTTCCTGAATCTGAATTCATGGAATCAGGACGGCGCTGAAAAATAGCACGTAATCCTCTCGTTGCAAACCTTGCCGACTGACGGGAAGCAACCCAAAAAAAAGACCGACCGGGAATCACCCACGGTCGGTCAAAGATAGGCACAGTGCTGGAAAACCTGTTACTTGAACCAATACTTCCTTGCCAGATGTCGATTCCTGTATCCGCGGGTACTCACCCGGATACTGCTACTGCAGTGACCTTCGACCGGGTCACGAGAGGATCACGAGCATCCTGCGATTCTCACGGATCACGCTCAGCGCGGTGACGGCCGCGGGTTCGGAGACGATCTCGTTGAAGTCCCGCAGATTGGCGACACTGCTTCTGTTCACTTCATAGATCACATCGCCGGGACGCAGCCCTGCGCGGAATGCGGGGCTCTGCTGATCGACGTCCACTACCTCCACGCCACCGCGTACGCCTTCACTCTGCACAGCGGCACTGGCGGGGTCGAAGGTGCGCAGTTGCGCGCCATTGAAGCCTGTCTCGTCCAGTCTGCGTCCCTCGGAGGCCCCTTCGTTCGCGGCAACACTGGGTGAATCCCCACCGATGACGGCTGTGACTGTTTCCCTGCTGCCATCACGATAGAGAACGAGCTCCACTTCCTGGTCCACGCGCATCAACCCCACGATGTTTCTGAGTTCGCGACCGCTCTCAACCTTGCGACCATCGATCTCCACGATCACATCCGACACTTCTATTCCGGCCGCCTCGGCGGAACTGCCAGGCAACACATTGGTCACCAGCGCGCCCCTGCCAGCCCCTGTCTGCAGAGTTTCCTCCATCGCGCTGTTCAGATCCTGAATCTGCACGCCAAGCTGTCCACGACGCACTTCACCGTCGCGCTGCAGGTGTTCCATCACGGCCGCAATCATGTCGACGGGCACGGCAAACGCGATGCCTGCGTTGGAGCCACTGCCGCTGATGATGGCCGTGTTGATGCCGATCAGCCTGCCCTCGAGATCGACAAGGGCGCCGCCTGAGTTGCCGACGTTGATCGCCGCATCGGTCTGGATGAAGTCTTCATAGTTTTCGTTGTTCAGCCCGCCACGACCCAGCGCGCTGACAATGCCTGACGTGACGGTCTGACCGATGCCGAAGGGATTGCCGATGGCCACCACATAGTCGCCCACGCGCAGGTTGCTGATGTCGGCGAAATCCAGCGCCTGCAGGTTGTCTGCCTCGATCTGCAGCAGTGCCACATCAGTGCTGGCATCACTGCCCAGCAACGTGGCCTTGAACTCGCGACCATCCTGCAGCGACACGGTGATGGTATCGGCGTTGGCGATGACGTGATGATTGGTGATGACGTAACCCGCGCCAGCATCCACGATGACGCCGGAACCCGTCGCTCTCACCGCACTCCGAGGGCCCTGCTGCCCCAGAGGGTTGGCAGGATCGTTGAAAAACCTGCGCAGATCCTCCTCATTGAAGAAGCGCAACTGGTCAGGCACTCTGGCCGCCTGTGTCGTGGAAATGTTCACCACGGCGGGTGTCACACTTTCCAGCATGGGAGCCAGGGACGGCACACCGTTACGCGCGGCGTCCTCGCTCAGAGCGCTGACATTCACTATCCCCACCGCAGTCACGGACAGTAACAGCAAACAGGTCACCACAATTTTCTTCATGATATTCCTCGTAGATAGTCCAAGTGGAAGATGTTTCATGGGCCCAATCTAGTGACCACACGAAGCAAATGCCTGAGGAAATCCTGAATTTTATGTCCAGAAAACATGAAGAATGCGCCCGGGGCTGCGGCGCATGGGGAATTTCGACTAGAATCGCAACGGAATACACTCGCGCCTGCGTACAAACTTTCACTTGAGATCGAACGACCAAGACCCCAATGATGTCTAACCAGTAACATCAGCAAGGCACTAGCGCATCAGACAACAAATCAGTACAGCGGCGGAGCCTGATCGACGCAGGCCCGTCACAAATGGGTGTCAATCATGGACAGCAATGCCACAGGTCACAGCAGCATGAAAAGCAGTAGCATCCTCGCGGAACGCGGCGCTCCCTTCTGCCTCGATCGCTGGCTCGTGCTGCCGCAGAGCAATGAACTGCGCTGCCTGGACAACGGGGAGCTTCGCTCGCTGGAACCACGGCTGATGCGCCTGCTTTGTCTGCTCTCTGCCGATCCGCAGCGCGTGTTTGGCCGCGATGAGCTGATGGCTCATCTGTGGCCTCGAGTGATCGTCAACGAAAATTCCCTGACCCGTGCCGTCTCGGAGCTGCGCAAGCAGCTGTCACGCGGTGACGCTGCAGGCAGACTGATCGATACCATCCCCAAGACTGGCTATCGGCTTTCGCCGGATTGCCGCATACAGGAACATATGGCTGACAACAGCCGGACCAGCACCGTGATTTCATTGCAGGGGACTCGTTCGCCGATCGCCGCCAGAGTTCGCTCCGGTCTCTTGTCGCTGCCCGGCATGGCTGCCGCAGCCTCGGTGGCGGCTGGTGCTGTGCTGGTAGTCCTGCTGCAGATGCAGGAGCCCCTGATGCAGCAGGAAGCCGCCGGGATCGCGCTGGCCGATATCAATCTGAGCAGCCAGGCCGCATTCGACGCCCTTATTGCCGAAAGACTGGAAACCGTCGCCGCAACAAGCAGTGTGGATGGCAGCGCCAGTGTGCCCACTCAACTCGGAGCACTGGGTGCGACCCAGCCCGTGGTGTCACGCGATGGCGGACTGTTTGCCTACATTCATTACGACGATCAAGGCTCGAGCCTCGTATTGGGATCGACGCGCCTGCCCAGCTCGCCGGTCACGATCTTCACGACAGAAGACACACTCTACAATCTGCAGTGGTCTCCCGTAGACCGGGCCCTGCTCTTCGCACAGTCACCCAAACTGACACCGGCGGCACTGTTGCCGATGGATGAGCAGGCCAGTCTGGTGATGTTCGATCTGGAGAGTTTCACGACCCGGGTCATTGACGGTCCCGGAATTGAAAGCGGCGACAAGGTTGAGAGCGACGAGCTGCGTTCATTCAAACTGACAACACTGGGACGCAGCTTCGACTGGCTCTCCTGAGTTCACAGCTCCGCGACTGACGCTCCCAGCGCGTCTGCCACACGGATGGCGCTGACCACTCCGTCTTCATGAAATCCCTTGCCCCACCACGCGCCACAGAACCAGGTGCGGCGGGCGCCATTGACCTGATTCCAGCGCAATTGTGCATCCACCCCGCCCTGCGTGAAGATCGGGTGAGCGTAATTGAAACGACCCAGAATGCTTTCGGGGGCGATCGCCGCCGTGTTGTTGAGCGTCACGCAGAAGCGGGCCGGCGAGTCGAGCCCCATCAGGCGGTTCATGTCATAGGTGACAACCGGCAGTGCATCCTCGCAGCCGGGTCTCAGGCGATAATTCCAGCTGGCCCATGCGCGGCTGTTCGTCGGCATCTGGCCGATATCCGTGTGCAGGACCACATCGTTTTCCTGATAGCGGACCGCGGACAGTATCGCGCTTTCGACCTGAGTCGCATCCGTCAGGAGCGCAAGAGCCTGGTCGCTGTGGCATGCGAGCACCACATGATCGAAGGTCTCCACCTGTCCTGCCGTCTCGACCGTAACGGAATCCTGCTGACGACTGATACCCGTTACCGGCGTCCCCAGCCGTATTCTGTCGCTGAAGCCCGCACTGAGCGGTGCAATATAGCTCTTCGACCCGCCGACAATGGTGCGCCATTTGGGCCGCTTGCTGACACTGAGCAGGCCGTGGCGGTACATGAATGGCAGCATGAAGCGCATGGGAAATTCGTACATCTGGCGTATCGGCGTTGACCAGATGGCCGAGGCCATGGGGATCAGATAGAACTCCATGAACTGTTTGCCCAAGTGATGCTTCGCGACGTAGTCCCGCAAGGTGATATCCCGATCGATGCGATCGAGCTCAACATCCGCGACGGCCTGCTTGTTGAAGCGCACGATGTCCAGCAGCATGCCGATGTACGTCGGTGACAGCAGATTGCTGCGCTGTGCGAACAGTCCGTTCAGCAAGGCCAGACGTCCATCCACTCCCGCGAACTCCAGCCCCGTGCGCTCGCAGCTGACGCTGAAGCTCATGTCGGACTGCCGCGACGCCACACCGATTTCGTCCATCAGGCGAATGAAGTTGGGATAGGTCCAGTCGTTGAAGACAATGAATCCGGTATCGATACTCCAGGAGTGCCCGCCGAGCGTCACATCGACGGTAGCGGTGTGACCACCAAGGCGGGTGTCGGCCTCGTATACGGTAATGTCGTGTTGTTTGTGGAGGTAATAAGCTGCGGTGAGACCGGAAATGCCCGATCCGATGATGGCGATTTTCACTCAGTGTTCCCGTTATGAGCAGAGGAGCACCTGCTCCGATAGGCGGAAAAACGTCCGCGCGCTGACAGCATCGAACCCTGTCGCTGATCATTGATCACTGCAACAGGGTACGCTATCTGGCGGAGAATGGATCAACAACGACAGGAAGAACGCCTGGACCGTCACATCCTGTAGCGAGCGAGCTCTGTGCGTGCCACGACACGCCGATGCACTTCGTCGGGGCCATCGGCCAGACGCAGAGTACGCTGGTTGGTCCACAGGGTCGCGAGCGGGAAGTCCTGCGACACGCCTGCCGCGCCGTGCATCTGAATGGCACGGTCAATGACTCGCAGCGCCATGTTGGGGACGGCAACCTTGATCTGGGAAATCGCGTCGCGAGCGGCCTTGTTGCCGATGGTATCCATCAAGTAAGCGGCCTTGAACACCAGCAGACGGCACATCTCGATCTCGATGCGGCTATCGGCAATCAGATCGTAGTTGCCGCCAAGCTCGGCGAGCGGCTTGCCGAATGCCTCACGACTGACCGCGCGTTCGCACATCAGCTGCAACGCTTTCTCTGCCGCACCGATGGAGCGCATGCAGTGATGAATGCGACCTGGCCCCAAACGACCTTGAGAAATCTCGAATCCACGACCTCGGCCGAGAATGATGTTCTTCTGTGGCACGCGAACATTGTGAAAACGGATGTGCATGTGACCGTGGGGCGCATCATCTCGACCGAAGACTTCCATCGGTCTGACGATCTCGACACCCGGAGTATCCATGGGCACAAGTATCTGTGATTGACGATTGTGGCGGGGTGCCTCGGGATCGGTCACCACCATGACAATCATGATCTTGCAGCGCTTGTCTCCAGCACCTGAGATGTAGAATTTCTCACCACTGATGACCCACTCGTCGCCATCCAGGATGGCCCGGGTCGCAATGTTGGTCGCATCGGAGGACGCCACATCGGGCTCGGTCATGGCAAATGCGGAACGAATCTTTCCTTCCAGCAAGGGCTTGAGCCACATGGCCTTCTGCTCTTCCGAACCGTAGCGCTCCAGCACCTCCATATTACCGGTGTCAGGTGCGCTGCAATTGAATGCTTCGGAAGCCAGGCGGCTGCGCCCCATGATTTCGGCGAGATGCGCATATTCGAGGTTAGTGATACCGGCGCCACCCTGACTCTTGGGCAGAAAGAAATTCCACAGCCCCAGAGAGCGAGCCTTGTTCTTGAGACCCTCCATGATCTCATCCTGCCTGGGGGTATGTGACCAACGATCACCCACCGCAATTTCAGAGTGGTAATCGTGCTCCACAGCGGCAACGTCCTCCTCCACGAAGCAGCGGATCTTTTCCCTGATCTCCACCATTTCCGCAGACAAGCCCAAATCCATCATGCCCTTCTCCCCATATGTTTCTTGTGTTGTCCAACGGCAATTCTAGCCGGCAATCGTACCACCGCCGTCAACAACCAGTGTTTGTCCAGTCGTGAAACTTCCTGCGTCCGACGCAAGGTAGATGGCGGCGCCAGCTATTTCGTCCGGCTCACCGATGCGGCGCAATGGATATTTCGCCACGGTCGCGGCGTAGGTCTCCGGATTCTCCCAGAGTGCGCGGGCAAAATCGGTGCGCACCAGACCTGGGGCAATACAATTGACACGAATATTCTTCGGCCCCCACTCGACAGCGAGATTGCGCGCCATCTGCATGTCTGCCGCCTTGGAAATACCATAGGCTCCGAGCACCGGAGTCCCCTTGAGTCCTGCTATCGAGGAAACGATGATGACAGCACCACCGCCCTTTTCCGCCATCGCTGGCAGTACCATCTGGCAGAGACGATGAGCACTCCCGATGTTGGCATTCATGATCTTGTCGAATGCCTCATCGGGAATGTTCTGAGACGATCCGTAATGCGGATTCAACGCCGCATTACACACCAGAATATCAATCGCACCGAGCTGCTCCACCGTCTTGTCGACCAGTTGTCGGAGCTGCTCCTTGTAATTGATATTGCAGGCGATCGCCACCGCCACACCCCCTTCCGCATTGATGCTCGCAGCCACCTCATCGCAGATATCCTGATTTCTGCTCGAGATCACCACGCGCGCACCGGCCTGCGCCATGCGCCTGGCAATTGCCAGACCAATGCCCTTGGTAGAACCCGTTATCAACGCCACTTTCCCTGTCAGATTGAATAGGCTCACTCCGCTCCTCCCCCTCTCAACAATCATTTGCTCAAATAGGCAATATTATCAATATGAATACTACCTGCGATCATTATCATAAATTAGCAAGAGTGCAGAAACGGAACAAGCACTTTGTCAGGATTGCCAGTCTCTTTTTCCTTTACTGACATGAGTGCCGCCATCGACAGGAATGATCGCGCCGTTGGTGTACGCACCGGCACGTGAGACAAGATAGAGGAGAGTCCCCACGATGTCCTCCGGAGTCCCGATGCGACCCAGCGGGCAATCGTCTTCGATATCGGCGCGGAAATTGTCCAACACGTAGTCCGTCATCTTTGACTCGAAGAAACCGGGCGCGATGGCATTCACGGTGATATGTCGAGGCCCGAGCTCGACTGCGAGCGTGCGCGTCAGATGATGCAATGCCGCCTTGCTTGCAGAATACGCGAACGTCGGCACACGCTGCACGATCGGCACCTGCAGGCCATCCATGGAGCCGATGTTGATGACACGCGCAGGATTCTTCGCTGTGGCAGAGCGCGCCAGCAACACGAGAAGATCGCGCGTGAGAGAGAAGACACTGCTGACGTTTGTACGCAGCACCTTGTCGAATGCTGCATCAGGATAATCCTCGATCGCCGCGCCCCAGTTGCTGCCAGCAT
>MGYS01000010.1:19774-22409 GCA_001802565.1 Gammaproteobacteria bacterium RIFCSPLOWO2_02_FULL_57_10 | reverse complement strand
TCTGTCACCAGCGCGTCACGCTGCGCGGCGTCGGTGACGTCTGCCGCAAGCGGAACGCAATCACCATGAACGGACAGCGCAGCCGCGGCATCCTCGCAGCGCTTCTGACTGCGCGACGCGATATAGACCTTCGCACCATTCTGCAGCAGTCCCGCCGCCATCATATAGCCCAGCCCGCTGGAGCCGCCGGTCACCAATGCAGTCTTTCCGCGCAATGAAAAAAGATCACTGATCTTCAGTGACTGTTCGTTCTGAATTGCCATGAGGATCTCCTGCTACCGTCGCATTGCTATTCGTCAGCCACTTTCACCAGTTGCTTGCCGAAGTTCCTGCCCTTGAGCAAGCCGCGAAAATACTCCGGCGCTCTTTCCAGGCCTTCGCCGATTGACTCGCGATAATGCAGGCGATCTTCCTTGACCCACTTGCCAAGCTGTACGGTTGCCTCCAGCCAGCGATCCATCCACTCCGTCACCACGAAGAAGCGACTCTCTGGCTCGTGTGGTGCCAGACGCTTGAGAATATGCAAGGGATGCTCAACGGTCGTGACATCTGCGGCGTTGTAGTCAGAGACATAACCGCAAATGGGCACCCTGGCGCCTTTGTTCAGCAGAGGCGCCACCGTTCTGGCGACATCGCCGCCCACGTTCTCGAAATAGATATCGATGCCCTGCGGACACGCCCTCTTCAGTTCCTGCGCGAGATTGCCCGCCTTGTAGTCGATGCACTCGTCAAACCCCAGCTCCTCCTTCACGTAGCGACACTTGTCGGCACCACCCGCAATGCCTATCGCGCGCAGACCCAGAATCTTTGCCATCTGCCCAACCACAGAGCCCACGGCGCCGGAAGCTGCCGCTACCACCAGAGTCTCTCCTGCGACAGGTTTGCCGAGCTCCAGCAGACCGAAATACGCCGTGCGGCCCGGCATGCCGACGACGCCCAGATGGGCGGACAACGACCCATTGGCCAGATCAACCTTCATCAGGCGCGGCAGACTGTCGTCCACCACAATCATGCTCTGCCAGCCCATGTGCGCCGTCACGTAATCTCCCACCTTGTACCTGGCTGAACGCGACTCGATGACAACACCGGCTGACTCTCCCACCATCACTTCGCCGATCTCCACAGGCTTGGCGTAGGATTTCACGTCATTCATCCTGCCGCGCATGTAGGGATCGAGCGACAGCCACAACACCTTGATGAGAATCTGTCCCTCCTGCAGTGGTGGAGTCTCCTCGTGAATCACACGGAAACAACTGTCATCCGGCTCCCCGACCGGGCGTTTTGCGAGCACTATCTTCGTATTCCTCATGAATTCCCCCTTTTACATTGCATGGCCAGCCCACTGGCCGGATGACGGCCATACTAGCCCATGCCTTCGAAACATCACAATCAGGCGCACAGACTGGTCTCGACTGCCTCCAGTGTCGCGCGTTGTGCAAAAAGGGCTGCGGTCAGAATCGTGATGCCCTCATCCAGCTCCGCGGCAGAAAGAAGCAGACTGGGGATGATTCGCAGCACCGCTCCACGGGTTGGTGTGACCATCAGACCTTTCTGCAAACAGAGCGCCGTGAGATCAGCCACCTGCTGGTCGTCGTGCATCTGGATACCAATCAGCAGCCCCTGACCACGCACCTCGACAATCTGTTGCGGAAAATCCAGTGCCAGTTTCTTCAGCTTCTGCAGAGCCATTTGACCCAGTGCGGCGACGCGATCCGCAACCTGATGCTCCAGCAGGAAGCCGACTACCGCCTCGGACACCGCACAACCCAGAGGATTTCCGCAATACGTCCCGCCGTGATCACCCTTGCTCACTCCGGCAGCGACAGCCTCGGTCAGCGCCAGTGCCGCGAACGGAAAACCACCGGCGATGCCCTTGCCCATGGTCAGGATATCGGGTTCAACCCCGGCAGCCCCCACGGCAAAGAAATGCCCCGTTCGACAGAAACCGGTCTGCACTTCGTCGGCAATGAACAACGCGCCGTGAGCCTTGCACAGCTCTGCCACAGCCTGCAGATATCCTGATGGTGGCACTCTCACACCTCCCTCACCCTGCACCGGCTCCAGAATGACAGCAGCCACCTGCCCGTAGATTGCCCGATCATTCATCAGCCCTGCGAGTGCATCGATATCTCCAAAGGGAGCGAACAGATTACCGGGAACGCGTGGCAGGAATCTCTCGGCATTGGCCGGACTCCCCGACAACGAGAGTGTGCTCAGCGTGCGTCCGTGAAAAGAACCCTGCACGGCGATCACCTGCGCTCTGCCTGTCACCTTGCGCGCCAGCTTGACGGCCGCATCGTTGGCTTCAGCGCCGCTGTTCGCAAAGAAGACGCGAGCAAGGGGGCCAGGCAGCACCTGTTGCAGCAGTGTCAGAAGACGTGCACGCACCGGTGAGTAAGTGAATCCGGAATTGGGGTTCTGCATCAGCTTGCGCGCCTGCTCGCTGATGGCGTTCACAATCACCGGGTGAGAGTGCCCCAGACAGGTGACGCCCCATCCTGCCGTGAAGTCCAGGTATCGCCTGCCGTCTTCATCCCAGACGTAGCTGCCCAGTCCGCGCTCGATTGCCACGGGCTGTTTCTGACAGACGGTCAGGCCAAGTTCATCTTCGATCGTTATCGTGCTCATGTTGCCT
>MGYS01000010.1:11296-19756 GCA_001802565.1 Gammaproteobacteria bacterium RIFCSPLOWO2_02_FULL_57_10 | reverse complement strand
GCCGCGGCAGAGCGCGCGGCTGACATGGCGGCAGCCATGGCAACTGTCATGGAGACAGACTGTGTACTAAGCGATTGCAGGAACATTGATAACGCCTTCATCGGTGCCAGGTATCCTGTGCGGGCGAGATGCCAGCACGGGTTGAGGCTGGCGACTGTATTTCATCGTCCACACCGAGTCAACAGTGCGTCCACACGGAAGGTGGGCTAGAATGGCCCGGCACGTTCGCTTTCGATTCAGAGCATCTGACGATGAGAGAACAAAGTATCACTGACAATGTCTTCCGCCCCTTGCTGCAACGCTGCTCATTGTTGGTGCTGCTGGCTTTTTCCAGCCTGTATGAAAATACCCTCGCGCAACAGGACAATACCCCTCCCGACGAGGCCGGGAACCTGACCCAACGCGCCATCGATCACGAGCAGCGCATTGCCCAGTACCAGCAGACCATCGAACGACTGCAGAGTGAGTTGGGCCCCTTTGATCAAAGCCTGATCGAACCGCTGGAGTCTCTGACAAACGTCCTCATCGAGGCCGAGAACTACGAGGAAGCCATCACGCTTCTGGACCAGCAGCTGCAGATTCACCGCATCAACAATGGCCTCCACACGGCCGCGCAAATTCCCGTGGTCGAGACACTGCTGCGGCTGCGGGCGGCCGCCGGAGAATGGTCCGGAGTCAGCGACACTCTGCAGTACCTTTCCTGGATATATCAGCGGGACAGGACGCTGGCACCGGCGCAACAGCTCGCTGGGCTGAAACAACTGGGCAGCTGGCATCTGACTGCTCTAAGCCAGGATGCCCGGGAGCGTGAGGCCTTCCATCTTGTCGAGTTGAGAAACAAGGAAGAGCAGGCGCGGGAGATAGCGGAAGAGCATTTCGGAGAGACCAGCGAAGAACTGGTGCCCTTCGTCTACGACGAGGCGCTGGCCGACATGTACATCGGCCTCGGCATCATGCTCACCACGGATACGTCACAGGATCTGATGCTCATGACAGAAGGCATCCGCAGCCGCCCTGCCGATGGTTCGGCGCTGTCGGGGGCGCGCACGCTCACGGAGGTCGAGATCGAGCAGATCTACGGATCGCGGGCCAGCACCGTCATCGAACGCTCCTTCAAGAACAACATGTCGGCCAACCTGTCTCAGCTCGAGCGCATCCGGGAAATCTATACCGCCAGTGGCAATCTGGAGGCCGAAGCGATGGCCCTGATGTACATGGGAGACACCACCTTGCTGCGCCAGCAGTATGAGAGCCGCCCTGGCAATTTCGCCGGAGTACGTCGCGGCACGACAACACCAGGACCGGCACTGGACTACTACGAAGAGGCTTTCGCCATGCTGGCTTTGGCCGGGTTGCCCGATACGACTGTGGCGGAATTCACCCGGTGCCCGGTACTGCTGCCGGTGACCGTATTCCACGACAACCTGCAGGATGCTCAGCCCGAGTGTCGTCACCAGGAGAACCCTCCTCTTTACGACCTTGGTGAATACAGCCTGATGTCGACACTGATTCCGGGACTGGAGGGGAGTCCGGAACTTGCTGACGGAGAGCTGGTAGCGACACTGGCGTTCGCCGTACGCTCCAATGGCCAGATCGGCAGCAACGAGATTCTGAGTATCGAACCGGACAATACAGCCAACCGGGTGCGAGTCCGCAAACTCACCGAGCTCATGCAGTTCCGTCCCGCAATGCCAGGTGGTACTGCGACCAGAATCGAGAATGTTCGATTGCGCGTGCGCATGCCTGCCGCAGCGCAATGAGCGATCCAGACTGCGTCAGCGACGCTGCTCCAGCACCACTCCCGCCTCAAGCAGCGCGTCTATTGCCGTGGCGTCCAGGCCATACCCCTGCAATATCTCACGGGTATGCGCGCCAAACTTCGGTGGCAGGTGGCGCAGCGCACCGGGAGTCCGTGAAAACTTGATGGGGGTACCCGTCATCCTGTACCAGTCCTTCACGACGTTCATGCCACGATGCTGGGTATGAGGATGAGCTACAACCTGAGCGGTGTCGTAAATCGGCCCTGCAGGCAGCCCTGCTTCCAGAAGACGCCCGCACAACTCGGCGCCATCGATTTTCATCAGACGTGATTCGAGTTCTGCCTTGAGATCCAGCCGGTTGTTGACCCGGTCGATGTTGTTGGTAAAGCGGCTGTCGCTCAGTAACTCGCTGCATCCCAGTTCTTCACAGAGTTTCGCAAATGCCCCGTTGTTGCCAGCGCCGATGAAGATATCCACGGTACGGGTGCGAAAGGTGTCATAGGGACTGATATTGGGGTGCGCGTTGCCCGTCGCGACCGGCACTTTTCCGGAAAAATTGTAGTTCACGATGTGCGGATGCATCAGCGACACAGCGCAGTCGTAGAGCGTCATGTCAATGTACTGTCCCAGCCCGGATTTCTCGCGCTCCGCGAGCGCCATCAGAATCGCCACCGCCGTATAGAGGCCGGTGCCCATGTCCACCATGGCAATGCCCAGGCGTGTCGGTGCACTCCCCATCTCGCCATTGACACTGAACCATCCGGCCATTGCCTGCACGATCGCGTCGTAACCGGGGTAGCCTCCGAGAGGGCCATCCGAACCGAAGCCGCTGACGCGACAGTGAATCAGACGAGGAAAGCGTGCGCGCAGCACTTCCTCGTAGCCCAGCCCCCACTTCTCCATCGTTCCCGGCTTGTAGTTCTCCAGCAGAATGTCCGCTCCCTCCAGCAGGGTAAGAAGAAGGTCGCGCCCCTCGGGTCTGGTGAGATCCATACCCATGGAACGCTTGTTGCGATTGACGCCGATGAAGTAGGCCGCGTCGCCCTCATGGAAGGGTGGTCCCCAGTCTCGTGTCTCATCGCCCTTGGGGGGTTCGATCTTGATGACTTCGGCGCCATGATCGGCCAGTACCTGGGTACAGTAAGGTCCGCCCAGCACACGGGAGAGATCGATGATGCGTTTGCCGGTAAGCGCGCTGGCTGCGGGAGTGACATTGCTCATGGGTGTGGTCCGAAGTGAATTGGCGCTGTGAGGGTAATGCAGTGCCCAGGCCTTTTCAACACGGCTCGAGCGGTTCAGCGCTGCTGTGCAGAGGTATCCCTGAACAATGCCGGAAGAAAGAATTCAGCAACCAGTATTGGTTTGCCATAAAGATGGAACAAGGAGCGCCGCCCCCAGATATCGGCAGTGCGGGTGATTTCCAATTGCTCGCGCCGCAGTTCGGGATGGCGGAACAGGAACTCTCCAAGAGGTTTGTTGTGCAGATGCCGCAGGCGTTTCAACTCGCCGTTCATGCTGCTGACGGGAATGAGCGAGTGTGCAGCCACCCATGGGGTGTCACCACACTGCAACAGCACTCTGCGTGACCACATGCGTTCGCGGACAACAGAGGAAGGAAAGCATTGCAGAAGCGCTGGCAGTTGTCGCTTGACCCAGCCTTCCTCAAGCACCACTACCCTGAACTGACCCGCGCTTTGCTGTTTCAGACGCAAGGTGAGCGAGCCTGGATCGAGCAGCCATGACTGCAGGACTGGATCTGGACGGGGCAGCACCTGTGACACGGAGCGCCACAACAGGCGATCCGCATGCAGGCTCGGCAATGGGTTCACAGGAACAGTCAAATCTTCACCTGTATTGATCATGCAAAAACCCCTGCTGCACTCACGCACGGCAGGGGTTCTTGTTGATCCGCTCAGCAGCCCATTCGGGCTCCCGGCGGTATCAGAGGCTTAGCGTGTCTCGAAGCGCTGGAGAGTCGTGGAGATCACGCTCTGTACGCGACGGTTCTGGGCACGGCCTTCTGCAGTGTCATTCGTTGCAGCAGGGCGGGATTCACCGTAACCGCGTGCAGTGACTTTACCGGGAGCAATGTTGAACTGCTCGATCAGTATCTGTCTGACGGCGTCTACACGGCGCTGCGACAGACCCATGTTGTACTCATCGGTACCCATGGAGTCGGTGTGACCTTCCAGAACGGCAACGGTATCGTCGTGTTCGTTGAGGAAGTCGGCAACCTGTCTGATTTCAGCCACATATTCCGGCTTCACAACAGCCTGATCGTAGTCGAACTGTACATTCAGGTCGATTCTGGCAACTTCTTCCAGCACGATCGAACAGCCACGATCGTCAACGCGATGGGTACGTGGAGTATCCGCACACGCATCACGGCTGTCGGGTACACCATCACCATCAGCATCAGGAGCCGCTGCGGCCGGCGCTGCCGGGGCTGCTGCAGGAGCACGCGCTGGCGCTGGAGTTGACGCTGCACGTGCAGGCTCGCCGTTGCCACCGAAACGGAACACCAGCGAGGTGTCTATGCCGTAGTCATGGTAATGCTCATCCATGCCCCAGAACTTTCTGACGGCTGTACGCCACTCCAGATTTTCGCTGAGCTGGTACTTCACGCCGAGGCCTGCGTCATACACAGTTTCTTCGTTCTGGCTGAAGTCGTTGTGGCCGCCTCCGGCCACGATGAACGGAGTCAACGATCCAATGGTTCTGTCGAAGCTGTACAGAAGGTCAAAACGGTACTGGAACAGGTCCTCGTCGGGACCAGGACCATCGAGATCCATATCGAACACATTGATCTCGCCACTCAGATTGTTGGTGAAATCGTAACCCAGCCCGAGCGTGAATCCGTACTCTTCTTCCTGTCCTCTGTCCTTGTCGAAGTCAATCCACTGCAGACCCGGAGCAAGGTAGAACTGCCCCTCTGCTGCAATTGAACTGGTGGGCGCGACCACAAAAGCGCTTGTGGCAAGCATCAAACTCATGGCCGTCATATAGGTTTTCTTCATGGTCTCTCCTTTGGTGTAACCAAGTGTTGAAAGCGGAGGCGATTATACCTCAGTCGCCATATGGGGAAGTAGCAAAATCCATGGAAAGCGGGCGATAGCTCGATTCTGTGATCTGTTTAGCGAATTTATACGAGGACTCTGGCCAACTGCTATCGAGGTTCGAGCAAAACATGACACAAGTCTGACATTTTTCTTGAGTCGACACTCCTCGCCCATGTTGCCAGGCGTCATGGCGCTGTAACAAAACTGCCATTTAAGTGACGCACAACTGCAATATTCAGTGACTAGCATGGGCCCTGCCAAAATTTATAACGCGATTGCCCTATTCAAGGACAAGACCCCAGGAGCTCATATGACTTTCAACCGCAACTCACTGTTCTCAGCCGTCGCCGCAGCGACTCTCGGATTTTCTGCACTGTGTGCACAGGCCGCCGAGCCTGCCCTGTCAGCTGCTACTGCCTCCGGCGCCGCAACAACTGCAACGTTCACGGGCGGAGCCACTACCAACAATGGCTCCAGCTACACAACTTCCGCGTCAAGCACTGCAGCAATCGATGCCATGGGCACGATCAACGTTGCCGCGGCTGACGTCGGCAAAACCGGCGCACTGGTGGCACTGGTGAATGTGTCCGGCATGGGCGCCTTCCAGATGGTATCCGGTGGTTTCTTCCTGCCATGGAATGGTCAAGTGAGTGGACTGGCACCGTTTGCCGTGAAGACTCTGGCCGCCCAGGAACGCGTCACCGTCATGGATGACCTGATCGGCAAGAACTCGAATCTTGCAGGTTTGAATTTTCAGGTATTCTTCGGTTACTACACCGGCGGCAACATCAATACACTGGCTTACACCAGCACACCCATCAGCTTCTCGATTGCCAATACTCCGGCCGCAGGATGCCCAACCAACACCACTGCATCCACCGGTGGCACATTCGATGGCAAGCCGGTATGCGTACTGACAGGTACCATCAGCAGCAATACTCACCTGAATGCCAACAACGTCTATCTGCTCAATGGCGCAGTATTCATCGGCGGTGACAACACCAACTCCGCCACTCTGACCATCGACGCTGGCGTCAAGGTGATCAGTCCGGTTGGCCTGAACTTCCTGGTGATCCGTCGTGGCTCGAAGATCGAGGCCAACGGCAGCGAAGCCGCCCCGATCATTTTCACCTACGACGGCGAAGCCACTGCCACTGCAACGACCAGCGGTCGCTGGGGCGGCATCATCATCAACGGCAATGCCCCGGTCAACGGTTGTGCGGCCGGAGTATCACCGTGTGAACTGGAAGGTGAAGGTTCCACTGGCAAATACGGTGGCAACAACCCAACCGATAGCAGCGGCACGCTCAACTATGTGATCGTGAAATACCCAGGCCAGAACATCACCGAAACGAACGAACTGAACGGGATTGCCTTCCAGGGCGTGGGCAGCGGCACCAAGGTTGACTACGTACAGGTGCACGGCAGCTCGGACGACGGCATTGAGTTCTTCGGCGGTACCGTCAACGTCAAACACCTGATTCTGACCAGCAACGAAGACGATTCGTTCGACTGGACGTTCGGCTACCAGGGCAAGGTGCAGCACGCGATCATCAGACAGCGAACTGGTGGCGGTGATCGTGGTATCGAAGCGGATAACAACGAGTTCAACTTCGACGCCACACCGCGGGCGAAGCCGACCCTGGTGAATTTCACGTTCATCGGCAAAGGCGCCAGCGGTCGCGGTTTGGAAATTCGTCGTGGTACTGGTGTGAATATCCACAACACAGTAGTGACCAACTTTGACAACTACTGCCTGGATATCAACGATAACGCGACCTTCCTCAATGGCGGTACTTCTGCGACGTCACTGACTGGCAACCTGACGATGACCAATACACGTCTGGCGTGTGCAACGACTTTCTCCGAAGCGACCACAGAGCCCTGGTCCGTTTCTGCCTGGTTTGCGGGACAGGCAGGCAACTCTACAGGGACAGCGGATCTGAGCGGATTCATCAACGGCCCCGGTCTGAACGCACTGCCAGCAACAACGCTGAGCGACAGCTTCTTCGACGCTGTGACACACATCGGTGCAGTGAAGGATCAGAATTCTGACTGGGCTTCACGCTGGATGTTCAACTGAAAAATGTAGACTTTCCTCGCTGCAACGGCAAGGAAAAGTGATTGAAAACAAGGGGCGCCAGTGGTGCCCCTTGTCATTTTGCAGAACGCCAATTCAATTCAGTTGCACACTTTTGTCGCAATTCACTCAACTGAAATATTACTGTCATCTTCGATCCGTACAATAGCCCCGTCTTCCAGATTCATTTCAATTTACGGAACCCTGATCATGATCAAACGCGCTCTCCCTGCAGCGATAGCTCTCGCCCTTGGCCACATGCCCGTCCTCGCGCAGGACAATGCCGGTACCTCTGCTGCGTCAGCAATCGCTGCAGATATTTCCCAGATCGAAGAGATCTCTGTCATCGGGCGTTACGTCCCCGACGAGAAGCGCAGCACTTCCGCACTCTCCAATGTTCTGACCAATGAAGAGTTCTCGCGCTCCGGTGACACCAATATCGCCGAAGGCCTGAAGCGCGTTGCCGGGATCAGCCTGGTCGGTGGCAAGTATGTCTATGTACGCGGCCTGGGTGAACGTTACTCTTCCGCGCTGCTGAACGGGTCGAGCATGCCCAGTCCTGAGCCACTGAATCGTGTGGTCCCACTTGACCTGTTCCCGAATGCGATCATGGACAGTGTCGTGGTACAGAAAACCTATTCCGCGCAGTTCCCGAGCGAATTTGGTGGTGGCGTGCTGCAGATGCGCACGAAGAAGAGCAGTGATGAATTCTTTTTCAATCTTGCCAGCTCTGTTGGCGTGACAGAGGGTTCGAGCTTTTCCGATGGGATGCAGGCAAGCACCGGCGGAAAAGACTGGCTGGGCTACGACGATGGTTCCCGAGCCATGCCGGATCTACTGAAGGCCGCCACGGCGGATGGTCAGCGCCTGCAGCGTCTCAGTCCGTTCCTGAATACAGGAGGCTCCACACCCGAGGAGCTGGCAGCCATTGGGCAGAGCCTGAATAACGACTACGATCTGGACAGCAAGACCCTGCCCGCCGATGTTGGTATGACGGCGTCGCTGGGCAATTACCATGACGTCGGCGATTACCGTTTCAATTATCTTGCAGCCGTCGATTACAAGAACAGCTGGGATAATCACGAGATCGAGCGCAACTCCTACAAGGTGGGTGGCGTGGATGAACTTGTTCGCGAGAACGCCTTCACTTTCTACGGCACCGAAAATAATGTCGACATCAGTTCGATCCTTTCCACGGGTTTCGAGCTGTCAGAGAATCACACCCTCAGCGCAACCAACATCCTGCTGCGTCAGTCCGACAATATTGCCGCCGATCAGATCGGTTTCTTCGGCGACGAGCGCCTCGACAGCAAGATCACCGAAATTGAATTCATCGAACGGGAACTGGTCTCTCACCAGATTCAAGGCGATCACTACTTTCCTGACGCCAGAGAATTGAATGTGACATGGCGCTATAACCTGTCGACAGCGGACCGCAACGCACCGGATACCCGCGAATATCGCTACGATCTGGTGGACGAGGACTACCGCTTCAATCTGCGCTCGGACGGCAACGTGCGCCGCTACAGCGAGCTGAGTGACACCAACACCGACTATGCTG
>MGYS01000010.1:1863-11288 GCA_001802565.1 Gammaproteobacteria bacterium RIFCSPLOWO2_02_FULL_57_10 | reverse complement strand
CCGGCGAATTCCACCATCGTCATGTCTGCAGGCTATTCTCAACAGGACAGTGAGCGCGACTATTTCATACGCCGCTTCTCGTTCATCGAGCAGGGCGACGTCGCGAATATTCCCGGGTTCCTCAATCAGCCGTTGTCACAAATCCTGACTCCGAACTACATCAGCCCGACTGAGTTTGAATTGCGCGAAACCACTCGCCCGACCGACACGTACGATGCAACCCGCAATCTCGAATCCTACTACCTCCAGGGCGATCTGAACTTTGGTGACAGAGTGCAGTTGCTCGTCGGTGTGCGTCAGGAGGAGTATCAGCAGAATGTGCGAACCTATGACCTGTTCACCCCTGCCAACGCCATTGACGCAGAACTGACCAGCAGCGATCTGTTGCCCGGCGTGACTGCAACCTATATCGCAGGCAATCACCAGTTCCGTGCCGGGTACAGTGAGACCACCTCACGGCCTGATTTCCGCGAACTCTCACCGGCAGCTTTCACCAATCCGCTGACCGGCTATGAAGTGGTAGGCAATCCGGACCTCGAAGTCGCCCATATCAAGAACTACGACCTGCGCTGGGAATGGTACTTTGCCTCGGCCGACAGCATGTCACTCGGTCTGTTCATGAAGGAATTCGATTCACCGATCGAGTCAGTAGTGCAACCTGGCGCCAATAGCGCGCGCAGCTATGTGAACGCCGAATCAGCCGAGACCATGGGTGTGGAATTCGAGATTCGCAAGCAGTTCGATTTCCTCGGCGAGCGCTGGGAGAATTTCCACGCCTCCACCAATGTTTCCTACATCGAATCCGATGTGACGATTGGTGCAGGACAGAGCGCCATCGTCACCAATAGCTCTCGTCCGCTGCAGGGTCAGTCAGACTGGCTCTTCAATGGTCAGCTCGGTTACGACGACTTCAACGGCCTGACGGCGACTCTGCTGTATCACTACTTCGGCGAGCGTATCTACGAAGTCGGCATTCTCGGCGCCCCAGATCTGATTGAAGAGGCTCACGGCGAACTGGATCTGGTGCTGATCAAGGAGTTTGGCGACAACTGGAAAGTGAATCTGAAGGCACAGAATCTGCTCGACCAGCGTAAGGAAATCACGCAGGGCGGACTCGTCGCAACAGGTTACTCCGAGGGCCGCAACGCCAGCCTGAAAGTGGAGTACCAGTTCTGATTCATGCAGTAATCTGCGGGTTTGTTTTGATTGCTTGTCACACCACTGTAATATAAGGTTGCTCTAATAGTCTTGTTGAAATTACAAGTACTTACAGACGAAACGGTAATAGGAAACCATGAGTGAACCGACAATTCTGATCGTTGATGACGAACCCGCGATACGCGACATGATCGGCATTACTCTCGACCTCGCCGGCTTCAACAGCATGAGTGCGGAGACTGCCCACCAGGCGCACGTGTCCATCGTGGACAGTCGCCCCGACCTTGTGCTGCTGGACTGGATGTTGCCAGGAGGCAGTGGCATCGAACTGGCCCGACGCCTCAAGCGTGATGAACTGACAGCAACACTGCCAATCATCATGCTCACGGCGAAGACCAGCGAAGACAACAAGGTGCAGGGCCTGGACGTCGGCGTGGATGACTACGTCACCAAGCCCTTCTCGCCACGCGAACTGGTCGCACGCATCAAGGCCGTGCTGCGCAGAACCAGTGGTAATCAGCAGGACAAGGTCATACGTGTATTCGATCTGCAACTCGATCCATCGAGCCACAGAATCACAATCGAGGACACCCCCGTCGACATGGGGCCCACAGAGTTCAAGCTGCTGAAATTCTTCATGTCGCACCAGGAAAAGGTCTTCAGTCGCGACCATATCCAGGACCAGGTCTGGGGCGGCAATGTCTATCTGGAAGAGCGCACGATTGACGTGCATATTCGCCGTCTGCGCAAGGCTCTCAGCTCGGTGGAGAAAACCAGTATCAATTACGCCAGATTGATACAGACAGTGCGCGGTGCCGGTTATCGCTTCTCGGTGAAACCGTCCTGACATTTCTTTCACGGGCGCCTTTCGCTATAGTGGCCGCAAAAGTGGCCCGCACGCGTCGGGTCCGTTGATTCAAGGATCCTGCATTGCTTCGCGACTGGCGCACTGAACTGAACCGATTCCTGATCCTGATGGCAGTAGCAGGTGTGATCGGTCTGATTGCAGACAGGTTGACTCTGTTCTTCCTGATCGCGGTGCTGGGCTATCTCGCGCATACCTTCTACGAACTCTTCAGACTGCACTCCTGGCTCGACACTCTTCCAGAATCAGATCAGGACGAACCACCGGAAGCCAAGGGCATCTGGGGGAATGTCTTCGACGGCATCTATCGTTTGCAGCGACGCGAGAGAGAAGCCGTCAACCATCTCAAGAGCATCCTCAACAAGGCCCAGGAATCTTCGGCAGCATTGGAGATGGCGGTGATCATGATCAACCGCAAGGGCAATCTCGAATGGTGGAACAAGGCTGCAGAGAAACTGCTCGGCTTCCGCTCTGAACAGGACCAGCAACAGGCCGTCACGAATCTTCTGCGCGAACCGCGCTTCTTCGAGTACTTTGAAGGCGGAAAGTACAGCGAACCCCTGCAGATTCCTTCGCCCCTGAACAAGAAGATCATTCTGGAGTTCCAGATCACCCTTTTTGGCGAAGGTGAACGCCTGATGCTGGTGCGAGATGTGACGCAGATGCACAAGCTGGAATTGATGCGCAAGGATTTCGTCGGCAACGTCTCCCATGAGCTGCGCACGCCGATCACCGTCATCAACGGGTACCTGGAAACCCTTCTGGATAACAGAGACAGCGTGGCGCCGCGCTGGGTGAAGCCTCTCGAACAAATGTATCAACAGTCTCAACGCATGGAGAGCATCGTGCGCGATCTCCTGACGCTGTCGCGTCTGGAGACGAAGGCACTGCCAAAGCAGCAGGACAACGTCGATATCAACTCGCTGCTGCGGGAAATCCGCACCGAGGCCGAGCAGGTCTTCGCCACGAAACAGCACACGATTCTGGTCGAGTGCGATGGCAGTCATCACCTGCAGGGCAGCATGAGCGAGCTCTACAGCGCCATTTCAAACCTGCTCTTCAATGCGGCCAAGTACACGCCGGATCATGGCGAGATTCGCGTCTCCGCGACGCTGGTGGAAAACGGACTCGACATCGAAGTGGCGGATAACGGCGTGGGCATTGAAGAACAGCATCTGCCCCGATTGACAGAGCGCTTCTATCGCGTCGACGAAAGCCGTTCGACAGATACCGGCGGCACCGGACTGGGACTGGCGATCGTGAAACATGTCCTGGCACGCCACGGCGCAAGACTCGAAATACGCAGTGAAATAGGCAAAGGCAGTCGCTTCATCTGCCACTTCCCGAAGGAGCGACTCCTGAGGGCTGCGCCCGAACAGACCGTTCGGGCCAGCGCGTGAGAAACATCCTCAGAAGCGGTATTCGTAACCGATGCCGTATTGATCATTGTTGACGGTGTCGTTGTCGGCTCGCGTCACGGTGACGAATGCAAACAGGCGGGAATCACCGTTGATCAGATAGTCCACTCCCACTGAATGCTGCTTGCCCCCTTCGCGCTTCTGATCTGACGCGCCTGTCTGAGCCTTCAACAGAAACTTGTCGATCTGATAGGAGGCACTGACGAACACCCCATCCTGCTCGCCACGATTGTTGGCGCTGCTCTCCGACGTCTCATACAGCGCGCCCAGTTGCAGATTGCCCTCGCGGTACTGCGCGACCAGACGCAACACATCATTGCTGTTGATGTTGTTGTCGAGACCAACGCCAGCGTAGAAACTGCCTCGCGTGTAGGTCAGTGAGGAGGATGTCCGTTTGCTCAGACGATCGCCAAGGCTGTCCAGACCATCGAATACCGCTGCAAATGACGCGGTGAATCCACCCCCGAATTCCGGACTGGTGTAATGCACGGTATCGTTGGGACGGTTCTCTGCGGCCACCAGTGTTCTGATATCGCCATTGAGATCGTTGAAGAGGTCAATGCGGCTCTGCACCAGTTTCGTGGGAGTGTCGTACTTGCCGATCATCAGCGTACCGAATCCGCCCTTCAGACCCACAAAACTGTTGCGCTGGGTAGTCAGATCGGAATCGAACTTGCCGTGGACCGGATTGACCTCGTACTCCGCCTGATAGATCAGCTCCAACCCTTCGCGCAAGGGAATGGCACCGAGAATGCCGAGACGGGATGCATTGCTCACCATGTCGGGGTCAGAGTCGCGGTGCTGCGGCTTGTTCATGACTTCCGTCAGATTGAGACGACCATAGATCGTCGGAGTGAGATCGGACGCCTCCTCCTGGCCTTGGGCAAGGACGGGCATGCTGCTCAACGCAGCGAGGGCAACCAGTGGTAATGCTTTTGTCACATTCATTCGTTTCTCTCCAATTAGCCAGGCTGTATGCCCTGTTCTGCAATTTTTGGAGACTATATTACTCTCATATGACAGTTTGATGACATTGTGACAGCGCAATGAATTATTTGTGACAAAACGAGCCACGCGTCCTAGTGGGACTCTCCCTTGACCTGCTCTTCGAGTCCCGACAGCCCGATGTGGCGGACATCTGTGCCCTTGACCAGATAGATCACATGCTCAGCGATGTTCTTGGCATGGTCACCGACGCGCTCCAGCGCACGCAAGGCCCACACGATGTTGAGCACTCGCGTGATGCTGCGCGGGTCCTCGATCATGTACGTGATCATCTCGCGCATGGCACTGCTGTACTCCATGTCCACGTTCATGTCTTCCTTGGCGACGGCCAACGCAGCTTCCACGTCGTAGCGGGCAAAGGCATCCAGTGCCATATAGACCATTTTGCGGACTCGTTCTCCGATATGGCGTATCTCGACATATCCCTTTGATGACTCTCCCTGCTCCGTCAGCTCGATCGCCAGTCTGGCAATCTTCGCAGACTCGTCACCGATTCTCTCCAGATCATTCACTGTCTTGATGATCGTCAGCACCAGGCGCAGATCGCTGGCAGCGGGCTGACGCCGCACCAGAATCCTGTTGCACTCCTCATCGATCTTGATCTCCATCGCATTGATCAGGGCATCATCTTCACGCACCAGCTGACCAAGCCCGCTGTCCGCCGTGATGATGGCATCGATCGCATCGCTGAGCTGCTTTTCAACCATGCCGCCCATCTCCAGCATGTTGTTCTTGATCTCTTCGAGATCCGCGTTGAACTGCTGGGAAATATGATGACTGTGAATCGTCGCGTCTTTCTTCATAACCTGGTTCCCTGTGCTGGAACATGCTCTGTGTGGAAACTACTGCGTATCCGTGAAATGCTCAACCGTAACGGCCAGTGATATAGTCTTCGGTCTGCTTCTCGGCGGGGTTGGTGAAAATATTATCCGCAGTATCGAATTCGATCATCTTCCCCATGTACATGAAGGCCGTGAAGTCCGATACACGGGCAGCCTGCTGCATGTTGTGGGTCACGATGATGATGGTATAGCGTTCCTTGAGCTCATTGATCAGCTCTTCGATCTTCAGCGTGGAGATCGGATCGAGTGCCGACGCGGGTTCGTCGAGCAGCAATACCTCAGGCTCCACCGCGACGGTTCTCGCAATGACCAGACGCTGCTGCTGACCACCGGACAGACCGAGCGCGCTGTCATGCAGACGATCCTTCACCTCGTCCCAAAGGGCTGCGGCATGCAATGACTTCTCCACACTCTCGTCGAGTATGCGCTTCTTGTTGATGCCCTGGATGCGCAGGCCGTAAGCAACGTTCTCATAGATGGATTTCGGAAACGGATTCGGCTTCTGGAACACCATGCCGACGCGACGGCGCAGATCGGCCACGTCAATGGAACGATGATAGATGTCCGCGCCATCCAGCGTGATGCTGCCCTTGATCACACAGCCGTCCACAAGATCATTCATGCGATTGAAGCAGCGCAGCAGACTGGATTTGCCACAGCCGCTCGGGCCGATGAAGGCGGTCACGCGTTGACTGGGAATACTCAGATTGATGTCAGTCAGTGCACGAGCCTGACCGTAATAGAGATTCAGATCGGTGACACGCAGACAGCTGGGCAGGTCTTCCGCCGAGGGCGTCTGCTCGTGACTCGACAGCTTGGACATGTCGATCTTCTTGAACTTCGAGCGATTGGCCTGTGCGTATTCGGTCGTTGATTCTGTCATTGCGCCTTGATCCATAGTGATTTAGTCAGTGTTGTGCTGTAGTTGCACACGGCGGATATTACCTATCCAGTGCCTTACATATCCAATGCCTTGAACTTCTCTCGCAATCGGTTACGTATCGATACCGCCAATTGGTTCAGCGCTGCGATCACGATGACCAGCAGCAGAGCCGTGGCGAACACCAGCGGACGAGCCGCCTCGACGTTCGGACTCTGGAAGCCGACATCATAAATGTGAAAGCCCAGGTGCATGAACTTCTGATCGAGATGGAAATAGGGATAGTTGCCATCGACGGGAAGCGCGGGGGCGAGTTTCACTACTCCCACCAGCATGAGCGGTGCGACTTCGCCTGCCGCCCTGGCCACGGCCAGAATCAAGCCAGTCATCATCGCAGGACTTGCCATCGGTAACACCACGCGCCATAGCGTCTCGAACTTGGTTGCACCCAGCGCAAGACTGCCTTCGCGCAGGCTGCGCGGAATACGCGCCAGACCTTCTTCCGTGGAAACAATGACAACCGGCACCGTCAGAAGCGCAAGCGTCAGCGAGGCCCACAATAGACCAGGCGTGCCGAATGTTGGCGCGGGCAATGCCTCCGGATAGAACGCCTGATCGACCTCGGCACCCAGGAAGTAAATGAAGAAACCGAGACCGAACACCCCGTAGACGATGGAGGGCACGCCTGCCAGATTGTTGACCGCGATCCTAATGGTGCGTGTCACGAAACCCTGTTTCGCGTATTCGCGCAGATAGACCGCCGCAATCACGCCAAAGGGACTCACAAAGACGGACATCAGCAGAACCATCGTGACCGTACCGAAGATGGCCGGAAAAATGCCGCCTTCCGTGTTCGCTTCGCGGGGCTCATCCGACAGGAACTCCCAAAGCTTCTGCGCGTAGATCACGAGCTTGCTGCCGATATGCAGACCGTTAGGTTGATAGGCCCGCACAATCTCCGACACATTGATCTCTGTCTCCTCGCCGTTCATGGCGAGCATCACGACCGTATCGCGCTCGATTTCCGCATAGAGTTCATTGAGACGCGTCTGCAGAACTTCGTAACGACTGTCCCACTCTGCCCGCTCAGCAGCAATGGCCTCCAGGCTCTCTGCTGTCGCTGCGTCACGCAATTCCAGTCCGCGCTGTTCCAGCCGCAGACGTTCCAGCGCATGATTGACCTCACCGATCTCCACCCGCTCCAGCGCCACGATTTCCTCGTGTATGGCCAGTGCACGTTCGATGCGCACGTTGAGTTCATTCCAGGCCGCAGAATCCGCTGGACTCGCCGGATCACTGACGACGACGGAGTTGCCAGCTTCCTTGACTTCACGCACGTACCCGTAGAAGTTGCCCCACTCGCGACGCTCGAAGGCAGTGAGATTTTCCGGAAAGCGGATATCACTCAGAAAGTCGCTCAGCAGCCACGTGAAATCACTGCCATTCAGATCGCGATTGCCGATCTTGACCAGTTCGCGCTCGTACATCAATTGCGCTGCATCCACCGGTATACCCGAAGAGATGATGCGTTCCGCCGATACTTCCTCGCGATCAATGCGTTCGCCAATGATCTCTCTCTGCAGTGACTGCCCATCGCTGGTCGGCTGCAGGTAGTTGGCAAGCATCAGGTCCTTGGGCCAGAAATGCCCCAGTCCATTCACCGCGAGCAACAGCAGCAGCCCCACCGTCATGATGATGCTGATAGCCACTGCCCCGGCATTCGCCCAGATCCACGGTGTGCCACTGGCAAAGAATTTCTTGATCGTTGTCATATGGTGCTGTACTTGCGTCGAAGACGTTGTCTGATGATTTCCGCGAGCGTGTTGACCACGAAGGTGAACATGAAGAGCACCAGCGCGGCGAGGAACAGGATGCGATAGTGAGTGCTGTCCACTTCCGATTCGGGTATTTCGACGGCGATATTGGCTGCGAGAGTCCGCATGCCTTCGAAGATATTCACATCCATGATGGGAGTGTTGCCGGTGGCCATCAGCACGATCATCGTCTCACCCACGGCACGCCCCATGCCGATCATCAGCGCGGAGAAGATGCCTGGGCTCGCCGTTGGCAGTACCACGCGGCTGAGTGTCTGCCATGGCGTGGCACCCAGCGCAAGAGAGCCATAGGTCAGTTGTCGTGGCACAGTGAAGACAGCGTCTTCCGCAATCGAGAAGATCGTGGGAATCACTGCGAAACCCATGGCAAAACCGACCACCATGGCGTTGCGTTGATCGTAGGCAATACCCAGATCATTGGTGATCCAGCTGCGCATGTCACCGTTGAAGAGCGCGATCTCGATCGGACCAGCAATTGCAAACGACAGCATGCCCACCAGCAGAATCACCGGAATCAACAGTCCCGCTTCCCAACCGGCAGGAACGCGATAACGAATCGAATCAGGCAGTCGTGACCACAGGAATGCCGCCAACAGGATGCCTATGGGTGTCAGCACCAGCAGGCTGAAGATGCCCAGCAGATTATTCTCGAGGAAGGGAGCCAGCCAAAGGCCCGCCAGGAAACCCAGTACCACCGTCGGCAATGCTTCCATCAGTTCGATCAGTGGCTTGACGTTCTTGCGCATGGCCGGTGCCATGAAATAGCCCGTGAAAATCGCTCCACACACCGCCAGCGGGGCCGCCAGCAGCATCGCATAGAACGCCGCCTTCAAGGTGCCGAAAGAGAGAGGTGCCAGGCTGTACTTGGGTTCGAAATCGTTGTTCGCTGCCGAGGACTGCCAGATGTACTCAGGCTCCTGATAGTTTTCGTACCAGACCTCCTGCCACAGCGCCTCCCACGACACCTCCGGATGGTGGTTCTCGATATCCCAGAACGAGAAGTCTCCCGCTGTGGTCTCGATCAGAACACCATCGCCGCGCGCAGACACGGCGATTCTCGCGGGCACACCGGAGGCCAGTTGCTCATAGGCAACCTGACGATGAGCGGTAGTGTTGTAGATGCCGACATAACCCTGTTCGTTGGCCGTGACGAAATTCTTGCGACGCTGCTCTGGACTGAGTGCCGTGACACGACCACCGACGTCAAAATCCCGCACCTTTTCGATGCCGAAACGGCCATCGCGACGCACGAGGAACCACTGCGAAACTGTCCCCCCACTGTCGCCGACCAACAGCGAAATTCCACCCAGGAGAAAATTGACTTCAGTCAGTTGCAGGGGAGATTCCACCAGCAGGACTTCTTCCTCGATGACTGCAGTACCGCCTGAGAACGCCGGCTGCACATCCACCATGCTGAGCCGG
>MGYS01000010.1:0-1841 GCA_001802565.1 Gammaproteobacteria bacterium RIFCSPLOWO2_02_FULL_57_10 | reverse complement strand
GGCCACTGGCACCGATTGCAAACAGCCAGCGCCGATCCACATCGAGATAGAGCTGATCCACGCTCGGAATCACACCATTCAGCGTCGCGGTCTCAATGTCCCACGTCGACTCGGACGGGTCGTTGAAGGCTGAGAAGAGATTGGTTTCCTGACGAGCTCTGAGCAGTCTGACAGCACCGGCATCGCTAGTGCCCGCCAGCATCAGTTCGCCGGTCCCGGATCGCACACTCAAGCGGGATACCGCGTCACCGTCATACAGTTCGAACAGCTCCTCGCCAAAGGGATAGAGCACCTCTGGAGTAACCTGCCGGACATTGTTTTCGCCGAAAGTGACATCGTAGGAGTACTGCGCGATCAGCACGTCGCCTCCCGACAGACCGAGGGCAAATATGCCACTGACATCAGTGTCCAGCGCGAAGCTGCTGATGGTCTGATCGGCAGGGATGGGCAACTGAATTCGGTCAATGACCGAACCGTCGGCAGTGTTGAAGTAGACAGCGGTGCCAGTCACGTCCAGGCGCATGGCTGTCGCCATGCGCTCCTCGAGCGCAAGGTGCAACACCCGGGCATTGTCCTGTTCGGGCAGGCGGAACTCACTGACTTCCTGAATCACCGCACCGCGGAACAGCGGCATCACCTCATACACCAGGTAGAGGAAGATCAGGAGAACAGCAGCGATCACACCAAGGCCGCCGACAGCGATACTCACTGCGGCCAGCTTGTCCTTGAAGTGTCTGAATTTACGGCGGGAAAGTGTCGCGGCAGAGGCAGGAAAAACCGATCCTGCCGCGACTTCCGGGGGTGTGGCATTGGGTGTTGAAGGCAGCTCAGTCATGGCGTGGCAGTGTAGTTGGCAAATATTACAGTTTCATGACAAAACGAAACTCTCCAGCGAGGATACTCGTCTGTCAAACTCGCTGCCAACCTTTTCGGCCAGCCATCGACCAGGATTACAGGCCCAGACTGCTCATTGTCATCTCCACCACGCGTGCGGGCAGAGGAATATAGCCATCCTTCAGCACCACTTCCTGTCCAGCCTGAGACAGCACCAGCTTGATGAACTCACGCTCCAGTGGCGCCAGAGGCTTGTTCGGCTCCTTGTTCACATAAACGTAAAGGAAGCGCGCCAACGGGTAGTTGCCCGCGATGGCGTTCTCGGGAGTGGCCCCGTAGAACTCGCTGCTCGCGTCCTTCGCGATTGGCAGCGAACGTACGCTGGAGGTCGTGTAACCAAGACCCGAGTAGCCGATACCATTGATTGACGTACTGACGGACTGTACGACCGATGCTGAGCCCGGCTGTTCATTTACCGAGTTCTTGAAGTCACCGGTGCACAGCGCGGTTTCCTTGAAGTAACCGTAGGTGCCGGACACAGAGTTACGGCCAAAGAGTTGCAGATCGCGACGCTCCCATGCACCAGCAAGACCCAGCTGCCCCCAGTTTTCGATCACTTCGCTGTATCCGCACTTCAGCGTGGAGGAGAATACGGCATCCACCTGCGCCATGGTCATGCCTTCCAGTGGGTTGTCTTTGTGCACGAAAACCGCAAGAGCGTCGATGGCGACCGGAATAGCCGTCGGCTTGTAGCCGTACTTGTTCTCGAATGCCTCGATCTCGTTATCCTTCATTTCGCGGCTCATCGGCCCCATGTTGGCGGTGCCTTCGGTCAGCGCGGGTGGCGCAGTGGACGAGCCTGCCGCCTGAATCTGGATATTCACGTTCGGGTAGAAGCGCTTGAACTCTTCAGCCCAAAGTGTCATCAGGTTGGCCAGCGTGTCTGAGCCAACGCTGGAAAAATTGCCGGACACACCACTGGCTCGCTCGTAGACAGGAATCCCGGT
>MGYS01000009.1:117143-126411 GCA_001802565.1 Gammaproteobacteria bacterium RIFCSPLOWO2_02_FULL_57_10 | reverse complement strand
GGCCACCTGTACGTGACGTGCGGGCGGTTCATCGAAGGTACTCGCGACCACTTCGCCGCGCACGGAGCGCTGCATTTCGGTCACTTCTTCCGGACGCTCGTCGATCAGCAACACGATCAGGCGACACTCGGGATTATTCTTGGCAATCGACTGCGCGATGTTCTGCAGAATGAAGGTTTTACCGGCCTTGGGTGGCGACACGATCAGGCCGCGCTGGCCCTTGCCGATCGGAGCAGTCAGGTCGATGGTACGGGCACTGAGATCTTCTGTACTGCCGTTGCCGATTTCCAGACGCAGACGTTTGGTCGGGAACAGCGGAGTGAGGTTTTCGAAGAGGATCTTGTTCTTGGAGTTTTCGGGCTTTGCGAAATTGACGTCGGAGATCTTGAGCAGTGCGAAGTAGCGTTCGCCTTCCTTCGGGGGTCTGATCTTGCCGGATATCGTGTCACCGGTGCGCAAATTGAAGCGGCGAATCTGACTGGGGGAAACATAAATATCATCGGGACCTGCGAGGTACGATGAGTCGGCGGAGCGCAGAAATCCAAACCCGTCCTGCAGAATCTCAAGCACACCGTCACCGGAGATATCTTCACCGTTCTTGGCGTGTTTCTTGAGGATTGCGAAGATGATGTCTTGCTTGCGGGTTCTGGAGAGGTTTTCCAATCCCATTTCCTGGGACATGGTCAAGAGGTCTGCGATGGGCTGTTTCTTTAAGTCAGTTAGATTCATGATGATTTGATACGTAGGGTTGTGAGGTAAGGGAAAGCTCAGACTCAGTGGCAGAATCAGGCGCTAATGGCCCGGTTCCCATGAATTTGGACGCTTGTATTGGTTATGAACAGGGTGGTTTGGCTGTTGTTTAGTCAAAAAATACGATTAAAAGGGTTTCAGTTACGAACTTGTTCAGTTTGGAGCCGTTTATTGTGAAGCGGTAGATAAGAGACAAGGTCGTCAGTTGAACAGCGACGATGGCCTCAATATAGAACGACTCAATGGTGCTGTCCAGAAAAATTTTGTCTTTAATTGTGACTCGAAAAAGACCCTGTGATGCTCGCAGGGTCTTGTCCGTGAAGGCATTTTTACGATCAGCGTTGAGGGCGGATATCAGATGACGCTGTCGATGAAGGCAGCGAGTTGCGATCTGGAAAGTGCGCCAACCTTGGTGCCTTCCACCTTGCCGTTCTTGAAGATGATGAGCGTGGGAATGCCGCGCACGCCATACTTGGGAGCTGTCTGTGTATTTGAATCAATATTCAGCTTGGCAATCGTGAGTTTGCCTGCATAGTCTTCGGCAAGTTCTTCCAGAACCGGAGCGATCATCTTGCAGGGGCCGCACCACTCTGCCCAGAAGTCAACCAGCACGGGGCCGGGCGCCTGCAATACATCTTGTTCAAAACTGGCATCAGAGACCTGAACGATATGGTCGCTCATAAATACATTCCTTCATTGGTATGGTAGCTGTGTAATTTCAGTTGCTGCTTATGATAAGGCCTAAAGTGACGGTTTCAAGTGCGAATTTCCCCAATGCGGGATTTGCTGTCAGCCTTTGAGAAGAATGGCTGCCTTCTTTGCGAAGTAGGTGAGAATCGCATCTGCACCTGCACGTTTGATGGAGATCAGTGATTCAAGTGCGACTGCGGACTCGTCGAGCCAGCCGTTGCGCGCTGCCGCCATGTGCATCGCGTATTCGCCACTGACCTGATAGACCAGTGTCGGCGCACCGAACTCGTCCTTTACGCGGCGCACGATATCCAGATAAGGCATGCCCGGCTTCACCATCACCATGTCAGCCCCTTCGGCAAGATCGAGCGCCACTTCATGCAAGGCTTCGTCGCTGTTGGCGATATCCATCTGATAAGTGTGCTTGTTGCCCTTGCCGAGGTTGGCACTGGAGCCCACGGCATCGCGAAAGGGGCCGTAGTAACTTGATGCATATTTGGCGGAGTAGGCGAGTATTCGTGTGTGAATGTGACCGTTTTCTTCCAGTGCTGCGCGAATGGCGCCAATGCGCCCATCCATCATGTCGGAAGGTGCCACGACATCCGCACCTGCATCGGCGTGAGAGAGTGCCTGCTTTATCAGTGCCGCAGTTGTAACATCGTTGACGACATAACCCTCTTCATCAATGATCCCGTCCTGCCCGTGGGTTGTGTAGGGGTCGAGTGCCACATCGGTAATCACACCCAGTTGCGGGAATTGCGCCTTGAGGCTGCGTACTGCGCGCTGCACCAGACCTTCGGGATTCCAGGCTTCGCGGCCATCGAGGCTCTTGGTGTTCTCATGGGGTGAGGGGAACAGGGCGATGGCCGGAATACCCAGAGCGACCAGTTCTGCTGCCTCTTTCAGCAACTCATCAAGGCTGAGACGGAAAACATCGGGCATGGAATGAATGGGTTGACGCTGATTGCTGCCCTCGACAATGAAGATCGGCAGGATGAGATCGTCTGTGGTCAGTCGTGTTTCACGCATCAGGCGACGGCTGAACTCGTCGCGACGCATGCGACGCATGCGGGTAGCTGGGAACTTGCGGGCGAAGCTTGTGGTATCTTTGGGCACTTTTTCGAGTCGTCTCGTGTTGAAGTAAAATTAGTTCGGGGCAGATTTTCAGAAGCGTTATAGCATACCGATGCTCGATAGCAACCGTAATCAATCACGAGATCATCATGACAAAATTGAAGGGCGTGGTACTGGCCATATTTGTACTGTTGTTGGCCGCCTATTTTCTGCTCGATCTGGGGCGTTTCCTGACTCTCGACTATGTACAGTCGCAGCTCGGCGCCATTCAGGCCTTTACCCGCGATAATTTTACCGGGGCCGCCACACTCTATTTCCTGTTCTATGTAGCCGTCACGGCCCTGTCGATACCGGGAGCCGCCATCGTCACGCTGGTGGGCGGGGCGGTATTCGGACTGTTATGGGGCACCATCCTGGTGTCGTTCGCCAGTACCATCGGCGCCACACTCGCCTTTCTCACGTCACGACTGTTGCTGCGTGACTGGGTGCAGAAGCGCTTCGGTCGCACCCTGAAGACCATCAACGCGGGCATCGAGAAAGATGGCAACTTCTATCTGTTCAGTCTGCGCATGGTGCCGCTGTTCCCTTTCTTTGTCGTGAATCTGTTGATGGGGCTGACCCCGATCAAGGTGTTGCCCTATTTCCTGGTCAGTCAGGTGGGCATGCTGCTGGGGACGGCGGTCTATGTGAATGCCGGTGCAGAGCTCGGACAGATTGAATCGCTGTCGGGTCTTGTGAGTGCGCCGATCATCCTGTCATTCGCGCTGCTGGGAATTTTCCCATGGGTTGCGCGCGCACTGCTCTCCTTGTTTCGTCGAGTCAAACCCCCGAAGTCATTCCCCAGACCGAAGCAGTTCGGGGCCAATGTCGTGGTGATTGGTGCCGGGTCTGCCGGTCTGGTGTCGTCGATCATCGCGGCCGGCGCGAAAGCGAAAGTGGTGTTGATCGAGAAACATCGCATGGGAGGTGACTGTCTCAACACTGGCTGCGTGCCAAGCAAGGCGCTGATACGCAGCGCGCGAGTCGCAGATTACATCAAGCGCGCGAGCGAGTTCGGTATCGACGATGCGAAAGGCACCGTGAATTTCGCGAAGATCATGGAGCGCGTGCAGCGTGTGGTGAAAGCCATCGAGCCTCACGATTCCGTCGAACGCTTCACGTCACTTGGTGTTGAGTGCGTCAGTGGTGAGGCGTTCATTACCTCACCGTGGACGGTACAGGTGGGCGATCGCACCATCACCACGCGCTCAATCGTGATCGCAACGGGTGCGCGACCGTTCGTGCCGCCGATTCCAGGTCTGGAGCAGATCGATTATCTGACCTCTGATTCGCTGTGGGAGATACGCCAGTTGCCGCAGCGTCTGCTGGTACTGGGGGCTGGACCGATTGGCTGCGAACTGGCGCAGAGTTTTGCACGCCTCGGTTCAGAGGTGACGCTGATCGATCAAGCCCCACGCATCATGCCGCGTGAGGACGATGATGTTGCCGCGCTGGTGATGCAGCGTTTCGAGCAGGGCGGCGTGCGCGTGCTCACCGGTTGCAAGGCGAAGTCATTTGTCCGCAACGAAGGGGGTAGCGCGCTGATCGCGGAGTCGGCCAACGGCGATGTGACACTGTCCTTCGACAAGGTGCTGATTGCGATTGGTCGCAAGGCAAACGTGGAAGGGTTTGGCCTCGAAGAGCTGGCGATGCCGTTGGAGACTCGTGGCACCGTGAAGGTCAATCAGTATCTGCAAACCGCCTATCCGAACATCTTTGCGTGCGGCGATGTGGCCGGCCCCTATCAGTTCACGCACATGGCGTCGTTCCAGGCCTGGTTCGCCACGCTCAACGCCTTGCTCGGTGGGCTGAAGAAATTCACGGTCAATTACAACGTGGTGCCATGGGCCACTTTTACCGATCCTGAAGTGGCGCGCGTGGGATTGAATGAACAGGACGCGCAGGAGCAGGGAGTAGCATACGACCTGACCCGCTACGAGATCGATGATCTCGACAGGGCGATCGCCGATGAGGAGGCGCATGGCTTCGTGAAGGTGCTGACACAGCCGGGCAGCGATCGCATTCTCGGTGCCACCATAGTGGGCTATCACTCCGGGGAACTGATCACGGAGTTCGTGCTCGCGATGACGCATGGCCTGGGGCTGAAGAAGATCGGCGCCACGACACACATTTATCCCACGCTATCGGAGGCGAATCGCTTTGCGGCAAATGCCTGGCGCAATGCGCGCATTCCGAAGCATCTGCTGCCGTGGGCGGAGAAATTCTTCCGGTGGCGTCGAGGATAACTTCTGCTTGTGGGAGCGGGCCCTGCCCGCGATTGAACGCTCTGCAAAATCGCGAGCAGTGCTCGTTCCCACAAAATCGCGGGCAGGCCCGCTCCCACAGGATCGAATCAGGCCTTGCGGAATGCCTGGAAAAGGCAGATCGAGAACAGCGCTACAAAGCCCATCATGGCCAGCTCGGCAATCGAGAAGATGCCGAGAAAGCGCCAGGACACTTCAGCACAGTTGCCATCACCCCTGAGCAGGAAGGACAGCGTGTCCATCAACGGGAAGTTATCCATGATGTAGCTCAGGCCGGGACCGCAAGCCGGCACCTGATCTTCGGGCAGGTGCTGCAACCAGATCTGGCGTCCCGCAAAGTAGGCGCCTGCGACACACATGCTGGCGGCCAGCAAGGCATAATTGCGCACACCGGCACTGGAGGGTTTGTGAATCGCGGAAGCCAGACATACCAGTCCGCAAAGAATCACGAAGATTCGCTGAGTGATGCACAGGCCACAGGGCTGCAACATCATCACGTGTTCCATGTACAACGCAATCAGGATGATGACCGTGCATGCCACGAAAATGAGCAGGTTCATCGTGCGTGTGCCGGGGATCATTGCCAGTAAATTCGCCATCTTCAACTCTCTGCCGCAGTGGGCTTGTCAGTGTACGTTGCTCTGGAGTCGTCAACAATAGCGTTCCACTGTTGCAGGAACTCGTCGAAACTCACGGTGTCGGCGGCTTCCGTGTCTGCCTGTTTCTGTATGGAAACGCGACTCGCCTCTCTGAAAGCGGCCAGGCGTTTTTCATCCATGATGTTCTGTCGGAAATAATCTTCGTGGGCAATCGACTGCTCCATGGTCACCGCGCAGAAAGAACGCTGCTCGTCGCGCATGAGTTTCAAGAGCCGTGCCGAAGGGGTCAGTTCGGGATCGGCGAGCTTGGCGAGTTGCGCCGCGTTCGCCTGCGTGTAGGCGTTGGTGTGATTGATGTCGTCGAGCAGCACGGCTGCATGTCCGACATCGCTCAACAGCTCGGCAGCCCAGTCGCGGAACGAAATTTTCTGTGAGCGCCGCGACAGCTGCAGCTGCGGGTCGCGTCCGTTGTTGACGACACTCGCCAGGTTTTCCTCGATCTCGTAGTAACTGCTCTTGGTGCACTCCGGGCTTTCGGAGAGCAGGCAGAACAGCAGGAACGCGTCGAGGAAATGAATCTGTTCGGCATCGATGCCCAGGGGCAGGAATGGATTGAGATCCAGCACGCGCACTTCGATGTACTGGATGCCGTGCTCGCGCAACAGCGTCAACGGACGCTCGCCGGACTCGCCCACTCTCTTGGGACGGATGGTGCCGTAGAATTCATTCTCGAGTTGCAGCAGGTTGGTGTTGATCTGCAGATAACGTCCATCCTTCTGCAGGCCGATGT
The DNA here is from genome assembly GCA_001802565.1 of Gammaproteobacteria bacterium RIFCSPLOWO2_02_FULL_57_10. GTDB lineage: Bacteria > Pseudomonadota > Gammaproteobacteria > Pseudomonadales > Pseudohongiellaceae > UBA5078. Next base: position 120,205 of record MGYS01000009.1, on the reverse strand, counting down.
CCTGATACGGGGGGTAAGGCGTCGAGAGCGCACCCTGCAGGCTGTCGAGATAGTTGTCCAGATCGTTGTAACACACGAACAGCGACTTCTGCGCCTCGCTCTTGTAACCAAGATTGCCCATGCGCAGCGCCGTGGCATATGGTTTGTACAGCGTGGACTTGTCGAACTCCTGCAGATCGTGTTCGCGGCCATGGGTGAAGCACTTGCACACCGCAGGGGAGGCGCCGAACAGATAGGGCAGCAGCCAGCAGTAGCGGTGGAAGTTGCGGATCATGTGCAGATACTGATGCGTCTGGAATTCCTGCAGGTCTTCCGTTGACTGACGGACGTCCCGGTACTGCGCCCAGAAACTCTCCGGCATGGAGAAGTTGTAATGAATGCCCGCGATGGTCTGCATCACGCGTCCGTAACGGTGGCCAAGCCCTTCGCGGTAAAGCGTCTTGAGTTTGCCGATATTGGAGCTGCCGTAGCGCGCCAGCGGGATCTGGTCGTCCCTCTCCAGCAGACAGGGCATGCTGGAGACCCAAAGGCGTTCGTTTCTGGGCAGGTTGGTGTAGGTGTAGGTGTGCAGGTCGGCGAGGAAATCCAGACACTCGTCGATGCTCCTGCTGACGGGTGTGATCAGCTCAAGCAACGCTTCGGAATAATCCGTCGTGATATAGGGGTGTGTCAGAGCGGAACCGAGTCCCGCCGGATGATCAGTCTGAGCCAGTCGACCCTCGGGTGTGACTCGCAGGCTCTCCTTCTCGATGCCCCTGTTGATCTTTCCCCATTCCGGTTTGAACTCAGGCAGATTGAAGCGCCTCAGACTTTCATGCAGATTGTTGGTCAAGCCTCACCATCCCGGTAAAAGTGTTATTGGTTTTACTGATTCTGTTGAGGCCCGGCTGCCACGATGGCATCAGCAACCTTGAACTTCGTGAAATTTCTGCGGAACTGTCCAATGAGGTCAGCTGCCTTCTCGTCGTATTTTGCCGGATCGCTCCAGGTTTTGCGCGGATTCAGCAGCTGGCTGTCGACTCCGGGAACAGACCTCGGAATGGTCAGATTTATTCCGTCCAGGTGCTCCGTGTCAACATTCTTCAGAGCGCCGCTCTGAATGGCTGCCAGAACGGCACGAGTGGCGGGAATACTGAAGCGTTTACCAATCCCGTGCGGACCACCAGTCCAGCCTGTATTCACCAGATAAACCTGACTGCCAAACTCCTCGATGCGCTTCATCAGCAGATCGGCGTAGACGCCCGCCGGACGCGGGAAGAACGGTGCCCCGAAGCAGACCGAGAAGGTCGACTTGATGCCATCGCCTGCGCCGACTTCCGTCGAGCCCACCAAGGCAGTATAGCCGCTGAGGAAGTGATAGGCCGCCGCTTCCTTGGACAAGATCGACACGGGAGGCAACACACCGTTCAGATCGCAGGTCAGAAAGACAATGGCAGCGGGCTCGCCCGCCCGGTTGTCCTCGATACGCAGCCTGATGTTGGTCAGCGGATAGCAGGCGCGGGTGTTCTGGGTCAGGCTCACGTCGGCATAGTCTGCCTTGCGTGTCTTGTCGTCGACCACGACATTTTCGATCACGGCCCCAAACCGGATGGCGTCCCAGATCACCGGCTCGTTCTTCTGGCTCAGGTCGACGCACTTGGCATAGCAACCGCCCTCCAGGTTGAACACACTACCATTGCCCCACCCGTGTTCGTCATCACCGATCAGGAAGCGGTTCTCGTCGGCGGACAGTGTGGTCTTGCCCGTGCCGGAAAGGCCAAAGAACAGGTAGACATCGCCGCCCTTGCCCACATTGGCCGAGCAGTGCATCGGCAGCACGTCGTGGGCCGGCAGCAGGAAGTTCTGCACGGAGAACATGGATTTCTTCATTTCGCCCGCGTAGCGCATGCCGGCCAACAGCACCTTGCGCTGGGCGAAGTTGATGATCACGGCGGCTTCGCTGTGGGTACCATCGCGGGCCGGGTCGCACACGAAGCCGGGGGCGCTGATGAGCTGCCAGGCGGGTTTGCCTGCCGGATTGTAATCCTCCGCCTTGATGAACAACGTGCTGCCGAACAGGCAATGCCAGGCATACTCGGCTGAGACATGCACGGGTTGATAATGTTCGGGATGTGCCCCTGTGTGCAGTTCGGCGGTAAACAGGTCAACGCCGTCAAGATAGTCGGTCACGCGTGCCCAGAGGGCGTCGAACTTCTCCGGGCTGAAGGGCTGGTTCACAGTGCCCCAGTCGATTTCATTCTGCGTCGAGGGTTCCTGCACGATGAAACGATCACTGGGGCTGCGGCCTGTGCGCGGACCGGTTTCGACCACCAATGCGCCATTATCGGCAAGGCGACCTTCCTCTCTCTGCAGGGCGATTTCGATCAGTTGAGCGGGGGTAAGATTCTGGTAGAGAGTGCGATTCGCGCCGTGCCTGATCTCAGTCAAAACTTGAGTCATTCCGTGGTGCTCCTGACGGCTTCAATGCACTGTGTGGCGATTGCAGGCTACTTGAGTGATTTTCATGCTCTTTATCGAGGGCGCGATTATGCCAAAAAAAGAAGGTGGCGGCTAACACACTTTGCCAACTGTGGGAGCGGGCCTTGCCCGCGATATGCTTATGGCTTCCGACCCACAATTGTGATGAACAAGCCCCTCTGCACTAGTCGCTGCGCTGCTTCATCAGTTGTCGCAAGCGCCGGTCCTTCTTGTCCGGTTTGGCAATGGGTTGCTCCAACAAGGCGTGCAGTCGACGCTGCTCGCTGTTCTTCTGCCGCAGTGCGACGCTCTCGGGAGTTTCCTCGTACATCTGCGCAGCTTCGGGGGCCCCGCGACGCTGCTCCGATAGCCCGGTGATGCGAATGGTCTTCTCATCCCAGCCCACTCGTACTGTGAGCAGCAAGCCAAGGGCAACCTCGCGCCCCGGTTTCAAGCGCTGCCCTTCGCTCTGCACCTTGCCGCTCTCCACGGCCTGCTTGGCGATGGCGCGGGTCTTGAACAGCCGCGCGGCCCACAGCCATTTGTCGAGACGGACGCCTTGGGGCTCATCAACAGTTTTCATAATGGCTCCACTGACTGTGGGA
>MGYS01000009.1:80201-117098 GCA_001802565.1 Gammaproteobacteria bacterium RIFCSPLOWO2_02_FULL_57_10 | reverse complement strand
GAGCAGGGCACGCTCCCACACAGCACAACAGGTTCATTCGCGCGGGTCCAGGCCGGACATGACATCCGTGAAGTGTTCGATCTGCACGAACTCTTCCGGGTGCAGCGGCGCTCTCTGGCTGTCCGGCTGATGGATGGCGCGCAGGTGCCGGATGCCTTCTTTTTCTGCCTGCCGCAACACGGGCAGGCTGTCATCGATGAGCAGAGTGCGTCGCGGGTCGTAGTCGTGACGCTCACGCAGCGCACTCCAGAAGCCCGCATTTTCCTTGGCGAGCTTGAGCGTATGGGAGCTGATCATGTGATCGAAGTGAGGAGCGATGCCGGTGTGACGCATCTTCAGATCCAGACTGCCGGGATGGGCATTGGTCACCAGCATGACCTGCCTGCCGCTGGCACGAAGTTGCTGCACGAAGTCCAGAGCGTGGGGACGCAGGGTGATCTTGTGCCGGATGTCTTCTTTCAGGCGCGGAATATCCATGGCGAGACTCTGTGACCAGAAGTCTAGACAATACCAGTCGAGAGTGCCTTTGACGCTCTCGTAGCGTTTGCGCAGGAGGGCGGAGGCTTCGGCGGTGCTCAGGCCGTGGCGCTCGCCGTAGCGGGCGGGCACCAGGTCTTCCCAGAAGTAGTTGTCAAAGTGCAGATCAAGCACGGTGCCGTCCATATCGAACAACACCGTGTCGATGGTCTTCCAATCAATCATCAGGCTCTCGTTTGCATCATGAGGTTCAGTACTCGTCCAGCCCTTCCGTGAACTCGATGTAGACACCAGTCGGGTCGGTGATGAACGCGATTTTCAGTTCGATCGACTCGATCTCTCTGTATGCCACGTCGAAGGCAATTCCCTTGGCTTCCAGCAGCTTGCAGAACTCTTCCAGATTCTCGACTTCGAAACCGATGTGATCGATGGAGCGACCGCGCGTCGGCAGGCGTTCCTCAGTCGAATTGCCGAAGCTCAGGTTCATGCCCGGCACATTGGTCGTGGTGGTGATAGAGCCACGTGGGCGCACTTCAATATTCAGCAGATCGGTATACCAGGCCAGCAGTTCTTCAAAGCGTGGTGTGAAGAAGTGGATGTGGTAAGGCTCGACTTCAAGGGGCAGGGCCTGATCTTCCTGCAATTCCACATAGACATCGTCCGGCATCATCACGTAGGCGTTGGGTTGACCTTCGGCACCGATGAATTCGCGGCCCACTGGCAGTCCGGCGGCACGCCACTTGGCGAGGAAGGTCGCGATGTTGCGCACCTTGAAGCCGAAGTGATCCATCACTGTCCCCTGGGAACCACCGGTCGGTTCGCGCGCGGTCAGGACAATCGCCATGTTCGGCATGCGAATGGCCGTCAGTGAGCCCTTCTGTACGACAGTGCCGCCGAAGTGCTCCACCCACAGTTGCTTGTGTAATTCGATGTCGCTGACGTTCAGGTGCACGTGCCCGTAAGTCAGGCCCGCCTCATTCGGTACTGCCAACTGGGCATGGGCGGGGCCTGCAATGGCGCAGAGCAGCATCAGGGCCGATAGAAAACGCATGGTGAATCTCCTTGTTCTTGTTAATTATTGTTATGAACTCGTCGGGCGTGCGGCTTTCGAGAACTTGTGAGCAGGAACTTCCAAACAGTGCAGCAACGGAATCATGCTAGCATTCGCGCCTGACTCTCGTCGAACTGCAAATGGTTGAACCCTCCATGACCCCCGATCAACAGAATCTGCTGGAAGCCGTCGTCCGCATTGCCAAACTTGCTGGTGAAGAAATTCTGGATGTCTATCGCCGGGATGGCGGCATTGCTGCCCAGACCAAGGGTGATGACTCTCCTCTGACGGAAGCCGATACTCGTGCCAACGATGTCATCGTCAGCGAGCTGAAGCGGCTGACGCCGGACATTCCGGTGTTGTCTGAAGAGTCGGCGGTGCTGCCCTGGGATGTTCGCAGCCAGTGGGTGGAGTACTGGTTGATCGACCCGCTCGACGGCACCAAGGAGTTCATCAACCGCAACGACGAGTTCACCGTCAATATCGCCCTGGTGCGTGCAGGCGAGCCGGTCATGGGAGTGGTGCATGCCCCGGCGCTGGCCCGCACCTGGTCCGGAATGAAGGGTGAGGGTGCGTGGCGTCAGGAGGGGGCCGATGTCCCGCAAATAATTCACAGTGTGAAGATGCCTGTGGAGATCGAGTCATCTTCCGTCATGGTGGTCGCGAGTCGGCGTCATGGTGGTGAACAATTGCAGGGCATGCTGGACACGCTGGCGCTGCGTTTCAAGGAAGTGGAACTCGTGAACATGGGCAGCTCGTTGAAGATCTGCATCATCGCGGAAGGAGGGGCGGATATCTATCCGCGTCTGGCTCCCACGAGCGAGTGGGACACGGCAGCGGCACAGGCGGTACTGTGTGCTGCGGGCGGCATGATCTGTACGCTGGATTTTGCGCCTCTGCGCTACAACAGCAAGGAGTCAGTGCTGAACCCTTCATTCATCGCGCTGGGTGATATGACATTCGCTTGGCAGAAAGTGCTGGATCTTACTCCGGCACCTGCAGATTCAACTCAGCAGTAAACAACATCGCGCGATCCTGATCGCGCGCAAACCATTCCAGCAGAGTATCGGCACTCTGCTGTGCCATGCCCTCATGCACGACAGTGCCGTTGATCCGCACTGTCAGCGGACGGCTGAAGTCGATCTCTTCCGGATTCAACAACAGCGTGAATGTGCGCACACGAAATGCCTGGACGTCAATCGTGTTGTCGTCACGCGTGGCGATGACTCGTCCTGGCTCGCCATCTGTCTGCAACTCATCAATGCGCAGCCAGTGATTGCGATTGTAGCTGTCGGTGCGATCGGTCACCCAGCGCACGCTGTCCGGCAAGGGGTCGCGTGTATTCTCTCTCTTGAACGCTTCGATCTCGGAACGCTTTTCCGGCAGCCAGCGCGTGTCGTGGCCACCGCCGGGAATCATCGTGAAGGTGTAATCGACACCAGACTGTTCCATGTAATCGATGTAAGGTTGCACGGCCCGGGCAGGGTAGAGGGGATCGTTCTCACCGTTGACGATGTACAGTGGTTTGCCGAGCAGATTCTCGAACGACAACGCATAGGTCACCACGCCCGCAGGATTGCGCAGCACACCCGGATTGCCGATGTAGGGCAGGAATGCGGCCCACTCGGTCGGCTGCATGAACGCAAAGAAATAGCTGCCGGTGCCGCCATCGGAAACGCCTGTCATGAAGACGCGGTTGTCGTCCACATGGTAGGTGCGCTTGAGGCTGCGCAGGATGGCAGGGAGGCTCTCGGCCTGATTCTCGAACCACCAGAACGCATCGTCCCACGCAGCGGGGATAACGATGATGCGATCATCGGCCTTCAGCGCATCATAGCCCTGGCGCCACAGAGGCTCTCCGGGCAGCGGTTTCGGGCGGCCCACTCCGCCATGCAGATTGAACTCGACTGGATAGGCGCGGCGCGGATTGTAGTTGTCCGGCACCAGTACGACATAGGGATACTCCTGGCGATCCGACCCGATGCGTGAGAGCTGCAATTCGCCGCGTGGTACCTCTGCGGAGTAGGCCGGGCCGCGTTTGAGCACTTCATAGAGTGTCTCGATGTCTGCTGTTGTGGTCTGCAGCTGCGTCGCCGCCGCTTCGCGTTCCTGCAGAGAGCTCGCAGAAAGGAATGCGCCGACCAGGTCCTGCCCGCTGTCGCTGCCGGCGGCCGATTGGCACTGCGTCAGCAACAGGCTGGTCAGGGTGAGAGAAAGAACCAATGAGGTGCGCGGGAGAGTTGTCATGGACTGGCATCATAAACCACGGCGTACACCGGGCCAAACTTTCCTTTTCACGTCATAGGGACTAGCATTCAGCTCTCGAAAATCAACATGAATATCGGCGCTGACAGCAGCGTCCGATCAAGGGTAGAGATCATGTCTGTATCAAGAATCGGCTCATTTGTCGTCGCAATCCTTTTCACGTTTCTGTCCCTGCCCGGTTGGGCTCAGGGCGCCACGAACTTCGCCGAAGTAATGCAGCGCGCCGAGCAGGGCAATGCCGACGCCCAGCAGGCCGTCGGGGTGATGTATCAGATGGGGCAGGGCGTGGCTCCGGACGTCACCGAGGCCGTGCGCTGGTACACGCTGGCGGCCGAGCAGGGTCATGCCATGGCGCAGTTGAATCTGGGCATGATGTACAACTTCGGCATGGGTCTGCAGCAGGATTACGCGGCAGCGGTGAAATGGTTCGAGCTCGCGGGTGAACAGGGGCTGATGGTGGCGCAGGCCAATCTGGGCATGATCTACGCCAACGGGCAGGGCGTGCCGCAGGACATGGTCGCAGCAGCCAAGTGGTACGCCATGGCGGCCGAGCAGGGTGACCTGAATTCGCAATTGTATCTGGCCGAGATGTATTTCCTCGGTCAGGGCATTCCCCAGGATTTCGAGCAGGCAGGCAAGTGGTACCGCCTGGCCGCCGATCAGGGCGATGCCGCTGCGCAGTACAGTCTGGCGACGATGCATCTCTCCGGTCAGGGGGTCGCTGAGGATGGCGATGAAGCCGCCGCGCTGTTCGCACGTGCCGCCGATCAGGGGCACTTCTCTGCCATGTACAGCCTGGGTGTGATGTACGAAGAAGGTCAGGGAGTGCCGCAGGACTACGCCCAGGCCGCGCGCTGGTATCGCGAAGCGGCAGGGCAGGGTTACTTCAATGCGCAGAACAATCTCGGCATTCTTTATGGCAATGGCCAGGGTGTGGAGCGGAATCCGTTGCGGGCGGGCATGTGGTTGAATGTCGCCGCGAAGCTTGCGTTCGGCGAGCAACGAGAGCAGATTCAGCAGAACCGCGACAATCTGATAGCGACGCTGACCGAAGAGCAGGCGGCTGAGGCACAGCGGCTGGCGGATCAGTGCATTGAATCCAATTACAGCACTTGCGATTCGAACTGATCCAAACCTGACAGATGGTCCGGACAACAACAAGAAGAAATGGGGGCTTGTCATGGCAACACGCAAGGTCTGTCAATATCTCTGGTTGGTACTGCTGGCGTCGCTTTTGTCCACTTCACTATCAGGCCCGTTGCAGGCTCAGTCTGCGGTCGAGCCGGACTTCGAGTTTTTCAGGAATGAGGTGCAGCCGATTTTCCTGGCCAAGCGTGAAGGTAATGTGCGCTGCATTCAATGTCATACCCGCAGCAGCGCTTTTCGCTTGCAGCCTCTGAGTGACGGCGCGCTGTTCTGGAACGAAGAGCAGTCGCGCATGAATTTCGAATCCGCGCGTGCCTTCATTCGACCTGGTGAACATCCCCTGCAAAGCCGCTTCCTTACGCATCCCCTGGATGCTTCCGCAGGAGGCGATGCCTTTCACGGTGGCGGCAAGCATTTCCTCAATCAGAGTGATCCCGAGTGGCGCATCATGGCGGATTGGGTGGCAGGTGCCACATCAAGGCGTCCGCCGCGCGAGACCGTCGTGAGAATCATCCAGACCAATGCGGCCGGTGACGATTCCAGTGTCATTGATCCGGACACCAATCAGGTTGTCGGAGTCATCGGCGATATCGAAATCCCCCACGGCGTTTCCGGCTCACCCGATGGCAGCGTCGTCTACATTTCCAACGAAGCCATGCATACGCTCGATGTGGTGGACAGCAGAACCCTGCGCGTGAAGCGCCGCATTCCCTTGACGGATCGTCCCAACAATGTCGCCACTACGCCGGATGGCAGCAAGGTCTACGTCGCCATCATGGAGGCACCTGGCGCCATTGATGTGATTGATACTGCCAGCATGGCCCGGATCAAGAGCGTTCCGACAGTCGGTGCAATTCATAACGTCTATGTCACGCCTGATGGTCGCTATGCTGTCGGCGGTTCGATTCAGCGCAGCACCATCAATGTCATTGATACGCGCACAGATGAAATCGTCTGGACCAAGGAGATGGATGCGGGCATCAGACCGATGATCTTCGATACGCATCCGGATGGCTCCACCCGCAACATCTATGTGCAGTTGTCGAACTTCCATGGATTCGCTGTGATAGATTTCAATACCAGGGAAGAGATCGCTCGCATCGAGCATCCACCGGTAGAAGGAGAGGAAGCACATCTCGATGGTCTGCAGGCCGCACCCGCGCATGGGCTGGGAGTCTCTCCCGACGGCAGGACCTTGTGGTCCACCAGCAAGGTCTACAGCCACGCCTATGTTCATTCACTGCCGGATCTGAAAGAGGTCGGGCGCGTTTTTGTCGGCCAGCATCCGGAGTGGATTGCGTTCACTCCGGATGGGCGCTACGCCTACATCGGTGCTGCGGGGGATAATGCGACATACGTGGTCGATACGGCTTCACTGACGGTAGTGGCCAAGGTGCCGGTGGGGCAGACGCCCAAACGCGTGGGTACCGTCATGATGCAGCTCGACTGAGCTGCTAGTTACCCAGGAACAGTGTCTGCACTATTCTGGAAGATTCCAGCGTATCTCCGAACGCAGGTCCTGGAGAGTGCAGCAGCCAGGGTCTGAACAGCACCAGCCTGTTGTATTTGTAGGGAATGGTGAACGTCTTTTCCCACAGCGATTCATCGAGGCCTTCTGTCTCCAGAAATGCCTTCAAGTCATGAAAGGATTTCCATCCGTATTTTGCAAAACCTTCGGGCGTGTTCGGTGCCACTTCCAGGCCTGTGCGCAGATGTCTCCAGAAATTCGTGCCATCTGTCTTCGGATGATCCTTGGAAAGATAGACAACGCCTGCCCACTTGGTCCCCACGTCCACATCGTAATGGATATGGAATTTGAATGGGTCGTTTGCCTTCGTGAATCGCAGTCTTCCGTTCGCATTGGTCGAAGAATTCACGGAAGGTTCCAATGTCAGTTTTTGAAAGACTTCTCTGCTCTCTGCTCCCAGAAAGTAATCGGTGGTCATCACGCCGGCATAGTTTCCCGTTGGTGACTCTTCGGGTTTGAGTGAGCTCAAGGCGACGCGAACCAATTCATCGGGATTGCTGTAAAAATCATCTACTACTATGTATCGATTAATCATTCTTGTAGTGCTCGTAGCCGATCAGTAAACCGCAGGTGGTTGCGAAGTGAGGGGCTATTTTAATTGTTATGGGAGAATTGAGGCCGAAGCCATTCTAAGCCATGCAATTTGCACTTGTATACAAGCTGGCAAGCCGTCCGCAGATGTCAGATTGACGTCGTTCGTGAACTGCATGCAAAGGGGGGAGTGTTCCTGACTGTGGGAGCGGGCCTTGCCCGCGATCATTTGACTCAGGCGATGAACAATCGCGGGCAAGGCCCGCTCCCGCAGTCAGGGATGTGGCTAAGGCAAAAAATAAAGGCCAAGGGAAACAGATGGTTATGGTGCCCAGTGGCGGAATCGATCCGCCACGCAGTCCCATTTGATGGTGTCGTCGCCCTGGGCTAGCGCAATGAGCAGCCGTTCACCTCAGGGACAGGTCTAGCGGGTATTGGGCGCTCTAAACTGCTCCGGTATGAACACCGGAGAACCAGAGTCGCGTGCGCCACGGCCTACCCCATGCATGAGAATCAAATCGTTCAGAACTCGGATATCTGTTGTGCCATTGATCAGAGTTACTGCCTGTAATGCTGTCTCCAGATGTCTCACACTCAATTGCAATGAATGTTCATTGGGTCGAAAATTCGTCCGTAGCCGGTAATCCATGCCAGGCTGACTTGTCATTTCGATACGCCCACCAAGGATCATGGAAACGGGCTTGGTATCAGCAAGTTTGACTAGAGCTCTGAGTGATTGGCGGTAGTCCTTAAAATCTCTAATTACCAGCCGACCAGGATAGAAGGCATTGCCAGTGAACATAAGCTGGGCCCAAGGGTCATAGAGACTCATGGCAGCAGTGTCTAAACCTGGGGTTGGCAAAACTTCCAACAGGCGCCCACCTAAGTCAAGTTGGCCGCCTTCATGCCATCCCTCACCAAAAAGCTGATCTCGTGACTCTTCCGTAGGCGGTATTATCACGGTGTTGGGTCGACCATTGAATTGGCCAAGTGCGCCTAGCTGCGACTGATCAGAACCAAGTGGCAATACAAGAAGCTCAGGCATTTCAATTCCTTGCGCATCTGACCACCTGGTTAATACCTGATCCACGACCTCACGCAGTGGGAAGTACTCGGCTTCTTCGGTCGCGCCTGTATCGAGCAGCAAGGCACGCTCGTTACCCATGAGGAGGTACATAAAAGGCGCTTCCCAGTGAATCGCAGGGTTTTGTCTGAGAATGTAGGTATGCTCGTTATATCGGTGTACCTGGATACGCACATCAGTATTAGCTTTAGCAGACAGACTGCCGTGGATCCAAGTGAACCGGAGATTGCCAGGCGCTGCCGTTTCTCTGTCGAATGAAATTTGAGCTTGGCTTTGAACATTGACTAGCACGATGGCCAGGACGAGAAATAATTTTTTCATTGCTAGCCTCTATTGGTCCGTTGTGTATGACCAGGGCACCTGGTTATAAATCAGAAAATCATCGTAGGTATATATGCCAGGTTCTTCAATTTCGAAGCTTGCTTCAACGGCTTGATCAAGCATCTCAAGAGTCATCTGCATAGGCGGTTCGCTGGGCTGCCAAGTTGTGCCAACTGGATAGTCGACCCCAGGTTCTGTGGTCATTTCTATATGATTATTTACCAGATGTACGACAGGGTTTTGATCCGCAATACTGCGCAGTTTTTGAATGCTTGCAGCCCATGCATTCCAGTCCTCAATATAGAGGCGACCGCGATAGAACATATCGCCCGTATATAGGAGATCGGTCCAGCCATCATAAATCGCCAACTCTGACCCCTGATGTCCCGGGGTTCCTGTTACTACCAACTCCCTTCCGCCAAGATTAAAGTTAACAATTTGCTGCGGGTAATTATCAATCCCCCAAAATGCCATCACCTCTTCATGGGTCAATCCAACCATGACTGTATTGGGCCGATCGACAAACTGATTCCATGCAGCGTAGTGGTCACCATGCAAATGACTGTTGGCAACAATCAACTCAATATTCTCTTGGCCGTTACGCTCTTCCCAACCATCAATGATTTCATCGACTACTTCGCGAAGAGGAAATAGCGCAGGCGAAGAAGTAGAGCCCTGATCAATCAGCATGGCTACCTCATTGCCAAAAAACAGGTACATGAATGCACCCTCGTAATTTATCGCCTTGTTCTCGCGGAGAATATAGGTGTGTTCGTTATAAGCATGCACTTGGACTGCTGGATCATCGTTGTCCATTGCTGACTTGGAGCCATGTATCCAGCTATCGGGAAATTCACCAGGTGCTCGCTCATCGAGAGGGAAAGCCAAGCGTGGTGGCGCCATGGCTGAAAACGCCACGTCAAAAACCAGTAACAAGGAGGCAACCGTCGCAATACCTGCGATGGCGCGTAGTTTTTCAGAGTGTTTAATTAGACCCATTAAAATAGTACTCGCTTTAATAACCAATAAGTACCCACACCAGCAATCGTGACAGTAGCCGGACGAGCGACGCGTTCAGTGTAAGCAGTCCAGCTACGCAGCCAGCCAACTGCTGCAAAAGCCAATACCAACACTGCAATCTGACCTGCTTCAACCCCAAGGTTGAACATCAACAGGGCTGTGTAAAAGTTTTCTGCGGGCAACATGAGTTCAGACAGCGCCGAAGCAAAGCCTAAACCATGTAGCAGTCCAAACAGTGTCACTACGACTAATCGCCAGCGCGCTAAAAAATTGCTGTAAAGGTTGTCAACTGCAATATAGATAATCGAGGCTGCAATAAGAGGTTCTACGATGCTTGCCGGCACTGACACCATGCCCAGAGTGGCAAGTCCAAGCGACAGTGAATGCGCAACGGTAAAACAGCTAACTTGATAGAATAGTGTCGACAACCGTGTAGACAGAAAGAACAAGCCCAAAACAAACACGATATGATCCAAGCCCCACGGAATGATGTGCTGAAATCCGATTGCCAACCAACTCAAGCCCGGTATCCAACTCTGAAATGCCGTTGCCAGCTTCGCCGCAAACGACGAACCAGCTACCGCAGAATCCGCGCTTAGTGGCACTGATCGACTGCTGCGATCACTACTTGTTAGCAGTCGAGATACGGGTAGCTGGCGTGAGGCGGAATCGATGCGCAGTAAGGCTGGCCAAGGAACCTCCAGCCAGTCGGCAATGCGCAGTTCGATTGATGCATTGGCTAGCGCAGTTGAGGACTCCAATCCCAAGTTGCCAAAGTTGAATGTAAGCTCTGCCATTTGAGGAGAGAGAGGGTTTTCAATGGCTTCAAGCGATGCCGCAGTTAGGCTCCAGGTTTCCAGGGTGGCGGCAGCTGTCACACCGTTAACGAAAATGCCGAGACCATCCAGCAATTTATTGACCGCGGGCTCAAGGTTTACCAACTGTTCACGGGAGTCCATATTCACCGTACGCCAGTATTCTTGCGGTGATAACAAAGACTGTCCCAAGTCTATTTTGACTCGCAAGGTAACTGCTTCTGGATTTGTAGTATCCAGGTGCAGGTCTGTCATGTTCAGGAGGTGAGCTTGGGCAACGGTTGTTATAAACAACAAACATAACCCGCAGATAACTTTGTATAGCCTCATTCCTGCTTTCCTGGAAAACCAAGACTGTGGAAAAGGGCGCTCCGAAGAGCGCCCTTTTAGTTTTCTATCTTCTACATCGACTTAGATTTTGAAGTTCACTGCTACGAAGCCGAAGCGACCGCGAGGACCGGCTGGGCGAGACAGCGTGCCCAGGTAGGGTTCCTCGTCGAAGGCGTTGTTCAGACCACCGTAGATATTGATGCTTTCGCTGAAGATGTAGGCGAAGTTGATGTCATGCACCCATGAATCGCCAGTCTGCGAAGGATCGACGAACAGCGGGTTTGCATTGATCTGCTGGTTGGAGATACCAGACAGAAGCTGACTTTCCTCCCAACGACCAGCCCAGCTCAGGCTCAGATCACCGAGTGTCCAGCTGGCACGGGCGTTAACGATCCACTCGGGATAGGAAAATTCACCCATGCGGCTCTCGAAGATAGAGGGATCCAGAGGATCCTGAAACTCATCGAAGCCAAGCATGTGAGTACCTTGCAAGCTGAAGTCCATACCGCCCCAGTCATCCAGACCCAGAGAAGACAGCTCGAAGCCATAATCAACACCGAAGTCGATACCTTCCAATTCGAACGCAGCCAGGTTTACCTGACCAGACTGGTGATAGGTAATGAAACCTTCAGGCGCACGCTGGATTAGCCCGCAGTAATCGTTATTGACGGACGGCAGGTCAACACAGAGCTCTGAAATAGCCACCGAGGACAAGCTATCGATCGCACCTTCGATCTCGATTGAGTAGTAGTCAACGATAAAGGTCAGGTTTTCGACGAAGGCAGGCTCATAGACGATACCAGCTGTAAACGTTGTTGCCTCTTCCTGGTTCAGGTCGGGGTTACCACCCGTCACACCCGGAATACCAGCTGTGATGTAGTCGTTCACATCGTAGCCAGCTGGGACACCGATAGCCGCACAGTTACCCGGACGATTCGATGTGCCGTTGTTGATGTTGTCGACGGAGCATGGATCGTTCTGGAATCCGTAGGACGAAGGCTGCTGGGGTGAGAACAGCTCGGTGATGTTCGGTGCACGTACCGCTTCACCGAAGGTTCCACGAATAGTCAAACCGAAGCCCGGTGAGTAGCGCAGGCCGGTTGACCAGGCCTCGTTGTTGCCCACGGTGCTGTAATCCGCAAACCGCATCGCACCGGTAACTTCCAGCAATTCGATGCCAGGCTCATTGGCAATAATCGGGGCCTGGACTTCGAAGAAGTATTCGAACACGTCGAATTCGCCAGCGATCGGCAGGTTCGCGTTACCGTTGGAGGCGTCCCATGTAACCAGGTCAAGGTCGAGCTGATTCACGATGAATGCACTCTTCTCTTCCCTGTATTCCGCGCCAGCAGACCAACCGATTGGGCCGCCAGGCAGTTCGAAGAAGCTGTCCGTGTCGCCAGAGATGTTGCCGAAGATAATGTTTTGCTCCAGCTCAGAAATATCGAGCAGGTCCGGGTAAACAAAGTCGGCGTTGGCCTGCGAGGTTGAGTTCGAACCGAATGGGTTGAACGGTGCGCAGGGGCTACCCGCACCAGGCGTGAACGAAGAAATTCCCACGTATCGTCCGTTACCGGTGGCATTCGTCGCAGTGAACTCAGGCACCGGGTAGGTTTGTGTACGCAGACGCCCGCGGCTTATGTTTGTGGCCAGCGGTGGTTGGGCGGTGGGGTCCAGGGTAGAGCGACAGACGATATCCCCGGTTGCAGGATCAACCACCGCGTCCATAGCAGCGTAGAAGCGGTCTTCGATACGCTTGTTGAGGTTCAGGTTCTCGACCGTTGTCTCACCGTAATTATAAGACAGTTCATAGTCGACACCGCTGCCTATATCCAACTCGCCTTCAATACCAACCACAATACGGATGGTTTCCCGGTCAACGTCGTTGCCGGTAAGCACGATATCGTCGTTACTGTCGCGGCTTGACCCAAAGCCCCAGAAGCTGCCGTCGTTGGGGTTGCTTGCAGGAATTACGCCTACAGCAGCCAGTTCGTTAATCTGTAGCCGCAGCGCGGGCGGGATGTACGGGTTGTCATACTGAATTGGAATAGCGTCGTTGAAGTCCACGCCGGCGAGGTCGTCAACGTTGTTCGAGTAGGCGTACTTTGATTCAACAAAGAATGTAAGCGATTCACTGACATCGAAGCTGCCGTTCAGGTTGATGTTGTATCGTTCCTGCTTCGGCAGGATGGCTGCCTTCACGTTCTGCAAGCCGTCACCGATACCGTAGGCCTGGTTTACGTTGGACACGAAGCCCGGGTTATAAGGTCGCGGGATACCATTGATAGGCGTTGTTATCACCTGCACCAGAGGAACATTGGTGCCGGGAATATACTGCTGTGGCAAGCCGTCACGGGCATTATTGGCAGCGTCAAGCACCGCGCCGAAGCCGTCAGCAGAGGACAGATTGAACACGCCATAAGGTGAGGAAATCGGATTCGTTGTGGGGCGCACGAAGGCACGGGTTGCAGCCGGATTAGTGCCGGTAAGCGCGGCAATCTGATCAGTCTGATTGATGTCATTACCCTCGTAAGGTCCAGCAAATGACGCACGGTCTCTGGAGCGAACTGCATCGTTTGATTGCCCCTCAACGGCAAATACCATTTCGCCCCGGCCGTCAGCAAATTCGAAACCGGTCGCTGCAGCAACATATTTTTCGTTAGCGTCATCTTGGCTGGACAGACCAGTTTGGGCAGTTATTTCGATACCGTCGAAGTCACCGCCTTCCCGCAACTCGAAGTTGACAACACCGGATACGGCGTCGGCACCGTATACCGCAGAAGCGCCGCCGGTCAGGGTTTCAACCCGCTGCACCATCACTGTGGGAATGGAGTTTACGTCTACAGCCGCGGTGCCTTGACCACCAGCCACGTGGCGGCGGCCGTTAACCAGAGTCAAGGTTCGCTGGGCACCCAGTCCACGCAGGTCGAGCAGACCCAGACCGACGTCGACATCAGTTGTGCCAGCATCGCTAATAGCGGAGAAGCTGGCCGGAAGCGAGTTGTTCAGTGCTGGCGATTCGCGAAGCAGTTCGCCCAGGTCAGCCTGACCGGCAGTGCGAATGCTTTCGCCGCCGATAACGGCAATTGGGCTAGCCGCTTCAGTTGCACTGTTTCTGGAGATGCGCGAACCGGTAACCAGCACCTCTTCAATTGCTTCAGATTGTGCCATTGCCTCGGTGCCGAGCAGTGTGGTGGCGCAGATTGCACCTATAGCTCGAACTAATAGCTTTTTCTTCATGGTGTTTCCCTTGTAGTAAAATGTCATTTTGTACCCCTCATTGCAGATTACCGGTTTATGTTCAACGCTCTATCCGCCACGCCTGCTCAAATTTCTAGCGTGCGGAGGATTGCACTTGGCAATCACGATGCAATAACAATGCCAGACAAATTTTTACGTCGACGCTGCAAAAAAATGGCGCTAAAGGCTGGTGGCTGCGCTAAAAGGCAGCAAAGAGGTAGGTTATGCTGCGCTAAAATGGAGCCTGGAGAATCTTTTTAGGGCAAGCGGTATAAGCAATTGTTGTGCTCTACCAAACTTTGATCGATCGAAGTTAGGAAACTTACTTCGCTATTTTGATTTTTACTTTGACCATCACATTTTCTATGGATCTACTCTGTCTTTAATTATCTTTGCAGCTTTGTTCCTTCAGAATTCGAACCACCGATGTTGGTAGAGACTGATGACTTTAATCTGGTGCCACTTGGCCCCACGCAAATATCACTGATGAGCATGCCATGCAGAATATGGTGAACGAGGAAAAGCGTTCTAACGAGCGCGAATCCTTTGCTTATGCTGTGCTTACTAAAGACGGCTCGCGTGAATTTGGCTGCGTGTATGCCAGACCAAGTGACAAACCTGGTAACGATGTTTAGGCGATGAGAGGATACTTGGTAGTAGCGAGTTTGTAGTCAGTGCTCTTTCGCATGATGAACTGGAGGTCAAGCGAAGTTCATTTAGGAGTAATCAGGGCTGGGGTCCAGACAAGCTTACAAAGATAATATGTAGTTACTGCGATATATCTGAAACCCAGTTAACGAATGTTGTACCTGTCCCCTGGTATTCATCATCCTCGATGATCGCCTTCACGCTGGCCTGAAGCGCACGACCCCGGCATCGGCCGGGGTCGCTCCGGTCCCGATCGTGATCAGGCCGCGGAAGTCGGCCTGATCACTGAGCCTCCTCCGGAAGCGGCGGCACGCCGGGGAAGTCCGGGCTTGCGACGAAGGCGTTGTAACCGGCGGTCATGGCGCGCGAGCACTCCACGGGCGTGCCCTCCATCGTCCCCCGGTTCTTGCAGGGGCCTTCCGCCACCTCAGGCATGTTTTCGCGCACCCACACCGCGGCCTCGCGATAGATGTCCTGATCGTTCGAACTGGTCGTGACCTTGATGAGCACACCGTCATCGAAGGTGAGGTGGAAGGTGTCGGTGACATCGAAGCCCGTGCCAAGCGCCTGCACGCGATCGTCCTTGACCTTCACGGGGCAGTTCACGATCCCCTCTTCGTCCCGGGCGCACGGCGTGCGCAGCAGCACCTCGTAGTTCCCGCCCTTCGCCGAGCCCTGGTAGTAGAGCAGACGCGGTGCGGTCTCCGGCGCCGCCGCCATGATCGGCGCTAGACGGTCGGGTTCAAAGGAGTAGAAGGCGTCGATAAAGGACTCCGCGATTACCAGATCTGGATCGGCGGCGGCTTCGGGCTGCGCGTTCGCCGAGCAGACGCCTAGCCAGGCGGCGAGGCAGGCCACAGAGGTGATCGTGATCGAGCGGCGAAAAGTGTTCATAGTATCTCCGAGTACAGGGAATAAATGGGGTTAGTGTAAAAATACAATTGCGTGTTCCTGATTGGCGTGCTGCCAGGGTGGCTGGGTAAGTCCCTGAGAGGGTTGTAAGGTGTCCATCACCTTTACTCTTCTTCCAGTTCTTCGCCATCCCCTTCCTCATCTCCGTCGCCGTCCGCGCGGCTACAGGTCTCTGGCAAGTAGCGCCTGCCTAAGGCGTCTACTGTGACCACGTCCGCCACGCAGTCCCATTTGATGGTGTCGTCGTCCTGGGCTCGCGCAATGAGCAGGAAGCCAGATTCAATGTCTTCAAATCGTGTACCAAATTCTGTCATATCTACCAGGGCCCTGAGCGTTCCGATGCGTAATTTGTCGGCAGCAGGTACTCCCAACTCGCCTGCCCGGTAGTCCATACCGATAAGAATGCCTTCCGGAATGAAAGAGCTCAGGTTGATGTCCGCTTCTGACTGCGGCATCTCGCCGTAGGTATCAAAGTACTCTTCAATAATTGCCTGCTGCTCCAGCCCCAGATCAACGGCAGCGGACACTGCGTCGTCGATTCTGGAGTTGTGGAAAAAACCAAAGGCAACTCCTATAAGCACTACTACTATCATGGGATAGACAATCATCTCGGAGGTTGTGAGCCCCCACTGCCGGTTCCGTGTTTGCGGTTTTTTCATCGAGCTGAACTCCAATTCTGTAGATGGTGATGTCCTGCACTATTGCAGACGCACATCAAGATGCAATTTTCGCACCCGAGCGCCGATTAATTTTCTGTCGGGCTTTCTGTTCAGAGCCGATGGCTTTCTTCGAAAGGACTTCAGACTTCATTGCTGCCTATGAGCAGGTCCTGCAGGAATGCTGACGGGGCTGGCACCAAGCGCCACTAGCTAAGCTAGGCACAGTAATTGCTATATAAATCTACATCTGACTGTTTCTGGATGCTTTTGGCGGTGTATAGCGCCAAATCGCACAGATTCGGAGCATTCTTCTGTTTTTTGTCTCAAAAAGAGGCGGGGGCTGATATGGAAACTTGGAACAATCTGGTCGATAAGTTTGATCTCCTGTTAACGAAGATCAAGATGGAAAGTACTGTGAAAATTGCCGGGAGAGAATTTCCTCCGTTGGTTACGGGCTTTGCATTGATCGTTATCTGCATTCCCATCTGGGGCTACCTGGAATTCGAAGGCGATAACAAACTCATCGGTGCGCTGGTCGTTATCCTGATGGCCTGGGGCGTTGCCCAGTTGGGCGCTTTGGGTCTGGGTGACGGTGTCGGCGAGAAAGTGGGCAGTTCCACAGCCGATAAGTCCTTTGCATCTGGCACTGTGTCCGAATCTACCGAAAACTCCAACTCAATCGAGCATTCAATGGACGCGAGTGAAACTCAGCCAGATCAGCAGCAGCGGCTGGCCCTACTCGCATTCGCGGGTGTTTTGGGTGCATTAGTTGTCATCTATCTGGTGAGAAATGTAGACGGTTACGAAGAATTGAACATTGAGTTTCGCTATAGCGAACTGGTCGATATGGTCGAGCCTATCCAAGACACGATAGAGGCTGCTCTGCTATCCGGGAGCACCGTCGACATGGATTCTCTCGATAGCGGAGAGGCAGGTTTGCCCGATGAGGTGCTTGTTTCTGAAGAGGCCCACGGCATTTCCGTCATCGACGGCCAGATCATTGCGACATGGATGAAGGATGAGTCCAACCTGGATGGGGTGACCTATATTCTTACCCCAAAGATCGAGGACGGAGAAGTTGAGTGGGCAATCACTGGGACTTGTGGTGGTAAAGACGCCTGCTAGATTACCAACAATGCAATGCACGACTAATCAATTCAACCTAACCATCAGCCAAAAAACTCAGGAGCAGCAGTAATGACTGATCAATACTTAAACCCTCTCGACATGGGTAACCCGATTGACTCGGTGGACCGCTCATCACCCGAGATAGGCCCCTCCGGCAAGCCAATAGTGCGCACCGAAGAAGGGATAATCACCGAAGGCAGCAAAGTGACGTGGAACAAGAAGGCAATTCTTTGGGCGCTGCCCCAGCCGCTTCTGGTGATGGGCTCAATGCTTCTGGTCGCCGCCATTGTGGTAAACGAATGGGGTGGGGAGTACTACCGAGTATGGGCACTGTTCGTTGCGGTCCTTTCCACGCCTCTTCTGCTGATCGCAGAACGCTTTTGGGCCAAGAAAAAGTCCTGGCTGCTCAAGCCCGACGAAATGCTGGAAGACGTGTTCTGGATGGCTTCGGGGGCCCTGCTTTGGGGTCCTATCATTTCCGACCTGTATCGCACGCCAGTTTCTGACGGCTTCCTCGCCCTGCGTGATATGTCTCCGCTGCAGATCGAATTTCAACCCACTACAGTGCTCGGGCTGATTGCCGCCGCGCTGTGTATCCGATTCGTTTCCAGCTTTTTCTACTACTGGCTGCATCGGATTCAGCACGAGTCACTGTTCTGGTGGCGTATGCACGCGACCCATCATCACCTGACCAAGATGAGCGCCATGCGCGGCAACCGTACCCATCCATTCGAATATCTGGCGCTTGGCCTCGGCACTCCAATGGCTTTGGCCCTGATGGGTGCCAGCGATGAAGTTTTCATCGTTTCAGCAGCCTTCGGCATGTGGAACGGCAAATTCAACCATGCCAACCTGCCTATGGTTTCAATGCCTGTATGGGACTGGTTCTTTGCTACCGCACAGCAGCATCATTGCCACCATGCACAGGAGCGCCGTCAGGCAGATTCCAACTACGGTTGTGACATCATTTTCTGGGACCGCGTCTTCGGCACTTACTGCGGCGATGCTGAGGTGGGACCCGCTGGCGCTGGCAAAGGCGTTCGCCTTTCCATCAAAGACCAGCTTATGCTGGCCTTCTATTCCGACAAACGCCTCAAGAGTTTGTAGGTAATCAACTGGAGCCGATCCCAGGCGGTCCATTCAATGGATCGACCTGGGTAGGCTACCTCTGCAAACGGCCAGTTTTCTTCCACCCACTGCGTCGTTCACTCATAAAGCTGACAAGCTGGAATTCTTCATTAAAGCAATTTTCAAAATCGCACCATATTGAATCCGAAGTATGGGTATTGATTTCTTATAGTGCAGTCAATAAAGCATGAATGGTTTCAAAAAAACGTAATCATACGCTTTCAAGCCCATCTAACTAAACCCATTCCTATTGGCACTTTCCTTGCTACCCAGTAGGGCTTTTGAGATGAACTATCCAGCGAGAGACGAATGAATACAAAGGAAAAGCAAAAGGTTGTCGTAATCGGAAACGGTATGGTTGGTCACCAGTTTATCGAATATCTTCTCGCTAGCGACAACGCTGATGATTATGAAATTACCACCTTTTCGGAAGAGCCGAGGCTGGCCTACGACAGGGTTCATCTCAGCACCTATTTTTCAGGTTCTACTGCTGCCGATCTGGCACTCGCCGAGAGAGAATATTATCGCAACAAGGGTGTGAATTTCATTCTTGACGATAAAGTGGTTGATATTAATAAGTCAGAAAAATGGATTATTACTCAAAGTGGTCGTTTAAAAGCCTATGACAAGCTGGTGTTAGCCACCGGTTCCTATCCTTTTGTGCCCCCGGTTCCAGGTAATGACCAGGAACATTGTCATGTGTACAGAACAATAGAAGATCTCCAGAAGATTAAGGTCTCCGGCGGTCAAAGCAAAGTTGGGGTAGTGCTTGGTGGTGGCTTGCTAGGGCTGGAGGCAGCCTACGCTATAAAAGGCATGGGCCTTGAAACTCATGTAGTGGAGTTTGCACCAAAACTGATGTCAGTGCAGCTGGACGACGGGGGCTCCAAGCTTTTACGTGACAAAATTGAAAGGCTTGGCGTGAACGTTCACACCCAGAAAAGCACCCTGGAAATTAGTGATGGAGAACGTTACCGATACCGCTTGAATTTCACCGATGGCTCCCATCTTGAAACCGATATGATTATTTTTTCTGCGGGAATTCGCCCTCAGGATGAGTTAGCTAAAAAGTGCGAAATAAGCCTGGGTCATCGTGGCGGAATTGCGATTGATGATCATTGCCAAACATCCGAGAAAAATATTTATGCCATTGGGGAGTGCGCCGTCTGGGAAGGCCGGATTTTTGGATTAGTAGCCCCTGGATATCAAATGGCAAAAGTGGCGGTGTCACATATAACTGGAGGACAAGCTAAATTCAAAGGTTCAGACATGAGCACCAAGCTTAAATTGCTGGGTGTGGATGTGGCGAGTATTGGCGATTCTATTGCCCGCACGCCGGGTGCAAAAACGTATTCCTACAGTGATATTTCGGGAGATATATACAAAAGCCTGGTGGTTTCCGAGGATGGAAAAACCTTGCTCGGCGCAGTGCTTGTCGGGGATGTTGGTGACTACGAAAATTTTCTGAAAATAGTGCTGAATAGGAATGAGCTTCCGGAAGATCCTCAGGAAATGATTTTGCCCGGCACAAAAAGTGACGGAACTTTTGTCGATGACTTCGCCGACACTGATACGATTTGCTACTGTAACGATGTATGCAAGCTGGTCATTACAAGTGCAGTAAGAAATGGCGCAACTACTTTGGCCCAAATCAAGACTCAGACCTTGGCATCCACAGGCTGCGGCGGCTGTACCGATTTGGTGCAACAGTTGCTGGATTCAGAACTGAATAAGCTTGGCGCGGTAGTGATCAAGGATATCGGTCAACTCTCCCCGGATTCCTTGCAGGAGCTAGTGGACGATTTTGCGGACTCATTTTAAATGTTTTACTACTCAACTTTGACTTTCGGTACGCATGACGCCGTAACTAACCATCAATTAATTCGGAGAATTTTCCATGTACAGGTCATTAAAGAAACGAGCTGCAGTTTCTACATTATGTTTGTTTGGTCTGGCCGCTTGTTCCAATGATGCGGAGGTGACCACGGAGATGGCAACAGAACCTGAAAAAACAGAACTGGCCGCAAACCTTGAAAAGGCGGAAGGAATGATCGATGCGTTCTATTCGTTTGATGCGACCAGGTTGCAATCATTTCTCAGAGAGGCGGGTGATTCCGCTGCGGGTATCCTCGCCTACCAGTCCTCGGCTGAAGGGCTCAATTACAAGGTACTGGTTCGTACGCCTTGTGCTCTTGAAGAAGGAGGCACGATAGCCTGTCCCATCACCGTGCAGGATGATCTGGTGCAGGCTCTTGAGACAGGGTTCGATGTTACGGATACCTTTCATCTGACATTTGAAGATGGCGTTCTTGTTAATGTCGATACCAGCTCCAATGATCAACCCATTTACCGCGATGCCAGAGTGTGGGTTCAGGAAAATATGCCTGAGGTGATGGAGGGGCCGTGCAAGCGTACCGATGGTGTGCGTGATACACCCCTTGACTGTTCTCGGGCCATGACTGACGGTTACAGACAGTACAAACAGTTCCTGGATACCATGAAGGAACAAGCGGCTGCTGATGACGCGTTTATTCCGGAAGCGTTCGAGCCTTCGGTACTTGTCGGGGGCTGGGGTTTCAAGCTGGTACCCCTTGGTCCGGAACTAGTGGATATCGACTACGCAGCTTACATGTCATCGATTGATCATCTACAAAAGACTTTTTCCCGTACTGGGAGTTGGCCCCATGAAGGCATCACTGCTGAAGAGGCTATGCAGGACATGTTGAATGAGCAAGGCCGTTTCGAACGCCGTGAATCTTTCGCCTACGGTGTACTCACACAGGATGGCGAGCGAGAAATGGGCAGCGTCTACGTCAAGCCAAGCAGCAAACCGGGATATGACGCCGAGGTTACAATGTGGGTCACGCAGGCCGATTTTGATGCAGGATTTGATGCGATACTTTACGAATGGACACAGATGTGGATAGAGCAAAGCTGGCCATTTTCGAATGTGGCCTATCCAGGAAGGGCTATCGACTGGGCTACCTGGGACCAGCTCTGACTCTTGATCTTCAATCCACTGGCCAGATGATGAAGCTGCCCAGGTAGGTTCTTTCGGGGGCCTCCAGCGACATGAGAGTTTCATGCAACTTGAGGATATCAGAAGGTGCCAGAGGTAATGGGTGCTCATCTGGCTGGTAGGTCGTTCTAATTGGATAGTCGACGTTTGCCTCTGCGGTCATTTCAATATGTGTTCCCAAGACGTGAGACACCGGCTTTTCCTGTATCCAGGCGTTCAGCCTGGCAATGCTGGCTCGATAGGCTGACCAATTTCTGACATATAACCTCCCCGGGTAAAGGGTGTCGCCAGTAACGGCAAACTGGGATACCGGATCGTAATAGGCCAGGTCATCGTCTGTATGACCGGGGATCGGCAAAAGCATTATTGTGCGGCCCCCCAGTTCAAGCTCGGCCTGCTCCTCCGGCCAGTTTTCAAAACCGAAGAATGCCTGCACGGCATCAGCGCCCACACCGACAACAATCGTGTCTTCCTGGCCCGAAAAGGCTGAATCTCCCCTGACATGATCACCGTGACCATGGGAGTGGGCAACAATAAGGGGCAAGTCGGTGATCTCTCTGACAGCAGCAAGTAAGCTGGCACCACCCTCTTCGGTGGCACCAGTGTCTATCAGCAGCGACCTTTCAGCACCTGTAAATAGATAGACGAATGGTGCTTCGTAGTTGGAGCACTTGTTCTGGCGGAAAATGATGGTATTGGTCTGGTAGCGGATCTGCTGCCACTGTACATAACCTGGCTCTTTCCGCGCCGCTTCGCAGTCCTGCGCCCCGTGGATCCACTGGACATTAGTGAGATCGGTGGCGGCTTGGGCATAACACCCCTGTGCAAAGAGAAGCAAAGCGGTCAGTGAAGAAAATCTGACTGCTGTTGATGACCGAAATATTCTCCTTACCGCTTGAATCATTGATTGCTCCTTTTTCACAATTTAACTCGAAACCTGAAGATCACACCTTTTTTAATTTCCGGGTGGAGCAAAACGCCAGATAGGCTCTCCACCCACCAAAATGTGATATGTCTTCAGCATCAGCAATCCCACCTTCTTCACAAATAAAACCCGGAAGACATTCTCCTGTTTCCAGAGCTACCTTGCCGATTCCAAGTGGCGACGGAATACCCGCTACAAAACTGCCAAACTCTGCCATCGGCAATTGCCAGACTTCCACTTCAATGGCAGAGCCGGTTTCTTTTTGAACAAGCGCGGGGCGCTTTCCGTCCGGCAGTGCGAACAAGGCATAGGCCTGGGTTGTACGGGTTTTCATTTTGAGTGTGGCGCCGCGATCCTGTAATTGCCAATTTAGCGGCTGTCCCGATAAATGGGCACCACACACAACAACTGCAACTGACTCCGCAGGCGCAGTACGGGCAGGTTTTACCGATTGTGCTGGCAAGGTGTGTGGCGTGGCGCCTAAGGGCAGATTGAGTTGCCTCTGTAATGCTCCGGCAAAACTCAATAAGCGAATATCGGTAAAGGCTTTGCCGAACAAAGTCACTCCCCAACTGACTTGTGAACTCAATCGTCCAACCGGGATTGCAGTGGCAGCGTAGTCGAGCAGATTCATAAAATTCGTGTAGGTGCCAAGTCTGGAGTTCAATGCAACTGGTTGTTGTGCTATCTCAGACCTGAGATAGCAAGTGGGGGTTGTTGGCGTCACTACAAAGTCAACTTGATCCAGTTCGCGATCGCAGATTCGTTTTAAAGCTTGCAGTTTATACTGCGCATCAAACACATCGGTCACCCCAAATTTCTTTGTTGTCGCTAGAATGTCCTGAATTATCGGCAACATTGCACTGGGGCTAACATCTTGTGTTGCCCATGCACGCTCTGCAACCCAGGGACCTTCATAGAGCAGACGCGCTGTCTTCATGAAAGGCTCAAAATAAATCGTAACGGATTGGCCTCCAAGCGCCTCAAGCTGCTGGCAAGCAATATGAAACAATTCTTCTGCCCGCACATCATCAAACTCAAGTTGATCAGGAATTCCGAAGCGAAAGGCTTCCGGTGCTTTATCACTCCAGTAGGGTTGCGTATTGAATGTGATGTTTTTTCGTGAGTAGGGATCGTTGTCATCTGCGAGCGTTGCGACGTCCAAAACCCGCACGGCGTCTTCTGTGGTTAGCGCAAAAATGGACACACAGTCCAAAGACTTACAGGCAGGCACCACTCCGCTGGTACTCAGCAGGCCTTTAGTCGGTTTGTGACCAATCAAATTGTTAAAAGCAGCAGGTACTCGCCCTGACCCAGCAGTATCAGTACCAAGAGCAAAAGAGACTTGACCCAGCGCTGTTGCGATGGCGGAACCCGCACTGCTGCCGCCACTGATATAGTCCGGGTTAAAGACGTTCTTGCCTTCACCAAAAGGAGAACGAGTGCCCACAAGGCCGGTAGCAAATTGATCAAGGTTGGTTTTGCCCAGTGGTATGGCACCGGCGTCAATAAGCAGCTCAACAACCGTTGCGGATCGTCCGGGTGTGTAAGTAAAA
Organism: Gammaproteobacteria bacterium RIFCSPLOWO2_02_FULL_57_10; assembly: GCA_001802565.1. Lineage (GTDB taxonomy): Bacteria > Pseudomonadota > Gammaproteobacteria > Pseudomonadales > Pseudohongiellaceae > UBA5078. The sequence continues at coordinate 93,315 of MGYS01000009.1, read as the reverse complement.
GCTTCGCAGCCAGCACTGGTTGGTACATTTTTGAGATCGATATTATCCTTGATCGCAAAAGGGATGCCCCAAAGCGGAGATTCTTCAAAAGGCTTGAGCTTTAGGGCATCCAAGTAAACCTGGAGCTCATGTTCACTTAACAAGTAGATCCATGCATTAAACTGACTTTGGGCCAGAGCCTGGGTGCGAAGCTTGGCAATCAAGGATTCGGGCGTTTCCCGTCCATTGGCATAAGCGTCGTGTACTTCTGCTATGCGCAAATCAAGTATGTCAGTCATCGTTAGCCTCTTTCTGTTGTTCAAGCCATATCAGGCACTGGCCAGCTTGGACGTCATGTCCTTCGCCAACCAGGACCTTGGTTATTTTTCCTGCTTGTTGAGCATGAATCTCGATTTCCATCTTCATGGACTCCAGGATCATCAGCGTTTGTCCTGCGCTGACACTCTCACCCTCTTCCACCTCAACCTTCCAGACATTGCCAGATACTGAGCTATCTATCGGTAATACTCCTGCTGGGATTTCACTAATATCGGCGTTACTTTCATTCGTTTCCGGGGGAGTGAAGGTAAACTGGCCGTTATCGCGCCAACGCTGTAACTCTTCCTCAAAAGCCTGTTCTCGCATTGCCATGAATGTCGCAATGCTGTCTTTGTTCTCCGTCAGTCCGCTTTCGTAAAGAGATAGTGAAAACTCGGACTCTTCGATGCGCAGAGCGACCTGGCCTTTGGGTAGGTCGCGCCGGAACTCGGCGAGCTCATCAGCACTGACTTCGTAGAAGCGAATCTGATCGAAGAAACGCAGCAACCACGGCTCCGAGAACTCGGCAGTCTTTCTGTAACGATTCCACATCTGCGAGGTTCTGCCGACAAACTGATAGCCCCCCGGACCTTCCATGCCGTACACACACATGTAGGCACCACCAATACCGACGGAATTTTCTGCTGTCCAGGTTCGGGCCGGATTGTATTTGGTTGTAATCAATCGATGTCTTGGGTCAACGGGAGTTGCAACGGGAGCACCCAGGTAAACATCACCAAGACCCATAACAAGGTATGAGGCATTGAAGACGATATCTTTCACATCGTCGATTGAATCTAACCCATTCATGCGCCGGATAAATTCCAGATTACTCGGGCACCATGGCGCATCAGCGCGCACTGATTGCATGTATTTTTTTATGGCCAACTTGCAGGCTTCGTCATCCCAGCTCAGAGGGAGATAAACCACGCGGCTGGGAACTGTCAGGTCGCCAGTGGTCAGCGATTGGGCCGTCTTTTCGATGATATCCAGTAATTGAGACAACTGGATTTTCTGGCTGTCGTAATGGATTTGCAGAGATCTAATGCCGGGAGTGAGCTCTCTGACACCGGAAACACCAAGTTCTTCGAGTGCCAGCATAAGGGCATGCACGCGAAAGCGGCGCGGAATATCCAGCACCATGGGGCCTACTTCAATAAGCAGAAAATGATCACCAGCCAGGCGGCACACCAGTTCGTCGTCTTCCCATTGCATACGTTTGACAATGGGAGTACCAAGTTCATCAGGTTCAGGGTCGGTGTCAGCGGGGGGAAGCCGCCTTTGCTCAATGGCTGCAGCTTGCGAAGCTTCTGCAGCCACTGCTGCCTCATAGCTGACAGGAACGAATTTGAGGCGCTGTCCGGCAGAAAGCTGTCCGAGTTTCCATAGGTCTGCAGTGATGACCGTGGCTGGACACACAAAGCCGCCCAGAGAAGGCCCGTCCGGTCCGAGTATCACTGGCATATCGCCAGTAAAATCGACCGTCCCAAAAGCATAGGCGTTGTCATGAATATTGGAAGGGTGCATGCCGGCTTCGCCACCGGAGGGTCTGGCCCAGGCAGGCTTGGGACCAATCAGGCGCACACCCGTTCGGCTTGAGTTGTAATGTACCTTCCATTCGCTGGCAAAGAACTCACTAATGTCGGCATCAGTGAAAAAGTCCGGAGCGCCGTGTGGACCATATATGACGCGCAACTCCATCACCTCTGGAATTTCCGGAATCGCAAGTGCAGCAGAGGCAACAGCATCAGGTGAAGACAGGTGCAGTACATCACCTGTTCTCAATGCGCGACCAGCATGCCCGCCAAACTGGCCGAGCGTGAAAGTGGCCTTTGACTCCAGATAAGTGGGAACTTGAATCCCTCCAGCAATGGCAAGGTATGATCTGGCACCTTGGCCAAGCACTTTACCAAAGCCCAAGACCTGACCTGCAGACACGGGTACAGTTTGATAGCGCGGTACCGGCAGCCCATCGAGCGTAGCCTGCATGTCAGCGCCGGTGATCGTAATAACGGTATCGGATTGAAACTGTAACGTAGGCCCGCTCAATGTCATTTCCAGAGCAGCGGCATCGGCCGGATTATTCAACAGCCTGTTAGCGAGACGAAATGACACTGAGTCCATGGGACCTGAAGGCGGCACGCCTACATGCCAATAACCCAGACGGCCGGGGTAGTCTTGAATAGTGGTTTGAGTGCCCGCGCTCAGGACACGCAATGAGTGAGATTGAAAAGTATGGGAAGCCAGAGTCTTTGTCAGCAATAGACCTTTCTGCGCCAGATCTGTCGACAGCACTGACGCGACATAAGCCAGATTCGTTTCTATACCGTACACTCGCGATTGCTGGAGCACCTCGATCAATTTGATCAATGCGTCCTCGCGGGTGCTGCTAAAAACAATCAGCTTGCCCAGCATCGGATCAAACAGGGAGGGGACTTCAATGCCAGATTCCACCCACGTGTCCACTCGCAAATAGTCAGCACTCGGAAAGAACACATCCGATAACAAACCGGCGCTCGGTTGAAAGTCCTGCGTGGTATCTTCTGCATACAGACGTACCTGTATTGCGTGACCCGAGGGAGTCAGGTTCGGCGCAATGGAGTCCAAAGGCTCCATTTCATTGGCAGCCAGCTTGAGCATCCACTCTACCAGGTCAACATCGTAAACTTCTTCGGTGACACCATGCTCAACCTGCAGACGGGTATTCACCTCCAGAAAATAAAATGATTGCGCATCAATATCGAAAATGAACTCAACGGTGCCAGCGTTTCGATACTGAACAGACGCCATCAACGTTTCGGCCGTGCGATGCATGGCTTCGCGCAAGTCCTGGCTTAAATTGGGTGCCGGACACTCTTCTATTACTTTCTGGTTTCTGCGTTGAGCGGAGCAATCACGTTCACCGAGGGCGATAGCGTTACCTCTGCCATCGCCAAAGATCTGCACCTCAATGTGGCGAGCATTGACAATATATTTCTCGAGGAACACGGTGTCGTTCGAAAAATAATTTGCACTCATGCGTTTAACGCTATCCCAAGCACCTTTGAGGGCATTGACATCGCGACAGACTTGCATACCGATACCGCCGCCCCCGGCGCTGCTTTTCAGCATGACAGGAAAGCCGACTTTTTCGGCCCAAGTGACAGCGCTTTCAATACTTTCAAGTACCGGTGACCCCGGCAACATGGGTACGTCCGCATTTTGTGCGGCTTCTCGCGCAAGATGCTTGAGGCCAAAAACATTCATTTGGTCCGGTGTCGGCCCGATGAAAACAAGTCCATGGGATTCACACTTTTCAACAAATGTTGTGTTTTCGCTGAGAAAGCCATAACCGGGGTGTATTGCCTCGGCTTGATTTTCCTTGGCGATTTGGATGATTTTTTCCTGGTTCAGGTAGGTCTCTGCAACAGAGCCGCCGCCCAGGCTTACCGAAATATCAGCATGCTGCACATGCAAACTGTCCTGATCTTTTTCGTGATAGACAACAACAGATTCGATATTCAGCTTTTTAAGCGTGCGAATAATGCGAGTGGCGATAGCGCCACGATTGGCAACCAGTACTCGTTTGAACATGACTACTCTCTGTCTGACGTGGGTCGTCCCAGGATTACTGAAAACGCCAGCAGGTCGTCCTGCGCGTTATTGAACTTATATTCTTATGCGGCCTATGCCGCTGCCCATACAGCAACTTCAATTGGTGTAGGGTTGTAGGCATTACAAGGATTGTTCAATTGCGGGCAATTCGAAATTAAAACGATCGTATCCATTTTTGCTGTCAGCTCGACATACTTGCCCGGCCCCGATACACCATCGGCAAATCGCAATTTCCCATCTTGTGTAACAGGCACATTCATGAAGAAATTTATATTGTGGCCGATGTCTTCCTTGGCCAGGCCGTATTCCTGGTGTTCAGCGATGGCCAGCAACCAGCTGTCGCGGCATGCGTGCATGCAGCGCTTTTCCAGATCGTAGCGCACTGTGTTGGATTCTGTTGAGCAGGCGCCGCCCACGGTATCGTGTCGCCCACAGGTGTCGGCCACTATCTCAAGCAAATCCCTGTTAAGGTTGGTTTTTAAAATGGAGCCCGTGGTGAGATAAAGTGCCGCCGCTTCCCTGATAGTGTCGCTGGCACTGTAACGTTCGCTTGGATCCTGAGCGTTATAAAACAGGGTGTCTGCTGCTTGGTTGCCTTCCAGGTCAATAATGCGGATGGTTTCACCCACTTTGATGGTCTGAATGTAATAGTTCCCGGCATCCACCTTCGTGCGGAATTTGGCGTCAGCCAGGGCTAGGTCGCTTTCTTTAATCATGTTAATGCCTCAAATATCTCTTTCACATACCCAGGTGATACAACGCATTGTTGTGAAACCCGCGGCGGTTTTCGCCACAGAGATTCAGACAGTAGTCATCCGGCTGCATGGGACTGGCTTTTTCCAGACAAACCTCAACAGGTTTGTGCGGATAGACAGAAGCCGTATTCAGCGGGTGTGGGCAGGTGTGCATGACTACCAGTGTGTCCATTTCAAATCTTAGTGTAATGGTGTCGCCCGCCTGACTTTGCCGGGATAAGCGCAACTTTCCTTCATCGTCCGCAGAGACTTCTGAAAATAAATTCAGGTTTGCCGCTAGGTCCTGCTTCTTCATTCGATACTTTGCAAGTTCAACCAAAAAAGCATCAAAGCCGTTTTGCAACCATGCATTGCGCTGGGTTTGATAGCTTCTCTCGCCCCAGCGGCTTTCAATATGATGAGAGTGAGAGTTGCCACAGATTGTGTCGTGCCACCCAAACGAGTCGTGGGTGATGGAAGCGAAAACACGCCCCATATCAGAATACAGACAGTGCCCACGTGTCAGTTTGAATGTGTGTTGGCATTTCAAGGTGTCTGGGGCGTTGTATTTCTCGCTCATCAGATTTGGGTTGTAAAAAAGCATACCGACGTTTGCACCGCCTTCCAGATCCGTCAGCGTCATCTCTATTCCTTTGCGTACAACCAACGACCAATGGGCGCCGGGTGCGATGACGGTTTTATATTCACTGGGAAAAATTTCTTGGCTTTTCATCTTTTCTGGATTCCGGGTTAACTCAGTGTCAAATCAATTAATTTATTCCACCGCTTGTAGTTGGGCGTTGATTTCATCTATAGCGGCAATTGTGGACGCTTTATCTTTGGATTGAAGCGATAAGTCATAGGTGATTGTGCTCCCGAAGCGGTTCGGTGCATGCGGGTCGTGACGGACTTTATCGAACACCCACAGACGCGTGCCAAGATGGAAGCCTTCCTTCAAGTCATGTGTGACCATGAAGATAGTCAACCCGTACTGACGCCAAAGCCCCAATACCAGATCATGCATTTCTTTGCGAATACCTGGATCCAGAGCACCAAAAGGCTCGTCCAAAAGCAGCACCTTCGGTTTCTTGATGAGCGCCTGCGCTAATGCGAGTCGTTGCTGCATGCCGCCGGATAACTCGTGAGGATATTTATATCGTGCCTGCTCAAGCCCAACTGCGGCTAATAATTCATCAGCCTTTGCCAGAGCTGCTTTGCGACGCTGCCCAAACAGGCGCCCCAGCCATGCGCTCTCTACAAACTCGATCCCTAGCACGACATTTTCACGGACGTTCAAATGTGGAAAGACTGAATACCTCTGAAACACGATGCCGCGATCGGGACTGGGCTCCTGTTCTATCGGTTTTCCAGCCATCAACAGTTGTCCTGAGCTGACGCTTTCCGTGCCCAGTAGCAACCTGAGAAAGGTGCTTTTGCCGCAGCCGGATGCGCCAACAAGGGTAACGAATTCGCCTTCAGCAACTTTGCAGCTCAAGTTTTCGAGCACCACATTATCGCGGTAGTGCTTTGACAGATGGTCTAATTGAATGAATGCACTCATACCGTTTCCTACTTCTCTGCGTGGTACCAGGGAAATACCACCCGACTGAACTTCAGCAGACACCAGTCTAATGTGAACGCCAGGAAAGTAATCCAGACGACATAAGGCAGGATGATATCCATCGACATGTAACGCCTTACCAGAAATATCCGGTACCCAAGTCCGTCTGTAGCGGCGATGGCTTCGGCGGCAATCAAAAACAGCCATGCGGCACCCAGACTGAGTCGAACGGCATCAAGCAGGCGAGGAACGATCTGTGGAAAAATCACCCGAAGAACTATTTGCCAACTGTTACCGCCCAGGGTCTGCGCCTTGACCAGTTGTTCCCGTGGCAGCTCCTGGGTACGCTGTAGAATGTCACGGATCAGGAAAGGAGAAACCCCGATCACAATCAGCATTACCTTGGACAACTCACCCAAACCAAAAACTATAAACAGCACGGGCAGGATGGCCATGGGAGGAATCAAGGATATGGCGGTAATCAGGGGGCTCAATGGCGCTGCGATTACAGGGATTGCCCCTGCCGCCAGACCAACAACTAAACCTATAGCAGCCGAAATAGCGATCCCCATCGACAGGCGCTTGACACTACTTTTTGTGTCCTCCCAAAATTCATATTCACCGGTGCGCTGGCTGGGTTCAAACGCCATTCGATTTATGCCGGCCGCGATTTCAGTAAAGCTTGGCAACAGTTTGTCTTGCTCATTCTCGGCTTTGCGGATATCAGAGCTGATCTGGTAAACCAGCAGAATGAGAAGAAAAGGAATGATGCCAAGCGCGATTTTGAGAGCGCGATTTGGTTGTAAATTGATAAGTCTGCGCATGGAGATACCCTTCTTAAAATGTCACGAGGACGGAATGCTCGACTTGTGACATTACAGGCTGCCTTCGGCCGCCATTTCCATATAAGAAGGATCAAAGCGCAGTTTAATATTGCGGCTGTTGCCGAAGACACCTGTAGGGGTTTCAATACCAATGAATCCAGCGTCGGCAGCACCTTCCCCCAACAAACCGTGATCAAATGAAAAGTTGGCAACATATTCCATGGTTGTCATCAGCTTGTCGCTATTCACAAAGGCAACTGCATCGCTTGCCGAATAGAACATCTGGGTTGATGCCAATTGTGCTTCGTATCCAGCCTGGTCAGTACCCGAAGCCTCGCCCATGTGGGCAAGAACTTCCGGGCGGCTCTCCATCGCAGACATGATTTCATACCAGGCACCCACAAGGGCTTTGCCGAAGTCAGGATTAGCTTCGAGAACTTCAGTCTTGACCATCAAGGTATCAACGATCTCGCCGGGAATCTGAGAGCTATCGAAAACTTTTGTAGCCCCCGGCACTTTCAGTATTTCATTAACAAGCGGATTCCAGGTTGTTACCGCAGTAACATCACGCGTCGAGAATGCTGCGACCATGTCGGCATCTGATGTATTGACGACAGTGACATCACGCTCGCTCAAACCTATGGATTCCAGGGCCCGCGCCAAAAGATAGTGGGATACGCTCAATTCAACCAGATTCACGCGCTGACCTTTTATATCGCCTAAAGTCGACCCTTCTTTCAGGATGATCGCGTCATTGCCGTTGGAAAAGTCGCCAACAATAAGGGCTGTAGAATCCACACCTCCGGCAGCGGGAATCGTCAGTGCATCCATGTTGGTCATGGAGCAGGCGTCAAACTGGCCTGCCGTGTACTGGTTAATGGATTCGACGTAATCGTTGATTTGCACGACATCAATCTCTATGCCGTATTTATTGGCCCATTTATCAATAATGCCGGTAGCATCGCCATACTCCCACGGCATCCATCCGACATAGATTGACCAACATAGGCTGAAGCGATCCTGCGCAAAAGTAGCTGGCGAGACAAACGTCGCAGCGGTTACAAATAAAAGGGTGATAAGGCTCTTTGGTAGGTTTCGTCTCATTTCATGTCTCCTGGTATGTTATTCACGTATTGAAATACTGACACTAACCGCTGTCAGCTAATCCTCCCGGGCTTTTGTCCCGCCGTGTAACCTTACAAAAGATTAATACTGAAGTTCGTTTACTCTGAGAGAACCCAGCTTGAAAGGTCGAGTACTCTCGGACCAGTCGCATCTTCTACAATGCCGGAACCCTAGTACTCCATTTTTATCGTAGTCATCATCTTTAAGTGGATTGTTTACACCCCTCAGGCAAAGCCGGAATTACTCTGCACTTTGCCGAGAGGCATGCTCGGCGACAGTCACCGATGCACGCTCCGTGCCAGCTGCTGGATTCCGTAGATAGTAACCTTATATCGGGAACTGAGATTGATTCCCGTCTCTTTGCACACTTCAGATTGCACCGGGTTGGTGCGCGCGCACAAAATCGGAGCGAGGCTGTCAGGTATTGGTGCTTTTTTGAATTAGAAGCAGAGATGACGACTGTTGTTTACAATCATTAAAGTGATTCCATTTTCCACAGCGATTGAAGACCAAAAGACAAGCTGGGCTATAGCCACTGAACGACCAGTGCTAACCAGGTCAAAAGTTTTTTCGAACAAAAGATAAGAGTGAGTATGCTTCTTGCATACAGAGACTGGGCAAAACCTACGCCATTAATGCTCGAACATGCTCAATGATTGAGATCGATCAGACATATGACAATCAAAAGAAGCAAAGACAAGACACGTGTCATGTGTCATTTCTATAGTTTGAGGTGTTTTTAAAATATCAAGTAAGGAAATTAGAGTATGAGTAATCCTAAAAGAGCGGCAGATACACCCTTTGGAATTGAAGTTGAATCGGGAAAATCCTATTTCTGGTGTTCATGCGGCCTCAGCCAAAAACAACCTTTTTGTGATGGCTCTCACAAAGGGAGCGAATTTGTGCCAGTGAGATTTCAGGCGACGGAATCAAAAAAAGTATATTTCTGTGGCTGTAAAATTACCGCATCGCAACCGCTCTGTGACGGCAGTCATAGTAAACCTGTATAACGTCAGTCATCGCGCGGTTCTGGTCTAATTGAATTGGACATCTCGATAAAAGACAATTCTGGACTTCCCCCATTACGAGTGTGCTATGGAATTGCGAGAAGGGCGGTAATTGTAACTTTTTGATATGGAGGGGAAAAGTGGTGCCCAGAGGCGGAATTGAACCACCGACACGAGGATTTTCAATCCTCTGCTCTACCGACTGAGCTATCTGGGCATTGGGGGGTGCTGCGGTCTTGCAAGGCTGCCATTTTTGGCAAGGCGCGTATTAAACCCGGAGAGCCCTCTCCGAGTCAAGCGCGAGAAAGGCTCCATGATCGAGTTCATCCGGGAGGTGCTGTCAGGACTCCGGGGGCACATAACCCTCGGCTACGTCGTGCTGCTCGTTCGCGAAGAACTTGTCCATCTCTTCCAGCAGATAGCGGCGATGGTCGGCATTCATCATGCTGAGCTGCTTCTCGTTGATCAGCATCGTCTGCTGCTTCTGCCATTCCGTCCAGGCCTGCTGGGAGACGTTCTCGAATATCTCGCGGCCCTTCGCGCCGGGGTAGGGCGGGGCCTTCAGGGCAGGCAGTTCCTTCTGATATTTGCGGCAGAATACGGTGTTGGACATGAGATTTCCTTGTTAAGGCTTCCTGTGGGAGCGAGCCCTGCTCGCGATTGCATCTCTACTCATTTTTCGCGAGCAGGCTCGCTCCCACATGGAGCGTTTTCATTCCTGCAGCCTTCGCAGCAGTTCCTTGACCGGCGCGGCGAGGCCGACCGGGACGGTTTGATCCAGAGGGTACCAGAGCCAGCGCTCGGCCTCCATGACCCCATCTGTTTGGGCCTGGGTGACGATGTGCACCGGTGTGATCTGCAAGTGGAAGTGACTGAATGTGTGCTTCACGAGCGGCCAGCTCTCGAGCTGCAGTTTCTGCATGCCCAGCCACTGCTGGCAGAACTCCTCGATCTGCTGCTTGTCGGCGAACTCAGGAAAGCTCCACAGCCCTCCCCAGATGCCACTCGGCGGTCTCTTCTCCAACAGCACGCTGCCGCTGGCTGTGCAGCACATCAACATGTGGGTGGTTCTGGTCGGGATCGCCTTGGCGGGTTTGCGATGCGGGAACTCCTTGGTGGCGCCTTGTGCCAGAGCCTGACAGCCTTTTTGCAGCGGGCAGCTCGTGCACGCTGGTTTACTGCGGGTGCATACGGTCGCTCCGAGATCCATCATGGCCTGAGTGTAGGCTGCAAAGTCCTGTTCTGGCGTGGCCTCCTCCGCGATCACCCACAATTTCTTCTGCACTGCGGGCTGGTCCGGCCAGCCGGGGATCGCGTGATAGCGACACAGAACACGCTTCACATTGCCGTCGAGGATCGGTGCGCGGATGCCAGCTCCGAGCGAGAGAATCGCGCCTGCGGTGGAGCGACCGATGCCCGGCAGTGCGCACAGGCCTTCCACCGTGCGGGGAAACTCGCCACCCAGGTCCCGGCTGACGATGCCGGCACTGCGGTGCAGGTTTCTTGCCCGCGCGTAGTAGCCCAGGCCCGTCCACAGATGCAGCACCTCATCGATCGGCGCCGAGGCCAGCGCATGCACATCGGGATAGTGCTGCATGAATTTCTGGAAGTAGGGAATGACGGTGCTGACCTGTGTCTGCTGCAGCATGATCTCGGACACCCATACCCGATACGGGTTGGGTTGTTCCTGCCAGGGGAGGTGATGGCGACCGCTGTGGGCAAACCAGTCGAGGACGGCGCGGGAGAAGGCGGGGCTGTTCATGAGTGAAGCGGGTCGACACAGGCTTTCATTGCGGTTCCTTCAGCGCAATATGCGATCAAGCAATCCACGCGCCGCGTCCTGCAGGTCCTGGGGTACCTGCTCGGTCACCGCATCCTGCACCCTGCGCTGCACTTCGTTGCGGGAGATCTGCACGAACAGATCGCGCACCTTGCCGAAGTCCGGGCCGCAGTATTGACTCACTTCGCTGGCAAATGTGGCATTACAAACCACCGGCCAGCCGACGCCCTGATAGAGAGGGGCCACGGGAACCGTCTGCACTGCGGGTTCGCCGAAGGCGGTCAGCACGACGTCGTAGTTGAAGCTCTCGGCGGGAAGATCGACGCCGCCGGTCGCAGTGATCTCGAAGTTGTCCATGACGACTTTCAACTGCTGATTCTCGGCGATGCCGTCGGCAAGAATGAGATGGCCCTCGAGCGTACTGAAGCGAACCACGTCGGGCCACTGCTGCGCGAGGTCACCGGTGCCCGCGGGACTGAGCACGGAGACTGACGAGAACACCTGCTTGATGATGCCGATATCGATCGCGTTGTCGGCGAGACTGAAGCTGGCAGTCCCGCTGATGCTGTTGAGCAGTTCATTCACCGTTCTGCCGCGCGCGGTATGCAGGGATTCGAGATTCAGACGACCCTCCGCAAAGCGGGCAGCGGGCAGCGCCTGCCCCAGTTGCGCGACGTTGACGTTCTGCACCGAGCTGAGCGCATTCAAGGCGGGCGGGTTCTGACGGGCATCCAGCTTGATGTTGCTGGTGATCTGACCGTTGTAGAAACCGAGTGGTGGCACGTCCAGATTCAGCAGCCCGTCCTGCACCGTCAGTGCCACATTGATGTTGGTCATGGTGAGTCCCGCGACCATGAGCGAGTCGATGCGGTGGGTGCCCTGCACATTCATGCTGTTCAGCAGTTCTATGGGGAGCGGCGTGTCTTCGGCTGAGGCCGTCGCAACGGCGGCGGAAACAGGCGCTTCTTCATCAGCGGGTGTCTGTTCTGCCGGTGCTGCCGTCGGTTCTGGGACCGGGGCAGGATCGCTGGTGTAGCGATTCAGATCGAGCGCGTCAGAGGCGATGTTGTAGCGCAGATTCGCGGGCGCATTTCCCGAGGCGGCGATGTATGCCAGATCGGCGTTCAACTGCATGTCGTCCAGCGACAGGACCAGCGCGGGGACATTGATCTGCTGATCGTTGCCATTGAACTCCACTCGCATGCTGAACTGATCGGTGTCGGCGCTGAAGTCACCAGGTACGGTGAGTGCAGGATCGGCCGGCTCGCGTATGTAGAGATCCAGGAAGTCGCTCAGCGGGAAGGTATTGCTGGCGAGCGAGCCGTTCCAGGACGGGTTGTTGTGGAAGTCCTGCGCCACCAGACTCCCTGACAGCTGCAGCGGGTTGAGCTTCAACGTCAGATCATCGAAACGGGCATTGCCTGCCGCAAAGTCGACGGTGGCGGTGCTGGCGAGACTGACGTTGGCTGTCTGCCCCGCCGTGTTGTCCGCCACGGTAAAGGACAATTCGAAGGGGAAGGGGCGGTTCTCGAGATTGGTATTCTGACTGGTCAGCTGCAGGTCACTGAAAGTCGTATTGATGCCGCGCTGGGCGTCCTGAATCGACAGGCTGGCATTGGTGACGGTGATCTGTTCGATGGCCGCGGCAATCTCGGTGCCCTCTGTCGAGGTGGTAGCTGCGGGAGTTGCCGGAGTCCCGGCACCGTCGGCAGTTTGCCAATTGCTCACGCCGTTCGCATCGACCAGCCAGTTGATGTGCAGGTTCGTCGCCAGGAATTCCTGCATTTCCAGACGTCCATCCAGCAGCGCCCAGGGCTCGATGCGAACAGCCACTTCGGAAAGGGATGCGAGCTCCATGCGCACCCCTTCTTTGGTCACGCGCAGATCCTGCATGCTCAAACCAAAGACGGGGCTGAAGGCCCAGCTGATGTCTCCCGCAATGCTCAGTTGCAGGCCGGTCTGCTGCGCAAACACCGATTCGATGGCGGGTTTGTAGCGATTGGGGCTGATGACCAGAAACAGCAGGGCGAGCGCCACCGCCGCAAAAACAACGACGGAGCCGATGGTGAGTAGCAGAACCTTGATGAGTTTTTTCATGGCAGCCAGTGTACCCAATGAGGCGATGAGGTGCATAGCCCGCCGCCCTGAACTGCCAATGATTTCACGGATTGCAATGCCCCTGTGGGAGCGGG
>MGYS01000009.1:70254-80148 GCA_001802565.1 Gammaproteobacteria bacterium RIFCSPLOWO2_02_FULL_57_10 | reverse complement strand
TGCCAAGCTGAGCGTCAAAGGGATACCAGATCGCGGGCAGGGCCCGCTCCCACAGAGCCCGCAGCTTTCAATGCCCCCGCGCTGCCCGTATAATGCGGCGCTCAGACAGATAACGGGGAAATCTGATGTCATTGCGACAGGCGACAGTGGAACGAAACACGAAGGAAACACAGATCAAGGTGTCTGTGAATCTGGATGGCACCGGGGAACTCAATTCCGATACAGGATTGCCCTTCCTCGACCACATGCTGGATCAGGTTGCGCGTCATGGTCTGATCGACATCACCGTGAAAGCGGTGGGCGATCTGCATATCGATGCCCACCACACTGTTGAAGATCTGGGTATCACGCTGGGTCAGGCCTTTTACAAGGCGCTGGATCGCAAGGGCATTCGCCGCTATGGCCACGCCTATGTGCCGCTTGATGAGGCGCTCTCCCGTGTCGTGATTGATTTCTCCGGCAGACCGGGTCTGGAGTACCACATTCCGTTTACCCGCGGCGCCGTAGGGGGGTTCGACGTGGATCTGTTCCACGAGTTCTTCCAGGGCTTCGTGAATCACGCGCTCGTGACACTGCATATCGACAACCTGCGCGGAGTCAACTCGCACCATCAGATCGAGACCGTGTTCAAGGCCTTCGGCAGAGCACTGCGCATGGCGATGGAAATCGATCCGCGCAGCAGCGATGTCATCCCCTCGACCAAGGGTTCACTGTAAGCCATTTGCCACAGCCCCTGCTTTAGAAACTGACGCTATGAATAAAGTCGCCGTTATCGATTATGGAATGGGTAATCTGCATTCCGTCGCCAAAGCTTTGGAGTACGTTGGCAAGAATGTCTCTGTCAGCGTGACCAGTGATGCGCAAACCATTCTGCAGGCCGATCATGTGATCTTCCCGGGCGTGGGTGCGATCCGCGATTGCATGGCGGAAATCCGCCGTCTGCATATCGACGAGATCGTTGCAGAAGTGATTCGCAGCAAGCCGTTGCTCGCCGTTTGTGTGGGCATGCAGGCGTTGATGGATCGCAGCGAGGAAAATGGTGGCGTGGATTGCCTCGGCATGGTGTCCGGGCAGGTGAGGCTGTTCAATAATGCGGGCAGCGCGTTGGTGCCCGCTCATGTGGATTCTGATGGCAGCAAACTGAAAGTGCCGCACATGGGTTGGAACAGCGTGCAGCAGGTAGATCGTCATCCGCTGTGGGCGGGTATCGACGATGGTAGTCGTTTCTACTTTGTGCACAGTTACTACGTTGAGCTCGACGCGCAGGAAAAAGCCTCCGGTGTCACTCAATACGGCGTGGAGTTCACTGCCGCGCTCAACAAGGGCAATATTTTCGCCGTGCAGTTTCACCCCGAAAAAAGTCAGCACAGTGGTCTGCAACTGCTGAGCAATTTTCTGTCGTGGGATGGCAGTCATTGATAGACGTCCCCACCCCTTGTGGGAGCGGGCCCTGCCCGCGATGAATGAAGCATTTCACAGCAACACAATAGGCCAGGGCACCAAATGTTAGTTATCCCCGCAATCGATCTGAAGGACGGCCAGTGCGTTCGCCTGAAACAGGGCCGCATGGAAGACTCCACTGTATTCTCCGATGATCCGGTAAAAACGGCCGGCCACTGGTTCGCACAGGGCGCCCGTCGCCTGCATCTGGTGGATCTCAATGGTGCCTTCGCAGGTGTGCCGGTCAATGGCGAAGTGGTGAAGGCGATTGCGAAAGCGTATCCAACGCTACCCTTGCAGATCGGCGGCGGTATTCGAGATATTGATACCATCGCGCGCTACCTCGACAGCGGTGTGACGTGGGTCATCATCGGCACGCAGGCGGTGAAGAACCCCGCGTTCGTTGCCGAGGCCTGCAAGGCATTTCCCGGTCATATCATCGTCGGACTCGATGCGATGAACGGCATGGTCGCTACCGACGGCTGGGCGAACGTCACCAGCGTCAATGTGATCGATCTGGCACGTCAGTTCGCCAACGACGGTGTCGAGGCAATCATCTACACCGATATCGCCCGGGACGGCATGATGCAGGGCGTGAATGTGGCCGCGACTGTTGCGCTCGCCGAAGCCTCGCCCATTCCCGTCATTGCCTCCGGCGGCGTGAGTCGTATCGAAGATATTCACGCCCTGCAGGCAGTGGCGAAGACACGCACGGGCGGCGGCATCATGGGTGCCATTACCGGCCGTGCGATCTACGAAGGCGCGCTGGATCTGGCCGAGGCACAACGCTTCTGCGACACCGCGCACTCACGATAAACGATTCAGGCTGAAGGATAGACGAGGAAAGACACATGGCACTGGCAAAACGCATCATTCCCTGTCTGGACTGTGACAAGGGGCGCGTCGTCAAAGGCGTGAAGTTTCTCGACATCCGCGACGCCGGTGACCCGGTGGAAATTTCCAAGCGTTACAGCGACGCGGGCGCCGATGAAATCACCTTTCTTGACATCACTGCGAGTCACGAAGGCCGTGAGACTACCGTGCACACCGTCGAAGCCATTGCAGGGCAGGTCTTCATTCCGTTGACCGTCGGTGGTGGTATTCGCACACTCGAAGACATCCGCACCATGCTCAACGCCGGTGCCGACAAGGTGTCGATCAACACCGCTGCAGTCTTCAATCCGGACTTCGTGCGCGAGGCGGCCGAGCGTTTTGGTTCGCAGTGCATCGTCGTGGCGATGGATGCGAAGAAGGTCAGTGCGCCTGGCGAAAAGGATCGCTGGGAAATCTTCACTCACGGCGGTCGCAAGCACACGGGCATCGATGCCATCGAGTGGGCGAAGCGCATGGTGAGTTACGGGGCGGGCGAGATACTGCTGACGAGCATGGATCGTGACGGCACCAAGAGTGGTTTCGATCTGCCGCTCAATCGTGCCGTGAGCGAGAGCGTGTCGGTGCCGATCATTGCTTCCGGTGGTGTGGGCAATCTGCAGGACCTGGCGGATGGTGTGCTGGAAGGGAAGGCCGATGCCGTTCTTGCTGCAAGCATCTTCCACTTCGGTGAATACACGATCCCCGAGGCCAAGCGTTATATGGCCGACAAGGGCATCACAATGCGTCTGTAGCAGCTTCCAGCGGTTTGCTTGCGTTTGTTGCTTCAGGCAACGTGCCAGGAGTCTTCTGCAGCTCGATCATGGCTGAGGCCGGAATCAATTCGATGTTCTGCTCTGCCAGCTTCGGCAGGGCAATCTCCAGATAGTCGAGCGTTTCCTTGTAGGGATGTCCGATGCCCACCGCGTTGCCTTTCTCGCGCGCCAATTGGATCAGGCGCTGGAATTCGTGATCAATATTGTCAGGCGTGGCCACGTTGTCCAGGAATACATTGCGAGTGATCGTGGGTATTTCCTTCTCTCTCGCGACTCGGCCTGCGACGCTGCCAGCAGTAGTCAGACTGTCGACAAAATAGAGTTCGTGCGCCTGCAGCGCTTCCATGACCCACTGCATCTGAATTTCCTGCGCCGTAAGTTCGCTGCCCATGTGATTGTTGATGCCTTGCAGATGGGGCACCGCTGCGATTGCCGCTTCCAGTGTGGCCATGAAATCGTCCCGACTGAGCTGATCGGTGAGCCCGCCAGGGCCAAGCGGCATCTGTGCGAGATTGCTCATGGGAGCGTGCAGCATCACTTCCTTGTTCAAGGCGTGCGCCTTTTCGGCTAACTCTGCACCATAGGGAGTGTGTGGTAGTACGGCGTAAGTGACCGCGCCAGGCAATGCTACTGCGCGCGAGCCAAGTGGCTCGCTGTTGCCTATGTCATCAATGATGAGGGTGATGTAGAATTTGTCCGTTGCCGGAGAAATCACTGGCTCCGCGACGGGAGTATTCATGACAGGCTCTACCGCGGTGCTGTCTGCAGTGGCAGCAACTTCCACACTTGCGGGTTCGACCATTTCAAAGATGGTTGCCGTCGGTTCTGCAACAGGGGCCGATTGCTCGTTGCTGCGCGAACCGCTGCTGCCAAAGATCACCACCAGCAGCAAACCAAGCGCACCCACACTCATCATGATGAAGGGGTGCGGGTTGTCGATGATGGCCTGGATGAACGGATCGCGCGGTGGCTTGCCCGGTTTGTAGGGCAGGGGGCCGGTGTTGTTGCTGTTCAAGTTGCGTTATCTCGCAGTGACGCCGTCGTCGGGCAGGCTGGTGTCTGTCGCGCGGGTGGCGAGTCGGCTCTGTCTGGCGCGGGCAGACTCAAGGATATTGAGGCCGCGCAGCAGTGTGAGCGCTTCCTGCAGTTGGTAGTCGGTAACGACCACCTGCTCTGCGGTGACGCTGGGTGTCGGCTCGCGCACGACATCATCGAGATCGTTGCCGTTGCGCAGATGCCCTTCGAGATTCTCCTCGGTAATGCCAGCCCTGCCGGTGGTGCGGGTGACCAGACCCTCTTCGATTTCGATATCAGGGCTGATGCCCTGCGCCTGAATCGAGCGGCCATCGGGAGTGTAGTAGAGCGATGTCGTGAGCTTGATGGCACGATCATTCGCCAGCGGCATCACTGTCTGCACAGAGCCCTTGCCGAAGCTGCGCGTGCCCATGATGACAGCGCGGCCGTGATCCTGCAGTGCGCCCGCGACGATCTCCGCCGCCGATGCGGAGCCGCTGTTGATCAGCACCACGACAGGCACGCCTTCGCTGGGATCATCTTCATTCGCGAAGTATTCCAGTTCCGACTGGTTGTGACGGCCCTGGGTGTAAACGATTCGGCCTTCTGAAATGAACGCGTCGACGACATCCACGGAGGCCTGCAGAATGCCGCCCGGGTTGTTGCGCAGATCAAGTACCAGGCCCTTCAGTTCGGGATGCTCGGCCTTGATTTCGGTCAGCGCCTCCAGCACCTCCTCGCCAGTGTTGATCTTGAACTGGGATATGCGCAGATAGGCGTAACCTGGCTCGAGTGCTCTCTGGCGCACGCTGGCCACTTCGATGACTTCCCGCACCAGGGTGAATTCCAGTGTCTCCGGCTCGCCTTCGCGCATGATGCCGAGCTCGATGGAGGTGCCAATCTCGCCACGCATCAACTCCACTGCCTCATTGATGGGCAGCTCGCGCAGCAACTGGCCATCGATCTCGATGATCAGATCGCCCGGCAGAATGCCCGCGCGGGAGGCGGGGGTATCGTCGATGGGGGTGATGACCTTGATGAAACCGTCTTCCTCGCCGACTTCGATGCCGAGGCCGCCGAACTCGCCGTTGGTGGTTTCCTGCAGGGAGTCATAGTCCTGGGAGTTCAGGTAGGCCGAATGTGGATCGAGCCCGGCGAGCATGCCCTTGATGGCGTACTCCAGCAGGGTCTTGTCGTCGATGGGTTGTACATAGGCATTACGAATGTTGTCCAGCGCTTCGGTGAAGATGCGGACCTCTTCCATGGGCAGCGGCAGTGGTTGATCGGCCGGAGCCTGGGCCTGAAGGGCAGTGCTGCCGAGAAGCAGTGACAGTGCGATGGCGCTTCGTGCCATGTGGCCCATGGAGAATGCTGTGGTGGCGAATCTGTTCATGTTGATACCTCTGTCATTACAACCTGTTCGGCAGGATAGCACGGCTGCAACTGGGAGCGAGCCCTGCTCGCGATGATTCTTGCACCGTGCCTGTCGCCTGTGGGAGCGAGCCTGCTCGCGATACCCATTAACTTCCTGTCGCGAGCAGGGCTCGCTCCCACAGGCAGTGTTCACTGTTGGCACCAGTCTGCGGGGTCCTGCGCCTGTCCGTCGTGGCGAATCTCGAAATAGATACCGGGGCTGCCGAGTCCACCGTTGGTGCCCGCAGTGGCCAGTGCCTCGTTGCGATTTACCCAGTCGCCCGTGCGCTTGATCAGAGTCTGATTGTTGGCATACAGACTCATGTAGCCCTCGCCGTGATCCACGACAACCAGCAGGCCGGAACCGCGCAGCCAGTCCGAGAACACCACCCGACCGGGGTGAATCGCCCGCACGGGTGTGCCGGTGTCAGCCGCCAGCACGATCCCCTGCCGATGCAGATTGCCGTCACTGTAGGCCGCGCCAAAAACGTTCATGCGCGCTCCCTCCACCGGCCACGGGAGACTGCCCCGGGCCTGGGAGAAAGGTGTGAGTTGTTCCGGAGGCGGGATGCTGGCGATGGCGTCGGCGATCTGCTCGACCAGTTCTTCCAGGCGTGCGCGGTCTTCGGTCAATTGCTCAAGCTCATTGCTGCGTGAGGCGATGTCGCTGTCCAGCTCCTCCAGCAGTGCGCTGCGGGTAGTGCGATTCTCGTTCAGGGACGCCAGCTGGATCTCCAGCTCTGCCTGGCGATCGAACAGTTCCTGACTGGCGCGCTCGATGTCGGCACTGGTGCTGGCAAGCTCGTCGATGGTGGCGCGAAAAGCCTGAATCTGCGAGAGGCGCGCATCGTTGAAGTCGCTGTAGTAGCGCAGCATGCGGCTGCTCAGAGCGGGGTCTTCCTGATTGAGCAGGAGCTTCAGATAGCTCTCCTGACCGCTCATGTAGGAGGCGCGCAGAGCTCGCTTGACCAGCTCCTGCTGCTCGTCACGGGCCTTTTCGAGTTCGGCGCTGCGCTGGGTGAGAGTCTCCAGTTGCTGCTCTACTTCGGCGATGGCGGTCTCGTTGCTGGCAATCTCCGCAGTGGCTGCATCGATCGCCTGGGTGGCATCACGCAATGCCCGCTCCAGATCACTGCGGTTGTTGGCAGCGGAATTGAGCCATTCCTCGATCCGGTCGATGGCGGCGTTGATCTCGGTGAGCTGTTCTTCGGGGGCGGGGTCCTCTGCGGCACTGCAGTGCCCGGCTGCCAGCAGGGCTGGCAGGAGCAATCGCAGCAGCAGGCGCAGAACGGGCATGTTTCGGGGTCCTTGGCGATCAATCGCGAGCAGGGCTCGCTCCTACAAAAGTTTCGCGAGCAGGGCTCGCTCCCACAGAAATCGTTGCGAGCCTGCAAGCGACCATCAGTCGTCGCGTTGCATCAGCACCTTGCCGGTCATTTCGGGCGGCACGGGCGTTTCCATCAGGGCCAGCAGCGTTGGCGCGATGTCGCAGAGGCTGCCCTCCTGCCGGAACTTCCAGGGCTTGTTGCCCACATAGACCAGCGGCACAGGCCCGCTCGTATGAGACGTCAATGGCTGGCCGGACTCTTCATCCACCATCTGCTCCACGTTGCCGTGATCGGCCGTGATCAGGCACTGACCGTCGGTCTCGCGAATTGCCTGAGTGATTCTGCCCAGGCAGATGTCGAGTGCTTCCACGGCCTTGACGGCTGCGCTGAAGCTGCCGGTGTGTCCGACCATGTCGCCGTTGGCGTAGTTGCAGACGATGGCGTCGTACTCGCCTGAGCGTATGGCGTCGACCAGTTTGTCCGTGACTTCGAAGGCGCTCATTTCCGGTTGCAGGTCATAGGTGGCGACATTTGGCGACGGGATCAACGTGCGTGTCTCGCCCTTGAAGGGTTCCTCTCGGCCGCCGCTGAAGAAGAACGTCACGTGGGCGTACTTTTCGGTTTCCGCTATACGCAGCTGGGTCTTGTTGAGTCGCTCCAGATACTCACCGAAGACATTGTCCATTGGCTGCGGGGGGTAGGCACAGGGCGCCGCGATGTTGGCCGCGTATTCGGTCAGCGTCACGAAGTCGCCGAGCACCGGCTTGCGCGCGCGCTCGAATCCCGCGAAATCCGGATCGGTGAATGCGCGGGTCAGTTGACGCGCGCGGTCGGAACGGAAATTCATGTAGATGACGGTATCGCCGTCCTCGATGTGGATCGGAGCCTCGCCAGCGGCTGTAATGCTGGTGGCTTTCACGAACTCGTCGTCTTCGCCGCGGGCGTAGGCAGCGTTCAGCGCTTCCTCGGGCGTGGCATAGTGGAAATCCGCCTTGCCGGCGGTAAGCAGATCGTAGGCTGTCTGCACGCGGTCCCAGCGATTGTCCCGGTCCATGGCGTAGTAGCGGCCGATGATGGAGACAATCCGCCCGCCGCACTCCTGCAGCTTCGCCTCTGTCTTCTGCAAGGACGCCAGCGCGCTGCGGGGGGGAGTGTCGCGTCCGTCGAGGAAGGCATGTACGTAGATTCTGTCGGCACCACGCTGGCTGGCCAGATCGATCATCGCCAGGATCTGGTCTTCGTGACTGTGAATCCCGCCGGGTGAAATCAGCCCGAGAATGTGCACGGCCTTGTCTGCGAGGATGGCCTTGTCGACACCGTCGACCAGAGGCTCATTCAGATAGAACGTGCCGTCTTCAATTGCCTTGTCGATGCGGGTCAGGTTCTGGTAGACGATGCGTCCGGCGCCCAGGTTCATGTGGCCGACTTCGGAATTTCCCATCTGTCCTGCAGGCAAACCGACCGCCATGCCCGACGTGGTGATCAGAGTGTGGGGGCAGGTGCGCCACAACTCGTCCCACACCGGAGTGTGCGCAGCACTGATGGCATTGTGGCTGGTTTCCTCGCGATACCCCCAGCCGTCGAGAATGAGCAGCAGGGCGGTCTTGCGGGCAGAGGGTGCGGGAGATGAAGTCATGACAGCAAAAAGTCCGGTTTCTTGAGGGTTGAAAGGCTGGCTATTATCACGGAAACCACCTGTGGGGGCGAGCCCTGCTCGCGATAATCGCTATGTGGGAGCGGGCCATGCCCGCGATTGCTTGACTTCGCCATGGTCAATCGCGAGCAGGCTCGCTCCCACATGGGCGCGGTGCGGAGGGCAATCGCGGGCATGGCCCGCTCCCACATGGGCGTGTATACTGCACCCCTTTTTTGCAAGGTATCAGGCTGCAACGCGGCCCGAGATCTGCCCACGCGGCGCTGCATAACGGCGCTGGAGAGTTGTCTGGATCATGGCGCAATTTATTGAATTTGTTGGAAATCACTGGATTCTTTCCACGTTGTGGGTGGCTTTGGTCACGGCGCTGATCCTGCATCGCAGCAAGACCTCTGGCGAGTCTGTCAGTGCCCAGCAGGCGGTGATGCTGATCAACCGCTCCGATGCTGTCGTTGTCGACATTCGCGACAAGAAAGATTTCGATGCGGGCCATATCGTCGACGCCATTCACATTCCTCTGGCAAAGCTGGGTACCCGTGTCACGGAGATTGAAAAGCACAAGGCAGCTCCCGTGATAGTCGCCTGCCGACTCGGTCAACACTCGGCCGATGCCGTCAAGGTGCTCAAGAGCGCGGGGTTCACCAATGTGTTGCGGCTGGCCGGTGGGATGACCGAGTGGCGCGCGCAGAGTCTGCCGCTGGTACAAAAATAGAGAACCCAGAAATAGAGAGATGAAAAATAAAGTCAGGCCCGACTTGAAGTCCCGAAAAGCGGCCATCATTAACAGCAGTACTAACAACAACTCAGAAGCAATGCAGGAATAGACATGGCAGAAAATACTCCAGATCAGAACAACACTCCCACAGCACCTGACGCCGGTGCGGCCAACGGACAGGAAGCAAGACCAGCCGGTCCGGCATTTGCCCTGCAGCGCATTTATCTGAAGGATGCGTCATTCGAGTCGCCCCGCAGCCCGGTGGTTTTCCAGGGTCAGTGGACACCGAAGATCGTTTTCAACCTTGGCAGCAAGAGTGCTCGTGTTGCGGATGGCATCTATGAAGTTGTTCTGACCATCACGGTGGAAGCCAAGATCGAAGACAACGCAGCTTTCCTGGCGGAAGTGCATCAGGCGGGTATCTTCACCTGCAGCGGCCTGACCGATGGCGATCTGGAACACGTACTGGCAGCGGTCTGCCCGAACATCCTGTTCCCTTATGCCCGCGAGGCCATTGACGGTCTGGTCGTGAAAGGCAGCTTCCCACCCGTGAATCTGGCCCCGGTCAACTTCGACGCGCTCTACGTGCAGTCCAAGCAGAAGCAGGCGGCAGACGCAGCGGCTGCAGGTGCGACGAACTAACACCTCTCTCAATACCCCTGTGGGAGCGGGCCTTGCCCGCGA
>MGYS01000009.1:62309-70231 GCA_001802565.1 Gammaproteobacteria bacterium RIFCSPLOWO2_02_FULL_57_10 | reverse complement strand
CCACAGTTCATTCGCCAAAGCTGAAGTTCAGCTGGCGCAGCGCCTCGTAAACCACAATCGCCACGCTGTTGGACAGATTCAGGCTGCGACTGCCGTCCCGCATGGGGATGCGCAGCACCTGTTGTGCCGGCAGTGCCTCGCGAATTGCCGCCGGAAGTCCCCGGGTTTCCGGGCCGAAAAGCAGGATATCGCCTTGCTGGAACGCCGGTTCAGCGTAACTTGTGGTCCCCTTCGTACTGAGCGCAAACATGCGCCCCGGCAACCCCGCCGCCAGAAAGTCTTCCCAGGATTCATGCACGCTGACCCGCTCCACTTCGTGGTAGTCCAGCCCGGCTCTGCGCACCTGTTTGTCATCGATCGAGAAGCCGAGAGGCTTGATCAGGTGCAGTTGTGTCCCGGTGTTGGCAGCAAGGCGGATCACGTTGCCGGTGTTTGGGGGGATTTCGGGTTGAAATAAGACTATGTGCAGCACGATGTGATGGTCTTCAAGCAGGCGATGGGTGGAAGAAAGGGGCGGAGTCCTTGGTTGTGATGCTGTTCAAGCTTTGAGCATGATCTTACCCAAAGTGGCCAAAGGGTCGTTTAAATTCGACCCCAAATGTACCCGGCAAGGTGCTGATTTATTATATAAATTACGCACTTAACAGGTATAATTCACGCACTTTAGGCATGGCACACGCTGCTGATCAAATTTTGTGCTCATGTCTCTTCGCGCGCAAGGCCGCTGTAAATGGCATCTCACAGCGATCAGGTAGTCTGGCTGAGTACTGTACCAGCAAAGGTGATACTCACCGAGGACGAGGTTTTTAGTGCTGCAATTGTTTCGCCGAAAAGCGCAGGCACCCGGGCTGACAGGACTGGCACTGGGCGATCAGTATTTCACCCTGGCGCACATTACGCGCCAGCGGGACCAGGTTCTCCTGGATCGCTGCGTTCAGGTGGATGTGCGCAATCCGCAACAGCTTCGCGAGTCCCTTCCCGCTCAGGTGGCGCAACTGGAGTTGCAGGGCAGCACCTGCAACGCCGTGCTCGGAGCGCGGGACTACAACCTGTATCTGATCGAGGCTCCAGCGGTCGAGCCCGACGAAATGCGTGCTGCGGTGCGTTGGAAGATCAAGGATCTGATCGATATCCCGGTCGAGGATGCGGTCATCGATATTTTCCCCGTACCCGATGACGCCTTTCAGGGGCGCAGCAGGATGCTTTATGTGGTAGCGGCAGTGAAGTCGAAGGTCGAGCAGTTGATTGAGTTGTGCAAGAGCGCCGAGCTGGAACTGGCTGCCATCGATATACCGGAAATGGTCATGCGCAATATCACCGCCAAGTTTGCCAGCGATGACCGCAGTCTTGCCTTCATCTCCATGAAGAGCAATGGCAGCACCATGAACATTACACGCCAGGGCAATCTTTACCTGGCTCGCAAGATCAATACACAGCTGGGCCCGAACGCGATGGACTCGCTGGAGTGGGAGCCCCTGCGGGACAGGCTGGTGCTGGAGATACAACGCTCATTGGATTACTACGAAAGCCAGATGGCGCAGGAGCCAGTGTCCAGAATCATGGTGGCTCCCCGAGGGGCGGATACGGAAGCTCTGGCTGCGAGTCTGAATGACGCGATGTCTGTGCCGGTCGCGGTACTGGATTACGCAGAGAGACTGGACAGCCCGGCGGATATCAGCATTGAGACCAAGCGCACCGGCATGCTGGCCATTGGTGCGGCTCTGCGTAGCGATTTGTCGTTGGCAGGGGGCTGAGCAGAATGGATGAATATTCTCTCAATCAGCAGGTCAATCTTTATCTCCCCGAGTTTCGTCCGCGTAGAGACTGGCTGACCGTACCGCGTTTGATGGCATTCCTGGGAGCGCTGATCCTGGTCCTGGGATCAATGTCTGGTTACGACTTGTGGAGGCGTTATTCGCTGACGCAGGAATTGGCGGTCGTGCAGCAGGCTCTGGATACCCAGGCCAGAGTGACTCAAGAGATTGAGTCTTCGCTGGCCTCGCGTGCCACTGATCAGTCGCTGGTGGAGGAGGTAGCGACCAGAGAAGCGAGTCTGTTGTCCTTGAACGGCACACTGGTCACGCTGAGAACCCTGGCATTGGGTAATGTGAACGGGTTTTCCGAGCATTTGAAGAATATCTCCAGGTCGTCATTCGAGGGGATCTGGTTCAACGAAATTCGCATCACTAACGGTGGCGCCGGGGCCTATCTCGCCGGCACCGCTCTGGAAAGCTCGATGGTGCCCAACTTCATCGATCGCCTGACGTCTGGGTGGGTGAATTCTGAGGGTTGGCGGTTCAGCAGGATCGTGGGTCAGATGGGCGCCATTGTGGAAGAGGTGTCCGAAGAGGAGTTGACGGCTGAAGACGCCGCGGCGGCTGAAGAGGCCGCTCGAGCAGCCAGGATAGCGGCAATCTTCGAACAGGCCAGGGCTGCTGAAGCGAACGATGTGGCGGCAGTTGATGTTGAAGAGGTGGAAGACATACCGGAGCCTGTCCCGTACCCGGATAGTTATCAGTTCATTCTGGAGACGCAGTAATGGCCGCGAGCATCAGCGTGAACAAGTTGCGCGAAGCATTCGACGCCAGGTCGCAGAGCGAAAAGGCCATTCTGGCGGTGCTGTTCGCGGTGGTGATTGGCTGGGTATATCTGACCTTTGTATATGACCCGTTGCGTCTTGAGCTGACGGTTCTTGAGCAGCGTATCAGTTCCGCCCAGTCGGAAATTGTCAGCCTGCAGCTCAGGCAGCAACGCGCCGAGGCCAGCAGCCAGGATGATCCGAACCGTGCGGCACGTGAACGGTTGGAAGAGCTGATTGTTGAGGGGGAAGCGGCGCGAGCGCAGTTGGAGGCTTTGACCGGCAGCGTGGTCACTCCGATCGCGATGAACCGTCTTCTGACCGGCGTGCTGGACATGCATCCCGGCCTACGCCTGAACAAGGTCGAGAACCTGCCGCCTGCCCAAGTCGTGGGGAACAGTGCCGCCGCAGGCAGCGCACAGTCTGTATACAGCCACGGGCTGGTACTGGAGTTTGAAGGAAGTTACCTGAGCACGTTGAGCTACCTGCTGTATCTGGAGAGTCTCTCGGAGAACTTCTATTGGGATGCTCTGAGCATCGAGCCCACGGAATGGCCTGCTGCAACGGTGAGACTGGAGCTGCATACATTGAGTGCAGAGGAGACATTTGTCGGTGTCTAGAGTTGCTATATTGACCGCAATGCTGTTTCTGCTCCCGCATGGCCTTGCCGCGCAGGAGCAGATCGTCATTGATGGTCTGGCCTACCGCGACCCGACGCAGCCACCGGGGATGACTCAGGAGCAGACCCTGACGTCGTCCATACCAGGACAAACGGCCTATGCGGTGAGCTTCATTCGTGCCGGTGGCGCGAATACCGTGGCGGTGATCAATTCGCAGGTAGTGAGTGTTGGCGACACGGTGGACCGTGCAATCGTCAGAGCCATAGAGTCGGACAAGGTGGTACTGGAAGTGGACGGGCAGCTGCTGGAAATCAGTACCTTCCGTGCGGCATTTCGTACCCCGACGGCGCCTTGAAGACGCAGAATTTTCCCGAGTGCGGCGCTGACTGCGAACCGCACCCGACGAACGGAGTGAAGATGGTAAGAGTTGAGAAACAGTTCGGCAGCCTCAAGGTGTTGCGCCCGCTGACAGCCATTGGCCGTCCGTTGGCGCTGTGCCTGCTGTTGAGTGCCTGTGCCGTTACCGGCTCTCGCCCAATTCCGAGCACGGAGCTGTTGGAGGACATGCAGGTCATTCTGGATGAGGCAGAGCAGAGCTACGAGACTGTCTACGAACCACAGGCACAGGTGTTGAATGACCTGATCCCCGGTCTGTCGATCTCCGATGAGCTGCTGGTGCCAGTGGAGGAGCGCTTCAATATCTCCGCGAATGAGGAGCCGGCGCGTGAATTTTTCAACAACCTGGTGGCAGGCACCGACTTTGGTGTACTGGTAAGCCCCGACGTGTCCGGCACAATCAGCATCTCGCTGCCCAACGTGACCATTGATGAAGTCATGAATGCGGTGCAGGAAACCTACGGCTATTCGGTTAGCCGCAATGGCAATATCTACCAGGTCCGCGAGGCGACAGCTCAGACCCGAATCTTCACCATTGACTATCTGGATGTGAGTCGCGCAGGCTCATCCAGCGTCACAGTCAGCAGTGCCAGTTCGGGCGGTAATGGAGGATCCTCACAAGGAGGGATTGTCGGTGGTTCGGGGGGCATTGGTGGTGTACAAGGTGGGGTTGCTGGTGGCGGTGTCGCTGGCGGCAGCTCATCCGGTGTGGGAGGCGGTTCGGGTGGAGGCGGGCAGATCAGTACTCAAACGTCGACGGATTTCTGGGAAGACATCACGGCAACTCTCGAATCGATGGTTTCTGAGGGAACTGTCATTGCTCAACCCCAGGTGGGGATGATCATGGTCACGGCCATGCCACGCGAACTGGATCGGATTGCCGAGTATATCGAGCAGGCGCAAGGTATCCTCAGTCGCGAGGTGACGGTACAGGTGCAGTTCCTGGAGGTGATCCTCAACAAGGGCTTCCAGTCCGCCATCGATTTCGATACGTTTGGCGGGGTAGAAACTGCCGATGCATCTGGCAACGACATAGTTGGATCATTCAACTCCGACGGTGGCGCCTCCATGGAGGGCATCTCCAATCCACTGGCCATTGCTACCAACTTCACGGACTTCTCTGCCGTTTTCCGTTTGCTGGAATCCCGCGGTACGACGCAGGTGCTCTCCAGCCCAAGCCTCAAGGTGCTGAACAATCAGAAGGCCGTGTTCCAGGATGGCGATCAGGAGTATTTCCAGACCAGTTCAGGCTCCAATACTGTCGCCACCGGGCAGACCGTGTCGCAGAGTTCTGCCAACGCCCTGACACCGTTCTTTTCCGGTATCTCCATGGACATCACGCCACAGATCAGCGCCAATGGCACGATCACGCTGCATGTCCATCCCACCATCACCACGGTCGTCGAACAGACCAAAACCATCGCCGGCCAGCAAGTGCCCTTGCCCAGCTCGGCAGTGCGGGAACTGGACAGCGTGATCCGCGCCGAGGATGGCAAGATCGTCATTCTCGGTGGCCTGGCCTACGAGCGTTCCGTGGATGAAGTCGCCGGCATTCCGTATGCAGCCGATCTGCCGGCGATCGGCGCTGCTTTCGACCAGCGACGTCGCAGTACAGTGAAAAGTGAGTTCATCATCCTGCTGCGCCCGGTGATCGGCAATCAGCAGTCCGAGCAGGGTCTGATGCGGGATCGCAATGAAAGACTGCGTGACATCAACCGTGACCTTGACCCGTTTACCACCAGATAGACACGAGAGACTCAGACTATGTATCTGGAACATTTTGGTATCAAAGAGTTGCCGTTTTCTCTGACACCGAACACACAGTTCTTCCTCAGCATGGCCAGCTATCACAAGGCATTCAACATGTTGATGGTGTCCATCGCCAATCGCGAAGGCTTCATCAAGGTGGTGGGCGAAGTCGGTACGGGCAAGACCATGCTGTGTCGCAAGGTGCTGAACAGTCTGGAAGAGGACGCCACTACGTATGTGACCGCGTATATTGCCAATCCGGTGCTGAGCCCCAAGGGGTTGCTGTTGGCCTTTGCGGAAGAGATCGGTCTGGCGGAGGACGTCGACACCGGGCATCACAGTCTGTTGAAGAAAATCACCAAACGCTTGATGCAGCTGTCGGCGGAAGGGAAGCAGGTCATCCTCTTCATCGACGAAGCACATGCGATGCCGGAAAAGACACTGGAAGCACTGCGCCTGCTGACCAATCTGGAAACCGAAAAGGTGAAACTGTTCCAGGTCATACTCTTTGCGCAGCCCGAACTCGACACCATGCTGGAACAACCTTCCCTGCGTCAGTTGTTGCAGCGAATCACCTTTTCCTACCGGCTTGAGCCGCTTGATCGTGAGGGTCTTGAACGTTACGTCACCCATCGACTGGCGACGGCCGGATACAACGGCCCCGCATTGTTTGGCAGACGCGCCCTTGATGTCCTGTTTCAGGCCAGCAGGGGAATTCCTCGCGTCATCAATATACTGTGTCACAAGGCGCTTATGGTGGCCTATGGCAAGGGTGAGCGCACAGTTGACCTGGAACATGTGCGTCGTGCAGTCGAAGACACTGAGGGAGTCAGCCTAGTCACCGTATCCTATCGATCGGTGTCGTTTGCAGGGGTGGCACTGCTTGCTGGTGTGGCGCTCGTCGTCTACCTGATCAGTTATTACAATGGGAGCGTGCCGTGAGTCTTGTGAATGACATGCTGCGTGATCTTGATTCGCGACGTCGCCAGGTTCCCGGTCGGGACGCGGGCGCGGAGAAGTTGATTCCTGCCGTAGAGTTCACGCCGGAGAGAAGAGGCTTTCAGGCGAGTAAACTTGTACTGCCTGTATTGCTGGTACTGGTGGTGTTGGCGGTAGTGGCACTGTTTGTTTTCGACATCGGCCTGCCCGGTAGTGCGCCGGTTGCCAGACCCATGGCGGTGATCAGTCAGCCAGTGGTTCCAGTGGTTGTACCGGAGCGCGACTCGGCTCTCGACGAGGCGATGATGGAGGAAATCACGCGCATGGCTGATCGCGTCCGTGAGTTGGAGGCCAGAACGTTGACTCTGCAGCAGGATTTGACGCCAGGACTGGAAGCCATTCCGCTCAACCCGGATGGATCGGCGACTGCGCAGCAACCAGCATCAAGTCATAACACTCTGTCTTCGCCTGTCGGTGTGCCGGTCGCGACTGCCTCTGTGCCGCAGTGGACACCAAGAGCATGGGACAACAGAGAGGCATTTTCCACCGCTGCGTCAGCGCCACAGTCTGCGCCAGCTCCACAACAGGATATCGCCGCGAACTCACAGATCGTCGAACCAGACGCTCCCGTCGCGTCTACTCTGGTGCGCAGTGCCAGCGAACTCAGTTTCCGCGAAACGGATCGACAGCAAGTGCAGCAGGCTCTGGAGCTGTGGCAGGGAAATCAGCGCAGCGCTGCGCTACAGATGCTGCAGCAGTTCTCGACGCAGAATATCGAAGCCCACCAGTCACGCGAGACGCTGGCCAAGTTGTTGATGCAGCAGGGTGACACTATGCTGGCCTTGGAACAGGCCGATATCGGACTCGCGATTGCGCCTGATCATGGTGGTTACAAAAAGGTCAAAGCGCGCGCGATGATGATGGCGGGTGTGCCCCGCGATGCGGTGGAATTGCTGCAGGTGCGCGCCCCGTCAGTGGCCAGTGACAGCGAATATCACGAACTGCTGGCGGCTGCGCAGTTGGCTGGCCAGTTTTACGATGATGCGTTGCTGACCTATCAGGCGTTGACCGCGAATGATGCAGAACAGGCTCGCTGGTGGTATGGCCTGGGTGCGGCCATGGACGCGGTGGGCAGATCATTCGAGGCAGCGCAGGCGTATGAGCGTGCGGTCCAGCTCGGAGGTCTGAGCGCGAATCTCATGCAGCAGAGTCAGCAGCGCATCGTCGCTATCAGGCAGAACTGACCGGCAATGACAGCCATCAAACAAAAAATACGCATCGGCGATCTGCTGGTACAAAACAAGGTGATCACGGAAGATCAGCTGCAGCAGGCCTTGCAGAAGCAGAGATCGACGGGACAGCGCCTGGGGCGCACCCTGATCAGCATGGGCTTCATGGAGGAAGAGCGTTTTCTCGAATTTCTGTCCGAGCAGTTGCAAATCCCCTTCGTGGATTTGCGGCGTTACAAGTTTGACTCGAGTGTTGTGCAGCGACTGTCCGAGACTTACGCGCGGCGTTACCGAGCAATTGCTCTGAGCGAGAAAAAAGGGGAATTGCTGGTCGGCATGGCCGACCCCACGGATATCTACGCCTTCGATGCGCTGGAGCGGATTCTGCAGCAGCCGATCCAGCTGGCAGTA
>MGYS01000009.1:57805-62292 GCA_001802565.1 Gammaproteobacteria bacterium RIFCSPLOWO2_02_FULL_57_10 | reverse complement strand
GAAGGGGAGATTTCCGACGGGCAGTTCGATCTGGCGGCACTTGCCCCGGATCCGAGTGACGGCGACGCGCCAGTGATCAAGATGCTGCAGTCCATTTTTCTGGACGCGGTGCAGGTCAGAGCGTCGGATATTCATATCGAGCCAGACGAAACAGTGTTGCGAATTCGTCAGCGTGTGGATGGTGTGTTGCAGGAGCAGATCGTCAAGGAAAGGCGCATCGCCTCGGCGCTCGTGTTGCGTCTGAAACTGATGTCCGGGTTGGATATTTCCGAGAAGCGTCTGCCCCAGGATGGACGCTTCAGCTTGAAGATCAAGGATCACAAGATCGACGTGCGTCTGTCCACCATGCCGGTGGAGTACGGTGAGTCGGTAGTGATGCGTCTGCTGAACCAGACGGAGGGCGTGACCAAACTCACCAAGGTGGGGATGCCCGACGATGTGCTCAGCCGTTTTCGCCGTCTAATTCACATGCCGCACGGACTCATTCTGGTGACGGGCCCAACCGGCTCCGGTAAGACCACCACTCTCTATGGTGCATTGCAGGAGTTGAACGAAGTCGGCAAGAAGATCATCACGGTGGAAGACCCGGTGGAATACCGGTTGAGCCGAATCAACCAGGTGCAGGTCAATCCGAAGATCGATCTGACCTTTGCGCGAATACTGCGCTCGGCCTTGCGTCAGGACCCCGACATCCTGCTGGTGGGAGAGATACGCGATACCGAAACGGCCGAAATCGCCCTGCGTGCCGCGATGACGGGACACCTGGTGCTCTCGACCCTGCACACCAATGATGCGGTATCGAGCGCGATGCGTCTGGTGGACATGGGCGCCGAAGGCTTTCTTGCCGCCACCGCGATCAAGGCGGTGTTGGCTCAGCGACTGGTCAGGCGCCTCTGCGAATACTGTTGCACGGATCATGATCCCGATTCGCGGGAACGGGCCTGGATAGAAAAGGTGGCCAGCGTGAAGTTGACCCCGGAGACAAGACTGAAACAGGCCAGTGGCTGCCATCGCTGCAACAACACCGGCTACCGCGGACGTATCGGTGTCTTCGAATTGTTGGTCATCAACGATGACATGGCCGATGCCCTGCGCAGCAACGACGCGGGTGCGTTCGTGAAGGCGGCGCTGGCGAGCAAGGGTTATCAGCCTCTGGTGGTCAGCGCCATCAACGAGGCCTTGCAAGGAATTACCAGCTTGGAGGAGGTCTTCATCGTTGCCGAACAGATCGATGAATCGGGCGACTGGCTGATGAAAGGCGAAGAAAACCAGGACGTGCAGAAACATGCCTAAATTTGAATACAAGGCCCGCAACATGAGTGGCACGATGGTGACCGGCACGATGGAAGCCGTGTCCGCCGACGCGCTGGCGGGAGATTTGTTCGGGCAGAACATAACGCCCATAGAGATTCGCCAGATTGCGGGCTCCAAGGAAAAGGCGAGCGCGAGTTCCCCGACAGGGGAGCGCAGTCTTATCGACCGCATCAATCTGTTCCTTTCCGGGGGCAATGTTCCGGTTGATGAGTTGATCATTTTCTCGAGGCAGATGCAGAGCCTGACTCGGGCGGGATTGCCGCTGGATCGTGCGCTCAATGGCCTGCAGGCGTCCATGAAAAACCAGCAGTTCCGCCTGATACTGCTGGACGTGCTGAAGGGATTGGAAAGCGGCCAGGATCTGGCGACCGCCTTGGGCAGGCATCCCAAGGTGTTCAGCCAGCTGTTTCTCTCACTCATCAGCGTGGGCGAAAACACCGGTCGTCTGGATCTGGCGTTGCAGCAGGTCGGCAAGTATCTGGAGCTGGAAAAGAACACGAAGAAGCAGATCAAAACGGCCACCCGCTATCCGATGTTTGTCGTCATTGCCATCACGGTGGCGATGGCGGTCATTACAGTATTCGTGATTCCCTCTTTCGCCGAGACGTTCGAGCGACTGCAGGCCGAATTGCCGCTGGAAACCCGCATCCTGATTGGCGTGTCGGATTTCGTGATTGCCTGGTGGCCCTTCATGATCGGCGGCTCACTGGCATTGACGCTGTCGCTGCGTACCTGGGTCAAGACCCCGGAAGGGCTTTTGCAGTGGGATCGCTACAAGATGCGCCTGCCGCTGGCGGGCTCGCTGTTCGAGCAGATCGCACTGGCACGCTTCACGCGAGCCTTTGCCATGATCCTCAAGGCGGGAGTGCCCATTGTACACGGCATGTCGGTAGTGGCGGGCGCTGTGGGCAATGCCTGGATAGGCAAGAACATCATGGGCATGCAGGACGGCGTGACCCGAGGGGAGTCCCTGTATCGCACCGCCGTCAACAGCGGGATGTTCACTCCGCTGGTGTTGCAGATGATATCGGTGGGTGAAGAGAGCGGAACCATAGACGAGCTGATGTTGGAAGTGGCGGAATTCTATGATGCTGAAGTGGAATACAACCTCAAGAAATTGAGCGAAGCCATCGAGCCTATCCTGATCGTTTTCATTGCAGGGATGGTGCTGGTGCTGGCTCTTGGCGTGTTCTTGCCGATCTGGGATCTCAG
Source organism: Gammaproteobacteria bacterium RIFCSPLOWO2_02_FULL_57_10 (assembly GCA_001802565.1). Taxonomy (GTDB): domain Bacteria; phylum Pseudomonadota; class Gammaproteobacteria; order Pseudomonadales; family Pseudohongiellaceae; genus UBA5078. The sequence continues at coordinate 59,766 of MGYS01000009.1, read as the reverse complement.
CAGCGCGGCGAGTCGGTGATCACTATGGGTAAGGGTATCTCCAGGAATTCTAGCCCCCCCTGTGGGAGTGAGCCCTGCCCGCGATTACCCGTGCTCAGCAATACGCCAACCCGCCAGCACGGCTTCTCGATGTTCGAATTGATCGCGTACATCCTGGTGGTGTCGATCACCACCTCGGTGGCGTACAACCGTTTCGCCGACTTCCCGGGCGAAGCTGAGCGCTCCAACTTCATGGCCGTCCTGATGCAGTTGAGAGCCGGCACCAATATGCAGATGATGAACGGGATCGCAGGGGGAAAGTGGCGCGAGCTGCAAACTCTTGAGGGCACCAACCCCATGGATTTGATGCTGGAAACACCTGTCAACTACATTGGTGAGCTGGGATTCGTCAATCCGACGGACATGCCCGCCAGGATCTGGTACTTCGATACGAATACCGGAGAGCTGGTGTACATCGCCAACGATGCGAGGAATCTCTATATACTTGCAGGCAATGATCTGGTGCAGACGGACGAGTTGCGCTTCCGCATCGTGCAGAAGTATCGCGATGCGGAAGCGGGCAGTTGGGAAGGATTGGTGCTGGAGCCTGTAGTCCCTTATATCTGGGAATCAGTGGAATTGACGGTGCCGGACGTCATGGTTGAGTAGAAGGCAGGCAAAAGCACAGGGAACGGGATAAAAAAGGGACAAATAGGCAGGAAAGCGGGTTAAACGAGTGTGAGGTGGTAGTGAGTGACAGGCATGAGTGATAGCATGGTTTCAATGGTGACAAGCTGGGTTCAATAAACGATTTAAGTGTTTAATTTTTTAGTCTTAAATGTTGTGTGATGCGACTCACGTTTTGTGGGATTGACGCAGCGCGCGAGACGATCAAGAGGAGCGATAGAAATGCAAAAGATGCAACGAGTGCAGTCATTGAGACAGGCGCGCAAACAGAAAGGTTTTACGATTATCGAGCTGGTGGTAGTGATCCTGCTGCTCGGCATTCTGGCGGCTACCGCGCTGCCGCGTTTCATGGATGTGACCGATGAGGCACACACGGCCGTGGTGGACGCAGTCGAAAGTGGCTTGGTGACAGGAGCTGCGCTGTTCAGGGCGCAGTGGATCGGGAGAGGTTCGGTTCCAGTCGTTGCCGTGCCGGAATTCGGGGATGGCACTTTGCGCCCGACTACCCAAGGTTATCCAAGAGGCGCAGACACCACCTATGACGCAGACTCTTGTCTGGAAGTCTACAACGGCTTGCTACAGTCTGGGCGTCCTGCTGCAGCTTCAGTTGGAGGCACTCCGGCTACTAACGATACTGTTACAGGCGGAATAGAGTATTCCATGGCAGCAACCCCGGCTGCGATTTCAACGGCTGCTGGCACCGCCAACGACATCATCGCGCTTACTGGTTCCGGTAGTGCTTACTACTGCAAGGACTCCAATGACGACAACGCTTGCGATGGAACCAGTTACTTTTCCACTCTGGCCGCTGCAGTTGCAAGCTCGACTGGTACCGAGACTGCAAACGGCACGACGATTTTTGCCAACGCAGCTGCCGCACAAGCGGCGAGCATAGGCAGCGGATCTTGCACGTTCTACTACACAGGACAGTACAGAACGCCAGCAACCGGGCTTACCATTCCGACCCTGACGCTTAGTCTGAGCACTGGGGCTATCAGCCGCGGTACCCTGTCGTTCGTACCGGCATCGTAATCGACGGTGTAATGCAGTATCAAGACAACGCCTTTGGAGTTATATCCAAGGGCGTTTTTGTTTGTTGTTGCAATCGGTTGCAAGGCTTCCTGTAATGAGACGTCGCCTCACCAATTCGGGTTTCACGATCATAGAGCTGGTCATCGCCATCATGGTGATCGGAATCATTGGCGCTGTGGCGGCGAGTCGGCTCATTGGTGCGGACGCGTTCGACCTTATTGCCGCGCGCGAACAGATCGTCTCGATTCTGCGAATGGCGCAAC
>MGYS01000009.1:21117-57771 GCA_001802565.1 Gammaproteobacteria bacterium RIFCSPLOWO2_02_FULL_57_10 | reverse complement strand
AGGATGTTGTGGTAACACTGCAGCCGAGTGGCGACGACCTTGTGATCAGCCTCGAAGACAGCGCCGGCAATTTGATCAGCCCGGTGACAACGGCACTCCCAGCGGGCCTCCTGAGTGCCGATGTTGATGTCCTTGCCAGTTGCAGCACTCCACCGGATTCCGACAACGTGGCCACTGACGACAAACCCCTGCATGTTGAATTCGACGCACTCGGTGATCTCATGATTGGCGGAGTTGTCGATGGGACTCCGGCCTATCCGGTCGATGTCACCACTGGTATGCGCATTTGTCTGAACAACGATCCGGTCATGTCGATCTGCATTTCTGCGGCAGGTTTTGCCTATACGGGGAACTGCGATGCGTAGAAAGAATTTCCGTCCTGTGGGAGCTTGCCTTGCAAGCGATTTTTCGCGGACAGGCTCGCTCCCACAGAGCGTACAATCGAGAGTAAGGCAGCGTGGTATCACCATCATTGAAATGGTCATCACAATCGTCATTCTGGGCATAGCGCTGGTCGGCATTACGCAAATGATTTCCAATGGGTTGCGCAGCAGTGCGAATACGCTGACGGAAACGCGTGCAGTGGCACTTGCACAGAGTTATCTGGATGAAATTTTTGGCAAGCGTTTCGACGATGCATCCAACCCTCGCGGTATTCCACCGTGCCGTACAAACTGTACCGACGAGATACTGTTCGGGCCGGAAGATGGACTTGGCGGGCGGCCTGACAGTGACGAGGATGATCGCGTCGATTTCGACGATGTCGATGACTATCACGAACTGTACGAAGGGTGGGGGCAACTGGCGCCTTTCAATGTGTTGCGAGATGCAGAAGGTCAGGAGCGCGAGGGTTACGAGAATTTCAGCGTCGAGATTTCGGTGCGTTATCTGGAAGTAGGCGCAGCGGGAGAGGAGGAATTTCTCGGCGTGGACAGTGACGAACCGGTCGAGGCGGATCAGACGGATCTGGATAATGCCGAGGACGCCAAGTTGATTACCGTGACGATTCGGCATCCGACGAATGAAAGCGGGTGGCCGTTCAGTGTCTACAAGGCGAATTTCTGATGGGTACACAGGAGCGCGGAGGAATCGCGAGCAGGGCTCGCTCCCACAGAGGGTTTACCATCATCGAGATGGTGGTGACCATTGTCTTGGCGGCAATCATGGCGATGGGGATAGTCTCGTTCATCGGAGACTCTGTCGAAGGGTTTGCTTCCAGCGCGAATCGCAATCGACTCGCGAGTTCCGGCCGCACGGTGATCGACAGGCTGGCGCTGGAGCTGCACAACGCCGTACCCAACAGCGTGCGTGTGACTGCGGCAGTGGATGGTAACCAGTGTCTGGAGATGGTGCCATTCCTTGGGGTTACCACGTATCTGAATCCATCGTTCACTGACGTTGGCAGCTCGCGATTCGAGGTCATCGATTTCAATCCGTCGTTGCAGATGGAAGACGCCTCGGACCTGGGCGAAGATAATGTTTATGCGGTGATCTACCCGATTGACACCGCCGAGCTGTATGCCGGCATGTCCACCGCAGGCGTGGGCCCGATCGTGGAAGTAGGCAAACTGCGCGATACTTATGACAACGATTTAACGCCGCCGACGGATGTCTGCACCGATGCGCTGGCCGGAATGGACCCGGATGAAGAGGGGCGCGCGACCGTTTGTCTGCTGGATGGTGCAGACGACCTGGACAGTGACTCTGAGTTCCGTTTCGCGCGCCGCTCGCCCGTGCAGCGTATGTACCTGGCGTCCAACCCTGTCAGTTTCTGCGTGGTGGATGACAAGATATATCGGTATGAGAACTACGGGTTTCGCGCAACGCAGTGTGATCCTGATACAGTCGCCTGCTTGCCGGACAACGCCGTTGACGGTCGTGACCTGATCACCGATCGTCTTGACAACGCTACCCTCGATCTTGAGCCGTTTGCGCTGGTCGAGCAAAGTTTGCGCCGCAACGCGATCATCTCCCTGAATCTCAATTTCACGGACCAGGGCGATGTGGTCACCCTCAAGCATGAAGTGCTCATGAGGAATGTGCCATGACGCACTTCATGAAGAGCAGGAAGAGTGGTCGGAGGTATCAGCGGGGCATCGGCGTGCCCGCGGCAGTGTTCGTGATCACGATACTGGCGTTGCTGGCGGTGGCGATCAATGAGCTGGTGTCGCAGAATTCCGAAACGTTTCAGGAGGAGGTGTTGTTGACGCGAGCGTTCTACGCGGCGGAGTCCGGTGCCGGGTTTGCGCTCAACGCGCTGTTTCCGCCAGAGGAGTTTCCGTTGTATCAGAATGGCGTTGCTCCGACGGCTATCTGCGATGCAGGCCCGCGCGAGTACGAACTGACGGTGGACGGTCTTGGTGGTTGCGAAATATCGGTGACGTGTGAGGTGGATGCAGCGGTCGACGACGTGGAGTACTACACGATTACCAGTGTCGGTACCTGTGCTGATGTGACCCGAACGGTGCAGGTGCGCACCAGCTTTGATGAATAACCCTGAATTCTTGTGGGAGCGAGCCTTGCTCGCGATTGTCTGTGTTCCGCATTGATTCAGAGAGGCACAGTCATCGCGGGCAGGGCCCGCTCCCACAGGGGGCAGTGAATCAAACGGCGCCCACCAGAACGAAAATCGCGTACACCACGCCAACTGTAACAGCGGCTGTGATGCCGTAAACGATGAAGTTGTTCACCCCTACCTGGCTTCTGTAGGCATCAAATGCGAGATTCTTGTCGTTGCCGCGATGACTGACGTCGCGCTGCAGGCGCATCTTGTAGTTGTCGAACTTCTCGACCAACTGCCAGCCCGCCTTGGATTCCTCGGCCATGATCTCGTCGATTTTCTTGCTGGTGGCGAACAGCGGCGTCGTCGATTGTACGACTTTGTATTCCAGTTCCATCTTGAGCTCCGGGTTGTTGTCAGATCATTGATTGAGTCAGGCGTTTTGCGTGTCCTTGGGAATGCCCGTATTCTCTGTCCTGCACACTGATTTTGCAATGTTTTCGGCCATTTACAGTGGGCGAATTAGGGACAATTTATGGCTCATTTGTGAAGCTATGGCGGCGCTCACAGCTTTAATCCGATAAAATGCCTAAGCTTTTAAAATTACAGGATATTCACCCACCAGCGGTTCCTCCCAAGCCATGACTCTCCATGCCGCCAATAACAATGCACCAGACGTTCCCGGGAAAGGGGCTTCAGGTCATGAGCATGGGCGCCTGAGACTGCTGCTGCGTCGGCTGGTCAGTACCACTCTTTTCCTCTCTGCGGCGCTTGCCGTTGTCAGCATGGTGACTGCACAAGTGCCAGGGCCGGTGCGGATTCAGGGCTCCGGCGGCACGATTACCACCGATGGCAATTTCCGCGTTCATACCTTTACCAACACTGCGGTAACCGAGCAGTTTGTTCCTCCGCCAGGTGTGACGCAGGTGGAAGTGCTGGTAGTGGGCGGCGGTGGCAGCGGAGCCCAAGCAGGTAACAACGCAGGTGGTGGCGGTGGCGGTGGCGGCGGTGTGAACTATCAGTCCAGCGTCACAGTGACCGGGGCGACCAACGTCACGATTGGTACGGGCGGTGCTGCGCCTGGATCGAATGGCACAAGTGGTAACAGCGGTACGGCTTCAACCTTCTCGGCCCCATCAGCCGTTACCGCCGCCGGCGGTGGTGGCGGCGGTGCTGGTACAGCCAATGGTTTGAATGGTGGTAGCGGTGGCGGTGCTGGTAGCAACGGTACCAGCCGAACCGGTGGTACGGGCTCGCAAGGACGCGATGGAGGTACCAGTGCAGGCAACAGCAACGCCACGAACTCCGGCGGTGGCGGCGGTGGCGGCGGGGTCACTGGCGCGCCGTTGGCTGCTCAGAATGCGGCCAGCTCAGACGGTGGTGATGGTGGCGCTGGCTACACGTCGTCGATTTCGGGATCTGCAGTGACTTACGCCGGTGGTGGTGGCGGTAGCTCTGGAGGTACAGGAGGACCGGGGGGAGCCGGCGGTGGAGGGGCTGGCTCCAGTGGTAACGGTATTGGTGGCAACGCTACGGTCACGGCGACCACCGGCGGCGGCGGCGGCGGAGCATCCAGGGGTAATGGCCAAGCAGCCGGTACCGGCGCTCGCGGTATCGTCATTGTGCGTTACGAAGCACCGACCCTGACCATTACCCAACAGCCCTCATCAACCGCAACGTCTGGCGTGGCCATTGCGCAGCCTGCCATCATTCGGCTGCAGAACGCCGCAGGAATCGGGGTTGATGGCATCACCATCAATGCCGCACTGGCCTCCGGTGCAGGCACACTGGGCGGAACGCTGAGCGCCGTCACCACTGGAGGCGGTTTTGCCACCTTCTCGAACCTGGTCATAACGGGTGCCACAGGGGCGCGCACCATCTCATTCACGGCGGCGGGCGGCACCGGGCAGGTGGTGTCGAACACAGTGACCATTCAGCCGTCATTGGTGGTCCAGACCCAACCCTCAGCCAGCGTACAAAGGGGAGCCACGCTGGCGCAGCAACCCGTAATACTTGCCAACAATGGGGCTGCGGTCAGTGGCCTGTTGGTGACAGCTTCCATTCTGTCTGGCGGTGGAACGCTGGAGGGCACCGTCACCGCCACTACGAACGGCAGTGGTCTCGCTTCCTTCACCAACCTAAGGATTGCAGGAGAGCCCGGGCCGCGCGTGCTGCGCTTCAGTGCCACTGGCTGGAATCCGGTGGACTCGAACACCATTACTGTCACGGCTTCGACGCTGGCCATCACTACGGCGCCCTCCGCGACGGTCAACAGTGGAACGATTTTTCCCCAGGAGCCGGTAATTCGCGCGGTAGATGGTTTCGGCACACCGATTCAGGGCGTGGAGGTCACGGCCGCTATCGCGTCCGGAACCGGAAGTTTAAGTGGCACCGTGGTCCGTACAACAGATGTCAACGGTTATGCCACGTATGACGATTTGGCAATCACCGGGCTTGGCGCCCACACGCTCAGTTTCAGCGCGACCGGTTGGACACCAGTGACCTCGGGCACCATCACGGTACAAGCAGCCTTGCAACCGCTGGCGATGCAGCAACAACCTTCGGCCAGTGCGAATCTGGGAGTCGTGTTCGCGCAGCAGCCCATTGTTCTGGCGAACAATGGCAGCCCGGTTGCGGGGGTTGAAGTGACGGTGGCGATAGCGTCCGGCCCTGGCACGCTTGGCGGCACACTGACTGCAACCACCAATGGCAGTGGTTTGGCCAGTTTCAGTGGATTGTTCATCACGGGGGCATCTGGTGCCCATACTCTGCGCTTCACCGCTCCCGGATGGAGCCAGGTGATCTCCAATACGATTACCATCCAGCCGTCCACGCTGACGCTGAATACCCAGCCTGATCCGAGTGTTGAAAGTGGTGAGCAACTCTCGCCACAGCCTGTCGTTCTCGCGCTTGATGGCGCCTCGAATCCTGTCGCCGGAGTGGAGGTGACGGTTGCCATTCAGTCGGGTGGTGGTTCGTTGGGTGGTACGTTGACGGCGACCACGAACGGCTCGGGGCTGGCAACGTTCACAGACCTTGCCATCAACGGAGCCCCGGGCAATCGCGTGTTGCGCTTCACGGCAACGGGATGGAACTCGGTGGATTCGAATACGGTTGCCGTGGTGGCATCACCGCTCGCGGTATCCGTGCAGCCATCAACGAGTGTGGGGAGCGGCGTTGCGCTGGCCCAGCAGCCAGTGATTGAAGCCCTCGATGGCGCGGGCAACCCAGTCAGTGGGTTGCAGGTGACAGCGGCGATATTCTCCGGCGGAGGCACTTTGGGCGGTACCGTTACCGCCACCACTGATGCCAACGGACTCGCTACATTCACTAACCTGAGCATCACGGGCGCGCCTGGCAATCGCGTGTTGCGCTTCACGGCGACCAACTGGGCTTCCGTCGACAGCAATGCCATTACGGTGTTCTCCAACCTTGCCATTACCCAGCAGGCATCGACCATTGTGACGAGTGGGTTCGCCTTTGCCCAGCAACCGGTGGTGCAGGCGCTGGACGGCAACAGCTCACCTGTCAGTGGTCTGATCGTCACAGCGGCAATCGCATCCGGTGGTGGCACACTTGGCGGCACGCTCACCGCTACCACCAATGGTGCCGGGTTTGCTGCTTTCACTGATCTGATGATTACTGGTACCCCCGGAGATCGTACACTGCAATTTACTGCGACAGGGTGGGGCGCCGTCACGTCCGGCATCATTGGCGTGAATGCGCCTCCAGCGAACTGCAATTTCACAGGTGGTATCGTGGGCTCGCAGCTCGTGGAACTGATGGGTTGTACCACGACAGAAATCAGCGCTGCCTCTACATCCGTGTTGTTGAATGTGCCACCGAGCACTGCGGCAGGGGATCTGCTGGTCGCCGTGTTCGCCAGTAACCAGAATGGCACGAACGTCAACGCGCTGGCCGGCTGGAGCAATATCACCAATGCCGGCACCGGTGGCGGCAACGGCAACGCACGAGCAAACCTGACGATCATGACTCGTGTGGCAGGAGGCTCCGAACCAGCGTCCTACACATTCACCACCAGCAACAGCGCCATCACTTATGCGTACATGATGCGCTACACCGGTGCCTCCGGCGTTGTCATCGCCGGCACCCCCACGGTCAGCAACACCGCCAACGCTCTAGCTCCCGCGATTACGACAACGCTGGACGACACACTCATCGTGCGTCTTGCTGCGGTTAACGGTGCTGGAGGGATGGTCTCTGATCCGGGGACTGTCATCACAGGGTACCGCAACATCACGCAGGATAACGCAGGCATCATGTACGGCGCCGGTGCGTATCTGAATCAGGAGAGTGCGGGAGGATCGGGAACAGCTGCCTTCACCAATAACGCGACCAACTGGGTCACACAAACCATCGGTATCGAGCCTGCGCCGGCGCCACATTTCGAAATTTCCCATGCGACATCACATGGCACCTGCAACGCAACCACGCCGATCACCATTACCGTGCGTGACAACTTCGGTGATCTCGTGACCGATTTCACTGGCACAGTAACGCTGACCTCGAGTGGTGGAACAGGCAACTACACCCTCAATACCGGCGTCGGATCATTCGACAATCTGACCACCAACGATGGCATCGCGCAATACACTTTCCTGGATGCCGACGACGGTCAGGTGATTCTTAATTTCTCCACCAGCACTGTGGGAGTCATCACATTCGATGCGGTGGGGGGCGCGGTAGTGACAGAGAGTTACGCACTCAGCATGAACGTGGGCGCCTGTGCGTTCCAGATCAATCATGATGGTGCGGCCGATGTCTGTGCCGTGGAGCAGATCAGAATTCGTGTAGTGGATTCCACCGGCGCGCTTGTGAATTTCGTTGGCAACGTCAACTTGAGCGCTTCGGGTGTGACCGGAGGTAATTGGTCGAAGACAACAGTGCTCACCGACGCCAACGGTACATTTGACAATGGTGCTCTGGGCGACAGTGCGGCGACCTACGGTTTCCTGGCAACTGACGGTGGAGAGATTTTTCTCAACTATCAGGCTGGCGCCGGAACGGCAAACTTCAACGTGGTCGCAGGAGGGGTTACTGCTCCTGCAAGCCCCAACGACCCCGATCTCACCATTACCGCATGCACATTCCGCGTCACGCACAGCGGAACCATGGATGTATGTTCCATCGAAGCCGTGACAATCACTCTGGTGAACAGTGGTGGCACCACGATTACCAACTACACTGGCACTATCAATCTCAGCACGACAACCGGTGATGGAACGTGGCGTACAGGCAATGGTCTTGGCACCCTGACCGACCCGGTTGCCGAAGACGGTAATGCCACGTATCTGTTCAACAGTGGCGACTCCGGCACCGTAACGCTGGATTTCCTCCACACGACCTCTTCGGGCGTGGTCAATATCAACGTGTCGGATGGCACGACACTGGATCCGCGCAATTCCGCCAATGCCTATGACCTCAACATCACAGTCGCGACCTGTACATTCGAGATCAGTCACAGCGGGCAGTCAACGGCTTGCGAACAGGAAGCTGTGACGTTCACCGTGCGTAACAGCACCGGTGGTGTTGCAGTGGACTACATCGGCACGATGACGCTGGCGACCAGCACCAACCATGGCAACTGGCTGGTGAACACAGGCACTGGCGTGCTCACGGATAGCGCGGGCGACGACAATGGCGTTGCGACTTACGCTTTTGCTGACGCAGATAATGGGGCGGTCATTCTGAATTTCAGCAACCCACATGCTGAGGGCGTGAACTTCAACGCGACAGATGGTCCGATCGTGGTCAATGCGAGTTTCGACCCCAATCTGCTTGTAAGCTCATGTCTGCCGGATGTTGTCGGCACCGCAGCGTGTGTTGTAGGCACCACTACCAATCTGACCATCCCTGCACAGACCGCTGTTGCCAATCAGCGCAGCCGTATGGTGTTGATGATGATTGCCGCGGCCACGGGTGGAGGACCGGCTGTCAGTGGAGCGACATTCGATGGCGAGCCAATGACATTGATCAGACGTGAGACCACGACGTCAGGTGAAGGCAGCGTGGTGGAGATGTGGGGAATCCTGGAAGCCGATCTGCCGACGGCAGCAGGGGCATACCCCGGAGCCTATACAGGAGGTGCCGCAGGTGCCGGTATGTGTATGCTGGCGATTGATCAGGTCAAGCAGGAGTTTCCGGCTGTCGAGTCACCGGCGAATACCGGACCTCTGAATGGGACAACCGGCACCAATTCGTCTGTAGTGTCCACGACGATCACGACTACCTCCAACAACGCGCTGCTGGTGATGGCCACCAACATGGACGGAACCACTTTCAACAATGCGCGCGCTTACAGCAGTCCCGTGCCAACTGCTTTCATGGTCAGGCAGTTCGGACAATCACCTGCACCGGTCGCCAACCCGACAGGTGCAGAGTCCCGTTTCGCCGGTGCAGCCGGTCGCCAACCAACGGCCGGCATCGTTACAGCATCGGAGACGTTGAATGTCAGTGCGCCTGTATACTCTCAGGTTGTTGCCGCCTTTGAGCCACTGGTAGCTGGCTCTCCGTTGGCAGGTAATTATGAGCCGGTCATTCTATTTCAGACCTTCTCCGGCAACATGAGCTATCGTGCCATAGGCGCTACGCTGCGCACGACCTACAATGAGGATTCTCCTGCGCCGCTTGGATGCAATTTTGTAGACCCGGCGGTCGGCTCTTCGGCTACGCTGACGCTTCCGGTAGGAGCTCAGATCGAGGCGGCCTATCTCTACTGGTCGTCCGCCGGTGACGATGCGCTCGATCAAGTGGATGAAAATGTGAATTTCGGCCTAACCGGATCCGAAATTGCAATTACCGCTCAGCAGATTTTCCTTATCGACGATGTCGGCAACAGTAACAATCTTGACTACTTTGCTGCGTACAGGGATGTCACCAATCTGGTGACTGGATCAGGTTCCTACACACTCAAGAATTTGGCCGTGCAGATTGGCAGTCCGTGGAATTTGTCCCAGGCGTGCGCAGGCGGTTGGGCCATGATCGTGGTGTATGAACATGAAGATGAACGACTGCGAGTGCTGAATATGTTCCATGGTTTCCAGCCTTTCCAGAATTCCTCCTTCACTCTGGTGCCACGCAACTTCCGCATGGCATCGCATGACGTCGCCAACAATCTGCCAAATGGCCAGGTCACCCACATTACGATCGAAGGTGACGAAACGTTGAACGCCGTGAATGAGGAAGAAGGACTTGGCATCCAGGATGCCCCGAACTCCACAGACTTCAATGTGGTAACGTCAACTCTGAATCCATTGGGACAAGAGTTCAATTCCACTATCACGCGTCCGGTCTATTACCTGGACGGCACCACTGGTTTCTTTGAATTCGACAGCACTGGTGGGCTGAACGGCGATGGCTATGAGATCGATGCTCCCGGCCCGCAGGCGGAGACTGGCGGCCCTCGCATCGGTAATTCCTGGGGGCTCGACGTTGATACACATTATTTCCAGGGAGCCAATCCGGGAGACACACTGTACGAGTTCGGTTTTCTCGGTGCCGAGGCAGAACAGATCACGACTCGCTACAGTGCCGAGGCCGACCTCGTGATGCTGATCTCAGAGGTCATCAGCGTCACCAACTTCCCGGTGGCGGACATCGAAGTGTTCAAGTCCCAGGTTGGTACGTTCAAGGTAAATGGCACGGGCACGTACCAGTTCACTGTCACCAACAACGGTAACGGCGGTCTGGATGGTGGATTTGCCAACGGGTATGTCGTGGTCGCCGATACATTGCCTGCCGGCATGACCTTCGACAGTGCTGGTGATGTCAGCGGTACCGACTGGGATTGCACGGTTGACATAGTGTCGTCGCCGGGTGCTTTCACCTGCACAATGGATATCTCGCAGTGGACGGGTGGCGCGACTGACTTTCAACTGGCCGCAAATGAGGATCTGCCTGTCATTACCGCCACTGTGAACATTGGCGGCACCGGATCGTTCCCACTACAGAACAACAATGCCAAGAACAGCGTTCGCGTATTACATTCGGGCGGACCCAGTGCGGAGGACCCGACTCCGTTGCTTCCATGCACCGCCGCCACCGGATTGATTCCAGACCCAGAGACCTGTGTCCGTTCACCCCAGTTCGACAACTACAACGATCTGGAAGGCGGCAACATCGACATCAACGATCTGGATGACAAACAGGAGAACAACAACAACGTCGACAGCGTGACTACCGTCGTGAAGGGCGTCGAAGTGGATCTGACGATCGACAAGTTTGTCGATGACATCCTTGAGGAAAATGAGGAAGGCATCTACACCTTGCGCGTGACCAACAACGGACCGGATGCAACAACTGCCACAATAACCGTGACGGATACGGAGCCTCCCGCAGGCGTGGAATTCTTGTCTGCAGCGGGTACAGGATGGGTATGCCCCACGCCGCCGGGCAATCTGTCCTGCACGTTTGCCGGCTCGCTTGGTGTTGGTCAGAGTACCGACATTCTGTTGACGGTCGACGTCACCGGATCTGGCGGATATCAGGTGACCAACACCGCGACAGTCACGGCGGGACAATACAATTTCGATGTGGTACCAGGAAACAACTCCGACACGGATATCACAGCGATTGTCGCCGCGCCGGTGGCTTCGCAGGAGAAATTCCTTATCTCCGTGAGCTCCTTGGGTGAGCAGACAACCATTGGGGGGTTGAGCAATTTCGAAGACGATGACTACATCATCTATGATCCCGTTACCGACACGGCGACGATGTTCTTCGACAACAGCGCGCTGGGCTACAACGTCAACGATGCCGATGCGGTGCATCTGATGAAGAATGGTCACATCGTGATCTCGGCAGATCAAGCGGGCAGCACTGTCGGCACCAATAACCTGGCCTTCGAGCCGGGAGACCTGGTGGTCTATGATCCCATCCTGATGACCGCCACGATGTTGTTCGATGGCTCCACCATTTTCGGTGGCACCGGGCCAGCGAGTGGCGTCAATATTACGGCGGTCTATTTGCAGGGCGATTGCGCGCCAAGTGCCCCTTACAACTGCACCATCATATTTGCGGCGACCCCGGCAGCGGGCGGCAGCACAATCGATGGCGTACCGTTCACCAGCGCCGATCTGATCCTGTACGATCCCGACACGGGAGATGCGAGCATCTTCTTCGCGGGCGCTGACTATTTCGACGACACGACGAACGTGAGTATCAACGGATTTTATCTGCGCGATGATCCGAACACGGCGGACGGGAACCTCGATACGCTGATCATTTCGGCGAATGATTCCGACGACGCAATCACCATTGGTGTCGGCGTCGAGTGGGAGCCCGAAACCGGAACGCTGTTCACGCGCGACGATGTCACCAGCATCAACCTTGATGGTGAGAGCGTTGTGAACGATCCCGACAGGGATACGGAGAATCTCTTCCTTGGCAACGTCGCGCTGGGAATCTTCGAATCCACCGGAAATGAAGCCGACCTTTTGATCGATGCGTTGCATCTGATCGAAGACAGCTACGTTGGACACTTCCGTATCTCCAACGCTGGTGGTGAGGCAACCGTGTGCTCTGCCACGGGAATGGAGATCCGCATCAGCAAACATGAGGGGTTGACTCACAGTCGTGATACCGACTATTTCGGGTCAATCCGCCTGACCACCAACACGGGAATAGGTGACTGGGTACTGATCGATGGTGATGGAACGATTGACAATGGCACTGCAGACGACGGTATCGCTATCTACACGTATGTGCCAGGCGATCTTGGTACGGTGGTGCTTGCCTTGTCGCAGTCTGTCGCTGGCACTGTGAACGTCGATGTGACCAACGGTCTTGCCCGTGAAGGGCATCCTCCTGGAACAGGTGCTGAGGCGCCCACGTTTGTGTACGACGAAGGGGTCACACTGAATTACGTCGATAACTTTGGCAGGGTTTCAGGAGGAACCGCGGTGTTCACTGCCACCGGTGGCACGTCTCAACCGAGTCTGGCGCGCGCAATTGATCTGAGCGGAGCGACACTGGTCTCCGATCTGATGCTGTCTTTCGACTATACCTGGGCGGGGCTGGATATCGGGAGTGATGAAATCATAGTGGAAGCCCGTCACACGTCTGTTGGAGATCCTGCGTGGCAGCAGATAGCACTTTACGAACGAGGAACTGCTCCCTTGCCGAACACTGCCTCAGGAAGCGCCTCCTCCGGTAGTCTGAATGTTTCAGATGTGCTGGCAGCGGCGCCTACCGCTACTACGCAGATTCGCTTTCGAGTCAATCAGGGTTACACGTTGGGCGGGAAATCGTTCACGATAGATAATGTGACGCTTACAGCGCTTACGAATGAATGCGACGTCAGCCCACTTGGTGTGCATCATTACGAGGTGGACATCAATGGATCGACCTCGGGAGTCGTGAATGGCGTTGCATGTCTGGCGTCGGATGTCACTATTACTGCGCACGATGCCAATCATAATCCGGTGCTGCCAGGTGCCATCAGCATCAATCTGACCACCAGCACCGGCCGTGGCAGCTGGTCGCGTCTGCTGGTTGGCGATGGCACTCTGAATGATACCGGCACTGACGTGGATGGAACGGCTACCTACACTTTCCCGGTAGATGAAAACTCAGTCTCCATTCGTTTTGATTACACAGGCCCCGCAACAGACCCGGAAGTTGTCAGCGTCAATGTCTCGGATGGTACTCAGTCGGAACTTTCACCGGGTGAGGATCCCAGTCTATCCGTGTCCCAGGTGGGGCTGCGTATTCTGAACATTGGCACCAACGATGATGTGACGCCCATCCCACTGCAGATCGCGAGCAAGCCCTCGAGCGTGAATCCGCTGGCATCCGTGCTGATCGTGCAGGCTGTCAATTCTTCCGGTACCAATCCTGGTGTGTGCGAACCCTTGTTCGACGTGGGAGAGACACTGCAGTTTCAGTTCGCAGCAGAGTGTGACGACCCAGGCACATGCAACAACACGGGTCTTGACCCCGAGACCTTCGAAGTCAACGACACCGAAGTGCCACTCATCGATGATGGTGACCCTGTCAACTACACTGCTCTGGACATCACGTTGCAGGACTACAGCGGCGAACCCGGTGCGCCGATCGTCATTGAGTACACCGACGTTGGCAGAATGCGCCTGCACACGCGCTTCGATATTCCACTCAGCGATAATCTTGATCCGGTGCTGGCCACCAAGTCGGGAGACACTCTGGACCGCGCCAGTAATCAGTTCATCGTACGCCCCTTCGGATTTGATATCGATTTCGACAATGGGCGTCAGAACAGTGGTACGGGCCATGCTTCCTATGCTGCAGACCACACTGGAACGTTGTGGAAGATCGCCGGGGAGTCTTTCAATACTACTGTCACCTCAGTGGGCTGGGAGGCGGCGGATGATGACTCCAATTTGAACGGCGATAATGCCAATGATGGCATTCCCGACAGCGATGCGAGCCTGGCGAATAATCGCCCGACGCCGAACTTCGAGCTGGATTCCGATGCGACCAATTATCGCGTCATGCTGACGGTGGATGAGAATAAGGTAGAAGCGCAGGGTGGCATACGCGCTGCCAATCAGTTGGTTGACAAGTTCTTTGATGGTTTCGCTTCAGGTGCCGTGACGCACACTATCGCCTACAACGAAGTGGGTATCATCGATCTGAGCGCACGTATCGTCGGTCAGGCCAGTGAAGTGGAGACGGGTTACCTGAATTCCGGTGTCAACATTCGCGGTTATGTGCGCAATGTAGGACGTTTCTATCCGAATCTGTTCACGGTGACGGACGCTGTTCTGAATCCACGTGCAAACGCCGGTTGCGTGCCAGACTCAGTTTTCACGTACATGAATGAAGCCTTCGGTCTGGAGCTGGAGTTGGTGGCCAAGGGCTTGTCGGACAGTGGCAACTACACTACGGTGAATTATCGCGGCAACTACGCCAAGCTCGACACGTTTGCAGAACTTGGCCTGGTCGCGATTCGTGATGTCGACGCCGCGAGCGATGAAGACATGACGACGCGACTCGCCAATGTGAGCATGCCGACATCCTTCGCTGGAACGTGGAATAACGGCATTCTCACGCTGACTGGCAACATGATGTTCGAACGCAATGATCCTGCGGCACCGGATGGCCCTTATCCGAACATGCAGATTGCTTTCCTGCCTGCAGAGAATGGTGATGCCGGGGTGACGATCGATCCTGAGCGCAATGGGCTGGCATCCACAGGTGTTCTCAATGTCGATCTTGATGATGGCGATCCGGAACCAGGTGATTTCGAGTATTACCTGATTGATGAACATGAGTTCCGCTATGGCAGAATCATCGTCAACAATGCCTATGGTCCTGAAACGGAAGACCTGGCGTTGACGTTCCTGGTCGAATACTTCAACGGCAGTGAATTCGTCCGCAACTCGCTCGACAACTGCACGCTCATTGACGTGGATGATCTGAGTTACGTGGGGACTACCTATACGGGTGAACTTGCCGATGGAGAAACGACACTGACGTCGCCGGATACAGTGACTTTCCTGGAAGGGCAGACACAAGGGCTGGAGAATGTGCCGTCCCCGACGGACGATCCATTGCTGACATCAGCGCCTGGAGAAGGTAACAGTGGCACCGTGGACGTTGAACTGAATCTGACTGCGGCGGGCTTGGAGTATTTGAGCTTCGAGTGGGACGATGTGGGCGACGACTACGACGAGAGCCCCCGCGGCCAGATCGAGTTCGGCCAGTTCCGCAATCACGACCGCGTGATCAACTGGCAGGAAATCTACAACCGCCCGACTCCATGATTTGTATATCCCACAGTCAGTGGATTATTCGTCATCCCCTTCACCCTCGCCGTCACCTTCGATCTCCAGCTCCTTGATCTTGCGCGTCAGCGTATTGCGGCCCCAGCCGAGCAGCAGGGCCGCATCACGTCGGCGGCCTGCCGTATGCTTGAGTGCCACTTCGATCATCGTGCGTTCGAAGATGGGTGTGGCCTGATTGAGAATTTCCTTGTGCCCCAGGTTCAACTCCTGATCCGCCCAGTTGTACAGCAACTGTGACCAGCTGCCAGAGCTGCTGCTCTGCGCCTGTGTCTCCAACAGCTCCGGTGGCAGATCGTCGACATGCACTTCGCGACTGGACGCCATCACGGTAATCCAGCGACAGAAGTTCTCCAGCTGACGCACGTTGCCAGGCCAGTTGAGACCGGTGAGGTATTTCTCCGTCTCGGGACGCAATACTTTCGGCTCTGTCTCCAGCTCCTCGGCGGCCTTCGCGAGAAAGTGCTGTGCAAGGCGTGGAATGTCTTCACGTCTGTCGCGCAGTCGTGGGATGTGAATGCGGATCACGTTGAGACGATGGAACAGGTCTTCGCGGAACAGGTGCTTGGAAACCAGGACTTCCAGATTCTGATGCGTGGCCGCGATGATGCGCACATCCACCTTGATGGGCGTATGGCCGCCCACCCGGTAGAACTCACCATCGGAGAGTACGCGCAACAAACGCGTCTGGGTTTCCGCCGGCATGTCACCGATCTCGTCGAGAAACAGTGTGCCACCATTGGCCTGTTCGAAACGTCCGGTACGTTGCGAGGTTGCGCCTGTGAAGGCGCCTTTTTCATGACCGAACAGTTCCGATTCGATAAGGTCCTTGGGTATCGCGGCCACGTTCAACGCGATGAACTGATTCTTTCTGCGCGGGCTGTGACGATGCAGAGCGTGAGCGACAAGTTCTTTTCCCGTACCGGATTCACCATTGATCAGCACTGTGATATTGGATTGTGACAGGCGACCTATGGCACGGAAGACTTCCTGCATTGCCGGTGCTTCACCGATGATGTCCTTGCGGCTTTCCAGCGTCGGCGCAGGAATTTCCACATTCTTGTCGCGTGCGTGCTCCAGTGCGCGCACAGTCATTGCCACGGCTTCGTCGATGTCGAACGGTTTTGGCAGGTATTCGAAAGCACCACGACTGTAGGATGATACCGCACTGTCCAGGTCCGAATGCGCCGTCATGATGATTACCGGCAACTGTGGATACTGATCGTGCACCGTCGACAGCAGATCAAGTCCGTTGATGCCAGGCATGCGAATGTCGCTTATGATGGCGTCAGGTCGCTCTCTTTCAAGGCGGTGCAGGAGATCCTCGCCATTGTCGAAACACATGGTGTTCAATCCCGTTTTCGTCAGGGATTTTTCCAGCACCCAGCGAATGGATTTGTCGTCATCCAGTACCCATACTGAATTGTGCTTGCTCATGATTGTGGGCTCCTGAAGATTGTGTGCTGCGTCATGATTCTGTCAACTTGCGCTTGGCGCGCGGTCGTGGAGCTACGGGAATGAAAATGGCGAAACGTGTCTTGCCGGGTTTGCTGCTGCACTCGATCATCCCTTTGTGCTGCGTGATGATGGAGTGCGCGATTGACAGTCCGAGTCCTGTGCCTTCGGCGCGTCCGCTGATCATCGGATAGAAGATGCTGCCGATCAGATCGTCGGGAATGCCGGGACCGTTATCGATAATCTCGATGCGTGCGGCCAGACGATGGAATACCGATCCGATGGTGACGTTGCGCAGCACACGCGTGGTCAATTCGATGGTGCCGGTGTTGTGTCGGACATTTGGGCTCTCCAGCGCCTGCATGGCGTTGCGCACGATGTTCAGCACGGCCTGAATCAGCTGCTCGGAATCGGCCATCACATCGGGGATGCTGGGGTCGTAGTTGCGCTCGATGCGAATGTCCTTGTCGATGACCTCGGCCTCGATCAGATTGCGCACGCGCTCCAGAACCTCGTGGATGTTGATCAGTTTCAACTCGGGCAACTTGCGCGATCCGACGAGGCGGTCGACGAGTTTATGCAGACGATCAGCCTCCTCGATGATGACATTGGTGTAGTCGGTAAGATCGCTGTTGGGCAGCTCGCGCGCGAGCAGCTGTGCCGCGCCGCGAATTCCACCCAGTGGATTCTTGATCTCGTGAGCCAGACCGCGGACCAGTTCCCGCGTGGTCTCGTGTGTGGAGATCAGTGCCTCTTCCTTGCTGATGCGCTCGGCATAGTTGATGGCCTGAATCTCCATCAGGATGTGTGCTTCGGCCATATCGACCAGAGGTGTGATCGTGTAATCGGCATTGATGGTCTGCCCCTGGATCGTGAGCAGTTCCGCCTTGCGCTTGGTAAAGCTGTGGTTGCTGGTTTGTGCGTTGCGGATATCCGCAATGTCCTGGTCCGAGTTCAGGAAGATGTCACCAATCCAGGCGCCAAGCACCTGACGGCCACTGAGGGCGAGCATGCTTTCCGCAGCCAGGTTGATATAGCCCAGCCGCAGATCGTGATCGAAAACGATCACGCCCGTGCTGAGATTGTCCAATAGTCGCCTGTGCAGATTATCGATAGTCAAGGGAACTGCTCTTTCCAGGTGCATCAAAGCGGCTTTGAGGGCCACCGCTCAGCTGATTATGCAAATACTAAACCAATTACTGTGAGGCCTTGATTTACGTGGTTTACAGACAAAGGGGTGAGAATCGGATTTCACTATGCACCGAATTGGTGCAATGTGCAAATAACAGGTGTTCCATATTGGGCATAGGCTGCACTGCTTTGTGGGAGCGGGCCTGCCCGCGATGAATGTGTCGGTTTGAAGTTCAATGTGAGAGCTCAATCGCGAGCAGGGCTCGCTCCCACACCCACAGTCAGTGGATCTCGAGGCAAAAAAAAGCCCGGCAGCGCCGGGCTTTTTTATGACTTCTGTCAGACGTCGATCTTAAACGCTGTAGTACATGTCGAACTCAACCGGGTGAGTGGACATGTTCAGACGTGTGCAGTCCAGGGACTTCAGTTCGATGTAGGCATCGATCAGGTCGTCGCAGAACACGCCGCCCTGCTTCAGGAAGTCGCGGTCCTTGTCCAGGGCTTCCAGTGCTTCGTCCAGGGAGTAGCAGACGCGTGGAATCAACGCCTCTTCTTCCGGCTCCAGGTCGTAGAGGTCCTTGGTGGCTGGGTCGCCGGGGTGAATCTTGTTTTTGATACCGTCGATACCGGCCATCAGCATCGCCGCGAAGAACAGGTAGGGGTTCGCTGTGGGGTCACCGAAGCGCACTTCGATACGGATGGCGCGCGGGTTGCCGCCAAGGACGTAAGGAATACGGATCGCCGCAGAGCGGTTACGTGACGAGTAAGCCAGCAGAGTCGGGGCTTCGAAGCCTTTCACCAGACGCTTGTAAGAGTTGGTGGAAGCGTTGCCGAAAGCGTTCAGTGCCTTGGCGTGCTTGATGATACCGCCGATGTAATACAGGGCTTCCATGGACAGACCAGCATACTGGTCGCCCGCAAACACGTTCTTGCCATCTTTGGAGATAGACATGTGCACGTGCATGCCGCTGCCGTTGTCGCCTACCAGAGGCTTGGGCATGAATGTCGCAGTCTTGCCGTAGGCATCCGCAGTGTTGTGGATGCAGTACTTCAGGATCTGTACTTCGTCGGCTTTCTTCACGAGCGTGTTGAATTTGGCACCGATTTCCAGCTGGCCGGCGTTGCCCACTTCGTGGTGGTGCAGCTCGATGACCAGACCCATTTCAGTCATGGTGTCGCACATGGCGCCACGCAGATCATGGAAGGAGTCGATTGGAGGAACGGGGAAATAGCCGCCTTTTACTTTTGGACGGTGGCCCTTGTTACCGCCTTCGATCGCTGCGTCGCTTGACCAGGCTGCTTCGTCGGAGATGATCTCGAAGAAGGAGCGGTTCATTTCAGTCTTCCACTTCACCTGATCGAATACGAAGAATTCAGGCTCCGGACCGAAGAAGGCTTTGTCGCCGATACCTGTAGACTTCAGGAATTCTTCCGCACGACGCGCAACAGAGCGCGGATCGCGGTTGTAACCCTGCATGGTCTTAGGTTCGATGATGTCGCAGGTGAGGTTGAGCTGTGGCTCGTCCGCAAACGGGTCGAGCACGGCAGTGCTGTCATCCGGGCGCAGGATCATGTCGGACTCGTTGATGCCTTTCCAGCCAGCGACTGAAGAGCCATCGAACATGACGCCTTCCATGAAAGTCTCGTCAACAACGGCCGCAGGGAAAGTCACATGCTGCTCTTTGCCCTTGGTGTCCGTAAAACGGAGGTCAACCCACTTTACATCGTTATCTTTTATTAATTTCAAAGTCTTTGCAGACATTCTTGATCCTCCGAGTGATCGAGATCGTGACAACAGTTCGTGACATTACGGTGTCACGGGTTAAAGGCTGGAATCGCCGATATACTCGCGATTCCCCAGTAAAGCCTCACTATAACGCGGGTCGCTGAAGAAGTGCAGTGGGCTGCGCTCAACAAGCTGCTCCATCGGGACTATAATAGCGCGCCAGCGGGCCTTGTGTGCAGGGGTGGAGCAAAATATATGCCAGTTGGGGGTGCCCTGCATAGCGAGCGTTTTCAAGGCTTGGCACTCTGTCCTCCTCCGAGCCCGCACGATCATTGCTCCTTTTTGGTGCGTGCATTTTGTTTGTGATCCAAAATGGTGCTCCTCTTTGCCGTCGACCTTTTTTGCCACCTGTGAGTTGAATTCATGCTGTTTGTCGTGCGCTTTTTTCCAGAGATTATCATCAAGACCCGTCAGGTCCGTCGGCGCATGATTCGCGTGCTCAGGCGCAGCCTGCGCACCCGGCTGACAGTGATTGACGAGGCAATCAGCATCATCGGGGAATGGGATAATCTGGAGATCCGCACGGAAATCTCGGATCCGGTCATCCTGGAGCGCATCATGATGTTGCTTGCGCATACCCCGGGCATTGCTGCGGTGATGCAGGTGCGCAAGTGTCCGCTTCCAGACCTGGACGGAATATTGGAGCTTGCTCGAGTGTGTTATGGGCCTCTACTGCAAGGCAAGACCTTTGCCGTGCGCTGCAAACGGCAGGGTGTGCATCCCTACAACTCCATGGATGTGGAGCGGTTTGTCGGCGCAGGTCTGATGAAAGGCTATGGAGCCCGTGGCGTCAATCTTGATCACCCTGAAGTCGAGGTCAAGATCGAGATTCATCACGATGAGATGTTTGTGGTGGAGCGCACGGTCAAGGGGCTGGGTGGCTATCCCCTGGGGACGCAGGATGGGGTGCTGTCACTGATTTCGGGAGGCTTCGATTCAGCGGTCTCAAGCTATCTGTGCATCCGGCGCGGGCTGATTACCCACTATTGTTTTTTCAACCTGGGTGGACGCGAGCATGAACTCGCGGTCAAAGAGGTCGCCCTGTATCTGTGGCTCAAATATGGTGCCTCGCACCGTGTGAAGTTTGTGACGGTGCCGTTTGAAGGGGTGGTGGAGGAGATTGTCACCAAGATCGGCAAGACGCAGATGGGGGTAGTGCTCAAGCGCATGATGCTGCGCGCTGCGGACAGAGTGGCGGGTTTTCTCAAGCTGGAGGCAATAGTCACTGGTGAGTGTGTGGCGCAAGTCGCGAGTCAGACTATCGCCAACCTCGCGATCATCGACCGTGTGACCGACAAGCTGGTGCTGCGCCCTCTGATTACGAGCGATAAGCAGGAGATCATCGATCTCGCCAGACAGATCGGGACGGAGGAATTCTCCAGACATGTGCCGGAATACTGCGGCGTCATCTCGGTGCGGCCCACCACACGGGCCAGGTTGCCCCGTATCGAAGCGGAAGAAGCGCTGTTCAATTTCGAGGTTCTGGAAACGGCAATCCAGAACATCGAGATTCAGATGATTGATCGAGTGATCGAGGGTGTTGGCAACAAGGCGGTGAAGGTAGAGGAGGTGGCAGCTCCCGAGAACGGTGTTGTCATCATCGACATTCGCCACCCCGAGGAAGAAGAGGCTTGTCCGTTGGTACTGCCGGTCGATGTGCAAGCCGCCGTCGAGAAGATTCCCTTTTACGAACTGCGCACGCGCTTTTCAGATTTGCCACAAGGGCGACAATATCTGCTTTATTGCGACAGAGGAATCATGAGTCGTCTGCACGCGTCGCACCTGCGCGATGCGGGGTATGAGCAAGTGGCGGTCTATCGACCCACCGATATCGGATAGGTGTCGATCGCGCAGGACTCGCCGAAAATATTGTTGCAAGGAGAGATCGAATTTTGGTTAAGTTTCTGGAGAAATTCAATCAATGCGCTGCATGATACCGGTTTGGAGAAATAATAACCTTGCGCAATGAAATTCCCTTGTTCACGCAGCCAGCGTAGAGAGTCTTCCGTCTCAATTCCTTCGATAACCACTCTTATGTCTAATGTCTTTGCCATCTGCATAATGGATTGCACCAGCAGTTGAGAGGTTCTGGACTCGCAGATGTCTCCAATGAACATCTTGTCAATCTTGATTTCATCCACCGCCAGGGTTTTAAGCCTTTCGAATCCCGAGTTGCCAGTCCCAAAATCGTCGATCGATATTTCAATACCCTTGATCCTCATCATAGCTACTGAGCTGATGTCTGCGCAGGAATTTCCACGCACACCGCGTTCTGTAATCTCTATAACTAAATCGGATGGGTGGAAGGAATGCCTATCCAGAATTTCACAAATCTGTTCGGTGAAGCGAGGCTCTTCAAGCGCTGCATGTGGGACATTGATGCTGAGCTTAGCGCCCCTGCGAAGCTCGGGCTCTATCGATTGGAATCGCCGCACAGCGTCTTCGGCCACGTAAAGCGTAAACGGCAACGCCAACTCTTGAGACTCCAGTAGCTCGATAAAAAGAGACGGCTGTAATATCCCTTTGGCTGGATGGCGCCACCTTATCAGCGCTTCCGCTCCGGAAAAACGTCCCTCCTTCGAGCATATCTGAGGCTGAAAGTAGGTCACAAACTCTTTGTTTGCAAGTGCTGTCCTGACTTCGGCGGCTGTGGTCCTCTTCTCTTGAGCTGCAACAGCGCTGGATCTCGGGGAAATATCTTTGAAGCATGCAAGCCTTTCCAGCAGGTCTCGGAGAGCGCTGACATTGAATGGCTTCTTGATGGAGTGTACCGATTTGAATTGTGTGTTTTCCGCGATCGCGGCGCATAGATTGACAGTCTTTGTGTCCAGCCCGCTGATGATGATCAGGTTGACGCGATGAGCGATGTCCGGGAAGGAGAGCATGAATTCAACGGCATTGCCGTTTGGGATATTGAGATCAAGAATCAATGTGTGCAGGTTGCTAAAATGCAAATTCCCGATTTCTCCAAGTGTCGATGCCTGAATGACTCGGTAGATAGACTGTGCAGTAAATGCGACCTGCTTAAGGAAAAACGAATCGTCATCTACAACCAGCAGCAGTGGTAGATCTTGTTTTACGGGCATGGTGTCTTCCTGTTGTCTGATGTGGCACTTCTTGATTCATAGCGAGCGTTTGGGCCTCGTGGAAAAGCACGGGTATCAAGAGGCGACATTTATACGTGAGAGAATTGACTGCAATTCGGCGCTTCTTATCGGCTTCGAAAGATAAGCGTCCATTCCCGCTTCTATACATAAATCGCGATCCTCAGGCATCGCGTCGGCAGTTAGCGCGATGATGGTTGATCTTCGATCTCTTCCCGATTCATGGGCGCGAATTTGCTTTGTGGCATCCAGCCCTCCCAGACGTGGCATATGAACATCCATCAGTATCACATCAAAGTGTCCTTCAACGGCCAACTGTACGGCCTTCTCGCCGTCTTCCGCGAGCGCGACAAAGTGGCCGTTTTTTTCGAGCATATGATGCATAAGTTTCTGGTTGATCTCATTGTCTTCGGCCAGCAGAATCCGTAAGGCATTTTGTTCCTGATTGCCGATACCATCTTTGAGATTCCTCAGAGGGGCGTCTTCTGTGCGAGCCGCGTCGGAAAGAAGATTGACTTCAGAGGTAGCATTTTCCGGCAGCTCAAATGTCAGCGTGAATGACAAGGTAGTGCCGACATGCAGTTCGCTCCTAAGCTCCAAAGTGCCCCCCATTGCGCTCAGGAGGCTTTGGCATATGCTGAGTCCCAAGCCCGTTCCGCCAAAGCGGCGTGTTACCGAAGAATCAGCTTGCTGGAAGGGTTCGAAAATTGCGGCCTGTGAGTCTGAGGCAATGCCGATGCCGGTGTCGCTGACCTCAAAGCGTACGGTTGCACTCGTTTCGCTCTTGGAAAGAGTCTCTACAGCGACAGCTATGCGACCTCTCTCGGTAAACTTGATTGCGTTGTCAAGGATGTTGAGAAGTACTTGCCTTAGTCGCTTTTGATCTCCAATCACAATCGCTGGGGTGGCAGACGGAGAATCAAACTGAAGTTCGAGCCCCTTATATTCAGCCCGCAAGCGAAATTCCCGCATTAAACCGTCCAGCATTTTGAAAAAATCAAACCCGACCATCTCGATATCGACGCGCCCCGCTTCAATCTTGGAGAAATCGAGAATGTCGTTGATAATATTCAACAGGAATTCCGACGACTCCCGCAGTGTCTCCACGTAATCACGTTGCACCGACGTCAATTGCGTCCCCAGGATCAATTCCGTCATGCCGATGATGCCATTCATTGGGGTGCGGACTTCGTGACTCATATTAGCCAGGAACTGACTCTTCGCCTTGTTTGCAAATTCGGCTAGTTGCTTCGCGCTGATCAAGTTCGATTCAGCCTGTTTCAATTCTGTGATATCACGCACGGTTCCGACGATCAGCTTTTGTTCTGAGACTTGCGTGGCGCAAAGCGTAAGTTCAACGGGGAATTCACCGCTGCGGTTTTTCACGCCGCGTAAGGATTTGTCAGAGTAAAATCTGTTTCCGGTGGGGGAGATTTCCGGCAGGCTTATAGGACTTTCATCTGCGGAGACTATGAGGTCCAAAATACTCAAGCCTTCGACATTCGGGGTATTGATTCCGAACATCTTTATGAAGCCGGGATTAGCAAGCAACATACTTCCTGACGCGTCTGTGGCGAAAATACCATCTTGTACTGTCTCCACTATCGCACGCAGCATAGTTTTTCCCTGTTCGAGTTTGGTATCGGCATCGCGCCTAGCCCGCTCAGCCCTGATGGCCATGATAAGTGTAGAGCAAGTAGAGAGGAAAATTTCCAAATCACCTATCATCTCGGAATCGTAACCTCCGGGGCGGTTGGCGACGCCGATCATGCCGACCATCGTCGGCCCGCTATAAATTGGTAATCCTAGAAACGCATCCAGCGCCGGATGCCCCTTGGGAATACCGCCGCGGCGAGGATCGGAAGACGGGGAGTTCGACATTACAGCCTTTCCTGATGTCATGACGCGACCAAACAAAGTGTTCAGGTTATGAAATTCCAGGCCTCCCAGAGAAGATTGTTTGTCATAGATCGCGCGCGTCTCTTCATCCCAACCGATGTTCGTAATTGCGTGTGTTCTCAGGAAGGGGATTTCTCCATTCGTGTAGTGAACTTCGCCTATGAATCCATATTCGCTTGAGGATATGCTGAGGAGGTGTTTGAGCAATGTTTCGAAGGGCGCTTTGCGATTTTCCTCACTTATGAACATCGAGAGAGCCTGACTTACAGCGCTAAGGAGTGCACTGTTTGCCAGCCGCTTTGCAGCGCCAGTGAACTTAGCCAAGTGCAGTCTTGCACTGCATTGAATTGATTTTCCAAGTGGATAGACGGCGCAAGTCCAGTCAATGGGAACATAGCTCCCGTCGCTTTTTCGGCAGCGATTTCTGATCTTCATTTCGCCACCTCGCTCTTTGAGTGTCTCAAGAGCAGCCTGAGTGAACTCAACGTCATCAGGGTGTACAAAATCCGAGAATTGGATGTTGGCTAGTGTTGGGAATCCAAGACGGTTCCAGGGGGTTTCCTCCGCCGCTTGGATTACTCCATTGTCGCTCAATATGACGATCGTGTCGGTGCCCGCGTCTGCTTCTTCATCAACCTGCTTGTGACAAGTGGCGCGATCTGTTGACATCAACATAACAGCCATTTCGGCGTTCGTCCGTACAGGAGGGATCAATATCCAACCACGCGTTCGAATGAACCTCTATGAACGGTTACTGGTGAAAGGTCGTCAAAGACCTCAAGTGCGGTGTAACCTTTGAATTCATAAAGTCCGGGATCTCGAGGCAGGGGTGCCGCACTTGGCCACAGGGCGAGCTCAGCGGGGTAGGTTTTTGCATCCAAAGTCAGTTCGTAATTTTCAGGAGACACGCTCAAAATTACCATCTCCCCATTCATTCCAATTGCTACAAGTGCTTTCGCTTCATTTGAATTTTGCATACAATGACTCCCGTTTCGGAAAAGATTGTAGCAGTGAGCCGTTGGCAGGAATGTAAAAAATTGTATCAATGCCATGTGTGCATATCATTCCAGCTGAGCAGGACAAGGTATTCTTGATTACGTGAGCTACTTCCCATAGGGGAAGTTTTCGAAAAGAAATCGATGAAGAAGAGATTGATTTGCATACTTGATGACGATGAGATTGCTGCGTTGTTTCTCAAAAGGCAGCTTGAGCGCAGAAAATATTCCTGCATTTCATTCTGTCAGAGCGTCAATTTTTTTGCCTGGCTGGATGGCGGGGCAGCACCGAGCCTGATTATCCTCGACTATTTTCTCGGGAATGAAAAGTGTTCCGGCCTGGATGTATGCATGAGAGCCAAGGGAGCGCTCGGTGTTCCAGTGATCATGCTGACAGGCGACCGCAGGACGAGGACCGTAGTCAACTGTCTGAACGCGGGCGCCGATCAGTATGTTACCAAACCGTACGATATCGATGAGCTTGTTGCGCGAATCGGGGCTGTTCTTCGTCTGTATGAAGGCAAAGTCGCAAATTATCGCCCGAATGAAATATTGTCCTCAGGGATAAGAATCAACTGGGACGAGCGCAGACTGTCATCAGCGCATGGCAGTGTAGTAAGTTTGACGGAAAAAGAGTTGGCACTGCTTGCGCTGTTTCTCGCCTCTGATGAGGCTTATGTGGATCGCGAGTGGGCTTTTTCAGCTATTTACGGAATGGAGAGAGGTCCATTGAACCGCGCAGTTGATGTTCTGATAAGTCGACTTCGCAAAAAGCTCGTTCTGTTGGACAGCGCCATTGACATAGTGACCGTGCGTGGGAATGGCTATTTTTTGGTTTCATCTTCGGCGAAATCGGAGTAGGGCGATGGTTATGAACACTAATCGGCAGATCAGCGTCGACAGCGCCGCAAAGAGTCATCTGGATAACAACAAGCTTAGAAATACTCTCGAGACCGACGAGCCGAAAGTGTTGCTGGAGTTCTACAGTCTATACATGGAGCAACTTCAAGAGTTGATTGGACTGCTTGGACGAATCTCGCTGCCGGAAGACGTGGGGTCAGTTGTCTCCCTTGCTCACAAGATGAAGTCTTCTTCGCAGAGCATTGGTGCTTTCCGCGTAGCGTCAAGGTTGTCTGTGGTGGAAGAGTTGGCATTAAAGGGCGATAGTGAAAGGCTGCGGGATAGTCTTGCACATATTGTGCAAGATTGTGACAAGACTCTCCTGGAGCTGAAGCTGGAGGTACACGCATTGAGTGTCGCACTCATGGTGTGATGTTCAACGTTTGGCACTCAGATGAACGGGGTTCATTTCAAGATGCCGATTCACAAGTAGACGAAGTTCTCGCGCTCGGTCAATTTCATGAAAAGATCTGGTGAATTCTTCAAGTCCGGCAGCGTGCGGCAACAGGCAGTAGATGTTTTGGCTGTAGCGCTGCTTTATTTTTCTCTTGCCCAGCTTGGCTTTCTGTTTGCGATTCCCCCCGGTAATATAACGATTATCTGGTTGCCGTCGGGCCTGGCGATGGCTGCTATTCTGGCTTTGGGTGCCCATGCCGCCGTAGGCGTACTGACAGGGGCATTCCTCGCAAACTACTTCAATCTAGTCGTCGGCACGCAGGCTGAAATGGCGTTCTTTCCCTCTCTGCTCATAGCCTGCTTCAACACTGCAGAGGGTTTGGTTGCCGCCCGAATGCTGCCGCGCAGTTTCTCGATGGAGAACCCCAAGTTGCGGATGAAAAGTGTGCTGCCCTTTGTCGGCGGCGCTTTTATGTGCGGCCTGGTCGCCGCTGTTCCGGGTGCATTCGTGATGCAGGAACCGGGTTCCGGCACCTACGGATTGCTTGAAAGATTGTTCACCTGGTGGCTGGGTGATTCCCTTGGAATCATCACGGGGTTTCCCCTTGTCTACAAGGGCTACAGAGCATTCTTTTTTGGCAGAAAGCCTGATTATTTTCTGAATCAGATGACAGTAACTGCCATCGGACTTCTGCTTTCCATCCTGAGCTATATTTTTACATTGAATGTCCAGACAGAGAGTCTGAGGCTGCGCTTCAACTATGTCTCCGAGGTGGCGTTTCTATCTTTGGAGAATGCTGTGCGGGAGATTTTTCAGCATCAAGCCAGCATCGCCTCTCAAATTGAACTAGAGCCTGATCTCGGTAGTGATCGTTTCCGGGTGTTAACGCGGGATGTTGTGCAGGGAGAGTACAGAGCATTGGGTCTCCAGGCATTGTCATGGAATCCAATTGTCCGTGGTGAGGATCGTGATGACTTCGAGCGCCAAACGCGGCTGCGAGGGCAGGAGAATTTCCAGATCACCGAGCTTGACGCGAACGGGCGCCGGGTGAGGTCTGTTGAAAGAGATCGTTACGTCACGGTCCTTTACATAGAGCC
Organism: Gammaproteobacteria bacterium RIFCSPLOWO2_02_FULL_57_10; assembly: GCA_001802565.1. Taxonomy (GTDB): domain Bacteria; phylum Pseudomonadota; class Gammaproteobacteria; order Pseudomonadales; family Pseudohongiellaceae; genus UBA5078. Next base: position 29,725 of record MGYS01000009.1, on the reverse strand, counting down.
TTATGAAACCAATCAGTCAGCTGTGGGTTACGACATTTTTTCGGAGCCTTTGCGGCGCGAGGCGATCGAGCGCGCCATCCGCACCAACGCGCCTGCTGCGACGTCGCCAATTCAGCTGGTGCAGGGCGGCAATGGAGAAGGATCGATTGGGGCATTGGTGCCAAGGCCTGTGTGGCGGGCCTCAGAAACCAGGGAATTGGAGCGCCAACTTATCGGCTTTGTGGTTGCGGTTGTGAATTTCAGCAATCTCCTCAATGACACGAGCAGTGCACTTATCGCAGATGCCCGAGTGTCGATGAGTGATGTTACCGACTTCGGCGCGCCAGTCACTATCTACAGCAATTTCAGGAGCGCAGCCTCTGAGGATTCAGGCTTGGGGGGGGGCGTGGCGGGCTTGGGGAGAACTAGGACACTGGAGATCGCCGGTCGCAACTATTTAATTGAATCCGAGCCTGCCGACAGATTCCTGATCGCAAATGCGAGTCCGATTCCAGGAACTGTTCTGATCACATCATTGTTGCTGACGCTGCTGGCAAGTTTGCTGTATCTCCAATGGCTCAGAACTCTTGCCATGCGTGAGGATGCCCAAATCCGGACATCGCAGATTATTGACTGTGCGTCAGATGCAATAATCGCGATCGACAACAAAGGCTTTGTGACAGAGTGGAGCAAAGCTGCTGTGCAGATGTTTGGGTATGAGGAACGAGATACTCTGGGAAAGCCGCTGGTAGAGCTTATAATTCCGGAACAGTTTGCAGTCGCACATGCTCTGGCAATGAGTAACTATAGTTCGGAGCGCGAGAGCCGAGTTGTGAACAAGATATCTGAAATGTCGGCACGTCGTGCCAACGGTGAAATTTTTACTGTGGAGCTTTCAGTTCGTCCGGTTTTTCTGCGTGGCAAACATGAGTTTATCGGCCTGATCAGAGACGTAACTGAGCGGCAGCGAGCGGAGGTCAGGCTGAGAGAGTCTCAGAAGCTTGACGCTATCGGGCAGCTTACGGGCGGGCTCGCACACGATTTCAACAATCTGCTTGGTATTGTCATTAACAATCTCGACTATCTGAACGCCAACGGACTGAATGAAGTTAGTCAGCGACATGTTAAAGATGCTCTTGATGCTGCCGTGCGCGCCTCAAAAGTGACCAAGTCGCTCATGTCTGTGGCTCGACGGCAGGCGATGGATGTCGGTGTCTTCGATATCAATGCTGAGCTTGCTGAGCTCAAGCCTTTGATGGAAAACACCATCGGCAAAACCGTCCACTTTGAATTGAAGCTGGCTAAAGGGTGTCTGGCGTCGAAATTCGACACCAGCGGATTCAATAACGCGATTGTCAACCTGGTAATCAATGCGAGAGATGCGGTTAGAGAGTCACCAGTGCGTTGTGTCACCGTGGCAACGACGACTGAAACTTTGGAGGTTGGTGCCGATGAACTGGCGCCGGGCAAATACGCCGTGGTCAGCGTTTCCGATACGGGGCCCGGCATGTCACCCGAAATATTGGCGCGGGTTTTCGAGCCTTTCTTCACGACAAAAGAGCGGGGTCTGGGTACGGGATTGGGACTGCCAATGGCTTACGGCTTCGCACGACAGCTGCATGGCAAAGTCACCATTGAGACCCGGGAGCAGCAAGGCACCTGCGTGAAACTCTACTTGCCTCTTGCTGGAGTTGACAGACAGTCATTGATCGGCAGTACGGTTGTCCCCCGATCGGCAGTGGGTGGCACGGCGCCCGTGTCACGCGTTCTAGTAGTCGAAGATGAGCTCTTTTTGCGTAAAGTCGCCTGCAGGCTTTTTAGCGATCTCGGTCATACAGTCATTGAGGCAGATTCAGCAGATGCGGCTGTACTCATCCTTCAAGATAGCAATGTCGACATTCTCTTTACAGACATCGCGATGCCTGGGACATTGAATGGAATCGCGCTTGCAAAACATGTGAGTGAGAAGTACCCAGGCATAAAAGTAATTATCACTACCGGCTTTTTAGATGAAAAAAGCCGCCAATCCCTTCTTCCTTCCTGGAGAATTCTGGACAAGCCCTATAGAAAGGCAAGCCTTGTGGAACTCATGTGCGGTCTCCTCTGAGCAGCGACACATCTGACACGCACCCACCCGCTTGGCATTAGCCTTCGACGTGGTAGGTGCCAGGTGCCACGGGAGCCAGGTGTTCTCTGGTTTTGCGGTGGGCGATGTCCTCGAGAATCGCATACAGGCAAGGCACCAGGAACAGCGTAATGATCGTCGCAAACAGAACTCCGAACCCCAGAGACGTTGCCATGGGGACGATGAAAAAAGTGGCCGGCGTCGGATTCACCATTAATGGTGCCAGTCCAATAAACGTCGTCATGGATGTCAGGAAAATCGGTCGGAAACGCGCGGTTCCAGCAGTGGCGATCGCCTCGTGCAGGTCGTGTCCGGCATCTCGCTCCTTGTTGACGTAGTCCACCATCAGCAGGCTGGAGTTCACCACGACACCTCCCAGCGCCACGATCCCGATCAGCGAGAAGAACACCAGTTCCTGACCAAGAATGAAGTGACCCATGATTGCTCCGATGGCGCCAAATGGGATCACGCACATGATGATCAGAGGCTGGCTGTAGGATTTCAGGGGAATCGCCAGCAATGTGTAGATGATGAACAGTGCCAGCGGATAGCTCGAGAACAAAGAGCCCATGGATTCAGCGCTTTGTTCAGCCTCACCGCCCAGGGCCATTTCGACACCGTATTCGGTACGCCATTTGTCTGCGAACTCAGTGTTGATTTCCTGGATAACTTGTTCCGGAGTTGTAACACTGCGATTCACATCAGCGCTAACCGTGATTACGCGGCGGCCATCCTGGCGATTGATGCTGGAATAACCGTTGCCGAGAGAAAGTCTGGCGACACTTGAAAGGGGAATTTCACCGCCGTCGGGCGTGCGCAACATCATGTCTTCCAGATTTCCCAGCGAACGTCTTTCATTCTCCGGATAACGAACCATGACACGGATCTGCTCGGAGCCGCGCAGGATACGCTGCGATTCTGCGCCATAGAAGGCCTGCCGGACCTGACGCGAGATGCTGTCGAGAGTGAAGCCCATCAGCTCGCCTTCGCGCAGGATCTCGATCTGAACCTCCTGCTTGCCAGCCCTGAATGAATCATTAATGTCGAAAACGCCGGGATAGCGAGCGAGTGCTTCACGCAATTCGGCTGTGGCAGATTGCAAGCCTTCCTCATCTCGGCCCTCCAATCGGAAGCTCAATGCAGACCCGGCCGAGAATGAATCGGAAACAAAGCCCACTTCCAGCGCATCTGGAATAAAGCCGACCTTCTCACGCCAGCGGTCGCGTACTTCGTTGGAGCTGATCTCACCGCGTTGCTCGTAGGGGTTCAGAATCAGAACGACCTCGGCAATATGACTGCCACCGGCAGAAGGCCGGGCTCCACCGGGTCCGCCGCCACGATTGATGCGTGCGCCCAGCGTTGTCAGAGACCGTTCGACGACGTGTCCGGGTGTGGCAGGGGCATCGCCGCTTGCTATCTTGGCCGCGAGTTCTTCGTCGAGTTCACGCGTCAGCTCGATGGCTGCCTCTTCCAACCTTTGCAGGGCCTCTTCGGTGATGCCGACGGCGACGCCTTCGGGCATCTGCACGCTGGCATAGATACGGTCGCCTTCCACGGCAGGAAAAAATTGAAACACGATACGGCCACTGGCCATCAGCCCTGCTGTAAGGATGATAATGGCGATCGCGCCTGCCCAGGTGGCGTACCTGTAGTCCAGGCACTTGCGAAGCGCTTTGTTGTAGGTGCTGGAGGCAAACCTATCCAGGCTTTGGTTGATACGTTCCTGAATCTGTAACCAGCGCGTTACGACGGGAGTACCTTCCAGCCAGTAGCCAGTGGTGCGACGATGAGAAAGGTGGCTGGGGAGGATTAATTGTGATTCGATCAAACTCATCAACAGACACAGAATCACCACCGCGCCGATGACGGTGAAAAAAGACCCCATGGGGCCTTCCAGCATGAGCAAAGGCAGGAAGGCTGCCATCGTGGTCAGCACGCCGAAGATCACGGGCACAGACACGTCCAGCGTGCCTTCAGCTGCGGCTTCCCTCTGCGGAATTCCCCGTTGCTCGTAAACGAATACGCGCTCTGCGACAACGATGGAGTCGTCTACCAGAATCCCCAGCACCAAGATAAAAGCCATGATCGTGAGTGAGCTGAGCGTGATATCCAGAGAAGGGAATAATGCCAGCGCTCCCAGCATGGAAATAGGGATGCCAGCCGCAACCCAGATGGCGAGTTTGAAGCGCAGGAACAGCGTCAGCATGATTAGCACGAGCAGGAATCCCTGGTATGCATTGCTCGACACCGTAGAGATTCGCTCCTGAAGAGCGCGCGCATCATCGGTCAAAATTGAAAGCTCTACACCTTCTGGCAGTGTAGGCGCTTTGGTGGCCACGTAGCCTTTTACAATTTCTGCGGACTCGATGGTGTCTTCCTCACCCATCCGGTAGATCTGGATAATGGTGGTGTTCTTTCCGTCGATTCTCGCAGCAAGGTAACCCTCTTCGAAACCATCCTTGACGGTCGCGATGTCTGCAAGGCGCAACTGCGAGCCGTCGGGGTAAGAGCGCACGATGATGTTCTCGTATTCGTCACCCGTGGACATGCGACCTTTGCTGCGCAGCAGGATATCGCCTCCGGTGGTGCGCAACGTTCCTGCCGGCATATCCATCGCAGAGCTGTTAATGGCTGTAGCAACCTGATTCAGGGTCAAGTTGTATTGGCGCAATGTGAACTCCGAAATTTCAACGGATATTTCGTAAGGGCGCACATAATTGACGTCGACACGGGAAATCTCGTCCAGATCGATGAGTTCAAGGCGGATTTCTTCGGCAAGCTCCTTCAATGTAGCGGAATCCGTATTGGCGGACAGGGCCAGAGACATCACCGTGCTGCTGGGTGAGAATGCCGCGACGATGGGCTTCTCAATGTCTGCGGGGAAACCGATCACGCCGTCGACGCTGCTCTTGACCTCGTTAAGAACGCGATTCAGGTCGGCACTTGGGTCAATTTGCAGGCTGGCAGCACAGGCACCCTCGCGTGCCGTGGAAGTCATGGTGTCGATGTTCTCGACATTCTCCAGCGCTTCTTCCAGCGGAAGACAGACGGCCTGTTCAACTTCCTGTGGCGCAGCACCCGGGTATGCCACGTTGATCTGAATCATGCCGGTGTCGATGCTGGGGAATTCCTCCTGGCGGATATTCATCAGCGACATCGTGCCGCCCACCAGAAAGACCATCATCAGGAGATTGGCGGCAATAGGGTTGTCAGCGAACCAATAGATGATCGTTCTCATTCTGTGATGACCTGTACGGCCATGCCGTCTACTACTGCTTGGATTGGAGAGAGGCAGATGCGTTCTCCGGCACGCAGGCCGGAACTGATGAGGACGCGCTCATTTTCCAGTCGCAGGATTTCGACTTCTCTGAAGCGCAGGCGGTTTTCTTCATCCACGATCAAGACCCGGTTGTTGGCGCGAATAACGTCTCTTGGCAGGGCAAAGATGTTGTCCACACTACGTCCGTCGATTGTGGCTTCCACAAAAAGCCCCACAGGGAGGGGAATGGCGTTCAGGCTTTCCGCACCTGGATCCATCGCCGTTTCAGCGGGCTGTGCAACGCGCACGATGGCCTGCACGGAATTGTTGGTGGCATCGATGCCCGCTTCCGTGCGTACCAGGTGCCCGGTCCAGGTGTGCATCTGTCCGCCGAACATGCCCCTGAGAGTGACAGCAGGTGACTGTTCAGGCGGCAATTCGCCGCGATGTCCCAGCGGAATGTTGAGATGACCAAGCTGAGCCAGTGCCAGCGGCACACGCACTTCCACATCGTCTGCGCTTAGAAGCATGGCCAGTGCCTGGCCGCGGTTAACCTGCTGGCCAAGTTCGATGCTGGTGCTCTCCACTATGCTGGCGAACGGAGCACGGATCTCGCTGCGGCGCAGGTCCAGCTCTGTTTGCGCGAGTGCTGCCTTGGCATCCCTGACCCGTCCATTGGCGATATCAGCCTGGCGTTGCAGCTCTTGCAGTTGCGATTCGCTGATCAGGCGACGTGCGGCCAGCTCGGTATAGCGTGCCAGTTCGCTGGCGGCGTGACTGGCTTCGGTTTCCGCCTGTGAAAGGCTCGTTCGGCTGCGTTCAAGTGCGTTCAGGTAGTCACTGCTGTCGAGTCGCAGTACTACCTCGTCAGCTTCGAAATATCCACCAGCCACCAGCGCGGGCGATATCCAATCCACGGGGCCTGCTGCCGCGGCGGAGAGGCTGGCACGCCGACTTGCCTGCACTTTACCTTGAGAGGTGACTTGCAGTGTCACAGTTTCAGGCTGCGCCGGGGTTACCCGCACTGTCGCAAGAGCCTGCTCTGGAGCGACGGCTTCCAGGCGCTTGGGGTTGTTCACCAGCAACATGAACAACAGCGCGGCACCGGCCAGAATGGCGACGGGTAGAATGATTCGCTTCACTTGTGAGTATCCTCTCGGTAATGTTGGTTGGCGTTGGCAGAAGAGCAAATTGCAGGGGCAGTACTATATACGCCGACCAGCGTCATTGGATCAGTTGCCCCGATATGGGTTCGCGGGGATTGTTACGTATTTGTTATGGAAACCCGTCGGTCGGATATAGAGAACTTACGCGGTGGCATCCTATTCTGCGCACATGAAACTCATCAGCCCCAGTTTGCTGGTGTTGGGTGTCGTGCTCAACATGCTTGCCGCTTTCCTTCTGATCCCTGCTGCGCTTGGCTACTTGCAGGCGACAGGTAACCATTCTGACTTTCTTCTAAGCGCCGGACTGGCTAGCTTCACGGGTGTGGTGCTTGCTATTACTGGCTTTCGCCACCGGGCCACCAACCTGCAGTCGCGGCAGATGTTCATCATTACTACCAGCGCCTGGCTGGTAGTCCCTTTTTTTGGCGCCCTGCCTTTCTGGTTCTGGGAACAGGGCGTATCACTGACCGATGCGGTTTTCGAGACTGTCTCTGGGTTGACGACAACGGGTGCCACAATCTTTGTCGGGCTGGACAATAAGCCGCCGGACATTCTGCTATGGCGATCTCTGCTGCACTGGATCGGCGGGATGGGGATCATCGGAATGGCAATCGCTGTTATGCCCTTCCTCAATGTGGGAGGTATGAAGCTCTTTCGCACCGAATCCTCCGATTGGTCGGACAAATCGTTACCTCGCACTCAGCAATTGCTGATGTTGATGGTTGTCACCTACGCGCTGCTGACGCTGGCCTGCATGCTGGCCTACTGGCTGTTCGGGATGGATGTGTTCAATGCCGTCAATCACGCTATGGCGACGGTTTCCACCGGAGGGTATTCCACGTCCGACAGCTCCTTTGCACAATTTGATTCAATCTCGCTGCACTGGGTGTCAATTGTATTCATGGTCCTTGGCGCGACGCCGTTCGTGTTGTTCATCAAACTGGTGCGCCACAAGCAGGTTTCGATCTTCCGTGATGCTCAGTGGCGAGGGATGCTCGCTATCCTAGCCGTGCTTGCACTGCTGCTGACTTTGCCGGCGTTGTCGATGCCGGGTGAGACACTGCCCTGGGCCTTTACGCATGCAATGTTCAACATTGTCTCGGTGGTGACGACAACGGGGTTTGCCAGTACCGACTACACGCTCTGGGGTGATTTTGCTATTGCCATCTTTTTCTTCGCGACTTTCCTCGGCGGATGTTCCGGCTCTACCAGCGGCGGCATCAAGACTTTCCGCGTGCAGCTGTGCTTCACTATCATTCGCGAACAGATCATCAAGGCTGTGCACCCCAACGCCATCCTGAAGCGGCAGTACAATGGCAGCACTGTGAGCGACGAGATCGTGGCATCGCTGGTGGGATTTCTGTTCCTGATGGCCATCAGCCTGACGATAATGACCTTGCTGCTGTCACTCATGGGGCTCGATCTGGTGACAAGTCTTACAGGCTCGGCGACGGCGCTGATGAATGTCGGTCCGGGTCTCGGTGCTGTTATTGGTCCTGCGGGAAACTTCCAGCCACTGCCTGAGGCTGCCAAATGGGTGCTAAGTATGGGGATGATTCTGGGGCGCTTGGAGTTTCTGACCATCATAGTATTGCTCACACCTGCATTCTGGCGGCGGTAACCATATGAAAGTCTGGTTGATACGCCCAGTCTGGGCCTGCGGTGTGGCGTTATTGCTGACGTTGGCGGCAACAGGGGTCGGCTGGGTGTTGCAAGGCGCTGTGCCGTCGCAGAATCTGGCGTTGATTTATATGGCTGCCGTCATCGTCACGGCAGTGTACACAGCAACGCTGCCGGCCCTCCTGAGTGCTTTCAGCGGATTTCTCGCTTTCAATTTCTTCTTTACTGAGCCGCGTGGCACTTTCTGGATCACCGATCGCGAGGACGCACTGACAGCGGCCTTCTTTTTGATGATTGCTCTGTTGGTCGGCCCTCTTGCCGCACGTCTGCAAAGCAAGATTCGCACACTTGAGTTTCGCGATGCCTCGGCCAGGATTGAGCTGCTGCTGCTCGAACGCATGAGTGCTGCCATTCATCCGCAGGAAATCATGGATTCGCTGCAGTCGGCACTGCGCGAAC
>MGYS01000009.1:8770-21091 GCA_001802565.1 Gammaproteobacteria bacterium RIFCSPLOWO2_02_FULL_57_10 | reverse complement strand
GAGCATAACCAGCCGCAATGGGGGAAGGAGGGAGAGGGGGCCGATGCTGCGACCAGAGCGGCTGTTGTTGAGGCCATCACAAGGAAGGAAGCGTTCGCCCCTGCGACTGTGCTCTTGCGCAGTGCCACTCAGCTTGTCAAATGTCTCACGGATGGAGACAGGCTGCTGGCCCTGGCCATTATTCCCTTGCTGCCCACTCATCAGCGCGAGAGCAGCCTGGAATCCTGCCTGCCCTCGGTGGACATTCTGCTTCGTCAGGCCGGACTGGCGCTCGCACGCACACGTCTTCTGACCGATCTGGCTCAGGAGCGGATGGAGAAAAAGCAGGAGCTGCTGCGCTCCTCATTGCTGTCATCGGTATCCCACGATTTCCGCACGCCACTGACCGCGATGATCGGGGCGACCAGTACGCTGATGGAAATGGGCGATACGCTGACACCTGCCCAGGAGCGAGAGCTGCTGGAGTCGGTCCTGTCCGAAGCGCAGCGGCTGAACAACTACACACAGAATCTGCTCGACATGACGCGGCTCGGTCGAGGGGAACTGCGGCTGGAACGCAGTTGGGTCAGTATCGAGGAGATCGTCAACGTCACACTGAAGCGTATCCGGCCACTGGCAGAGTCGCATCATCTGAAGGTGCGCATGGCCACCCCGCTGCCTCTGCTCAGAGTGCATCCGGCGTTGATTGAACAGGCTATCTTCAATGTGCTGCACAATGCCCTCAAGTTTTCGCCAGCGGGCACAGATGTGATTCTGAGCTGCTATTCCGAGCGGTCAGTAGCGGACGAGCAGGCTAGTGAGCTGGTCATCGAGATCAGCGATCAGGGACCAGGCATTGAAGAATCCGAGCGGGAAAAGGTTTTCCGCATGTTTCACACCGCCGAGCAGGGCGATCGCCGTGTCGCGGGCAGTGGTCTGGGGCTGGCAATTTGTCGCGGCATGATCGGCGCGCATGGTGGGTCGGTGTCCGTCACGGAGGGCCCCGGTGGACGCGGCTGCCTGGTGCGCATGAAGATTCCGGTTGCAGCGACTGACGAGGACAACGTGGGAGGGAGTGGGTTTGAGCAAGATACTGATCATTGACGACGAGCCGCAGATCCGGCGCTTTCTGCGCATTGGTCTGACGGCACAACATTACGAGGTCATTGAAGCCGCCACAGCCAAAGACGGGCTGGCTCAGGCTGTGCTCGGCAGTCCCCGCCTTATCATTCTGGATCTCGGGCTGCCCGATCAGGACGGGCAGGAAGTGCTGCGGCAGTTACGGGGAATCTTTTCCGGCCCCATCATTATTCTTTCAGTGCGGCACCATGAGGTGGAGAAAGTGCGGGCGCTCGATGCAGGCGCTAACGACTATGTGGTGAAGCCGTTCGGCATACAGGAGCTGCTGGCGCGGATCAGAGCCTTGTTGCGTCAGCAGGCCGATACCGATGTGGTTCCCGAAGTCTTTGATGATGGCTGCCTGCGTGTGGACACGGTGTTGCATAAGGTGACTCTTGATGGCCGCGTACTGCGACTCTCCAAAAAGGAATTTGCATTGCTGAGTCTGTTGATTTCCTATCGCGGACGCATCGTCACGCAGCGTCAGCTGCTAACCGAGGTGTGGGGCAAGAGCCACGTGGAGGACGCCCATTATCTGCGCATTCTCATCGCACGCCTGCGCGCCAAGCTGGAGGATGACCCCGGCGCCCCTCGTTATCTCGAAACCGAACCGGGTGTCGGATATCGCTTCCTTGGCGGACAGTAATGGCTCCGCGAGCGGTCACTTGAGCCGCACGCCACGTATTGTGTAGGCATGCGGCGAGGTGCTGGTGTATACTCCAGCCCCTTTTTCTACAGAACACCATACAGGTATACCACTCGTGATCGAGAAAATTCGCAATATCGCCATCATCGCCCACGTCGACCATGGCAAGACCACGCTCGTTGACAAGCTTCTGCAACAGTCCGGCACATTGGAAGACCGTGGCAAGGCCGTCGAGCGCGTGATGGATTCGAATGATCAGGAACGCGAGCGCGGCATTACGATTCTAGCCAAGAACACCGCCATCAATTGGCAGGGCTATCACATCAACATCGTGGACACGCCCGGACACGCCGACTTCGGCGGTGAAGTGGAACGTGTGATGTCGATGGTGGACAGCGTGTTGCTGCTGGTGGATGCCGTTGACGGCCCGATGCCACAGACCCGTTTCGTGACCCAGAAGGCCTTCGACCAGGGTCTCAAGCCCATCGTCGTGATCAACAAGGTGGACCGTGACGGCGCACGCCCGGACTGGGTGCTCAATGAAGTGTTCGACCTGTTCGACCGCCTGGGTGCGACGGATGAGCAACTGGACTTCCCGGTTGTCTATGCCTCTGCCCTGAATGGCTTCGCCGGACTCGAGCTGGATCAGATGGCCGACGACATGACGCCGCTGTTCCAGACCGTGATCGATCGTGTGCCGCCCCCTCCCGTGGCCGTGGACGCGCCGTTCCAGATGCAGATCAGTGCACTGGATTACAGCAGCTACGTCGGTGTTATCGGCATCGGCCGCGTCACCGGTGGCATCGCGAAAGTGAACCAGCAGGTGGTGATCATCGACCGTGAAGGCAACACTCGCAAGGGCAAGATTCTGCAGGTGAAGAGTCACCTGGGTCTGGAGCGCGTCGATGTGCCGGAAGCGCGTGCGGGCGAGATCGTCTGTATCACCGGTATCGACAAACTGAATATTTCCGACACGCTGTGCGACCCGGAACACGTGGTGGCAATGCCCCCGCTGACCGTCGACAAGCCCACCATCAGCATGACCTTCCAGGTGAATGACTCCCCGTTTGCGGGTCAGGATGGCAAGTTCGTGACTACCCGCAACATCAAGGACCGTCTTGAGCGCGAGCTGATCTACAACGTGGCCCTGCGTGTGGAGCCGGGTGATACCCCGGACAAGTACAAGGTGTCCGGTCGTGGCGAATTGCATTTGTCGGTACTGATCGAGAACATGCGTCGCGAAGGTTTCGAACTGGCCGTATCCCGCCCAGAAGTAATCGTCCAGGAAATCGACGGCGTGATGCAGGAGCCGCACGAAGCGCTGGTGATCGACTGCGACGAGCAGCACCAGGGTTCCGTGATGGAAGAGCTGGGCATGCGCAAGGCGGACCTGCAGGACATGACCATGGACGGCAAGGGCCGCGTGCGCCTGAAGTTCATCGTGCCGACTCGCGGGCTGATCGGTTTCCGCTCCATGTTCCTGAGCATGACCTCCGGCACCGGCATGATGAACCACGTATTCGACCATTACGGTCCGGTGAAGATGGGCGAGATCGGCAACCGCAAGAACGGTGTGCTGGTGTCCATGGTGAAGGGCAAGACGCTGGGCTATTCATTGTTCACTCTGCAGGAGCGTGGTCGTCTGTTCGTGGAGCCGAACGTGGAAGTCTACGAGGGCATGATCGTGGGCCTGCACAGTCGCGAGAACGACCTTGTCGTGAACCCCACCAAGGGCAAGCAACTGACCAACATCCGTGCCTCCGGTACCGACGAGAACATCATCCTGACGCCACCCGTGAAGCACACGCTGGAGCAGGCCATGGAGTTCATCGAGGAAGACGAACTGGTCGAGATCACCCCGAACCACATTCGTCTGCGCAAGAAGCTGCTGACCGAGAGCGAGCGCAAGCGCTCCGATCGTCGCCCGAAGGCTTAGTTATTCCCTGTGGGAGCGGGCCTGCCCGCGATTTCAGTGCCAGTCTGTGATCCAACAGCGCACTGAAATCGCGGGCAGGGCCCGCTCCCACAAATTCACTGGCACCATTCGCCAGAAGTCGTTTTCCGGTCTAAGATTGTCCTCATTCGCTGCAACGAGGATTCGTCATGCTGGTGCTCTTCCCCGAAATAAAACCCTACGCAACCCATCGCCTCAAGGTGTCATCACTTCACGACCTGTATCTTGAAGAGGCGGGCAATCCCGATGGTATTCCAATAGTCTTCGTGCACGGCGGTCCCGGTGCGGGCAGCGATGCGTCGAGTCGTCGTTTCTTCGATCCGGACGTCTATCGCATTGTGGTCTTCGATCAGCGTGGGGCGGGGCGTTCCACTCCTCATGCCGAGCTGGAAGACAACACCACTCAGACGCTGGTCGCCGATATGGAAGCCATCCGGCACTTTCTGAAGATCGACAAGTGGGTATTGTTCGGAGGCTCCTGGGGTTCAACCCTCTCGCTGGTGTACGCACAGACGTATCCCGAGAACGTCATGGGGTTGATTCTGCGTGGCATCTTTCTCTGTCGTGACGAAGATCTGCAGTGGTTCTATCAGAGTGGTGCCAGTCGCATTTTTCCCGATTACTGGGAAGACTATTACGAGCACATTCCCGAGGCCGAGCGTGACGACATGATTGCGGCCTATTATCGCCGTCTGATCGGACAGGACGAGATTGCGCGCATGGGAGCGGCCAAGAACTGGTCACTGTGGGAAGGCCGTTGCCTGACACTGCGTCCGAGCGTTCAGGCAGTGGAGAAATTCTCCGATCCGCACCTGGCGATGTCACTGGCGCGCATCGAGGCGCACTATTTCATGAACGAAGCCTTCATGGAAACGAATCAGATCCTGAACAACGCTCACAAACTGCACGGCATTCCAGGCATCATCGTGCACGGTCGCTATGATGTCGTCTGTCCTCTGGACAATGCCACGGCGCTCCACAAGCTCTGGCCTGATTCCGAGTTGCTCATCGTACGTGATGCGGGGCATTCGGCACTGGAGCCGGGAATCATCGACGCGCTTGTGCGTGCGACGGCAGAGATGGCGAAGCTGTTTCGTCCCGAGCAGGTATCGTGAGATTTTCCACAAGCGCCAGTGGGGTGCCGTCGTGATTGCCTTGCTGCAGAGAACGAACTGGGCGCGGTTGACGATCGACGGTCAGCAACGTTGCGAGATTGGCAAGGGATTGGTTGTCTTTGTTGGTATTGAAAAGGATGACGACGAAAACAAGGCTGATCGTCTGTTGCACCGATTGCGCTCGTATCGGGTGTTCGCCGATGCAGAGGGGAAGATGAATCTATCGCTTCTGGACATTGCCGGAGACATTTTGCTGGTGTCGCAGTTCACGCTGGCGGCAACGACCGACAAGGGATTACGACCTGGTTTTTCATCCGCCATGCCACCTGCGCAGGCAGAGCCTCTCTATGATTACATGGTGCGGCAGGCATCGACGCACAAGATCACTCTGGCAACCGGAGTGTTCGGTGCGGACATGAAAGTGGCGCTGGAGAATGATGGGCCGGTGACTTTCCTGCTGAAGGTTTGAACAACCCACTGACTGTGGGAGCGAGCCTGCTCGCGATTGAAATGTCTGTCTGTATCTCACCGCCACTCGAATCGCGAGCAGAGCTCGCTCCCACGGCACAGGGGTGGTCAAGCGGAGTTCTTCGCTTCTTCTTCGGCCTGCTTCTTCTTCGCGAATCTGCCGAAGAAGATTCCCACCTCGAACAGCATCCACATCGGAATGGCCAGCATGGACTGTGTGAAGGGGTCAGGTGGCGTCAGCAGCATGCCAATCACAAAGCAGCCAACAACCACGTAGGGTCGCTTTTGAACCAGATCTTCAGGCTCTACCATTCCCGTCCAGATCAGCAGGAACACGGCAATGGGAATTTCAAAGGCTATGCCGAACGCCAGAAAGATCGCCAGCGCAAAACTCAGAAAACTGTTGATGTCAGGCATCACGAGAATGCCATCGGGAGCGACGGAAACGAAGAACGAGAATACGAAACCAAACAGGATGTAGTAGGCGAACGCTATTCCCGCGTAGAAAAGCACCACGCTGGAGACAAACAGTGGAATTGCCAGAGCCTTCTCGTTCTTGTACAGCCCCGGCGCAATGAAGGACCACAACTGATAGAGAATGTATGGTGCTGCCAGCAGCAGCGAGACAAAGAACGTCAGTTTGAAAGGTGCGAAGAAAGGCGATGTCGGGTCAATCGCGATCATGCCCATGTTTTCGGGCAGAACGGATATCAGTGGGTCTGCGACAAAAGTGTAGATATCGTTGGCGAAATAGAACAGGCAGAGGAAAATCACCAGGATCGCAACCAATGACTTCATGATGCGATCGCGCAGCTCAATCAGGTGATCGATGAGCGTCAGTTCCGCGCCTGTTTTTGGATCGTTCGGGTCACTCATTCTTTGCTCTGGTGATCTTCCTGCTCGGCGGATTTCGGAGGCACGCTGGTGTAGGAACCCCCCTTCAGGCGAATGGTGCCGGCCGGTGGGTTGTTGTAGAAATCCTCAACGGGGGCAGCCTTTACAGCGGTTGCGTTCACGGCAGTTGCAGGCTCGGGTGTGGCCGCAGGCTCAGGTGCGACATAGTCCTCGTCGAAACGGGCGGGATCATCCACTGCGGCAGCGGCTGGCTCGGGAGACTTTGGCGGCAGAATGCTGGGCGTCTGCGGTTTTGTGGCGGTTGTCGACGGTGCCGCAGAGGTGCCAGTCAGCTTTCTTTCCTCTTCCTTGAGAGTGGCATTCACTTCCGCATTCAGATCGTCGATGTTCTTGCGCGTATCGTTCATGAGCGCATCGGCCTTCTTCTTGGCCTTGTCGAGATCCGCCAGGATGGATTCGTTGTGCAGTTGTCGACGAATCTCGTCCGCATTGATCTCGCGTTCGATCTCTGTCTTGACCTGATTGAAGCTGCGCTTGGCTCGGCCGATCCACAGGCTGGCCGTTCTCACGGCGCCCGGGAGCCGTTCCGGCCCGATGACCACCAGTGAAACAATGGCGATCAACACCAGTTCCATGAAACCAATATCAAACATCAGCTTAGTCCGGCATCAGCGAGAGTTGAATGGAGGTGGCAGCAATCCGGTAGAGGAGAGACTGACAAGAACGACATCAGTCCTTGTCTTCTGCCTTTTCGGATTTCATCGCATTGGAGTCACCGACTTTTTTCACGGTGACGTCGTCATCGCTGTCGATGTCCTTGCCATCTTCGTCTTTCATGGCCGTCTTGAAACCCTTGAGTGCACCGCCCAGATCCGAGCCCAGATTGCGCAGCTTCTTCGTGCCGAACAACATCACGACGATCACCAGAATGATGATCAATTGCCATATACCGATTCCGCCAAAACCCATACTGCCTCCAGGTTGTCTACATTGTCACGGCGCACAATGAATGAAAAGTGTGCGGCGCCGTGGTGTTGATTCTTGCCGTTCAATCTCTTGTTCGTGACGCCTTCTCGGTCAATCCCGAGATGTTGAAGCGCTTGCGCAATTCTTCGAGGACCTGCTCCGGCCCCAGACCCAGGTGACTCAGCATCACCAGCGTGTGGAACCATAGATCTGCCGTTTCCTTGACCACTTCGTGCAAGGCAGTTTCGCGTTGCACTGCGTTGTCGACGTCCTTGGCGGCGATGATGGTCTCGGTGGCTTCCTCGCCCACCTTCTCCAGAATCTTGTTCAACCCTTTTGCGTGCAGACTGGCGACATAGGATTCACCCGCGTCTGCGCTCTTGCGCTGTTCCAGAATCTCGCCCAGTTGGGTCAATGTATCATTCATAAAAAATATCTTTCATGCCGGTGCTCATTGCGTATCGTGTTTCTTCGCGTACATCTCGTCCGGATTCTTCAGCACCGGATCGATGGTGTGCCACTGACCATCCTGCAACTCGCGGTAGAAACAACTTTCACGACCCGTGTGGCAGGCGATGCCTCCCACCTGTTCAACGACATAGCAGACCGTGTCGCCGTCGCAGTCCAGAAATACCTTGTGCAACTTCTGAATGTGACCGGATTCCTCGCCTTTTCGCCACAATTTCTGCCGCGAGCGTGACCAGTAGATGGCTCGGCCTTCCTGCACCGCCAGTGCCAGTGCATCGCGGTTGAGCCAAGCGTGAGTGAGGACTCGCGCGGTACGAAAATCCTGCGTGATGACGGGAACCAGACCTTCGCTGCTCCAGTTCACCTGATCCAGCCAGGTCGTTGTCACCACTCTTTCTCCAGCCTCTTTCATGCGCGCTAGTATGCTCTGTCAGCGTTTAAAACACAAAAGGTAAACCGCCCCCAAACCCAGCAGGAGACTTGCCACCGGCAGGCCTGAGACCAGGGAATCAACGCCAGGCAACAGGGTCAGCGCTGCCATTGCGAGCAGCGCCAGACCACATTGATTGGCCCGGCGTCGACGTTTCATCTGCTGCAGATTTTCGTCATGCAGACGCTGCTGCAGGGTCTCGTTGATGGCGGTGAGTTGCTTTGACTGCGTGAGCGAATCGATCATCAGTTGTGGCAGATAGGGCAGCTGCTCTATCCAGTCCGGCACGTTTTCCTTCAATGCATTGAAGAGCGTCGAGGGACGCATTCGCCGCCGGTTCCAGTCCTCAAGGAAGGGCAGGGCGGTAGTCCAAAGGTCCAGTTCCGGGTAGAGCTGTCTGCCCAGCCCTTCGACATTGAGCAGTGTCTTCTGCAGCAACACCAGAGATGGCTGTACCTCCATGTTGAAACGCCCGGCGGTGCGGAAGAGCTGCACCAGCAGGTAACCGAAGGAGATGTCCTTGAGTGGCTTCTCGAACACGGGTTCACACACCGAGCGCATCGCCGCCTCGAACTCGTGAACGCGAGTGTCCTTCGGTACCCAGCCGCATTCCACATGCAGTTGCGCCACCTTGCGATAGTCACGCTGGAAGATGGCCAGGAGGTTGCGGGCCAGATACTGCTGGTCGCTCTTGCTCAGCGAACCGATGATGGCGCAGTCGATGGCTATGTACTGCGGGTTTTCGGGGCTGTGCTTCGCCACGAAGATGTTGCCCGGATGCATGTCGGCGTGAAAGAAGCTGTGATTGAACACCTGGGTAAAGAAGATCTCCACGCCGGTTTCCGCCAGCTTCTTCAGGTCTACACCCTGGGCACGCAACGCATCGATGTCTGCCACCGGAGTGCCGTAGATGCGCTCCATCACCAGCAGGTTGCTGCGCGAGTACTCCCAGTAGACACGAGGCACGTACAACTGTGACGAGTGCTCGAAGTTGCGGCGCAGTTGGGTGGCATTGGCGCCTTCGGAGAGCAGATTGAGTTCGTCGAGAATGATCTTCTCGTAATCGCTTACTACCTCGCGAGGCCTCAGACGGCGGCCCTCGGGGATATGTCTCTCGATCAAACCGGCAATCCACTTGAGGAGTTTTATGTCTTCGACGATGGTCTTCTCTATGCCGGGTCGGATCACCTTGACGACAACTTCTTCGCCGGTCAGAAGCCTTGCAGCATGGACCTGCGCCACCGAGGCTGATGCCAGCGCTTGCGTCGACAGCTCGCTGAACACTTCCTGCCACGGGCGGCCCAATGCCTGTTCGACCATGGCCTGGATGGAAGGGCTGCTGAAACCAGGCACATTGTCCTGCAGTGCCTGCAGCTCGTCGGCGAGCTCTGCTGGCAGGAAATCCCGTCGGGTGGAGAGCAGTTGACCAAACTTGATGTAGATCGGACCCAGTTCCTCCAGCGCCAGGCGCAGGCGTACCTCAGGTTTGAGTGCACGGGCGGGGTGCATTCGCCACGGCAGGCTCCAGAGCTTGAACAGCACCCCGGGGAGGCCAGCAGGTTGCACCTGTGGTGAAACCTGATCAAGGCCATAGCGGGCGGCGGTATTGAGAAGCGTCAGGAGTCGGGGGAGATGGGACACGAATTAGGCCTTCAACATGCAGCGCGAAGTGCGCGATGAATACGTTCGCCAGAGCCGATCATGGTTCCGCAGCTTCCGGGTATTTGTTGAAATATCAGTCGGTTACATTTGCCTTCGCAAGGGCTGGCAAAGATAGCACCAAGAGATGGTGCAGACAAGGGCTGGAATGGGCCTTCAACCCGCATTGGTGGGCAGCTTCGGAGCACAGAGCAGTTCCAGGTCGATGGTCTTCAGTAGCAGGGTGAGGCTCAGTTGCGGGATATCCTGAGCCGGAAACATGGTGGCTAGACGCTCACAGATCTGCGCGAAGGTTTCGCCGTGTCGAACTGACTGGAGAAACAGATCCAGCTCCGGGCTGATTGCCTGAAAATGCATGCGATGTTGTTTTCGGTACACCAGATAGGTGGCCATCCCACCGCTGTGGGAGCGAGCCTTGCTCGCGATCGAGCTTGGCGTGGCGCAGGTCGCGAGCAGGCTCGCTCCCACAGGCGGCCTGGGCAAGGCCCGCTCCCACAATTCCACCCCAAATTCTGCAGTGCCCGGTTCTCCGCCATTGGCGATGAATTCCAGCATCTGCCGCCAGTACTTCTCCAGGTCGAAGCGGCTCTGCAACAGCGCCCAGTCCTGCTTGCCCTGCCACCAAATCGAGGGCCAGTCTTCCGGCGGCAGAGCCTGTAGTTGTGCGAGTGTGCAAGGCACCTCATCGGTCACATCGAAGAGGCTGATCAGCAGACTTTCCAGATGCACGATGTCCGCAACGGCAGGCAGTGAGCGGAACTGCTCGTGAGTACTGACATACTCCCGAAGATGCTCCCCCACATGGTGGATTGGCCCGTTTCGGGGTGGATATTTCCCCATGTAACCAATCCAGAGGCGGGTATAGACATCGCGCCCCAGCGAGTTGAAGAGAACCGGGAACAGGGAGCTGGAGATCTCCACGAGGCGCTGGTGATAGGCGTTGTTGTAGATCGACAGTGCTTCGGCCTGAGAGAGGTGGCTGTGGGGAGAGAGCAATGCGGCGATGTCGCCAGCCTGGCTCGGCAGATCCTGCGGCTGGTTGATCCAGCGCCAGAACCGTTCCTGTTCCTGCTGCCAGGTCATGACTGCAGAGCCTCTTGCTGCGGTGCGTTCTTCAGTAGCGCCCGCTGTTGCAATGCCTGCTCTTGAAGAGTTTTCGCCTGCTCCAGTTCAATCATGAGCTCGGAAAACTCCGGGATATGGTCGTCACGCTCCAGCAGTGTGGCCACCGGCCCAAAACGTCCGCACGCATACCGATAGAGCTCCCATACTTCATCGCACACGGGATGGTCATGGGTATCGATGATGTGCGTGACATTGTTGGTATGCCCGGCGAGGTGGAACTGCCGGATGGCAGATGGCGTCAGGGTATCGATATACGCCCGGGGATCGAAACCGAGGTTGAAGCTGCTGACATACACGTTGTTGATATCCAGAAGAATTTCGCAACCTGCGCGGCGTACCAGCGCGTTGATGAACTCCGGCTCGGTCATGGAGCTGGAGCGAAAACCGATGTAGATAGAGGGGTTCTCGAGCACGATGCGATGCTGCAGGTAGTCCTGAATGCGACTGACCTTGTCGGCGACACGCTGCAGATTCTCTTCCGTGTAAGCGATGGGCAGCAGGTCGTGGGAGGTGTAGCCGTGCAACCCGGTCCAGCACAGGTGATCTGACACCCAGGCCGGTTCGACTTCGGCGATCAGGCGCTTGAGCTGGTCGAGGTAGTGGATGTCGAGCGGCTCATCGGTGCCGACGTTGAACGACAGGCCATGCAGGGCGACAGGGTAGTTGGCGCGGATCTCACGCAGCACGGCTCTTGGTCTGCCACCCGGGGCGAGGTAATTCTCGGTGATGAGTTCGAACCAGTCGACAGCCGGTTTGTGGGTCAGCACATGATCATAATGGACACTGCGCAGACCCAGTCCGTAACCCAGCATTGCAATCTCCCCGCCGTGATGTGAGCGGTGCCTGTCCGCGAGCTTGATACTAGAGCGCGGAGATCAGGTTGCCGCCGAGTTTGCTGCACAATTGCTCGGACAGTGTCATGTCACCCGTGGCGATGGCGACAAAACCGATGCCATGACAGCTGTTCTTGCCGGCACAGTTGGCATTGCCATTGCCCTTGCAGGCGCTGAAGGTGTTGCAGCTGAACAGATCGTTGCAATAGGCGACCTGCACGCCTTCGAGCGGCGCTGTGGCCGGAGCTGCAGACACGGAAGCGACTTCCTTGCCTCCCAGTTTTTCACAGAAGCTCTTGGAGACCATGGCATGACCACTGGCAAAGCTGACGAAACCGACGCCGCTGCAGGAGTTCTTGCCAGCACCAGCTTCGTTGCCGAAGCCCTTGCAGGCGCTCAGTCCGTGGCATGAGGTCAGCCCCTGGCACTGGCTGATCTTGACCGGCTCGGCGACCTCTGCGGCGGTTGCGCCGGAGGACATCGCAGCACTGGCCAACAGCAGGGCGGCGGCAGATGAAGCCATTTTGAAGCCGTCGGTCGTTCTCATTGCATCGTCTCCTGATAATGGCCGCCGCAAAGGTTGATTGCTTCCGGGGCCAGGTACGGTTTGATTATCCTACCTTGAGTGCCGATTACAAGGGCTATGAGTGAGCTGCGGCACTTTGTCACATCTTGCAGGATTGGGCGCTTGTTCCTGTGGGAGC
>MGYS01000009.1:4600-8761 GCA_001802565.1 Gammaproteobacteria bacterium RIFCSPLOWO2_02_FULL_57_10 | reverse complement strand
GGGCCTTGCCCGCGATTGCCTGACGCGCAACTGCAACTCAGCCTCGGAATCGCGGGCAAGGCCCGCTCCCACATTGGCATATGTGTCAATCCAGAGCGCGAGAAAGCTTCTCTTTCAGTCGCTCCTGTCTGGCAGTAATACGATCGACAGATAGGCGCAGTTCATCGAGACGACTGCCGAAGTGCTTCATTTCGCTGCGTGTGGGCAGGATGCGCGCCTCTTCGTGCAGATACTCCTCGATATCGTTCAGCAGTGTCTCTCTCGTCTGTGCACCCCAAGTCCGGGAACGTCCGAACAGCTGACCGAACTGATGTGTGGCGACATCACCGAACAGGTTGCCGAGGTGTTCCTCCCAGTCGATCTCCAGTCCAGCCAGAATGGCGTGCAGGTCCTGCACGAGATGAGTGTCGCCACTGAGTTGTATTGCGGGAGAGAACAGGGCGTCGGTTTGACTGCTGCTCAGCAGGAGGCGGCTGAAGGCGCCGGCACTTCCCCGGATACCTGCGTCCGGCGTGTATTCGTACACCGAGCGGATGGCGAGTCTGTCATTTTCCACTACCACGAACAGCTGCCAGTTCAGAGGGGATGTGCACTCCACGCTGATCGCGCGACCCTGGTGACGCCCAAGCTTCCTTGCCGCCACGGGGTCCTGCGCGAGTACGGCATTGAGCAGGGCTTCCACTGGGGCAATAATGGCGGAGCTCAGAAGGAGGTTCATGACTTGTCGGCGGCCTGTGAGCAGGGTGTCAGTGGCTTGTCAGGGGTTTGAAGCCCAGGTGAATGGCACAGATCCCGCCCATCACGTCGTGATAGCGGCAATTGCTGAATCCGGCGTTTTCCATCATGCCCTTGAGGGTCTCCTGGTCGGGGTGCATGCGAATGGACTCGACCAGATAGCGGTAGCTGTCGGCATCGCCGGTCACCAGTTTGCCCACCACCGGCCACAGCGCCGAATAACCATCGTAGGCCTTGCCTACCAGAGGGTTGCGTGGCTTGGAGAATTCCAGCACCAGCGCACGTCCGCCCGGTTTCAGCACTTCGAACATGGAGCGCAGCGCAGCGTCCTTGTCGGTGACATTACGCAGGCCGTAGGCGATGCAGATGCAGTCGAAGGTGTCCGCCACGAAGGGCAGCTTCTCTGCGTTGAGCTGGGTGTAGGACACATTGCTGGTGATGCCCTTGTCGATGAGTCGATCACGTCCGACGCGCAGCATGGAATCGTTGATGTCGGCGAGTACGACCTGACCCGTTTTTCCCACCAGGGACGAGAAACGGATACTGAAGTCACCGGTACCTCCGGCCAGGTCGAGGACACGATGGCCTTCACGCACACCGCTCAACTCGACTGTGAAGCGCTTGATCAGGCGATGGGTGCCGAGGGACATGAGATCATTCATCACGTCATATTTGCTGGCCACGGAATGGAACACCTGGCCGACGCGACTGACCTTTTCCTCGATTGGCACCTGTTGATAGCCGAAATGCGTGGTGCGCGGCTTGTCTTGTGAATCAGGATTTTCTGGCTGGTTTTCACTCGACATGAGGAGCTTCCGCGATTTGAAATTTGATGGTTCAGTTTTGAGGGGGCGACAGGGGCTGTATGGTAATCACTTGCACCGCCTCTGACAACGACCGGCCTGATGGCGCAGGATCGCGACTGGCACCAGCGTCCTGAAGGCCTTGCAGGTATTTCTCCCACAGGGTGTCGTACTGGGCGCAGAGCTCCGAGAGGTAGTCCCAGCTATAGATCCCGGACTGGTGACCATCATCGAACACGAGTTTGATTGCATAGTTGCCGACCGGCTCTACACCTACCAGCCGCACCTGGCGCTTGCCCGTCTGCAGAACTTCCTGACCTTTGCCGTGGCCGCGCACTTCCGCCGAGGGGGAGTGAACGCGCAGGAACTCGGCGCTCAGCTCGTGACGTGAGCCATCAGCGTAAGCCAGAGTCAGTACGTTGGATTTGCGGTGCAGACGGATTTCTGTTGGTGCGCTTTTCATGGCATTTCTCGTTGCCTTGCTGTGGGAGCGAGCCTGCTCGCGATAAAAGTCGTGCTCAGATCAATCGCGGGCGGGCCCGCTCCCACAAGTTCTTACAGGATGAATCGGCTCAGATCTTCATCCCGCGCCAGCTCGCTCAGTTGCTTGTCGACATAGGCAGCATCGATCACCAGTTCCTCGTCGCCGATACCCACGTCGGATGCAGAGAACGACACGTCTTCAAGTAATCGCTCCATCACCGTGTGCAGGCGACGTGCCCCGATATTCTCGGTGCGCTCGTTGACCTGCCACGCTGTCTCCGCGATCCTGGCAATGCCATCCGGAGTGAAGCGGATGCGCAGGTTCTCGGTACCGAGCAAGGCCTGATACTGTTCTGTCAGCGAGCAGTTCGGCTCGGAGAGAATGCGTTCGAAATCATGAGCGGTCAGCGCTTCGAGTTCCACGCGAATGGGCAGGCGACCCTGCAGTTCCGGAATCAGATCCGAGGGCTTGGAAAGATGGAACGCACCCGAGGCGATGAAGAGAATGTGGTCTGTCTTCACGCTGCCGTATTTCGTTGTGACCGTTGAGCCCTCGATCAATGGCAACAGATCTCGCTGCACGCCTTCGCGCGAAACGCCGCTGTTGCCACTGTCGTTACGCACGGTGACCTTGTCGATCTCATCGATGAAAACGATGCCGGTCTGTTCAGTCGCTTCGATCGCACGATTGCGAATCTCTTCTTCGTTGACCAGCTTCCCCGCTTCCTCCTCCTTGAGCAGTTTGAATGCTGCCTTGATGGGAAGGCGCCGGGTCTTCTTCTTTCCGGTGTTCATGTTGGAGAACATGCTCTTGAGCTGGCTCGTCATCTCCTCCAGTCCGGGCGGTGCCATGATCTCCACGCCCGCTACCGAGTCGGCGACCTTGATCTCGATTTCCTTGTCATCGAGATCACCTTCGCGCAGTTTCTTGCGAAAGATCTGCCGTGTGGCGGATGTGGCTTTCTCTGCGCTTTCATTCTCGCCATCGCTGCGTGCCGGTGGCAGCAGCGCGTCGAGTATTCTGTCTTCGGCAGCGTTCTCGGCAACGTGCTGCACCTTGCGAATCTGTTCCTCGCGCAGCATCTTCACGGCGACATCAATCAGGTCGCGAATGATCGAGTCGACATCGCGTCCGACATAGCCGACCTCGGTGAATTTGGTCGCCTCCACCTTGATGAAGGGCGCGTTGGCCAGCTTGGCAAGGCGACGCGCGATCTCCGTTTTTCCCACACCGGTCGGCCCGATCATGAGAATGTTCTTGGGAGTGATTTCCTGGCGAATGTTCTCGCCCAGTTGCATGCGGCGCCAACGGTTGCGCAGCGCGATCGCCACGGCACGCTTGGCGGCGTTCTGGCCGACGATGTATCTGTCGAGTTCGGAAGCGATTTCTCGCGGTGTCATGCTGGACATTGTTCGATTCCTGATGGCTCGGGAGTTTTTAGAACTCGAGCTCTTCGATGGTGTGATTCTGATTGGTGTAGACACAGATATCGGCGGCGATGCCGAGGCTGTGCTTGACGATGCTGAGCGCGTCGAGTTCGGTGTGACGATAGAGTGCGCGCGCTGCAGACAGAGCAAAGGAGCCACCGGAACCGATGGCCATGATGCCTTCCTCGGGCTCGATGACGTCGCCGTTGCCGGTGATGATCAGTGATGCCTCGCGGTCGGCGACGATCAGCAAGGCTTCCAGGCGCCGCAGCATGCGATCGGTGCGCCACAGCTTGGCGAGTTCCACAGCAGAGCGCACGAGTTTGCCGTGATGCTTTTCGAGCTGCTCCTCGAAGCGTTCAAAGAGGGTGAAGGCATCGGCAGTGCCGCCAGCGAATCCGGCAATGACCTGATCCTTGTAGAGTCGGCGCACCTTGCGGGCATTGCCCTTCATGACGGTATTGCCCTGGGAGACTTGTCCGTCGCCGCCTACCACAACCTTGTTGCCGCGTCGCACCGAGACGATGGTGGTGCCGTGAAGTTGTTCCAAACTGAGTCTCCTGCCGGTGCAAGCGCCGGTTCGTGAATGGCTGAGCGCACCGACGTGCGAATGTGTTATCGGGATATGGGGAAGCTGTCGCTGAATTTCAACCTGTGGCTTGCCACTGTGGGAGCGGGCCCTGCCCGCGATTAGTCTTGCGACAATCCTATC
>MGYS01000009.1:1999-4568 GCA_001802565.1 Gammaproteobacteria bacterium RIFCSPLOWO2_02_FULL_57_10 | reverse complement strand
TGCCCGCGATTAGTCTTGCGACAATCCTATCGCGGGCAGGGCCCGCTCCCACAGTTGCTCAGAATTACTGGCTGACGCCAATCCGCATACTGTCGATGCTGTTGCTGCGCAACACGCGTTCGGCCTGATTGAGTTCGTCGCGGGAAAAGTAGGGGCCAGCCTGGACCAGGAAAAGAGTCTTGCCGAGTAATGCCTCCTTCTTGACGCGAGCATCGAGGCCGAGGGCATTGAGACGCATGCTCTGGGCTACCGCAGCGGCCTCCTGCTGGAACGCTCCAGCCTGCACCATGAAACTGGGTTCGCCGGGGATGGGAGTGCGTGCGGCGACAGCGACGGCGGGCTCGGGAGTGCCCTCGATGACAGGCGATTCTGCTTGTGTCGTCGCCGTCGTGATTTGCTCCGCAGTTGTTGCGGGCGTTTGCACTGCAGGTTCCGCGTCAGCCGTCAGAGCCTGGGCGCTGGCTGCCGCGTTGGCCGCAACAGTGGCTATCGCGTTGGCGGTGGCCGTGAGGGTGTTGCCCGAATTGGCAGGTCGCGTATCTACGGTGCTGTCAACGACCACCTCGTAGTTGGGCAGCTCCTTGTAGAACTCCAGTTGCAGGCGGGCTGCCGCCAGCTCCAGTTCCTCGTTGCGCCGCTGCTGTGCCGCAGCCAGTTCTTCGGCGTTGGCGGCCTCCGTCTCGTCGGCAAACATGGAGTCAACGGGTGGCAGAATGCCTGTCAGATAAATCAGAAAGAAAGAGAAAAATCCCAGTACCAATCCTGTCAGCAGTCCGGTGATCAGCATGCCCTTGGTCGGCTGTGGCGTGGGCTCCGGACGCTTTTGCTCCGGGGCGGTTTTCCTGGCTCTGGTCTTGGCGAAGTCGTGTGCCATGGCTGTCTCTTGTGTCGTTGTTCCGGACTGTCGTGATGAAGCGTGGTCATTATCCTGAAAAACCGGTTACGCAACCAGCTCTATTCCTGCGCTGCCATGGGCGTGCTCCTTGCGAAATCAGATATTGGTCAATCGCGAGCAGGGCTCGCTCCCACAGGACGTGGTTCTCAGATCATGTCTTGTGGATCAACGTCGATCGACCAGCGAACGCCGCGACTCTCCTTGAGTGACTCAAGTTCGGGACATAACTGGCTGAGCAACTGTTGCAGGCTGGAACGCTGCGTCGACTGCAGCAACAATTGCGCGCGGAATTTGCCGGCACGCTTTTCCATTGGCGCGGGCAAGGGGCCCATCAGCATGACGGCCGCGTCTCCTTCTGGCCCGAGCAGTTGGCTCGCGCATTGTCTTACCTTGTTCAGGAACTGCTCCGGGGTGCTGAAGTCCGTGGCTTCCGCACGAATGAGCGCAAGGTGGGCAAACGGTGGCATGTGAGCCGCCTGCCGTTCCATCAGTATGGTGCGGGCGAACGTGCCATAGCCGTGGTGGACAAGAGCCTGCAGCGTATTGTGTGTGGCATGGCGCGTTTGTATCAGCACCTCACCCGATTGTCCCTCGCGTCCCGAGCGTCCGGCCACCTGCATCAGCAGTTGCGCCGTGTGCTCCTGGCCGCGGAAGTCGGCACTGAACAATCCGGCGTCCGCGTCCAGCACGGCAACCAGGGTCACGCGCGGAAAGTGATGACCTTTGGCGAGCATCTGCGTGCCGATCAGAATGCAGGGTTCGCCCTGATGCACTTCGTTGAGAAGAATATCCAGTTCGTTCTTGCGCCGGGTGCTGTCGCGATCCACGCGCAACACGCGCGCGGTTGGAAATATCCGGGATAGAAATGCTTCGCTGCGCTCCGTGCCCAGCCCGAGTGCCTGCAACTGTTTGGACTTGCAGAGCGGACAATAGCGATCGATGGAGCGCCGTGCGTCGCAATGATGGCAGCGCAGATGTGCGTGGGTCTTGTGCAGCGTCATGCGCGCATCGCAGTGCAGGCATTCCGCTACCCAGCCGCAGTCCGCGCATTGCAGAGTGGGGGCAAAGCCGCGCCGATTGATGAACACCAACACCTGATTGCCGCGCTGTAAATGGTCGCCGATCTGTTGCAACAGAGTAGAGGAGAAACCTTCCTGCAGCACTTCATGAGTCGTGTCCAGCAGACGTAACAGCGGACGTGCCGCACCCCCGGCGCGTGCGGTCAGCGTCAGATGCCGATAGCGACCGTTCAAGGCGTTGTGCAGCGTTTCGAGACTCGGCGTTGCGGAGCCAAGCACGATCCCGACATTTTCGTTGCGAGCGCGCACGATCGCGAGGTCACGGGCAGAGTAGCGGAATCCGTCCTGCTGCTTGAATGAGTTGTCGTGTTCCTCGTCGATGATGATGATCCCTGGGCGGGCCAGCGGAGTGAACAGGGCAGAGCGGGTGCCGATCACGATATCGGCAATGCCGTCTCTCGCCTGCAGCCAGGCATCCATACGCTCCGAGTCTGTGAGTCCCGAGTGCAGCACGGCGATCCGGCATTGGAAGCGTTTGCGAAAACGACTGATGGTCTGTGGGGTCAGACTGATTTCCGGCACCAGTACCAGCGCCTGGCGTGACTGCTCAAGCACTGCAGCGATCACCTGCAGATAGACCTCGGTCTTGCCACTG
>MGYS01000009.1:0-1989 GCA_001802565.1 Gammaproteobacteria bacterium RIFCSPLOWO2_02_FULL_57_10 | reverse complement strand
CTCGCCGCTCGGTTTGAGCGCGGGTAGCCTGCGGGCCAGCGGCGGACGTTCGGCAACTTCCACCAGACCGGCTTTTTGCAGTGCGGAAAGGGCCGTGGTCGAGATGGCCTGTTCGGTCAGCGACTCTCTGTCCAGCTCTTCGTGTTCATTCAGGTAATCGACAATTTCTCTCTGTTTCGGGGCGCGCTTCAGATCATCCGAGGTCAGTGCGCGACCCGTCTCGCTCAGGCACCACACCTTTCTGCCAGGGTGGCTGGCGGGGCGGCCTTGCCGCAGCAGGGCTGGCAGCATGTTGTGAAAGGCCTCGCCCGGTGGATGCTGATAGTACTGTGCCGCCCACAGATAGAGCTGCATGAGGGGCGCTGGCAATAGTGGCTGAGTGTCGACAATGGCGAGGGCCTGACGGAGTTTGCCGTGACTGACAGTTGAAGCGGATTCCACGGAGATCAGTACCGCGATGAGCTTGCGGGGACCGAAGGGTACAAGTACGCGAATTCCGGGTTGTAGATTTTCTGCCTCTGCGCTGCTCATTGCAGCCGGGGGCAGATAATCGAACAACCGTCGCAGCGGCGAAGGCACGGCAAGGCGCAGGATCACGTTGGCAGTGCTGACAGGGCGAGAGGAGTCAGGTTTGGACATAATTGAGTGGTGATCAGCGTACAGGGTGGGCCAGTTCAACCGGAACAGGCGGGCCATGGTAAGAGGATTGCCCTGCCACCGCAACTTCAGGGCGGCGTCCTGTGGCCGCGACGCGAAGGTCATCCGAACGGTGTATCAGCACTTGGCAATTGGTTTATACTCGCGTCCTCAAACCGCGCCAGAGCGGTGCTTTTCAGACAATCGAGTCAGACAATCGAGCGGAGTGCGAGTGATGGCCAGCGAGTCGGTTCCAGCGGAACTGTTATTGGTTAGGGAGCAAATCGACAGGATCGACCACGGTCTGGTGCTGCTGCTGGCAAACCGTTTTGCGCTTACGCGACGCGTGGGAGAGCTGAAGGCTCAGCATGGTCTGCAGGCGCTGGACCCCGAGCGCGAGAGCAGCAAACTGGCTGATATTCGCGCAATCTGCAGCAAGCATGGAGTCAACCCCGATCTCGTGGCGGAGATCCTTGAGCGCGTGATGCGTGAAGTCGTCAAGAATCACAAGCTCATTCAGGAGCAGCAGGCCGCGCAGTAGGCACGGTTGGCGCGGCCTGGTCCAGGTTTGTGCCAACCCTCTTCGTTTCAGTCCATTTTAGCGACGTGCTCTTTATTTGGGGCGTCTGCTATTGCCATCAACTCTCTCTTTGGTAGAATGCACGCCCGTTTCGCTGGCGGCACTGCTCAGCATTCCCAGTCAGCATCGGCAATACCAGAGGTGTGGTGCATTGACCTCCTGTTGCAGCAGGTTGATGTGGCGATACCAGTGAAATACCCATAATGAGGCCAGGCATGAAACCCGATATTCACCCCAAGTACACGGAAATGGCAGCAACCTGCAGTTGTGGCAACGTCCTCAAGACTCGCTCCACACTGGGCAAGGACATTCTCATCGACGTATGTTCCGAGTGCCATCCGTTCTATACCGGCAAGCAGAAGATTCTTGATACTGGCGGCCGTGTTGATCGCTTCAACAAGCGTTTCGCTGGTCGTACGCTGAAGTAAGCGTCCTCGCCTCGATCGTGTGAGTCTCGCAAATTCAAAAGGCGTCAGAGCAGAAGCTCTGACGCCTTTTTGTGTTGCCGTTTTTCCTCAAGGCAGATTCTTCAGAAAAGGATTTCGATCGAGGGAATGTCGTCCGAGTTGCGCGTGTTCTCGTTGTTGGTGCGAGGCTGACGGCTGTTGCTCTCCGTTGGCGCATTCTCTTCCATGAACAGCTCGAACATGGTGTTGGCCTGGCCTGGTCGAGCGCTGCGGCCTGTTTGTTTGTCGACAAGTCGATCGACGATACCGTCGGGTCTCTCCATGCTGCGTTCAGGAGTGCCCGCGAGCACCGCCTTCATGTAATCA
>MGYS01000008.1:12453-22019 GCA_001802565.1 Gammaproteobacteria bacterium RIFCSPLOWO2_02_FULL_57_10 | reverse complement strand
GCAGTCACCCGGGAAGAGCTGCTGGCAGGATTATCAAGCGGTAAGGTGGCATTGCTGGATGTACGCCCTGAGCAGGAATATGAGGCCGGTCATCTGCCCGAAGCAATCAATATCCCCTTGGCACAACTGGAAGACATGCTGGAGAGGTTGCCACGCGATCGGGAGGTCGTAGCCTATTGTCGAGGTCCTTATTGCGTTCTCTCACATGAAGCCGTGCAGCGCCTGAGACAACTCGGTTATCGAGTCCGGCGCTTCGAGGAAGGCTTCCCGGAGTGGAAAGCGGCAGGCCTGCTAGTCATGTGAGAGGGCACACCACCATGTCAGACTGGATCACGACCAATGAGCCACTCATACGGGGAGCCGCTTTCGCCCTCGTCCTGCTTGTGATGGTACTGTGGGAGAGTGTCGCCCACCGACGCTCCCAGCAGATCGGTCGTCGACAGCGCTGGCCAGGCAATCTGTTGATCGTTGCCCTAAACACCTTGGCAGTGCGCCTGCTCTTCCCGCTGGCAGCCGTAGGCGCTGCCTTGCTTGCCGCCGATCAGGGCTGGGGTTTCTTTAACCTGATTGAACTGCCGTTCTGGCTGGTTGTGATCGCCTGCGTGGTCGTTCTGGACATGGCCATTTATTTTCAACACCGCCTCTTCCACGCGGTTCCCTGGCTCTGGCGACTGCACCGCATGCACCATGCGGATCTGGAGTTTGACGTTACGACGGGGCTGCGCTTCCATCCTCTGGAGATCCTGATTTCCATGGGTATCAAGCTCGCCGTGGTGGGCGTGCTAGGAGCACCAGCGCTGGCGGTGCTGATCTTTGAGGTGCTGCTCAACGCCACCTCGATGTTCAATCACGGCAACATCCGCCTGTCTGGCAAAATCGACCGCTGGCTGCGCCTGCTCGTGGTTACGCCAGACATGCATCGCGTTCATCATTCGATTATCCGTCACGAAACCGACAGCAACTTCGGCTTCAATCTGCCCTGGTGGGATCGACTGTTTGGCACCTACCAAGACCAGCCTGCGGCCGGGCATCTCGGCATGACGATCGGCATTGAGGAATTCAGGGAGTCCCAAGATCTGCAGTTGGACCGCATGCTGCTTCAGCCCTTTGTGAGACCGCATCAAGAGCAACAGCGCGAACTTACCTGATTGGTGGCAACGTTTACGAAGGAAGAAGCCCCTAATGAAATATAGCGAAGATTTCAGTGAAACATTTAGTGCAGGTGACACAGCTAGCATTGAAAATACAGATTCGCAAGGACTGTCGATTAGCATAATCTCGGGGGATGGTTGCCGATTGGATATCTAGCTAACAACCGGTCAAGTTTTGGGATTTGCCGCCGGCAGTTCTGATGCAAAGATAGTTTTGCATCATGGTGATCCGGCCAAGCTTTTTATAATTAAACCAGGTTCCGCCTCCTGACAGATTGAATGACGTATCCGCCTGAAGTCTGCCGTGCAGGGCGATAAAATTTGTACTAATCGTAAAAAATGTGACATGTACTGGACTCCCTTGTTACGCGCCTGTTAGTTCCATGGATTATCAAGATGGATGCAAGGTCATATGACAATGGTACCAAACCCCACGCGGCCAATGGATTGGGCGGCGAGAGGCAGACCTGATTCTCAAGAAACTGCACAGCCTCTGCCAGGGGAATCGCTCCTCGACGTCGGCTGCGGTACGGGGTACTTCACTTGAGAACTCTCCGCCTCAATAGATGGGCGTACAGTTGGTAAGCCCACCGTCAATCGCTGCAATGACCACGTCATCTTGCCCAGCCGTGACAGATCGATCCACCACAAGCAAAGCCCCATCCAGAATGCTGGCATTAATCATTGAATACCCATCTGCTCAAGCGAAGAATGTTGCTGAGGGAGATGTGATCAAGTGCTCATTGAGATCTAGGACACCCTCAATGTAATCATTGCAGGGCTTGGAAACCCGGCGGCGACTGATGAGCCGTAGAGGTTTAGGGTCAGGGGCATTAGCCGAGTAAGCGGCTTGAATAGAGAGCGAGCATCATGTTGGTTCAGCAAGTGGGGATTGCTGTATATATTACAGTATATTGGCTGACTACCAAGAGGAGCCCCTTGAGTACAAGGTGGATGGTTGCAACGCAAACAGCAAAATCACTTCATTCAGTGCTTCTGGCAGCTGTCGGCAGCCATCCAAATGCCGATCAAGTCTTCGAGGCGCCTCAGGGGGGTGTGCGGGACATCGAGGGTAAACGAAATAGTAAACACTTATGTAATTAGGTAATATGTCATAACCCATTTAAACGGAGCATGACCATGATCCGCATACATAAGCTTGTCCCCGCAGTCGCGCTGTCTTTAACTCTGCACTCGCCACCAGTGTCCGCAATGACGGTGTTTGATCTGGCGAACTTCCGCCAGAATTTGAGCCACTACATCGACATACTGCGCAATGTCGCGGTCGAACAGGGAATCATGGACGATCAACTCAGGTCGATGATTGAAACTGTGTCCTTGGCAGATCAGCAACTGCAGCAGCTGCTGCTGGCCGCTCGCCAGCTTGATGATCTAAGCGGCTACGTGGAAGAGGGCGACCTCAGGGCAATTTATAACAGCACTCAACGAATATTCGGACGCCTAAGCAGGATCAATCCCAACACCCCTGATTATGCCAGTACGGTGAACCAGACAATTGAAGAGCGATACCCAATGCCCACAGTGTTGCCGCCTTATGAGGCGATGGTGGGCTCGGATCTAGCCCTCTCCGAGATGGGTAGAGACTATGAAGCGCTGCAACGGAACACAGCGGATCTGGGCGATCGGATCACAAACATGAGCGCGGCCGGCCAGCTATCCCAAGATAGACGAGATCAAATTGAGCAATACCGGCAAGAACTCGAATCCTTACAGGATCAGGAAAACCCAGCCCTGGCAACCTCCCAACTGACAACAAAACAACAGAACTTAATTCTCCTTCAAAACGAAGAAATGATTGCCCGACTAGACATGGAGGAACAGAGGAGACTAGAAGAGGCAGCGGAACTGCTTCAGTTTCAACACCAGCTAGAAGCCGACAGACATGAGCGATTAGCAAGAAAGTCCCGCCGACTGTCCTTCTCTGGAGGGTGACATAAATGCTACGTCGCCAATACCCAAACCTGATCCTATGCGCCCTGGCAAGTGGAACCGTGCGGGCGCAGACGGAAGTTGAAAGTTCAGAGTTTGGCAC
Source organism: Gammaproteobacteria bacterium RIFCSPLOWO2_02_FULL_57_10 (assembly GCA_001802565.1). GTDB lineage: Bacteria > Pseudomonadota > Gammaproteobacteria > Pseudomonadales > Pseudohongiellaceae > UBA5078. The sequence goes on along the minus strand of MGYS01000008.1, from coordinate 18,815 downwards.
TGGACCAACATCCCTTTTCCTGAACAACGTCACGCGAGCGGCACCCGAGTTGCTGACACAGATCATCAACGACTCGTCCTACCAATCAATTACAGTAAGCCTATTCTTGTTCTGCGCAACAATTGCAGTCGTCTTTGCACTGAAAAGGTATATTTTGGGGGGCTCCCAACTGGACCTTGCTGAGTCGATTCTTCGCGTATCGGTGACATGGGTACTGATGCAGTCGTATATGACAGGGCTGTGGGCCGTGTACGAATGGCAAAGCGATTTCGGCGACATGATTCAATATACTGTTCTGCGGACAGACAACAAGTACCACACAATAGATGTATTGTTTTCCCTTTACGACAGATTCGAATTCAATGTATTTAGTGGATCTATCCACCCTGTAAAAATAATTGCAACGCTGCTAAGTGATCTTGCTTACTTGGTTTTTATTTTTGTATTCCAGCTTGTTCTCTTAGTGCTTCTCATTAGCTCAGCAATCACGAACCTATTTGCACTTTGGGGATTCCTGATCGTAGGTGCAATTGGCTTTATGTTGTTACCATCCTTACTTTTTCCACCTTTAACTTTTCTATTTGACGGATGGTTACGCACGCTTTTTACGGTGCTTCTATACAGCGTGATTGCGCGAATCGTTTTATCAATCAGCGTTTGGGGGTTTGAACTTCTTTTGGGTCCGCCCAGTAGTGCCGCCAACCAAACTGTGGTTGTGATCTCTGGCCGGGATTGGGAATCGCTGTTAGGGTGTTTGATATGGGCTGTAGCGTCAATCGCTGCGATGAAGTCAGTAATGCCCTATGCACAGTCAATCGTGAGTGGGGCAGGGGCAGCCATGGCCGACTCCAGAATGGCCTCAAAATTTACAGGTGGGTGATGAGTACAAAACAGTGAGCGGTCTCCCTTGTCTTGCTAGGAATTGTGCTGTGGGAGACATTGCCGACAGGTAACCCAGCAGATTGGACGTCCCCGCTGCCGAGCAATCTGTTGATTGTTGTCGGCTCTTCCATGCTTTTCCCTGCTCTGGCGACTGCATCGCATGCAATGGTGCTAATCCTGAGATGCTGCTCTAGCACTTTGACAACCCTCATTGGGACGGAAAGAGAATGAGCTGGACAAATAAGAACCTCTATGGCGTGGGAGTGAGTTCCACCGATCACGCCACCAGAATACCCGGAGAGCAAAACGAGATCGTAACTAGTCAAGCATCACTTGATCCGGATATACAGCATGAAATCAACTGGTGGAGTGGCAACTTTCACGATCGAGCCTCGCTTTCAGAAAAGGTTTGGACTCCCGCGACTTCAATTGGAGCCGCCTCTGTGTCACGTAGTGAGTTAGAGATCTTGATTACGATACCGTATTCCAGTATAGTCATTTTAACAGCCCCAACAAAATGCTCAGGACAGATGCGCCGTTTTATTTTCAATGTCAGCCAAGTATCAGAATGAATCGTGATGCTCTGAGAATTTCAGATTAGTAAGCAGTTGAAGCAGATTGGCTATCGTATGAATTGATCATCACGCAATCATTTAAAAATTTGGAGCTTTCAGCTCGCTGCCCAGAAGCGATCGTTTCTCCTTTATGTCGTCGCTCGCATTTAGTTTTTGATACTTACCAAAAGTAGTTACTCTGGAGACGAACCATGACTCGACGCGTCCTTGCCACCTTAGTCAGCCTGATTGCAGTATCGGGCCATAGCCAGCAGCTCAGCACCGATCCGTTTCCACCCATTGAAGCCAATGTCGACGTCATCGCCGTCAACTATGTCGACTTCGCCACCATCCCCAATGACGACGGCCAATATGCACCACGCCTGATGCACATGGTCACAGAATCCGGCACCCAGCGCCTGTATGTCAGCAACATGATCGGCATTCTCTACGGCATGGGCTACGACGGCCAGGGCGTGACACCGTATCTGGATTTGCGCGAAGAAAAGTGGGGGGTGCGTGTCATGTCCGCCGGGAACGAGCGAGGACTGCAGAGCTTCGTGTTCCACCCTCAGTTTGGCGAGACCGGCACTCCGGGTTACGGCAAGTTCTACACCTATGTTGACAGCTCCAACACGGACCCCGAACCAGACTACGTCTCCGGCGGTGATCGCAGAACGCATGACCTGCTCCTGCTGGAGTGGACAGCAGCGAATGCCAACGCGGCGACTTACGATGGCGCCGCTCCACGTGAAGTGTTCCGGGCCGCACAACCCTTCCCCAATCACAATGGGGGACAGATCGCCTTCAATCCGCTCAGCACTGCGGGCGATGACGACTTTGGTCTCCTCTACGTCGGACTTGCCGACGGGGGCAGTGGCGGTGACCCGCTGAATGTCGGACAGAACATGCAGAATTATTTCGGCAAGATCCTGCGTATCGATCCGCTGGGTTCCGATGGCCCCAACGGCGAGTATGACATTCCTGCATCCAACCCCTTCGTGGACGATGACAGCGTGCTCGATGAAATCTACGCCTCTGGAGTGCGTAATCCGCAGCGTCTCGCATGGGACTCTGCCGACGGCCGACTGTTGCTTGCCGACATCGGCCAGAACCAGGTCGAAGAAATTACCGAAGTTCCCGCTGGGGGCAACCTCGGCTGGAACGTCTGGGAAGGCAGCTATCGCTACGTTGATCGTCAGGTAGATCTGAGCAATCCGCGCAGCGACGACAGCATGGTCTGGCCGATTGCAGAATACGATCACGCTGATCCTCTGTTGGTGCAACAGGTCGCCGTGTCAGGTCTCTCCGTTTACCGCGACGACACCATCCCCGCACTCCAGAACAAGATCGTCTTCGGTGACAACCCGAGCGGTGAACTGTTTTACGTGGACGCCGACCTCGAGAATGGGGGGTCAGAAGCGATCCGGCGCATCCTGCTGAAGACAGCCGATGGCAACAAGACACTGCTGCAGATTGTGCAGGCGCAGAATGCTGAGAACGGAGACAACGAGGCGGTGCGTGTCGATATGCGCTTCGGTGCCGGTCCTAACGGAGAAATATTCTTACTGAACAAACACGATGGAGTGGTGCGGATGCTCACGCCGGAGTGAAACTGTGTGAATGAAAATTTCTGCTGATTATAAATTGTTGAGGAAAGAAGATGTTTACGAGAAAGCTGAGTTACATTTTAGTGATCGCAGCCGTTGCATTTTCAACGTCTACCCTGGCGCAGAATGAATCGCGATTACCTGAAGGGATTCCAGATCTTGAGGCCGGACAAATCAATCCTCCCAGTGCTAACTGGCTGCTGGATGCCGAAGACGATCAGGAGCGTTTTCGCAGAATTCAAATATACGCGGGTGGCACATACGAGCAGATGTGGCAGATTGGCTACCGCTATGAGCAAATCTATCATGCCATCATTGATGAAAACTGGGAACTTGCTGACCACCACTGGGACAAGATCACATCGGTATTTAATGTTGCTTTGATGAAACGGCCGCGCAGAACACCCAACGCCGAGGCTATGTTCCTGAACTCCTCGTGGATCCAGTTCAAGCAAGCTTTGGATAGTCATGACGTCAACAGCATAAGGCAGTCCTTCCAGAATCAGCGCAATACCTGCATGGCCTGTCACGTTGCAGAGGAAATGCCTTTCCTCAATGACTCGCCTATTTTCAGGAATACCGCTGAATTTCCGGAAAACTGATGAGACAGATTGATGACAATCAACTTTTTATTGAACGGATTGATCCCCCTGCACATCCTCTTCCATGCTACCGAAGGAGAGATTTATGGGCAGGAGATGCTGGATGAACTGCGTCACCATGGCTACCGAATAAGCCCTAGTACGCTGTATCCCATGTTGCATCGACTGGAAGAACGTGGGTATTTGATGGCCAGGGAAGAGCGCACTGGAAAAGTGATGCGACGCTATTACAAAGCGACAAGAAAAGGACACGAGGCTTTGCAGCAAGCCAAGCCCCAGATCAAGGAACTTTTTTCAGAAATCATAGGAGGAGGATCGATTTAATGCTTGCGCCCATGTCTCGAACTCAGGCAGAAAATGACGCAGTAATCCTTATACGGCTGGCTGTAGGATTGGCAGTATTCTTTCCGGAGGGCCTTCAGAAGCTGCTGTTTCCGGAGATACTTGGCGCTGGACGATTCGCGGACATTGGCAGTCCATGGCCGGATTTTTTGGTCCACTTGTGGGCATAATAGAGGCACTGTGCAGCGTTCTCATTATCATCGGGTTGATGACTCGCTGGGCAGCTATTCCGCTTGTCATCATTATGATTGTCGCCCTCATCTCCACCAAGCTGCCTATTTTGCTGGGTAGCGATTGATGGATTTTTGCCGCGCGCGACCTGGACAGGTATGGATTCTGGAGTGCTCAGCACGAGCCAAGGACAGATCTGGTGATGCTATTTGGCTCCATATACTTACTATTCGTTGGCAGCGGTAGTTTTTCTGTCGATCACCTTGTCAAGCACAGAAGTCTTACAGAGTGAGTCGCACTCTCGCTGGAGGGACAGGTTTAAATTGAACCTGCATTGCTGGCTGTTTCGCCAATGTCAGAAGCCGTCAGACTAGTTGATCTGGAGTTCAGTCTGAGAGGGCGCCAATTATGAACGATGAAAATAACCTCGGGGAATCCCCGACCCGCTTGAGTCGTAAGCTCACAACCTTTAATGCCGTTGTCATCGGCTTGGGAGCCATGGTAGGCGCAGGTATCTTCGCCGTGGTGGGTCCTGCGGCACAAATCGCGGGCAGTGGTCTCCTGCCAGCCCTGTTGCTCGCTGCCGTCCTTGCTTATTGCAATGCGGCATCTTCGGCGCAGCTGGCAGCACTTTATCCGGAATCCGGTGGGGCCTATGTCTATGGTCGCAAGAAACTCGGAGACTTCTGGGGTTTTCTCGCCGGATGGGGCTTCATCGTGGGCAAGACTGCCAGCTGTGCCGCCATGGCACTGACCTTCGCCAGCTATGCGGCACCAGACATGATGCGCCCTCTGGCAGTCTTCGCAGTGTTGGCACTCACCGTGGTTAACTATTTTGGCGTGAAGAAAACCGCCTTGCTTACTCGGTTGATTGTTGTTCTGGTGCTTGTTGCACTGGCCATCGTGATTTTTGCAGTATTGTTCGGCGGGCAAATCGATGCCACCCGTCTGCTGCCCGACGAGAGCTGGGGCTTCTATCCCATTCTGCAAGCCGCAGGCCTGTGGTTTTTTGCCTTTGCCGGATATGCACGGTTGGCGACTCTGGGCGAGGAGGTCGCAGAACCGAGACGCACCATTCCCCGCGCGATTCCGCTGGCGCTTGGTATTGCCTTGTTGCTTTATCTGATTGTCGCTATCTCCGCATTGATGGCTGTGGATATCACCACACTGGCTGGGACAAGCGCTCCGCTGGCGGCGGCGGTGGAGGCCGGCTCGATGTCCGAACTGAGCGTTGCTGTGCGCTTCGGCGCAGCGATTGCGTCACTGGGTGTGCTCCTGTCACTGATCGTCGGGGTCAGCAGAACCAGCTTCGCAATGGCTACGAATCGTGACCTTCCACCATTTCTGGAAGCTGTTCACCCGCGCTATAAGGTTCCCCATCGTGCCGAATTGCTTGTCGGCGTCGTGGTAGCTCTCGTGGTCAGCATGGCAGACCTGCGTTCAGCCATCGGTTTCAGCTCGTTTACCGTGCTGACCTATTACGCCATCACAAATGCATCGGCTCTGCGCCTGACCTCCCGCGAGCGTTTGTGGCCGCGCTGGATCTCCATGGCAGGTCTTTCGGGTTGTATTGTTCTGGCATTCTGCCTGCCCGGGACTTCGGTTGTGGGGGGTGCTCTTGTTTTAATGCTGGGCGCAGCATGGTTCGCGGTAAGGCAAAATTTACGAAAGCACGTGCGATGAAGCAGGAACCTGAAGTGACGAGGATGGGCCCGATATGAGATTGAAGATGAAAGGCAGGCACAGTATCAAGGCAGCAAGCCGATGGTGGCGAATGGCGAAGGTTGGCCTCCTGGCGCTTCACCAGCGTCGAGTATGGGAGCACCTGCCCTGGGGCAAGACGCGGATGATTTGCGAGCCATGGCTCAGACTCAGCTGAGCACACTGACCCCGGTGACCCAGAGCGAGATAGCGTCGCCTGTTGTGGATTTGGGCAGGAAGTTGTTCTGGGATATGCGGCTGTCGTCTGACGGCAACACGGCATGCACCAGTTCTCACTATCAACAAGCCTAGGGTTCTGATAGCCGCCAACTCTCAACCAATGCGCGTAGCGAACTCACAAGTTTGCATTCCATGACAGTGTTCAACTCTCAGGATGCTTCGGCGGGGCTGCGCTGGTTTGGCGACCGTCCATCGGGAGCAGCACCGGCGGTAGGGTCTATTACGGGTTCCATGGGGTTCGAATCGCGAGAGGACATTTT
>MGYS01000008.1:9700-12431 GCA_001802565.1 Gammaproteobacteria bacterium RIFCSPLOWO2_02_FULL_57_10 | reverse complement strand
ACTGGGCGCACACGGGAGCGAAGGAGCCACATTTAGGCTTAATGGTTTCAACTGGCAGAGAAGAAGATCGCTTTCGCGTGCCTTCGCTGCGGAACGTGGCGGAAACTTCTCCCTATTTTCATGACGGTTCTGTATCCCAGTGGAGAATGGCGGTCAAGATTATAGCAATCATCCAACTGGGGCAGACACTTGACGATGCGTCTCTGGACGAACTGGAGGCTTTTATGGGAGCACTTACCGGCGCGATTCCGGGACACTTTTCTCCTCCCCAAGGAATGTCTTTTGTCTTGCCAGAAGATGTTCAGGAGGAGCAAGTCAGATCGAATTGACGGGAAGGCTAAATGGTCGGTAGAAGGAACCCCCACATGGAATGGGATGTAAGATCGGGGGATGATCTAGCACAGTCTGCGTAAGCAATCGCGGCCGTCGGCTAGACTATCATGAACTGCCCCATCATGCCGTGGTCCTCATGTTCCAGAATATGACAGTGGAACATGTAGGGAATCATGGGATCGCCCGGGCCAGTGAATTTGGCGATAACCTTGACCCTGCCGTGGGGAGGAACATTCACGGTGTCCTTAAAACCGCGTTCAGACGCCAGCGGTGGCATCCCCTTACGCTCTAGAATCTGAAAATGCACTTTGTGAATGTGGAATGGATGGATCATGGGAGTCTCATTGGAAATCTCCCAGATCTCCGTGGTGCCGGCGATGATGGTAGCTTCAATGAAATTCATGTCCATCTTGCGACCATTGATCTTGTGGGATCCCCCGCCCCACCCACCGAACTCTCTCCGACTGCGTGGGCCGCCTCCTTGGCCGCCGCCATTGCCTTGGCCTTCGCCCATCTGTAACAACATAAGACGGGTCGTCGTAGCCGCACTTTCTGGAATCCAGTCAATGTGAGCAAGCTGCCGAGGCAAAGAGAACTGGTCCGACAGTGATAGTCCAGATGGCTCCAGCGTTAGAATGTCGAAGGCCTGCCGATCCATCTCCATCAACAATTCAGTGAACAACCCGTAGTACGGAACATTGGACGCGGGTACCGGCACGTTGATCAGTTTGAAGGGCTCAGTGCCACGCGTATCGACAATAATTTCAGCGCGCTCACCCGGGGTCAGTACCAGCTGCGTCAGTTCAACCGGCTCTTCCATCAATCCACAGTCGGTTGCGATCTGCCAGAATGTCTGACCATTGCTTAGCGCGAGGGTGAAATTGCGGGCATTGGCGCCGTTCAACAACCTGAGGCGAGTACGCCCGGAGCGGGCATGAAACAAGGGATTAAGCGTGCCGTTGACCAGAATCGTATTGCCACGAACTCCGATCATGTGGTCTTCCATCCGATGCGGATACACCATGTTACCCTCGCGATCGAAGATGCGATCCTGAATTATTACGGGAATATCATCGACTCCGTACTCTGACGGAAGATCCAGTTGGTCACTGGTGTCATCATTAACAATCAACATGCCTGCCAGCCCCTTATAAACCTGTGGGCCGCTCAAATGCATTGCGTGTGAGTGATACCAGCAACTCGCTGCCGGTTGCCTGACCTGAAATGCAGCAGTCCAGGTCCCACCGGGCATAATGTGCTGGTGAGGACCGCCGTCGGCCTTAGCTGGCACATTCATGCCATGCCAGTGCAGCACACTGTTCTCGTTCAGGTTATTGCTTACTTGAATGCGAACCCGCTCGCCGTCCCGCATTCGCAGCGTGGGACCGAGGTAGCTGCCATTTATGCCCCAGGTGGCGGTGTCAACATCATGGTAGAAGCGTGTAAGGCCTTGTTGCAGCGTGAGGGAAAAATTGCGCTCAACCCCGTTTACTTCGCCGTCGAGCAAGGGCGGAATTTTCAATTTCTGCCCAAGCGGCGGGTCAATATATGCCAATGCGCCCAAGGCGTTGGGCGCAGCGACAATCATGCTGCCAGCGAGCAAGGTTTTCAGGGCGTCACGACGTGTTGTCAATTCTCAGGTCTCTCTACATACAGCGCGTTCGCATAAGGCATTTTTTGCGGACCCAAAAAGTACCACAAGCGGGAACATTAATCCATGAAAGTGGGTCGAGGCTGGATGGATTCGATCGGAATGTCTCGGTCCGAAGTCCATCCAAGGAAAGCAGGGGTATGCCTATTCTAAGCTAACGTCAGGTTGACTGAATAGAGAGGGCCAGCCGCGATGGCAGCTTATAGAGCTGGAATTATGAAGACACGCTAAAAAAGCAGGACTAGGCTACGGCCATCGATTGCACGCTCGCTTTGCATTTTCCTGTTGGGTTTATCGCTAAGCATTTCTTTCTGGGAAATCTATTGGATTTCTTGCGGAACTCTAACGAATTACTTTTATTTTTAGACAGCACTCATGCGAAGCATTATACTGGAACGATGATACCGGTAAATAGTATCGGAAATTGGAAGACGTTAAATGGAGTGAGTAAGTCAAAGGGAAGGATATATCTATCAGGCACGTTGCGTGAGGCAACGTGCCTGATTAACTCAACCTATCGGGCTGCGACGAGCATGCTCCACGAATAGCACAAATACAAGTCGAAGAAAGAGTTTCACGTACCAATAAAGTATGAAGAAAGCGGCCTTGGCCAGTAAGGTAACAACCAACCAGGTGCCCAGAAGAAGGACTGTACCAGTTTTAGTAAGTAGCGTTTTCATCATGATCTCCGAATTTTGTGTGTTCACAAACGAGAGGCGCACAGAATTCGGAGAGCATGACTGCCCT
>MGYS01000008.1:7909-9692 GCA_001802565.1 Gammaproteobacteria bacterium RIFCSPLOWO2_02_FULL_57_10 | reverse complement strand
TTAAAAATCTTCGCACTGGCCGACCAGCCCTTTCCCGCAATTTCCTGACGTGCACCTGAGGTTCCGTTGACTTTAAGCCACCAGTGCTGAACAAAAACTGAATCACCATCATTAACTCATCGTAAAGCTTAATCAATCGTAAACCATTCCACGATAGTGGGTGCTGCAGGCTGATTGTAATAGGTTTAGCTTCGGACGAACTCGGCTGCAGGAAGTCGTTCGGATCCACAAGGCTGCGCACTTCTGCAGAGAACGCCAACAAACTCTCATGCTCGATGACGTACTGCTCCTGCAGCAGCTTCAACAAAGCGAGCGCGCGAGCGTGCTGCGCATGATTTTTCTGCAGGGAAGCCTGGTATAGGCTTCGAAGCCGCAGATCAATAACGGTCAACCTGGGGCAGCCCAAGGCGGTCCCCGTTTTGCTGTGCTGGACGGCCACCAGGCCACGAGCGTTCAATGACCCTAAAGACACCACCTGTGTCACCATAAATCCCCCCAAACCCAATTTTACATAAGTGTTTACATAAGTGCTTATGTAAGTTTATCACTCCCCCGAACTGTGTCTAGAGATATGTTTGTTTTGTAGTCGCATCAGGACTACAATCACCCAAATTAGATTATCCTGGGAGAATGAATATGAGCCATGCAGAAATTTACGTAAGAGCGAGAATTGATCAAATCACGAAGGAACGGGCGACTGATGCCCTGGCGGGAATGGGCCTAACTGTATCTGACGCGATCCGCCTGCTCATGCTGCGAATTGCTGATGAGCAGCGGCTTCCCTTTGACATCAAGGTCCCGAACAAGGCCACCAGGCAGGCGATCAAAGAGCTTGAAACAGGCAAAGGGGCAAAGTTCAATGGCGTTGAAGACCTTATGGCTGACTTGAATGCGGACGATTGAGAGATCCTCTGCATTCAAACGGGACTTCAAACGTGAGCAGAAAGGACAGCACAGAGCCATCCTGGCAGAAGTGCTAGTCCCTGTTCTGCAGAGCCTCGCTGCCGACCTGCCCCTTGAAGAGCGGAATCGAGACCATGACCTCAGTGGAGAGTGGGGCGGCTACCGCGAATGCCACATAAAGCCAGATCTACTTTTGATCTACCGAAAGCAGGAGAAAACACTCAAGCTGGCCCGACTTGGATCCCACTCCCTACTCTTCGGATAACCCTTCTGCAGGACTTCGAAGTGCTTCGTACAATGCGGTTTTGCTTATTTTTATTGCTGCAGCCGCCTGGCGAACTGAGAGCCCCTTTCCAAGTAGGTCGTGTGCTTTTGCCAACTTGCTTGCCGTTACTACAGGGCGCCTCCCACCTCGGCGACCTCGCACAGCTGCCGCTGAGAGCCCGGCTTTAGTGCGCTCTCCAATGAGCTCACGCTCGAACGTGGCTAGGGATGCGAAAATATGGAATATTAGGGTGCCCCCTGGAGTTGTGGTATCAATTGCCGCGTCAGTGATCGATCGAAAGCCAATATTTCGCTTTCGTAAGTCCTCGATAATCTGCACCAGGTGGCCGAGAGAGCGGCCAAGCCTGTCGATCTTCCAGATAACAAGCGTGTCCCCTGGCCGAAGGTAGGACAATGCTGCGTCAAGGCCTTGTCTTGTGATTTTCGCCCCGCTGGCCACGTCGTGGAACACACGGCCGCAGCCGGCGTTGGCTAGCGAATCGAGCTGCAGGGATAGGTCTTGGCCCGCCGTGGACACACGGGCATAACCCACAATCTTGGGGTCACCCCCTGGAAACATTGTTTCCAAACTGCTCTGTCCGAAAGACTCACTCAT
>MGYS01000008.1:0-7892 GCA_001802565.1 Gammaproteobacteria bacterium RIFCSPLOWO2_02_FULL_57_10 | reverse complement strand
CACGCCGCGCTCCAATGAACCAGGCCGACGTGAACCGTCTGCGATAACCCTCAACAAAAAATCTACAAGATCCTGCACATTGTTGAAAGCATTGGCCGCGCCGTGCTGTCTATGCAACTGGACCATATATTCGAGCTCTTTGGAAATTTCTGGGTCAATCATCACGGAGTTCATTCCTGAATCCTCTATTATTGCCAAAGCCCCCCTATTCTTGCGCCGGATCGCTATCAAGCTGACCAATAAGTTGTTGTAACAACGCATGAGTCGCGTCTATTAGTTTGTCCGGACTGCCACCGGCGTCGGCGAACTCGTCGAAAAAAGAAGCGAAACCGTCGCGCATGTACGCACCCTCCTTGAGTGCGTGCTCGTTGTCCTCGATAGCATCCAGGTCCACTTTCAACCCCTCGTAGGCGCGGTCAATCCAGCCTTGTGCCATGTATCGCTCGTCACTGCCATTGCTGCCATACCCGTCTGCACGGGGACAGCGCGTCCAATTATGGATGTCGGACGCATCACCAACGAAGCCGCGCAGCATTCTTTCAGGAGTAAGCTGGTAATGCCGACACAAGCGCACGAACTCAGGCGGGACATGAATCGTGACAGAGATGGTCTCATCCGGAATGAACCCACCGGCCTCGCCGGGCACCAAACCGAGAGGAGCACGGAAACCTCTGGGTTTTGCGTCGCACCGCCAACCGATCACTGCTCGGTTTTGTCCAGGACAATCTCCACCGGCGTCAAGCTCTGGAGCCCTGCGCAAACTTTGGTCGAGGTAAGCGCGGAAATAACAGTCATCCTCACCCTGGTGCGAGGAAAACGAGTGATGCGCAGCGCGAACAAGGTAGCCGTGGCGCCAAACCTCCCGCTGGCTAAATTCATTGAACTGATGACCTGTTGACAGGGTATGGCGCACACCAGCCCATTCGACGGTCAGAATCTCCTTCCCATCGGTGTCGGGCGTGACGTCCACAAGGACGACGTTATGCACCGCCGGTTCGTCTCCGGGCATACTCAAGGCCGAGCGAAGCAAGTCCTGCATCGCGCTAGTGTCATCGCCTGTCGGTGTGCTCATGGCTTCTCCTGGATTCAATTGCTCTGTTAATGTCCGTTTACTGTCCGTCATTCTAAACTGTCCGCAAACTCAAAGACAAGCGATATTGACGGACAAATTCACTGTGACCGTTAAACGGTCGTTTTATGGACTGCTGGTGGTGCACCGATCAGCGCGGCATCGAAGAGGACGCCAACTGATCACCGCCCCGAAGGGCGGCGGCAGCCGATCAATCTAAAACTGCTCAGGCATCCACTGCGGCTGTTCTTTCATCCAGCCATCAAGGTCAGCGGCAGCGGCCGACTTCTTTGCCTTGTCGCAAGAGGCGACCCACTCGGGGCCGCGAAGGCCACCGAACTGCTCAACCATCACCGCCTTTGTAATACGGGAAAAATAGTTCTCAGCTGTAGGTCTCCAGTAGTCGTGAAACTGGACTCCCATCGAGTCGATAACACCGTCTTGGGCCTTGTTGCTTCCCTTGATATTGACCTGCAGCAACTGTGTAACACAGTAGGTAGTGAGAGATCGCTTCATCTTCTCGGGCAGGGCCAGGAACGCTTGCAAGCGTACTTCCGGGTCACGGCTCGATACCCACTCCGTGTTCAGCTTCTCAAAAGCCTCTGACAGTTCATCGGCGGCACGACTACCGGTTTCACCGCCCTGAGGCACAAAACTGGCAACGCTCCTGCACTGGATTGAGAGCAATCCAGACCCCTCATAACCGCCATAAAGCACCTGAGCACACAGCGTATATCGAAGCACATCGAGCGCAAGTGCATCCTGCCTAAGCATCGATGCCTTCACAATCTCTTTGCGGTAGCCGCCCAGATCGTCCTGCAGGGACTGGCTAAGCTGCCTACCACCGTCCGATATCTCCGGCACATCCAGCAGACCATTCCCATCACCAGCGCCGACCTCAACAGCGGGCACATCAGACGCGACAGCAAGACCCCTACGAATACGGGGCTCCCCGCTTGCATCGAGAGTAACAACGATGCCGCAATATGATTTCTGGCTTTCGGTGTATGTCTGGGAAGCAGTTTCAACCTGACACTCCAGCTCATCAAGCTCGTCGCACTTGGCGTCATAGTCCGCTTCCTCCTCCTCGGACATGCTACCCTCTTGGTAGGCCTCGCCCTTGGACTCCACATAGTCGCGGAGTTCGATATAAGCTGCTTGGAGCTCTGCAGGCGGCTCGATGTTGGCCGGATGAACAGAGAGAAACTTACTGGTGTCAACGGCGTTTCCGCACTGGACCCATGCCCACCCCTCCACAGCTTTCACATCGCTTGCAACTTTCATCAACTTTTCCTCTACCAGCGAGTGAGCAAGGACAGTGTCGTTCCAATACTCTGCGGTGGAGAATAGGTCCGTGGTGATCGTTCCCCCGGCCTTCTTGTAGGCGGCAGCGCCGACAAAGATGGCAATTGCACTATCGCCATTGATTGCCTCCCCTGTGAGCCATTTGCGGATCGCGCGCTCGTAGAGATTATGAGTAGATGAAAGAGCAGCAAAGCAGTCCTCCTGCCTCTGGTGATCCGGAACAATAGTAAAAGCCATCAAGTCATCAAGATCGAGTCGATCTTTCTCAAACTGCTCCATAATTTTCGGGGACACGCTCCCCAACGCCAGTCGCTGACGCACTAATTTCTGAGCGATTCCAAAGGTCTTGGCCACATCTGCAACTGACTTTCCTTCTCCAACCATCTTGGAAAATGCCCTGAATTCGTCTGCAGGGTGCATTGCTGCCCGTTGCACGTTTTCAAGTGTAGAAAGGACTGTTGCGTTCTCTGATTTGACCACACAAGGCACAGGGTGGTCTTTTGGCAATTTCTTCAGTTGAACCAAGATGCCTATAGCACTAAAGCGCCGACCACCACCGACCACGGCAAAGCGATTGCCCTGCGGCTTCACGATAAGATTCTGCAGGAGGCCTTCCACCTCGATGCTAGCCAGCAACTCCTTGTCGGCCTGTTTGGTGACTGAGATTGTACGGACATTGTCTGGTGACACTATCAGGTGGTTGAAAGGGATGAGCTGGAACATGAAAGTAACCTCGCAGTGGGTAGTTGGAATTTAAGCAGTAAGGCGCATGGAGCCCCCTGCCATGCCTGCGCTGCGTCGCGAGTAAGACTGGGGTGTGTGAGTTGCGAGGCTGACGCGCAAGCCGCACGCGCCCGCAGGGGGACCGGGTGAGCAGTCAGAACGAAGTGGTACTCAGTGACTCATGAGGGGCTGGCCCCTATGGTGGGTGAGGTGAAGCGGGGCTTGTCCTGCAAGGATGAGCGACAGCGTAACCCCGGCGAGACCGACGAGGCGAAGCGTCGGCACCCTTGGAGTGGAAAGAAACCCAAAATTCCAAACAGCCAAGCCATGTTCGCAAATTAGAAAGCCCAGATCCGTGAGGACCTGGGCTTGGGACAGGACGCTATAAGCGACCCGTGATCAGACTAGAATACCGCCACCAAATGGTGACATTCTTTTTGAGGGCGGCTAGCTGCCTCCTCTAAAAGCATATTCCAATCCACTTCTGACAAAGGCTCGATAGGATCCATCTGAACCATCAAGTCAGTAGCTTGATCTTGATAACCCAAGTTCCAGGAATCTGCTTCTACAGTTTCTGAATCGTAGGGGTTATTCGCTGGAATATGAGAAGTGTACTCATTGATCGCAGCTTCACATCCAAACGCATAAATCGCAGTCAGAACGTCAAAATCAAACGCAACAAACTCAGTATTCATATTATCGTTACCCATCAGTTTTCCTCCAATTAAAATAATTAAAGGACAACAAACAGAACGCAGTCCGAATGGACAACGCTGTTACACGTTGTCCACACCAGGAGCGATATTTCACCGCCCACCTACGCCCTACCTCAAATGAGGCGAGTAACTCCTACAAGCCTTGCGGGTGATGCTGTCAAAATGCAACATCTGACAACACTCCCTTAAAATTCACACCGACGGATGATTCAGTCTCGTATGTATCAATCGATACGGAGCTGAATGACAGATCTACGATCAGTCCCGACAATGTATGTTGAGCTTTGTCTTCTTCAAACCTTTGACCGTCGAACACTTTCTGCATTAACGGCTTCGGCTTGGTTCCAACCAGCACGCTTACAGGCAAGTATCTTTTCTTGCCCTCTTCTTCGCCCATCATCAAACTGCAACGAGCAAAAAGGAATGACTCCCCTTGCTTGGTTCCAGGCTGCTCAATGATTTCATTGATATAGCCCTTCCCGCGCACTTCAATAGACGAATAGAGTTTTTTTGAGTCTTCGCTAGAAGACGATTGGCTGTTGCTGTTTCTAGCTTGATTTGATGCAGGTTTCATAAAGTTCTCCAGGTTATGTTGATTAAACATAAGGATTGAGAACCTTATAGGGGTCTGAATAGACCCCTATCGAGGTTCTATTCAGAAAGTCTTGCCGTGTGGGAATCCAGATCGGATTGGCAAAAGTCCCAGCCGCTTTATAGCATCAATCACATGCGTTGTGAACCACCAAATAGCAGCACAGGCACAGCATCAATCAGGCTGCTAGCAGGTTCTTGACTGCATTATATTCACGACTTCCTTTCGGCACGTCTCCACACTCCTGGCTAACGACATCACCACAGGCCATGATGGCGTACTCTCCGGACACGTACAGGTCAGTGCCCGGATCGTATCCAGCAATACGGTACCACGACCAGGAGCAAAGCACAGGAGAGTCCAACAGCTCCACAGACTGTGGATAGGATCTTCCAGACTCGTCATTGGATGATGATCGAGCATTGAGGTTTTGAACTGCAGGGTGTGAATTTGTCATAAAGTTCTCCAGATTATGTTTAATAAACATAAGGATTGAGAACCTTATAGGGGTCTGAATAGACCCCTATCGAGGTTCTATTCAGAAGGCTTGCCGAGTGGGAATCCTTTCGGATTGGCAAATGTTCCGAAAACCTTATATCACAACATCTGCAGATGTGAACAGAAATTATTTCAGGAAAATAAGTTGAAGTAAGTCACGTTTCTGCCGAACATAATGTGGAGAAGTCTTTATTTAGATCAACGGGAAGGATAACCCATGCTGAAGGAAATGAATGCCAACCAACTGTCTTGCCAGGTCAACAACTCGTCGCCGGCAGACGTAAAAACGCGAACCCTCGCAGCACTGGCGGACGAGATCACGGATCTCGCGCAGATCAGCACGAATGTCAGTGATGAAGCCATTTCAGCGCAGATCATTGAGTATCTCAATTTACGATATTAGGATGATATCGCCCTCATCGGTATAAAACCCTCTACCCTGCAGCACTTTCGCAAATGGCCCTCTCTAACACCAAAGCCGGCACGAGGAACCAATTGAGACTAAGGGCAAATCAAGAATGGATCACCCACTGCGGACCACGTAGAGGGACGGTCAATCGGAGTCACGCGCTGCACGGCGCCGACCCGCGCCTGCAGAAGCTGGTCAAATTGCTCGACATCAGTCACTGCTGGATCCAACCAAGCGTCAATCAAGGACTTTTCTACGGGTAGAATTAAAGGCATCGAATCTGGGTGGAAATGCCGCCAAGCGGGCAAAGCCCCCAGGGTGATTATGCTACAACCAAGCACGATCTCCCCTGTGTCCGGGACCAAATACTCCCTGTACAAGCCGCCCAACATAATGGCTTGATCGATGAGTTCCACCATGTGGTAAGTTGACCCATCCCCCAGCCCTTCGACAAACGCACTCACTGGAATTACACAGCGGCTTTGTCGGTACGGTCGAAAAGCAAATGCCTTTGGCACATTGAGTTTATCGGATCTCGAATTGAAACTGGTGTAGCGGGTTGGTTTGCCAGTCGCGGGGTCCAGAATTAACCACCAGGTAGCATCGGACACCAGACGATTGCCGCCGACTTGCCTGATTATGGAAATCTTTGAGGCCGGCGACATGTCTCTGGAAACCTGAGGCTGTGTTCTCCTAGATCGATGCCGGCAGCCGCACAAATAGCTCGGACTTCAGGAGAGTCAATAATGTTGAATCGACTACACATTGGATTACCACCTCTTCCCAGATAAAGACCGATAGCGAATCGAGAAGGAAAGGAAGGCGCGAAGCATCGCGATAGCCTCCTAAGTAGCGGGATCTAGGTTTATGAACTATACCTGAAGCAGATGATCAGCAGGAAGCATGCAACCCTGAGGGGCCCGGTGATCGGGCCCCTATTTTTGATCATCCGCTCGTTAAGAGCATTAGGGGCAGCTCAAATCAGCAATTGAACCCACTACTGAAGCCTTGGTATTAGGGGTGCCCTCCTCTCTCATGGCTGCGGGTTGCACCCTAATAGTCCAGGTCGTGATCCCCCAAACACCCCAATAACCGAAACGTGATTCTGTAGAGCGACTGATATATGTAATCAGGGCTGGACGAGGTACCAGCGGAAATATCGAGAATTCGTCTGGAAGGAGCTCCCCCACTGACAATCGAAGCGGGGCTTTCAGGCGAGCACGAAATAAAGGCTGATTGCGTTCGCCCTCTATGTACAGTAAAGCGAAATATCTGATCATTTGTCTCCCCTTGCCGGATCTTCCGGCTGAATTTAAAGAGATGATGTTTTGCGCCCGCTCCCACTGCAGATCGCTGCTCTCGACGTTTCGAGTTCCAGGCAGTGACACCGCAGGAGTGGCCACCAGATAAGCTTGGCACAGACTAAACCGGGCTCCAGGCCTCTCTTTCCGAAGAGTGAGGGAATGACTTACAGAGGGGGGGCTAACACAGTTTCAACAAGAAATTGCGAGGGTGTTTCCGGCTTGAACAACCACACGGAATCTGAGCACTACAGACTGGCAAGCAGCATCAAACGGATTACAGAATCAAGTAAGGGGATGGCCCGGGCGTTCCCGCCCGAGCCCTTTCGATCAAGACTCAGATTCCTCCAACATCTGAATATCCTCCCGTAATTGAGTCGCCACCCCGATTGGATCAACCCCACACGATCGGAGAACGCCGCCAACTACAGTATCGTCCAGGCTGTCGAGAAGGCTGGCGTAAGCCTGCATTTCTTTTTTGTTCATTTTCGTATTCTCGCTGCATGGCGCACCGGCGGTGCGCCTTACCACAATTACAACGTCACGACCTTCGCAGCAAAAGGGTCTGTCAACCCAGGAGGGAGTATTTATTTGTGAAGAAAGAATAGCCAAATTGGGGGAAGTGCCTGGCAACAGCTTAGCGGCCGTGACGCTTCGACCCCAAGGGGCGCAATGTCATGGCTAAGCGTGTTACTACACGCTAATGCTGGGCCAGCCCCGCCTCAAGCAGCATAAGCCGCCAAGCGGCATAAGGAATGGCGCGATGTTCTGGAGAGCCAACGGCGGTGCGCCATTTGCGCACGGCCGTTGAACCTTTGTTGGGGCTGTAGCTCACACCGACGAGTTTCGCCACATCAGTCTGTGACCACCCCATCGCCTTGATTAATGAATCAACCTGATCCGGTGCAGGCGATTCATATCCAGGATCTGAATAAGCCAGCGTACATGCAGACCCCTTAACAAGAGTTAAGGGGTTTCCTTGCACCTGGTACAGCGCTTTGTTTTCCATACATTTCTCCAGAAACGCGGGGGCTACAAAAGCCCCCGCTCCGCAAAACTTACGGTAGATTCACCAACAATAATATGGTCCAGAACCCTGACGTCTACGGTGTTCAGGGCTGTTTTCAATCGCTGCGTAATAGAGACATCAGCTTGGCTCGGGTCTGCGTGTCCTGATGGGTGATTATGTGTAAAGATCACGGCTGCAGCATTGTGGATCAAGACCAGTTTCACAACCTCGCGCGGATAGACTGCAGCGCCATCAATCGTGCCCCTGAAG
>MGYS01000007.1:14896-24549 GCA_001802565.1 Gammaproteobacteria bacterium RIFCSPLOWO2_02_FULL_57_10 | reverse complement strand
AGGACTCTACGCCTATATCGGTAGCAAGGACGATCTCGCTTCCGCCATCGAGGAAGTGTTGCGCATCACCATAGATGATGTGATGTCCGACAAGGCAGTACTGGACCTCGGCCCATTGCATCGATTGAAGGCCATCATCTACGGCGACATCTACATGAATGAGATCATGCATCCCTGGTATTACTTCTGCTATCTGGAGGCCAAGGGATTGTCACGCGAGCAGCGCGAGGCAGCGATGCAGATGGAAGTTAAGTTCGATGAACGTCTGCAGGAGACATTTGCTGCGGGTGTGGCGGCGGGACTGTTCAAGGTCGACAAGATCGCGTTGCTCGCGGCCAACACCACATCGATGCTGCAGCAGTGGTATCTCAAGCGTTGGAAGTTTCAGCTCATGGGCACGCGCATCGATGAGTATGCCGCGTTCGTTTATGACACGACGCTGCGTAATCTCGGTTACGACCCTGCATGACGTTACTCTGGGGTTTCCTAGGTGTTGTCCGGATTGATACCGGTCTTGTCTGCATAGAACGCGCGGATGGCCGGCATATCCTCTTCGATGTTGCCGGTTGGATGAAAGAAATCGGCCAGCCCGGCCTCTTTTTTGGCCGCGTCGATGTACCCCATCAACACTGGAACACCTGCATTCACCGCAATGTGATAGAAACCGGTTTTCCATTCCTTGACGCGACTGCGAGTGCCTTCTGGCGGAATCAACACGATCAGCTCGGGATTCTCCTGATACTGCCGCACCGTGTGATCCACGAGATTGTGATGTCTGCTGCGATCGACGGGGATTCCGCCCAACCATTTCATCAGCCACCCGACCGGCGCCGGGAACAGACTGTTCTTGCCCATCCAGAAGAGCCGCAGGCGCAGTTTCAGCACTACCAGCAGCATCAACACGAAGTCCCAATTACTGGTATGTGGGGCACCAATCAGCACGAAGCCTGCATTTTCCAGGGGGCGCCCAACGGCTTTCCAGCCGCTGAGTTTCAGCAGCATGATGGCGAGCAGGCGCAGCAGGGGAGTCAGCACCGGGGTTGAGAAGACGGTGGTACGCATGCGTCAGTCATGTTCCTTGATCTGTGGGAGCGGGTTTGCCCGCGATTCAGACTCTGTCGAAAAATCACCAGCGCTGCACATAGTCTTCGACGGACAGTTCGCGCAATGGTCGTGACGTTCCCTCAGGATACCCCATATACAGGAAAGCGATGATCTTCTCGTTCTCGCCAAGACCCAGCCCACGGCTGACAATCGGGTGCGTCGCCATCGGTCCGGTTCGCCAGATCGCACCGATGCCTTGGGCATGGGCTGCCAGCAGCATGGCGTGGGTAGCGGAACCTGCGGACAGCTCCTGTTCGAGGACCGGGATCTTGGGATGCTCCGCTGCCCGCGAGACGGTGGCGATCACCAGCGGTGCACGCAGAGCCTTGCTGCGCACGCTCTCCTGCTCCTCGGTCGTGAGTGCCGGATTGTCGTGGACAGCGGCGGCCACGAAGAGATTGCCGAGGCGTTGCAAAGCTTCACCCTCGATGCGCAGAAAACGCCAGGGGCGCAGCTGGCCATGGTCCGGTGCCCGCAACGCGGCACGGAAAATATTCTGCAGCGTTGTCTCGTCGGGCACGGGGCCAGTGACGCGGGCGGCAGAGGTTCGGGAGTGAAGGGCGGTCAAAGCGTCCATTGCGGGCCTTTTGCAGCAAATAATTGGTGGCCAAGAATAGAGTAATTTGCTGCTGCTGGAAACCGAGACTCATACCCTGTGGGAGCGGGCCTTGCCCGCGATCGATGTGTCTCCGTCGGTCATTCCAGCGCTATCGCGAGCAAGGCTCGCTCCCACAGGGTAATATCCGGGATGCCATCGCCAAATTTTGTGGTATTATTTCCCACTAATTTAGTCGGATACTGAGATCGACCCTGATTTCCCTGTTCGAAGTGCCAAATCTGGAGCCAAGACCTGCCCATGAGTTCAATCGCTGATCTGATCGCTGTAAGTTCCGAACGTCCTGTCTATCCGCAGGCCAAGTCGAAATGGTATGGCAAAGCTGCGGGAAAGAAGTTGCGACTGGTCTTCAGTTTCTACTCTCCCGATGGCAATGAGGTCGCGATGCCACTGGCCAGCATGTCGGCCTATCTGAAACGGGATTTCCCCTGGGTCGAAGTCATTCTCAAACCCATCCTGATTGTGCGCGACGCCGAACTCTACAACCCCGAGAATTACGCTCGCAGTATCGCCGAGCTGAAACCCGATCTGATTGCCTTCTCCGTGATGAGTCCGCACTGGTATCCGATGGAGCCGTACTTCGCGATCATCAAGTCGATGATGCCGGAGCTGCCGATCTGCATCGGCGGATATCAGGCGATGCTGTCGCAGGAGCAGACCATCGAGAATCCCAACGTGGATTTCATCTGCGTGGGCGATGGCGAGTATGCCATCGGCAATCTCGTGCAGTTTCTGCGCGGCAGCAAGGATGGCCCCGTGGATGGCATGTGGGAAAAACTGAATGACGGCGAAGTCATCAAGACAGAACCCCACCAGATCGGCGATCTCGCGTCACTGCCATTCCCCGACTATGACATCTTCGCCAAGGACAACAGCTTCAAGGATGTGAACACCTCCATCTTCGGACCGAAGGAAAAAGTGGTGCTGCCGGTGATGACTGGTCGTGGCTGCCCCTATCGCTGCACCTATTGCTGCAACACACCGTTGCTCGATGGCTGGAAGACCAAGAAGGAATTCCTGCGCAAGTATGATCCGGAAGACATGGTCAATGAACTGATCCGTCTGCGCGACAGGTACAACGTCGGTTATTTCGAATTCTGGGACGAGCTCTTCCTCTCCAACCTGAAGTTCGTGCGTGCGTTCTTCGAGATCTACAAGGAGAAGATCCATCTGCCGTTCTCGATCAACTCCCGCGTGGAAGTGATGAACGAAAAATTCTGTGAATCGGCCAAAGAGGCTGGTTGTCACACAATATGGTTCGGCATCGAAAGTGGCGACGAAAAATACCGCTCCACCATGCTGGGTCGCAAGATGACCAATCAGCAGGTCATCGATGCTGCCGACAATTGCAAGAAGGCCGGCATCAATCGATTGACGTTCAACATCGTCGGCATGCCGCTGGAAACAGCCGAGAACATGCGGCAGACGCTGGAGCTGAATCGTCGCATTGCGCCGGAATTCTTCTTCTTCTTCCCCTATATTCCGCTGCGCGGCACGCCGCTGTATGACAGAGCCAAGGAAGAGGGATTGCTGCTCACGACCAAGAAGAACCTGCACTACCTCTCGGCCGCCAATGACAAGCAGTTCACGCTCAACATGAAAGAGCGCCCGGATCTGCTGACAGCGGCTGACTACAACGAAATTTGTCTGGAGATGCTGGCCTTCCAGGAAAGCAACAACCGCCTGAGCTTTGCCGACGATGCGGGCGTTGAAGTGATTGCGAAAGTGGAAGACAAGAGTTTCAGTCTGGTGGACGATGCAGAAAAGGCGGCGCTGGACAATCGTGCTGCGGCGTCTGTTGCCGCGAGTGCGGTTGTAGAGAGAGTGGTTGCAGAGAGTGTGGTTGTAGAGAGTCCGGTCAAGGTCTTCGAGCCGCCTGTGACGCCGCCACCTGCAAAGCAGGGCGGTCTGATTGCAGGCATCCGCAATCTCTTCAGCAGCTGATTCGAGGCTGTGTCCAGTTGTGGTAACAGCTCACGGTGTGGGCTGTTGCGCAACCTCCGCTCTGGCCTGATCCGCCAGTGCGCTTTGAAAGCTGCGCCATGACAGCATGGCCATGATCACATTGCCCAGCAGTGCCCCGCCATAGAATCCCGTCAGCCCGAACATCTCACTGCCCAGCCACGCCAGCGGCACATAGAACGCGAAGAAACGTGCAATGCTCAAGTACAGCGCCATCATCGGTTTGTGCAGGGCATTGAATGCCGAGTTCGTCAGGATCACCACGCCCTGCAGTCCATAGCCCAGTGGCAGGATCCAGATGAAGAGTCTTATCGCCCTCGACACCTCCGGATCCTCGGTGAAGAAAGAGGCGATCAACCCCGCCGCCAATCCCATCGCCACGTACACGGCCAGCTGCCACAGCAGAATGAACTTCATCGTCATGCGGTAGGACTCCGCAATGCGATCCATGCGCCCGGCGCCGAGATTCTGGCTGATGAAGGGGGGCAGCGTGGATGAGAGTGCCAGCACCAACAGACTGGCGATGGATTCGATGCGCGAACCTACCCCGAAGGCTGCCACCGTACTTTCGCCATACGTGGCCGCAATGGCTGTCATGATGCCGGCTGCGACGGGGGTCAGCATGTTGGCACCGGATGCCGGGATGCCAATACGCAGCATCTCGCGACTCGACGACACGAAGATATCGAAGGAAGGAATACCCTTGTAGACCAGCTCGCGTTTCACGGTCAGGTAGTAGAACAGGTAGGCGAAGCCGACGATCCACGAGATCAGGGTGGCGATTGCGGCGCCCTGAATGCCCATTGCGGGAATGGGGCCGAGGCCGAAGATCAGGATCGGGTCCAGGACGACATTGATGAGTCCGGACACCGCCATCACGATACTGGGCGTCTTGGTGTCGCCACAGGCACGCAAGACACTGTTTGCAGTCGTCATCCCCACGAGCAATGCGCTGGTGGGCAGCCAGATCGTCATGTATTCGCGGATCTGCGGCAGCAGCGCTTCGCGCGCGCCCATCAGCAGGAAGATATCGTCCATGAAGACGTAGCCAATCAGCGAGAGCAGAAAGGCCATCAGGATCGAGGTGTAGTTGGTGACGGTGGAGGCCTGTTTGGCCTTCTCATGCTCTGCGCAGCCCAGGTACTTGGCGACCACGGCAGAGGTGCCGATGCCAAGGCCAATGGCCAGGCTGAGGATCATGAACGTGACAGGGAAGGTGAAGCTGATCGCGGACAGTGGTTCCGTGCCCAGCATGCTGATGAAGAGAGTGTCGACAAGATTGAAGGAGAACAGCATGAACATGCCGATGATCATCGGTCCTGTCATGCGGATCAGCGTTGCCGGTATGGGCCCATCGACAAGGCTGTGGCGTTTGCGTCTGGAACTCTCTGCCATGGGTTGAAACTGCGTCAGCTTTGCGACCACTGCTGGGGGTTGTCTCCTCGGCAGAGATGAGAGCCTCAAGTCCTGTTATATGTTTATTGTTGATAGGCTGTATGTCACTGATGCAGGAGACCCGATGGCTCGCGCGTTTCTGTCATTGCTATGAGACGATTTTTGCACCTGCGGCCTGACGGAACTGCAGCATCTGCTTGAAGCACTTCGGGTTACCAAAGATCAGTTCTGCCGTCGAAGAAATCTCCGGATTGCCGGTGGCATCACTGATGAGGGCACCTGACTCCTGCAGGATCAGGATCGCGGCCGCAATCGACGCCGGGTCGTTCTCGCCCAGCCAGCCCGCGTCCAGTCGGCCCGCCGCGACCCAGGCCAGATCGAGGGCAGGGCAGCCGGTGATTCGTGTATCACACTGTAAACCATAGAGGCTCTGTTGCAGCTTGAGCAGGGTCTCACTATGGACAGAATTGGCAGGCTCTGAATCCAGAGAGACCAGACCATTTTCCAGTGATTTGCCCTTGCTGGCGCGCAGCTTCTGCGTATTGGTTTGGGCACCTGCGCCTCGGGTGGCCGTGAACTCTTCCCGCTGCATCGGATTGACCAGTACTGCGTGGTTGACGCGTCCGCCAGTGGCAAGCGCAACGGACACGCAGAAATGGCTGATGCCGCGGCGGTAATTGGCACTGCCGCACAGCGGATCGATGATCCACACGTTGTTGCTGTCGCGGCCCTTCACGAATCCTGAGACACGGGATTGAATGCTGTAGTCGGGATAGGCCTTCTGCAGGTGAAACAGGATCGTCTTCTCGGAATCCAGGTCCATGTTGGTGATGACCTGGCCGCCGTTCTCCTCGACTACCTTGATCCGATCGAGACGATCGACGTTATGGGCGAGAACTTCTGCTGCATCCCGTGCGGCCTTGAGGGCAATATTGACAATAGCGTGCATATTCGTGGGGAACCTGTATCTGGCGATCTCTAGCGGAAACCGGGCTTTTTGAGGACGCGCAATAATAGCAAATACGGCCTGCGCAGTCTCAGCTAAAATTTTTAACTGCTATAATCGCGCCCTGATTTTCATGAGCTCGACATTAATTGCCCCGCTTTCCGCTTTCGACCGGAAGGTCAGGGGCCCTGCAGAGGTGCCGTTTTGTCTGACAAGCCAGTTCGTATCAACAACTTCGATAATATTCGAATCATCCTGGTGAACACCTCTCACCCCGGTAATATCGGGGCGACGGCGCGTGCCATGAAGAACATGGGGCTGAGCAAGCTCACCCTGGTAGACCCCGAGGATTTCCCCAGTAGTGTCGCAACCGGCCGCGCTGTCGCCGCCGTGGACATTCTGGAGTCGGCCATTGTGACCTCCACACTGGAAGAGGCGATCGTGAATAGTGGTCTGGTCATTGGCGCCAGTGCCCGATCACGTCGTCTGCCGTGGCCTCTGCTGTCGCCGCCCCAGTGTGCGGTGAAGGTGGCGGATGAGAGTCACAACAACGAGGTGGCGCTGGTGTTCGGTCGCGAAGACTCCGGCCTCACCAATGAAGAGCTGCAGCTCTGCCACTTCCACGTCCACATTCCTGCCGACGAGTCCTACAGCTCGCTCAATCTCGCTGCCGCCGTCATGGTGGTCAGTTACGAGGTGCGCATGGAGCTGCTGCGTCGCCAGCAACGCGTTGCCGAAGGCGACCACGACGTAGCGAGTGCCCGTGGCGCAGCCGAGGATGTTGTCGTCAGTGGGCTCGACTGGGATGTGCCACGTGCCACCGGCCAGCAGATGGAGAGCTTCTATTCACATCTTGAACAGGCCATGATTGACCTCAACTTCCACGACCCGGAGAATCCCCGCCTGCTCATGATGAGGATGCGCCGTCTGTTCGGCCGCATTCGTCCCGATCAGATGGAGATCAGTATTCTGCGCGGACTGTTGTCCCACATCGACATGCTCAATGAGCGTGCTGAACGTGGCATCAGCGTTGAGCAGCAGCGCAAGGAGCGCAAGAGTGCCTCCCTCGAGAAAAGTACCGCCCCTGCTCGCGATGAATAACGGCAAGATCCACCATGTGGGAGCGAGCCCTGCTCGCGATAACTCATGTTTGGAAGGCATCGCGAGCAAGGCTCGCTCCCACAGTTTCATAATTCATATTGTTATACAGGTCTGAAATCGTATGTCTTTTTTGTTCGAACAGATTGCCTCCGAGATTGATGCCAAACCCGCCCAGGTAGCCGCCGCCGTCGGACTGCTCGATGAAGGTGCCACGGTGCCCTTTATTTCCCGTTATCGCAAGGAAGTCACTGGTGGGCTGGACGATACACAGCTGCGCAAGTTGCAGGAGCGTCTCTACTATCTTCGCGAACTTGAAGAGCGCCGCGATGCGATCATCAAGAGCGTGAAGGAGCAGGAAAAACTGACTCCGGAGCTGGAGCGCCAACTGCGCGGCGCCGCCACCAAGACAGAGCTGGAAGATCTTTACCTGCCCTACAAGCCGAAGCGCCGCACGAAGGCACAGATCGCGCGCGAGGCAGGCATACAGCCGCTGGCCGATCTGCTCTACGCCGAGCCGCAGCGCAACCCGGAAGAGGAGGCCGCTGCCTATGTGAATGCCGAGCTTGGCTTTGCGGATGTGAAGGCAGTGCTCGACGGCGCACGTCACATCCTCATCGAACAATTCAGCGAGGATGCAAAGCTGCTCGGACAGCTGCGTGAATACTTCTGGCAGAAGGCGCAGATCATTTCCGAAGTGGTGCCCGGCAAGGAAGAAGAAGGCGCCAAGTATCGCGATTACTTCGAGTTCTCCGAAGCGCTGGAGAAGATTCCATCGCACCGCGCCATGGCGCTGTTTCGCGCACGCAAGGAAGGCATTCTGCTGGTCAACGTGGATATCAAGGATCTCGATCCTGCGCTGCGTCATCCCTGCGAGAGTCTGATCGCCGGGTTCTGGAACATCAAGGATCAGGGCCGCGCCGCCGACGCGTGGTTGCTCGACGTGGTGCGCTGGACCTGGCGCGTGAAACTGCAGAGTCATCTGCAGACGGATTTTCTCACCGAGATTCGCGAGCGTGCCGAGGAAGATGCCATCGAAGTGTTCGCGAAGAACATCAAGGATCTGCTGCTGGCGGCGCCAGCGGGCAAGAAGGTCACCATCGGTCTCGACCCCGGTCTGCGCACCGGCGTGAAGGTCTCGGTCGTGGACGAGACCGGCAAGGTGCTCGATCACGGCGCGATCTTTCCGCATCAGGCCAATCGCATTCACGAGGCCGCTGCGACGCTGCTGCAGATGTGCAAGAAGTACGGCGTGGAGCTGATCAGCATCGGCAACGGCACTGCTTCACGCGAGACGGATCAGTTCGTGGGGCAGTTGCTGAAGGCGCATCCCGAACTGAATGCGAAGCGCGTGATCGTCAACGAGGCCGGTGCTTCCGTTTACTCTGCTTCCGAACTGGCGGCACTGGAATTCCCTGATCTTGATGTGACGATTCGCGGTGCCGTTTCCATTGCACGCCGCTTGCAGGACCCGCTGCCGGAACTGGTGAAGATCGATCCGAAATCCATCGGCGTTGGTCAGTATCAGCACGATGTCAGTCAGGTAAAACTCGCGCGCAGTCTCGATGCGGTTGTCGAGGACTGTGTGAACGCGGTGGGCGTGGATGTGAATACTGCATCAGTGCCGTTGTTGAAACGCGTGTCCGGCCTGAATCAGACTCTGGTCAACAACATCATCGATTTCCGTAACGCTCACGGTCGTTTCCGCAGTCGCGAGGATCTGAAGAAAGTGCCACGTTTCGGTGACAAGTCCTTCGAGCAGGCGGCAGGCTTTCTGCGCGTGAACGAGAGCGACAATCCGCTTGATGGTTCAGCGGTGCACCCCGAGTCCTACTGCGTCGTCGAAGCGATCGCGAAGCGCAACAATCGCGATCTCAAGTCGATGATTGGAGACGTGACGTTCATCCGCTCATTGAATCCGCAGGATTATGTGACTGCAGATTTTGGTTTGCCCACCGTGCAGGACATCCTCAAGGAGCTGGAGAAACCGGGTCGCGATCCGCGTCCGGAATTCAAGACCGCCGAGCTGAAGGAAGGTGTCGAGAAAGTCAGCGACCTGACCCCTGGCATGACACTGGAAGGCACGATCACCAACGTGACGAACTTCGGCGCGTTCGTGGATATCGGTGTGCATCAGGATGGTCTGGTGCACATCTCTGCGCTTTCGGAGAAGTTCGTCAAGACGCCGCACGATGTCGTTAAGGCGGGGGACATCGTGAAGGTGAAAGTGCTGGAAGTGGATCTGAATCGCAACCGCATTGCACTGACGATGCGCTTGAGTGATGAATTGCCGTCTGCTGGAGGAGCAACTGCGGGCAAGCAGGGCGATTCGTCACGACGCAATCAGACGCAGTATGCGGAGCGGCAGAAGAAGGATTTTGCTGCGGCTGCCGCGAACAAGCGCCAGGTAGGCACGATGGCGGCTTTGTTCGAGCAGGCGTTGAAGAAGAAATAATCCTGCTGATTAGAGATTAGAGATTAGAGATTAGAGATTAGAGATTAGAGATTAGAGATTAGTGCTTTGTAGGCCGA
>MGYS01000007.1:11177-14862 GCA_001802565.1 Gammaproteobacteria bacterium RIFCSPLOWO2_02_FULL_57_10 | reverse complement strand
CCCGCCTCTGACATCGTGCCGTGCCGCGAATTTTTTTATAAATGTGCGTCGGAAGGTACGGTTGGGATTGTTCCCCTCGGAAAAAGGTCTGGTTCCACTTATGTTATTTTTGCATTAAATCACGCGGTCAAGGGTGTTTCTGTCATGGATAAATTTGCTCACAATCGGTTCTTGGCGCTTTTTGACATTATGGGATTTACAGATCTTGTATATAGGAATCCTCATAAAGAAGTGCTTGAAGTGATAGATAAGGTTAGAAAGTTTGCGGACGATGTTCAAGCATCCAACACTGCGAGTCTTATTTTTCCTAAAATCTTTTCCGACTCGATCTTATTCGTATCTGATGGTGATACAGACGAAGATTTTGCGAAAATAGTCTATAACGCTGATCTTTTCTTGGGGACGATGCTGGAGCAAGGAGTGCCAGTAAAAGGTGCAATTTCTCATGGTCTCTTCACTGCATGGCACGAAAAATCGATTTTTGTAGGAAGGCCTCTTGTGGATGCTTATGTTCTGGCAAA
This sequence comes from Gammaproteobacteria bacterium RIFCSPLOWO2_02_FULL_57_10, assembly GCA_001802565.1. GTDB lineage: Bacteria > Pseudomonadota > Gammaproteobacteria > Pseudomonadales > Pseudohongiellaceae > UBA5078. Next base: position 14,341 of record MGYS01000007.1, on the reverse strand, counting down.
AGACTTGAAGTTTTATGGAGCGATTTTCCATCATACAATGGAAAAGTTCATAGTAAGAAATACTGGTGTGTTTTCAACTTGGATTTCTAAAGGAAAAATTCCAATGACGGAAGGACGAGTCGAGCACGCTTATTTGAACCTCTCCGGGGAAAGAGTAAGGGTATTCAATTCACCAGACTATGAAGTTAAATTAAGACGTTTTTATGATACCGTTTCAGGGCCTGTCAGAAAGTATGTAGATAATACAATTGAGGTATATTGCCAGTAAGCTTCTTGTGATATTGAGTGTTTGGATAAAACATCGCGAGTATGCTTAATATACGAATCTGTACCCATCACGCCGCGATTTAGTGATTGTAGTACACGTTAAATTCCACCTCCACCTCCCGCCTCTGACATTGTGCTATGCGGGGAGGTTCTTCTTCATAGTAGTGGACATAGGCGCGTGCTTCGGGCGCTGTGGGTCAGCCGCCGTCGTTGCGGGCGAATTGTTCTTGTCTTTGTTCCTGCGCTATTCGGACTTCGTGATTGTCCTGAGCGCGGAACTTTCTGTCGGCTAGCACGGCCGCGCCGTTCATGCGGTGGTCGTACTCGAGCCCGTTCTCCTTGACCACTACCAACTGTTCGCGGACTTCGGAGGCGTGTTGCCAGAAGCACCGGGTATGCTCTGATGTTCCAGCGACGAATCCCTCCGCTGAACATTGATTGTTGATGCTTTCGGTAATCATCGCGAGCGCGGTCTGCTCGTCCTGAACTGTGAACTGCCGGGCAGTATCAACGTGTGTTGTGTTGCATGCGCTAACCAATGCAGATAACGGCAATGCGAATAAGTAAGACTTCATCGTGTGTGACATGCTCTTTCCTCCATGACGGGAAACAATATCGACACGAAACTTATACTCGCCAAACAGGTGGGGCGCAACCTTGGAGCGGAGAGAGGGCAACGCGGAGCGGCGCAGGTCAGCCGCAGAACCGGCCCCTGCCTCCCGCCACCGCTCGAAGCTACAAACAATCAGTCAAACAATTCAGATCAACTCAGAACCGATAAACAAACCCCGCATCCACACTGCGCTCGACACCCACATAGATACCCTGACGCAGACTCGCAATGTAGCGGCGATCCGTCAGATTCTTGATGCTGCCGCTGAACGACAACTGGCTGTTCACCTCGTACACCAGATTCAGGTCCAGCAACGTGTAACTGTCAATGCGACCGGTGAAAAAGCCCGATGTGTTTTCCGCAAGCGTCACGCTGTTCGCTGTGTCCGTGAACTGCTCACCCGTGTGGTGCAGCGCAAGGGAAGAGCGCAAGCCGCCAACGCTATAGTCCAGACTAAGGTTGGCCGTCCACTCAGGGGTATACGTGATACGGTTGCCATCCGGTGTGTTCAGTGTTCCATTGGCATTGTAGCGATTGCCATTGAACTCCGCGTCCGGTATCCACGTGGTGTTGCCACTGACGCTGAAGCCGCCACCGAGTTCAAAGCCGGCACCGACTTCCATGCCCTGGTGAATCGTCGCCCCACCATTGGTGTTCTGGAACACGCTGTTGCTATTGGCCGGAACGATCTGGTTGTCGAAGTCCATGCGGAACGCAGCCATTTCGTAACTCAGGCGACCGCTGTTGCCGCGCAATCCCACTTCCATGTTCACGGAACGCTCGGCGTCGAGTTTCTGATCTGACAGCCCATCCAGAGCATCGCCATTGAGCGCAGGAGAGAACGCCTTGTAGACGCTGGCAAACAGTTGCAGATCGGGCGCGGCCTGCCAGGTCAGTCCAAGGCCAGGCAGATATTCGGTGTTTGAGCTGTTTGCTGTGGCGCCTTGTGCATCGTTGCGACGGCGATCCTTGCGATCCTGCTCATACTTTTCTATACGAAGACCGGCAGTCAGAGCCACGGTCTCCGTCAGTTGGAAACGGTTCTGTCCGTACAGAGCAATGCTGTCTGCCGAATCACGCACGTCCTTGCTGAGGTTGCCCGTGCGCGGCGTGGCGCGTGTTGCGGCCACTGTCACGTCATCCATTACTTCAGTCATGTAACGCACGCCCAGCTCTGCTTCGCTGGCGATGCCAAACAAGGAGTGTTCCAGTTGCAGACGGCTGTCGACGCCAGTGCGCTCGAATGCACGATTGTTGCCATTGAGGCTGTTGGTGTAGATCCAGGTGCCTGCTGCGGCAGAGGCAGCGTTGTTGGTGCCATAGCGCCAGTAATCGCGCCATGTCTCACTGACATAGGCCAGTGTGTTCAGGCGCATGGTGTCGCTGATTTCCCACTCATGGTTGAGATCGAGAGCGCGACGGCCGGAGAGGAACCAGTCATCCGGTGCAGGATTGTCGCGGCTCTCGCTGCGGTATTCGTTCAGGAACACGCCACGGTAGGAGATGTTGGCGTCGCTCTCGTAGTCGGAGTACTTGAGGCTGAGGGACTGATTGTTGCCGATCTGCAGGCCGGTCTTGACCACGATGTCGGTCATGTCATAGCCCTTGTCCATGAAGCCGTCGCTCTTCTCGCGAGTGGCGAGCAGGCCGAACACGCCTTCACCGGAGGGTGAACTGCCGCCGACTTCCAGAGTGGCTTCGCGTGAGCCGAAGGAGCCACCACGCACAGACAGTTCCACGCCATCGGCAGGCTGACGAGTGATGTAGTTGATCACGCCGCCGATGGTGCTCGGGCCATAACGCAGGGATGCTGCACCCTTGAGCACTTCAATCCCTTCCATGCGCTGGACGCGTGGATTGTAGTAGCGGCCATTGCCGACGAAGAGGCCTGGAGCGACAGGGACTCCATCTTCCAGGATCAGGGTCTTGTAGTCCGCAGAGCTGAGGCCACGCATGCCGATGTTGCCGACAATCGCGCTTTCTTCTTCAGGTTTCACCGTCACACCCGGCACGGTACGCAGAATCTCTTCGGTAGAGCGCGGCTGGCGCAGCTCCATCTCTTCCAGACCCACGATTGATACCGCTCCAGGCTGACGCAGCGCAGCATTCTCTTCCTTGCCGATCACGTAGATCGCGGGCATGTCGCGTTCGGAGTCGTCGCTCTCGCCCTGGGCAAACAGTGGCTGGCTGGCCAGGAGACCTGTGCCTGCAAGGGCGAGAACCAAGGGTTTGAGAGCGAAGCGCGGGTTGGAAGTGCGGTGTGACATTTGATTCTCCATAAGGA
>MGYS01000007.1:7745-11170 GCA_001802565.1 Gammaproteobacteria bacterium RIFCSPLOWO2_02_FULL_57_10 | reverse complement strand
TCGATCTGATGCGAATCATTGTACATATGAGAATCATTATCATCAATAGCGCAGGCGATTGTTTTATCACAGTGGGAGCGAGCCTGCTCGCGAAAGAGCTGCCTGCTATCTCATTCGCGAGCAGGGCTCGCTCCCACAGGTTGGATCTACGGGCGGTTACGCGCCTTTCTGGAGTCGAATTTTCCAGCAGATCTGCCGGCGGCAGGTTTGCCCCCCGGACGCCTCGGAGGCGTGCCATGCCGCGCCGACTTCTTCTCTGCAGGCACCAGTTGATGCGGCCCGTCGCCGATCATGTCCTCGCGCCCCATGTCCTTGAGTGCCTGACGCAGCAGCGGCCAGTTCTTCTCGTCGTGATAACGCAGGAAGGCTTTCTGGATGCGACGCTGTTCGATCTGCCGCACGATGCTGACCTTTTCGCTCTTGTAAGTCACTTTCTTCAGCGGATTGCGGCCCGAGTGATACATCGCCGTGGCCAGCGCCATCGGGGATGGATAGAAGGTCTGCACCTGATCGGGCTTGAACTTGTTCTTCTTCAGCCACAGGCCGAGGCTGAGCATGTCGGAATTCTCGGTGCCCGGATGCGCGGCGATGAAGTAGGGGATGAGGTACTGCACCTTGCCTGCCTTCTTCGAGAACTTGTCGAACATCTCCTTGAAGTCGTCATAGGAGCTGATGCTCGGCTTCATCATCTTCGAGAGCGTGTTCTCTTCGCTGTGCTCCGGCGCAATCTTCAGATAGCCACCGACGTGATGCGTGACCAGTTCTTCCACATATTCCGGATCCCGCAGCGCGAGGTCATAGCGCAGACCGGAGGCAATCGCCACGCGCTTGATGCCGGGGATCATGCGGGCTTTGCGATAGAGTTGCGTCGTGTGCTTGTGATCCGTCTCCAGATGCTGGCAGATGGTCGGATACACGCAGGACAAGCGTCGACAATTCTTCTGGATTTTTTCGGATTTGCAATTCAGGCGGTACATGTTCGCCGTGGGCCCGCCAAGGTCGGAGATGGTGCCGGTGAAACCTGGCACCTGATCGCGGATCTTCTCCACTTCCTTGAGAATGGATTCTTCGGAGCGGCTCTGGATGATGCGGCCTTCGTGCTCGGTGATCGAACAGAACGTGCAGCCGCCGAAGCAGCCGCGCATGATGTTCACCGACGTCTTGATCATGTCGTAGGCCGGAATCTTCGCATCGCCATAGGACGGATGTGGGCGACGCTGATAGGGCAGGTCGAACACGCCATCCATCTCGTCGGTCTCCAGCGGAATCGGCGGCTCGTTGACCCAGATTTCCTTGGTGTCGTGTTTCTGCACCAGCACCTTGGCGTTGTGCGGATTGGATTCCTGATGCAGTACGCGCGAGGCGTGGGCATACAGCGCCGGGTCATTCTTCACCTTGTTGTACGAGGGCAGGCGAATGTAGGTCCTGTCCTTGTCCAGATCGCTCTTGCGGTGCAGCGGCATCGGGATGATGCGGATCGGCGTGGCGGCTTGTGGGTCAACTGGCGCTGCGTCTTTCTCTGAAGACGAGTCAGTGGCGCAGCTCTGCGACTCCGGGTCCTTGTATTCGTAGGGATTTGGCATCGCGTCGATCTTGCTCGGCCAGTCGATGCGAGTGGAGTCGATCTCGGTCCAACCTTCCGGCACGCTGTCGAGCAGAATCGCGGTGCCGCGAATGCGCGTCATCTCGGAGATGCTGTGCCCGGCGGCCAGTTGGTGGGCAACTTCCACCAGTGCGCGTTCGGCATTGCCATACAGCAGGATGTCGGCATTGGAATCGATGAGCACGGACTTGCGAACCTTGTCGCTCCAGTAATCGTACTGGGCAATACGGCGCAGGCTGGCTTCGATGCCACCAATCACGATGGGAGTATTGTAGTAGGCCTCGCGGCAACGCTGACTGTAGACGATGACAGCGCGGTCCGGTCGCTTGCCTGCCATTCCACCGGGTGTGTAGGCATCGTCGGTGCGCAGGCGCAGGTCGGCGGTGTAGGCATTGATGAGCGAGTCCATATTGCCCGCAGTGATGCCGAAGAAAAGATTCGGCTCGCCCAGCGCCTTGAACGGCTCTGCCGACTGCCAGTCGGGCTGCGCGATGATGCCGACGCGAAAGCCCTGTGACTCGAGCATGCGACCGATCACGGCCATGCCGAAGCTGGGGTGATCCACGTAGGCGTCACCTGTCACCAGAATGATGTCGCAACTGTCCCAGCCCAGCGCATCCATCTCCGCGCGGGACATCGGCAGATACGGTGCTGTTCCGTAGCACTCCGCCCAGTACTTGGGATAGGAGAAAAGGTGGCGTGTGGGATTGTCTGCAGTAATCTGATTCATGGTGATCCGGCTAATGGTCATTCAGTTTGGTCAAGCAATTGTGTCAATGGTTCTGTGTAAAAGGTTCTGTGTCAAAGATTCAGGAACGGTGCCAGCATGATCTCTTGTCCGTTCACGACGAGCACGCTGTTCCTGAGGCTGGCATTCAGCAGGATATTGCCATTCTCCTGTGGCAGTACGCCTTGTGTCACATAAGCTCTGACTGTCGCGGCGAGCGGACTTCTCGACAGCGCTTCCTCATTGGCAGTGATATCCAGATCTGCACCGATCACACTCACCACCTGCCGCACATCCACGTCGTCCAGTGTCGGGAGTCCGGCCATTCCGGGCCAGTCGATCTGCAACTCGGCCCGATGTTCTCCGCCATAGGCCTGCAGGATCAATTGGCTCTCCTGCTGCAGAGGGCTGCGCACCAGTTCGAGAACAAACTGCTCGCTGTTGCGGGCGACATAGGCCTGCAACTGTGCATCGCTCATTGATTGCATCCGGTTCTGTGCTTCACGCATGAACGCGATGTAGCCCGCGACGATCGTTTCGTCAATTCCCGTGATTTCCGACGTCAGGGTGAGTGACTCTACCGGCAGCTCCGAGATGATCTCGTCGATCTGCACACTCTGCTGCAGGGTAATTGTTCTGGTGTCTGCTTCCTGGCGGGCGGCATAGTCTATGCTAATCCCGTTCATGGTCAACCGCTGTGGCTGGTTAATTTGCAGCTGAGACGCACGAATTCCGAGCCCTCCGGGCAAGGGAGTGGCACTGAGTTCCTCGCTGTGCAAGGTGATGGCAACGTCTCGCAGCACCATTTCATTGAGTGGGTCCTGCACCGTGACCTGGCTGCTGCGGCCGCTCATTTCAGCGCTACCGTTGCCAGCAATGTGCAGATCTGCCTGCAGATCATCGAGAGTCAGACGGGCATCGGCTTCCGTGAACTGCAGGGCGCCCGCATTCATGTGCAGGTGCAGTGAACCATCCACGCCCGCGAGAACCGTGAAAGCCGTCCGCCTGCCTTCTGCCAGCAGTTGCTGGATGGGATCACTGGCCGCGAGGCCGGAGATCACCGGCATGATATCGGCCCGCGCGACACCGATCTGC
>MGYS01000007.1:0-7676 GCA_001802565.1 Gammaproteobacteria bacterium RIFCSPLOWO2_02_FULL_57_10 | reverse complement strand
GATGATCGGATCACGAACGGTCAATTGTCCCTGACTCGAGAACCAGCCCGACGTCATGTCCAGGCTCAGTCCTGGCTGGCCGGTCAGCTCGATCAGTCTGGTTTCGGTCGCGTCATCACGAATCACCAATCCAAGCAGTTTCGGACTGATTGCCAACACCGCAACAATCACGCTGCCGAGCAGAACGAGCAATTTCTTCATACCGTCAAATCTCTGTGTTTTCATCGTATTGCCAATGTGAGCCAGCTTAGCAGGATGCGGGAAACGCAGGTAGCAACTATTCCACACTTCCACCTGATGCCGGTTGCTTTGCTCAGGTCGATTGGATAAAGTTCACGGCAAGTCCTTGTATTGCGGCGGTAATTTCACGCCAACACAAGATAGTAACTGTGTTGCTCGCACTTTTTGTAGTTTGCTGAGTGTGTCATTCGCAAAGGAATTCTCCATGTCTCTGGTTATCAAGTCCCAATGGTTTCGCAGCCGGTTCGATCAATCCGGCAAATCCCTCATTATTTCGTGTGTCATTTTCAGCGTTGGCTGCGCCTTGCCTTTGCACGCGCAGGAGTCGACCGAACCGGACGTGGAAGAGATTCTCGTCACTGGTTCCTATCTGCGTGGTAGTCCGCTGGACGGTCCTTCTCCCGTACAGGTGATTGATCGCAGTGCGATCGAGCACCAGGGGGCGGCTCAGATGTGGGATGTCATCAAGAATCTCGAAGTGAACTCCGGTTCTGTCAGCAATGTGGGTTCCGGCGAGAACAGTCAGGTTGAAGGGATTGCCAACATCAACCTGCGCAACCTCGGCGAGAATTCCACACTGACTCTCATCAACGGCAAGCGCCAGGTGTCTGCTGCCACCACGACGCGCAGCGGTGGCGAGATGGTGGATCTGAATGCCATCCCGATGGTGATGGTGGAGCGACTCGAAGTGCTCACCGATGGCGGCTCCGCTCTTTACGGTTCCGACGCCGTAGCGGGAGCGGTGAACGTCATCATGCGAACCGATTTCGAGGGTTTCGAGCTGTACGGTGATATCCAGGGAGTGGAGAAGGCTGGTGATCTTTTTGACACGACCGCGAGTGCAATCTGGGGTTGGGCCGATGAGAGCGGTGACAGCCACCTGGTGCTGGCGGCGGAACGCTATGAGCGCGACCCGGTACCCGTGGAATATGCGCGTTACTTCGATGAGAACTCGCAGTTCAGCGACATCGTCGGGGGTACGCCGAGCAGCGCGGAAGCGGTGTTCAACAATCCGCAGTTCGGCGCGAACTTCAACGCCGCCTATTTCAATCCGGCGATCACCGCGCGCAATGTGGCCGAAGGTGGATTGAATGTGCCTGTGTATACCGACCCGCTGTGCAAGAGTCTGACTGATGCCGAGGGCGAGCCATTCTTTGTCGGCAGTCGCAATGACAGACGCGGACAGAACACCGGGTCGTGCCGCGAGGGCACATACGACTGGCACTACATGAATCTGGGCATGGAGCGTGACAGTATTGCCGCCGCATTCAATCACAGCTTCAGCGAGAAGGCCGAATTCTATTCCTTCGTGCAGTGGTCGGATTCACGGATCGCTCGCACCGACTCCGGGGCAGTCAACTCACGTGGTGCTTCCGTGTTTCTCGCTGCGCCCGGTTCACACATCGGCAATCCTGCATGGGGTGGCTACGCCATCGGACAGACTGCCGAGCTGGGCTTCTATGCACCGGCAGCGGGACTGCCGAGGCCGACCAATATCCCCAACGTGCCGAATGTCTTGGCCAATGGCGGGATGAATGTGCCGCTGTGGGCCACCATTCGCACGGGTACGCCGCGCACTGGTGGCGATACCAATTTCACTGACACCGAGACCGTCGGTGTGCAGGCGGGATTGAAGGGTGAATTCGAGGTGCTGGATGATCGTCGCTTCACGTACGACGTGAGCTATTCGTGGAGCGGGACGAGTTTCGAGCAACGCTACCGCACGTTGCAGCGTGATCGCGCCGAGCTGGCCGCGAACGGACTCGGGGGTCCGAATTGCACGCCGAACGGCCGCGCCGACTTCGATTTTCGCAACACTCCGGGACCACTGGGTGGCATGTTGCCCACTTTCTGGAATGTCTCCAATGGCGCGCTGGGTGACGGACTGACCCAGACCTTCTTTCCTGGCTATGTGTTCAACACACGCGAGAGTCTGTCGCTGGCGTTGACCAGCAACAATCACGGTATCGGCGGCTGCCAGTTCTTCAATCCCTTCCTGACGGCGTTGACCAATCCCGCGCTGGCCAATTCCCAAGAGTTGATCGACTGGATGAGCCCATCCATTCTGCGCTCCGACAAGCGCAACAAGCTGGGAGTTTTCGATGCCGTGATCACCGGAGAACTGTTGCCGTTGCGTGGTGGCATGGCGCAGTTCGCAGCGGGCGCGCAGTATCGCATGCAGAACAATGCGTCGCGCGCGCCGTCGATCAACCTGCCCGGGATTCCGCAGGCAATTCTCGGCTATGACAGCAGTGGTCGTCCGGACGAGTTTCATTACGTCAGCAACAATCTGGAATGTTCCTACTGTATTTTCAATTACGACAATGATCGCAACGTGAAAGCCGTATTCACCGAGTTGTCTCTGCCATTGCTGAGCAATGTCGAGACCCAGTTCGCCATGCGCTGGGAAGACTACGGTGGCAACATCGGCAGTGAGGTGACACCGAAGATCGCGGCAAGCTGGCGTCCGGTGGAGGAACTGTTGCTGCGCGGTTCTTTCTCGCAGTCGTTCCGTGCTCCGAACGTCGGTGTTGTTGAAGAGGGACTCGAAGGTTCGCAGAACACCTTCCGTGACCCGCTGCGCAACCAGGCCGTGCGAGCCGGGCTGCTGCCGCCCACCAATGAACATGCACTCCCTAACACGACTTACACGGTAGGTGCCGCTGCGCCTGAGGTCGAGAATGAACATGCGGATACTTTCAGTGCCGGATTCGTCTGGACTCCTTCCGGGGTTCTCGATGGATTGAGTGTCAACGCGGATTTCTGGCGCTTCGAGCTGCAAGACAAGGTGCTGCCCCAGCCGGGTATCTCCGCGATTGCGGGCGAGATCGAGGCCTTCACGGTCGCCGCCGCGAACCCTGCCAATTATCTGCTGAACAGTTCATTGTCCGGCAACGCCACTACGCCGTTCCAGGCCTGCGATCCGAATGCGCTCGAAGCACAGTATGGTCGTGATTCTGCACAGCGATTGAACTGCGTCGTGGACCCACGCAAGTATGTAGTGCCAGGTGTCGTGCGCACGTTCGCCTCGACAACCGCACAGTTGACAACGACAGTGCTGAGCACGATCAACGCAGGCACCATCATCTCCGATGGCGTGGACTTGAAACTGGGTTACGGGTGGGAGAATCGTTTCGGTCTGTTCCGCCTCGGGCTCGATTACACACATGTACGACAGTACAAGCTGATCGATGTGCCGGGGCTGGAGCTGGGTCTTCTGGAAACCGGCGTGTTCGATGCGGCGGGTACAACGGGTGATGGCAATCTCGTGCGCTCGCTGCCGGACAACAAGGGCAACATCAGTCTGAACTGGCTGCGCGACAATCACAGCGTGACCGTTATCACGCGGCTGATCGGTTCGTACCGGGATCTTGCGTATCAGAGCACCTACGATAGTGGCAATGATCTGGTGCGCTCGCTCGTGCGCAAGGAAATCGACAGTTACCAGAGCTGGGATCTGCAGTACAGCTACACGATGGATTGGGCAAACTCGAGCTTTGGCACGTCGGTGTTCTCCGTTGGAATACTCGATGCCTTCAATGCAGACTTGCCGTATCGCGAAGGGGGTCTGACGACCTACGACCCGAGCATAGTCACCAATTACGATGCGAGCGTCTTCGATGGTCGTGGTCGTCGCCTGTATGCCAGAGCGTTACTCCAGTTCTGACATGGGGTTTGACGTTGGTTCCGACAGCATGTCGATATGCGGGATACCGTCCTCGTCGTAAGGCGCGGACGTCGTCCTGAATCCGAGTGACTCGTAGAATTCCTGCAGATACAACTGCGCCGAGATGCGGACTGCCCGACCGGGGAAATGCCGGACTGCCTCTTGCCGTGCTCGTTGCATCAACTCCCTGCCAACTCCCAGCCCACGATGACTCTGCGCCGTGCACACGCGACCTATGGAGGGTTCGGTGTATTTCTTTCCGGGGGGCAGCAATCGGCAGCAGGCCACGAGTGTCTCTTCGTCTGTGGCGAAGAGATGCAGGGCACCTTGATCGAGATTGTCGGCATCCTGGTACACGCAAGCCTGCTCGACGACAAACACCTGCTGGCGCAGGTGCATCAACGCGTAAAGTTTTTCCGTGCTGAGGTCGGAGAAGGATAGGCACTGCCATTTGAGCATTGGAGTCATCACTTGTTGTGGAGGTTCTGGAGGATTATCGCGGGCAGGGCCCGCTCCCACAAGTGACCGCACAGGAATATCCTGTGGGAGCGGGCCCTGCCCGCGATTACCGCAGCTCAGATATCGAAAAGTTCCCTGGCAACGCTCGGCAGGCACTGGAAACCCGGCCGGGCGAAGTAGTAGCCCTGGAACAGATCAACACCATGCTGACGCAGCCACACATATTCCTCGTGGCGCTCCACGCCTTCGGCAAGCACACCAATCGACAGCTTCGAACACGTCAGCATTATGCCTTCGATGATGGCCTGACGGGCGGGATTCTGGTCCACGCCATCGATCAGGTTGCGGTCGATCTTGATGTAGTCTGGCTGGAATTCCGCCAGCAGATTGAGTCCGGAGTAGCCGGCACCGAAATCATCGATGGCCGTTGTGAATCCCATGCTCTGGTACTCCCTGATGATGTTCACCAGGTGCGATTTTTCCTGGACCTCCTCTCCTTCCGTGACTTCGAAGCTGATCCTGTCGAGCGGGAAATTGTATTCCTCGGCCGCCGCCAGCGTGGTGCGGATGCACAGCTCCGGGCGATACACGGCGTTGGGGGAAAAGTTGATGGAGAGTGTCTCTTTCATGCCGAGCTCTGCTGCCAGCTTGATGGCCTTGACGCGGCAGGCCTGATCGAAGCGGTAGAGATTTTCGGCCGTCACATTCTGATAGACATGGGCAAAGGGCTCTCCCTGCAGACCTCTGGCAAGAGCCTCGTAGGAGATCACTTCCCGAGTACTGGCGCGTACGATGGGCTGGAAGGCGAAACTGAAATCGAATCCCAGTGCGCTGGCGTTTGCGCATTGCATGCAACTGAGGGGTTGATAGTGTTCTTGAGGCATAGGCGTCTATCGTTGAATGAGCGTCTTTTTGGTTTTCAGCAAATCTGATTTACGCCTGTATGGTCTATTTCTTGAGCAATTGAGTCAAGTCCGGGCCCTCTAATTGGTGCGCTGCTGCACACGTCCACTACTGCACACGTCCACTACGCCAACTGAGATGTATCCCCGCTGCCATCAGGACACAACTGATGAAGAACGTCAGACGAAAATCATTGGTGGTCTCCAGCAGCAGTCCGGCGAGGGCGGGGCCAATCAGTTGCCCCAGCGCGAAGAAGAGCGTGACAAAGCTCACGGCAACCGCGGCATGTTCACGGCTGACGGTGCGGGTGGCACTTGCCAGAGTGGCGGTGAAGAGACCAGTCACCGATATGCCAAGCAACAGATAGTGCGCGATGAAGGCGGGGAGAGTGGGCCACAGAACCGGCGCCAGAGTCCCGATCAGGCACAACGTCATGCAGATCACCAGTGCCCGGCTGTGGCCGATGCGATCCGAGCCCCAGCCCCACGCCGGTCCCGCGAATATCGACAGAATTCCCATCAACGCCACCAGTCGTCCGGCGACTACCGGGTCTATTCCGGCGTCCAGTGCGAAGCTGTACATGAAGATTGACTGCACGATGTACGTCACTCCGATCACCGCGTACACCAGCCCTACGGTGACGACGTGAGGATTGCGGTACACGGCACTGATCCGCACGCGTGGGGCTCTCTCACCGGAGGCGCCGGTGACGACACTGCCTGGGGGATCGCGCAATACGATTGCCGAGACGATGGCGCAGAGCAGAGCACTCACGCCAAACAGACCCCAGACATAACGCCAGCCCATGTCGGCATCACTGCCTGCCCCCGTCATCAGCGGGACGATCGCTCCGGCCAGCAGCATGCCACTGCCGACACCACTGTTGGCGAATCCGATAACGGTGCCACGTCGCTCTGGATACCACGCGCCGAGCAATGAGATCAGTGGCGTGTAGGCAAACGCCGTGGCAGCCCCAAGCATCACCATCAATGCCATCAATAGAGGATAGGACGACGCCACGGACAGCCCTGCAAAGCCGGCAACGCCAAGAACGAGCCCGAGCAGGATCGCGCGCCGTGCACCGTAACGGCTTGCCAGCATTCCTGCGGGCAGCACTAGTGACAGGTAGCCCAATGCGGTGATCGTGCCCAGATTCGCGGCCTCGGCGTAATTCAGGCCGAGGCTGGCGCGCATGGATGGCAGAATCAGACCGTAGGCCAGACGAGCGAACACCACCGTCACCAGTGTGCAGAAGATGCTCGCGCCGACCATCAGCCAGAGTTGGGGGCGCTGGTCAGTCAAAGGAGTTGCTTGCAGGGCAGGAGAAGTCATGCCTGGATCGCCGCGCTCCGGTGCACGCTGATGCCTGCGTTGTCGAATATCTCCACGTCCACGGGGATGCCGTGACGCACGCTCTCCGTGACCGTGCAGAAGTTTTCGAACTGCGAGACCGCCTTGTCGAGATCGGCAAGGGATTCTCCGGCGACAGCGAGGTGGATCTGCACACTGAGCTTCGTGACGCGTTGATATTTCTCTACGCGTGCGATGGTGCCGGTGACGGTGGCATTGATGTCACCCGGGTCCTGCTTGTACTTGCGCAATGCGAAGAGCAGGCTAGCCGACAGACAGTTGGCCACCGACGCCGCCAGCAGGCCGGTGGGACTGGGGCCTTCACCGTCACCGATCGGCTCGGGCTCGTCCGCCAGTATGTTGCCGAACTCACCGAAGTCGATCTGGAACAGGTAATTTTCCAGCAGTTGCAGTTTCACGCTGAAGGTTTTTTCTTCCATGAGGCACTCGCTATGACGTGTAAGTGGACAATCGAGAACTTGGCCGGCAGTGTAGCAGTGTGTTCAGAACCACGCACGCACGCCAAGGACCCAATGGGCGTCATCAACTTCTTCGCCATGCAGTCGGGAGTAATCCGCTGTGTTGCCGAACTTCTTCTGCCAGTTCACGCCAATGTACGGTGCAAATTCGCGGCGAATCTCGTAGCGCAGGCGCAGTCCGGCGTGCGCGGTGGACAGTCCGCTGCCCCGTTGAGCACCAGGGTCATTCTGGCCGAAGAAGTCCAGTGAGACCTCCGGCGAGATGACCCAGTTCTGGGTCAGCATGATCTCGTACTCGGCGCTGATCCGGGCTGCGACCCTGCTCGATTCGCCCACGAACAAGGCCGCATCGATATCGTAGAAGTAGGGGGCCAGACCCTGCACACCAATGACCCCCCAGGTCCGTGACGGCGAGGGCTCAAGGTCGGCTCGCACACCCATCTGCACATCCCAGAACGCTGACACCGCCCGACTGTAAAGTGCCTGGACCTCTGCCTCTTCGACAGCGTCTTCCACCCACTCGACATCAGCCTTGACCCACAGCTTGTGCAGGTCATGACCGAACCAGCCGTGTCCCT
>MGYS01000006.1:9472-19149 GCA_001802565.1 Gammaproteobacteria bacterium RIFCSPLOWO2_02_FULL_57_10 | reverse complement strand
CCACTTCAGAATCTCCAGCTTGCCATTACGATTTTCCACCATTGCGGTGCAACTCTCCACCCAGTCACCGGTGTTGCAGTAGAGCGTCTCGCCCATCATCACCATCTCGGCGTGATGAATGTGCCCGCACACTACCCCCTGCACTCCCTGTGTGCGGGCAGAACTGACGACGGCCTCTTCGAAGCGTCCGATGTAACTCACCACGTTCTTGACCTTGTGTTTCAGATGTGCGGCCAGAGACCAGTAGGGCAGGCCGAACAGTGAACGCACTGCATTGATGATGCGGTTCATCGTCAACAGGCGGCCATACATGGTGGCGCCTGCTTTCGAGAGAAACCGGCTGCACTGCACCACGGTGTCGAACTGATCGCCATGCAGTACCAGCAGCTTCCTGCCATCGACGGTTTCATGCACGGCAGTGTCGCGGATCTCGATGTTGTCGAACGTATGACCACAGTAGTGTCGAGCACTCTCATCGTGGTTGCCCGGCGTGTAGATCACGCGGGTGCCAGTTGCCGCTTTTTTCAGGATGGCGTTGACCACTTTCTGGTGTGAGGCTGGCCAGTAGGATTTCTTCTGCATCTCCCAGCCATCGAAGATGTCGCCCACGAGGTAGAGAAATTCCGATTCTGTCTTGCTGAGAAAGTCCAGTAGGAAGTCGGCCTGGCAGCCCTTGAAGCCCAGATGAATATCGGAGAGGAAAATCGTGCGGTACTTTTTCTGATTCTTCAGTCGGCGCGGTTCGCTCATGGCCATCTCCTGTCAGGCTCGATTTGAGCGACAGCATAGAGAGCTCAGATGACAACACCGTTAAGGAAGGATGGCAGTTTCGTGACAGGGTTGTGCGTGTCATGTGGGAGCGGGCCTGCCCGCGATTCAGTCAGGCGGTAAGTCTATCGCGAGCAGGGCTCGCTCCCACGGTATGGCAGTGAGTCTATCGCGAGCAGGGCTCGCTCCCACATGGGGGCCAGTGTGAGAACGGGTTCAGGACAAGCGCGGAGTTGGAGTAACGCGGATCGGCACTGACCTCGCAATCGACCCAATCGGGCAGAGTGAACTGCTGGGCCTCGTCGGTCAGTTCGATCTCCGCGACGATGAGGCCGCTGTTGTCCCCGGAAAAGATGTCCAGTTCCCATAGCATCCCTGCGTGGTGGATCTCGTGGCGCACCTTGTCGATCGCGCCACCGCTGCACAATTGTTCGATCATCTGCTGTGCGTCTGTGGGCGGAATCTCGTATTCGAATTCGGAGCGACTCACCCCGACGCTCGGGCCCTTCAGGGTGATGAATGCCTGGTCGCCACTCAGGCGGATGCGCACCGTGACGCGATTCAATGTGGGAATGTAGGCCTGACAGATGCGCGTACCCACGCCAAGTGGTGGCAGTCGATCCCGGTGTACCAGAAACTTGCGCTCGATCTCAATTGCCATGGAGAAAGCGTTCCAGGCGTCGCGACAGCATCGCATTCTCGGCACGCAGTTGTTCGCGCTCGTCCAGCAGTTCGATGACAAGGGCCACGGCTGACCATTCCAGGTGCAGATCGCGTTGCAGGCGCAGTGCGCGTTTTGCTGTGCTGATCATGCGCACATCGAAGCGCCAATCGTCGGGTGATTCGCCATCGGGTGTGATGATGCCGTACTCGATGATCTCGAATACCTCTTGTGATTCGAGACCGATGGTGTGGCAGGCATCGACGAGGGTCAGGCTTGTGGTGTATTCGCTGTGCATCTCATGCCTCCCAGTCTGTGCGCGGATTGAATGCGGCCTTGTCGGCCAGTTCCTGCCACAGACGATTCGCGTCGCTGTCGGATTTTTGCGGCATCACGACCTTCAGCACCGCAAAGAGGTCGCCCTGACCCGTTCTGGTTCTCAGCCCGCGGCCCTTGATGCGCAGACGCTGACCTGTCTGGCTGTTCGGTGCCACTGTCAGGCTGATCCTGCCGGAGAGCGTCGGCACATTGAGTTTGGCGCCCAGTGCGGCTTCCCACGGCGTCAGGGGAACCGTAATGGTCAGATCGCTGCCTGCGACGTCGAACAGCGGATGCGGCACGAGACGGATACGCAGATAGAGATCACCGGCCGGGCCATTGCCGAAACCCGGCCCGCCCTGACCCTTGAGACGAATACGTTCGCCATCGGTCACGCCGGCAGGAATCTTCACCTTCAAGGTCTTGCGAATATCCGGCAGGCGCCCGGTGTCACTGTAATGCGGCAGGTTGTACTCAATGCTGCGCGCCTTGTCGCTGAGCGTGTCTTCCAGAAACAGCGGCAGCTCGACTTCGATATCGCGGCCACGACTGGACGTGAAATCCTCACTGCTTTCGAAACCCGAAGCACCGCGCCCGGCAGATTGTCGGAAGCGCCCTGCGCCAAAGATATTCTCGAAGAAGTCGGAGAAGTCCGCGTTGCTATATTGATTGTTGCCACTCCCGGCGGCGCCTTGCCAGCCAGGCGGTGGCTCGAATGATTGACCGGCGCGGCCGTATTGGCGGAGCTGGTCGTATTCGGCGCGCTTCTTGTCGTCCGAGAGGACCTCGTAGGCTTCGGCGACGTCCTTGAATTGCTTCTCGGCGTCGTGTTCGGTGCTGACATCCGGATGGTACTTGCGGGCCAGCCTGCGGTAGGCAGTCTTGATGGTCTTGAGATCGGCGTCGGTGGCGACGCCCAGAATCTTGTAGTAGTCCTTGAAGTCCATGGGGTTGAAAGCAGGCTGCCGGAGCCAATCTCTCCGGCAGCCCGAGCGTCCTCAGTCAATGGCGAAGCAGTAGAAGTAGCCGTTGCCGCCAGTGGCAATCAGATCTTCCTGACTGCAGCTGCGCGTGCCGTGAGCACTGTTCCAGGAGGTCGGGTTGGCCCCGCCGCCCTGTCGGTCATGGTGGCCGGCCTGAGCAGAGCCAGCGCTGTTGCTTGTCCAGTTGTTGCAGGTCAGGTTGGTGTCACCGCTGAACGCTGTGCCGTCTGCCTGGGAGCCGGTCAGGATGTCGTGCTGATTGGGAGTATCACCACGGCCATTCACCATATTGCCCGCTTCGGTCAGGGAGTTTTCCTTGCCGGTCATTGCCTCTTCGCTGTGCAGCTGTGCGACATTCTCGGCTATCATCACGCCTCTGGCGTTGTACCAGGGACCGGTACCAATGCGATCACGGGCATTCACACCCCCTGCACCCTGGGTGCTCAGGTAGGCGCGCCAGGTCTTGCCACCTGCGCCAACGGCGGTTGCCAGAGCTGCGCAGTGGGCATCAGCACCTTCCAGGCCACCGAGGTTCGCTCCATCGCCGGAGCCAACGCTGGTGATGAAGAAGCTCATGCTGTTGTCCTGTGAGCTGATGATCGTCGTGAAGCAGGCCAACGCTAGCGCCGAGGCTGTCATAATGGTCTTTTTCATGGTGTGTCTCCTTGCTTAGTCCCCGGGTTGATGTTCTGATTATTCAGTGATTTTTTGATCTTGTGATTCACGTCTGGTTCAGGGGAGGCTTGTTAGTGTCACCCGTACCCGCGATGGGAGTCAATGTTGGCAGTCCGTGCCAGAGAGTTAATGATTGATATGAGCAAGTCGCTGTTCTTCAAGCCGATCCTGCCGTTGCTTTGTGCCCTGTTGACGCACTCGATTCTGGCTGCCGAAGACGCACCGGCCACAGGCAATACCAGGGTCGGTGCGCGCGTGGCCATTGATGGAGCGCCGCTCTTCGATGACACGATCTATGACGGCGCCACCGTTGACGGTGCGGTACCCGCTGAGGCCGATGCCACGCTCGTGGATGAGAGAACTGCGCTGGAAATCAGTCAACAACTCACTCGCTTCGAAGAGAATATCGCACAGCTCGAGGGAGAGTTCGGCCCCTATGACGACAGTCTGCTGGAGGCACTGCTGGACCAGGCGCGCTACCTCACTCAGATTGGCCAGAATCAGGAGGCAGCGGAAGCCTACGATCGCGCGCTGAGCATCACCCGGATCAGCGGCGGGCTGCTCAGTGAACAGCAACTGCCGGTGCTCGAGGATCTGACTGCCGCGCACAAGGCGGCTGGCGACTGGCAGAAGGCCGACGACAAGGAGCACCTCACCTGGTATCTGTATTCTCGTCTGCATACACCCGGTTCTCCGGAGCACACGCAGGCCCTGATCGACTATGGCAGCTGGAAAGTGGACGTGGCACGCCGCAATCTGCTGGGCCGCTCAATGCGAGCCAACGCCGAGGAAATGGCCTCCTTGCAGGAAGTCTATGCCAGTGCTCTGGACCAGATTGCGAGTGCCCAGGTCGCCAACGAGGATACAACGGTGTCTGCACAGCAACACTTCACCCTCCTGCTTGGCAAAGCCCGCACGGAGTACATGATGGCCGATTACCTGATTCGCACGCTGCCATCAGCAGTGGATCGCCATGTTTCCCCCTATGTGACAGTTCAGGTCTGCGAGAACGTGCAGGGTGCCAACGGCGTGCCGACGCGAGTGTGTCGTACGGAGCGAGTGGAGAACCCTCGCTATCGCGAGATGGAGATGCAGAAGCGACTCTATGAGGATCGCATCGACGACACACTGCGCGAGGTGCGTTCTTCCGTCGAGCGGATGCAGGCAATTCTCGACACCAATCCCCAGTTGCAGACCACCGACGGGGTGCCCGCGCAGCAGACACTGGATGAGGCCTCTGGTGTCTACACCGAGCTGCAGCAGGCGTTTCGGCGCAGTACGTTGTTTTGGTGATCGTCGATAATGGTGGTGAGTTCATTCGCGAGCGGGCTCGCTCCCACATAAACAACATTCCTTGAGGTATTGATTGGAAGCTTTTCTCATTTCCACCGGCGCGGTCGCTCTTGCCGAGATCGGTGACAAGACGCAGTTGCTCGCCTTCATTCTCGCAGCAAAATTCCGCAAACCCATGCCGATCATTCTGGGCATTCTGGTCGCCACTCTGGCCAATCATGGGTTTGCGGGCGTCATCGGCGCGTGGCTGACTGCATTGATCGCTCCGGATGCCATGCGCTGGATTCTGGGCCT
The DNA here is from genome assembly GCA_001802565.1 of Gammaproteobacteria bacterium RIFCSPLOWO2_02_FULL_57_10. Taxonomy (GTDB): domain Bacteria; phylum Pseudomonadota; class Gammaproteobacteria; order Pseudomonadales; family Pseudohongiellaceae; genus UBA5078. Next base: position 14,157 of record MGYS01000006.1, on the reverse strand, counting down.
GTCGTTCGTGGCCATGGCGATCTGGACGCTGATCCCGGACAAGTTTGACGAGGACGATGCGAAACTCGCGCGCTTCGGAGTGTTCGGCACGACACTGGTGGCTTTCTTCCTCGCCGAGATGGGCGACAAGACCCAGGTGGCCACGGTTGCGCTCGCGGCCCATTACCAGTCAATAGGGCAGTCGTTGTTCGCGGTGGTGCTCGGCACCACACTGGGCATGATGATCGCCAACGTGCCGGCAGTGATTCTGGGCGATCGTATTGCGGACAAGGTGCCGGTGCGCACAGTACACCTGATTGCGGCCCTGATCTTCGCGGTGCTGGGCGTTGCCATTCTGCTGGGGGTGGGATAATTCCACTGACTGTGGGAGCGGGCCTGCCCGCGATTGATGTCAGTGTGGTCTGCATCCCGGGCAGGCCCGCTCCCACAGAGATTGGCGATTCATCACACTTTCACATGATTGTGTTGCAATCATGGCAATTGAAGGCAACATACTGATATCAAAGGCGTTGGCTTGCTGCCCTGTGGGGCGCTGTGCAAGAATGACGCCCGTTCGTTGTGCCATTCACAACATCATTTTTCAGCTGATTGTTCCGAGGATTCTATGGCAAACAAGAGTATGGCCATCATCGCCGCAATAGCCGTCATCGGACTGCTGTTTCTGGTCTATCTGGCGGCCACGTTTGAAACTCCCGACGGCACTCGCACGGTGGAAATCGAGCAGCCCGTGCCGCGTCCTCCCGAGCCGGTGCAGCGCGAAGTGGAACCTGCGCCACTGCCCACTGTGACGGAGCCACTTCCTGTGGAGCGCCCACAGGTTGTTGAGGCACCTGCCCCCGAAGTGATCGAGGAAGTGGTCGAGCTTCCGGGGCTCAACATGAGTGATGCGTTCGTGCTGGCGCGTCTCGGTGCACTGGAAACCGGTGCGACTCTGATGAACATCGTCGCGTCCGAAGAGTTGATCCGCAAGTTCGTGGTCTTCGTCGACAACGTTGCCGAGGGTAACCTGCCGCAGCTGGATTACCCGGTGAATCGGCTGCCGCAGGCGATGGCGGTGCGCGAACTCGACGAGAATCTGTTCGAGATGCAGACAGTTTCCTACCAGCGTTACACGCCCGTGATCGATGCATTGACGGCGGTGGATCCCGATCAGGCGGTGGCGATCTATCGCATGCTGCGTCCGTTGTTTCAGGAGGCCTATGCAGAGATCGGCTATCCGAATCGCAACTTCGATGAGACCGTGTTGCGCGCAATCAACGAGGTCACCAACGCGAGAACAGCCGAGGGGCCGTTCCAGTTGATCAAGCCCAAGGTGATGTACGTGTATGCCAATTCCGAGATCGAAAGCATGAGCCCCGTGGAGAAGCAGTTGTTGCGCATGGGGCCGCAGAATGCGGAGAAGTTGAAGGCGGCTCTGGCACAGTATGGGGAGCGTCTCAGCGCGGCGCGTTAAACGACGGCGGTGCATGGTCTACACTTGGTTTCATGTTGCACACCGAAACCTGTCATAATCGCCGCCGATGAAATCGACCCCCGAACAGATCCTCAAGGACATCTTCGGCTATGAGCATTTCCGTGGTCCGCAGAGCGAGATCATCGAGGAAGTCATGGCCGGGCGTCACTGCCTGGTGCTCATGCCAACCGGCGGCGGCAAGTCGCTGTGCTATCAGATTCCCTCATTGTTGCGCGATGGCGTTGGCATCGTCATCTCTCCCCTGATCGCCTTGATGCAGGATCAGGTCGATGCGTTGCAGCAGCTCGGCGTGCGCGCGAGTTTTCTCAATTCCTCGCAGACCCCTGATGTGCAGCGCGCGGTCCTGCACGATATCCGCGAGGGCAATCTCGATCTACTCTACGTCGCTCCCGAGCGTCTGAACCAGGATTCCACGCTGCAATTGCTGCGCACGCTGAAGATCGCACTGTTCGCCATCGACGAAGCGCATTGCGTGTCGCAGTGGGGTCATGACTTCCGCGCCGACTACCTGCAGCTCTCCCTGCTCGAACAATTTTTTCCGGAGGTGCCACGTATCGCATTGACGGCGACTGCCGATGCGAACACGCGCGCAGAAATTGCGGAGCGGTTGGGACTCGTCGACGCACGTCACTTCGTGAGCGGGTTCGACAGGCCGAACATCCAGTACCGCATCACACAGAAGCAGAATCCGCGTCAGCAGCTGCTGCGTTTCCTGCGTCGTGAGCACGAGAAGGATGCGGGCATCGTGTACTGCCTCTCGCGCAAGAAAGTCGATGACACGGCGGCGTGGCTGGAAGAGCAGGGCTTTGCCGCTGTGCCTTATCACGCAGGGTTGAGTGCCGAGGCACGGCAACGCAATCAGCAGCGCTTTCTGCGTGAGGATGGCGTGATCGTGGTCGCGACGATCGCGTTCGGCATGGGCATCGACAAGCCTGACGTGCGCTTCATCGTGCACCTCGATCTGCCGAAGAGTCTTGAGGCCTACTATCAGGAAACCGGCCGCGCGGGGCGTGATGGAGAGCCCGCCACCGCCTGGATGGTCTATGGTCTGCAGGACGTCATCATGCTGCGCCAGATGATGGATGCCTCGCAGGGCAACGACAAGTTCAAACGCATCGAACGCGCAAAGCTCGATGCCATGCTCGGGCTTTGCGAGATCACCACCTGTCGTCGTCAAGCACTGTTGCACTACTTCGGTGAAACGACTGGAGATTATTGTGGCAACTGCGATGCCTGCCTGAATCCGGTGCCGACATGGGATGGCACGCAGGCGGCGCAGAAGGCACTCTCGTGTGTGTATCGTACGGGTCAGCGTTTCGGTGTGAACTATCTGATCGATGTGCTGCTGGGTGCCGATTCAGACAAGATATTCCAGAACAATCATCAACACATTTCCACCTACGGCATCGGCAAGGAGCTGGAGGGCAATGCGTGGCGCTCCGTGTATCGACAACTGGTGGCGCGCGGCTATCTGAGTGTCGATCACACGACCTATGGCGGTCTGCATCTGAGCGAGAAGGCGCGTCCGTTGCTGAAGGGCGAGGAGAGTATCGCGCTGCGCATTGACGTGCAGGAGGCCGTGGTCAAGACGGTCAAGAAGACGCGCAGCAGCAAGCAGGTGGTGGCCGATGCCGACAGGGCGCTGTGGGAAGCCTTGCGTACCTGCCGCAAGCAACTGGCGGATGAGCACGACGTCCCGCCCTACGTCATCTTCCATGACGCGAGCCTGATGGACATGGTGCATTACCGACCGCTGACGGAGCAGCAGTTTCTGACCATCAGCGGCGTGGGGCAGAGCAAGCTGGAAAAATACGGTCAGGTATTCATGCAGGTGATCCGCGACCACGAAGGTTGAGCATGCCCCTGTGGGAGCGGGCCCTGCCCGCGATGATCGCGTACAACATTTCATCGCGGGCAGGGCCCGCTCCCACAGGGTGGAAATCTGCGTTAGAATTGCCGCCCCATCAACCTTGCGCTGGATTTGCGATCCAGGCAGCACAGGAGAAACACCATGTCCAACTTCGTCGTGGCGGCGATGTACAAGTTCGCCCGCCTTCCCGATTTCGAATCCTTGCGTGCGCCATTGCACGATCTCATGCAGGAAAACGCCGTGCGCGGCACCGTCCTGCTCGCCGCCGAGGGCGTGAATGGCACCATTGCCGGTCCTCGCGAAGGCATTGATCGCGTGCTTGCCTGGTTGCGTTCCGATCCCCGTCTGCAGACCCTGGAGGCCAAGGAGTCACTGGCCGACGAGAATCCCTTCTACCGCACCAAGGTGAAACTGAAGAGGGAAATCGTCACGATGGGAGTGGAAGACATCGACCCGAATGACATCGTTGGCACCTATGTGAAACCTGCCGACTGGAACCAGCTGATCTCCGATCCTGATGTGCTGCTGATCGACACGCGCAACGACTACGAAGTGCAGATTGGCACGTTCCGCAATGCGCTCAATCCCCGTACCGAGAGCTTCCGGGAATTTCCCGAATTCGCGAAGCAGAACCTCGACCCGAAGAAGCACACGAAGGTCGCCATGTTCTGCACCGGGGGTATCCGCTGCGAGAAGTCCACGGCCTTCATGAAGCAGCAGGGCTTCAGCGAGGTTTACCATCTCGAGGGTGGCATCCTGAAGTATCTCGAAGAGGTGCCGGAAGAGGAGTCACTGTGGGAAGGCGAGTGCTTTGTGTTCGACAACCGCGTGACCGTCAATCATCAGCTTGAGAAGGGCAACTACGATCAGTGCCATGCTTGCCGTATGCCGATCACGGAGGAGGAGATGCAGTCGCCGCAGTATGTGCGAGGCATCAGCTGCCCCCATTGCTTCGATGCGCACGATGAGGAGCAACGCCAGCGTTACGCCGAGCGTGAGCGTCAGGTGCAACTCGCGAAGGAGCGGGGCGAGACGCACATCGGCGAGTCCATGGCCGACACCATCGAGCGGCGTCGTCGCGAGAAGCTGCTGGCCAAGGAAGCGCAGAGAAAGGTGTCAGCTCCCTGACGAATCCTGTTCCTCGACGAACGCGAAACGCTTGACCTTGCGGCCATCCACTTCGATGGTTTCATCGAACATCGAGAGCGGACGAATCCACAGTCCGCTGTCGTTGTAGAGAGGTCGATAGACCACGTGCGCCTCTTCCGTTTCGCTGTGGCGCGCCACACCGATCACCTGATAGAGCTGGTTCTTGTAGTGTTTGTAGATACCTGCTTTGAC
>MGYS01000006.1:5444-9435 GCA_001802565.1 Gammaproteobacteria bacterium RIFCSPLOWO2_02_FULL_57_10 | reverse complement strand
GGAGACGCTCTGTGAATCGTGCAAGAACTATCGTGGTATCAGCTGTGCTGCTTCTGCTGGCTGCCTGTGCGGCCTCAACCCCATCGAAGCGGGAGATGATTCTCGGCAGCTGGCAGGCCGATTTTCAGGGCCAGAGTATCGTGCTGAATTATTCTGCGACGGAAATTTCGGTGGAGTCATTCGGCGTGAGTTTTCCTTACGCCTGGTTGGACGATGATCGCATCAGACTCGACGCGATGGGGCAGGAAGTCATCAGTACAGTGGAATTCGTGACACCTGACGAGATGGTGCAGACCAGCGATCAGGGCGTGCAGACCCTGCGCCGCGTGCAGTAGGAAAAAGCATTGGTATCACTGACCGCAGGGCTATCGGTTGTCGGTAGCTCCGTTGGCGTCATTCCGATCCCGCTCCTCGCTGTCGCGTCTGAAGTCCTGAGGATCGCGCCTGTCATTCATGAAACTCAACGCCAGTCTGCGCTGTTCCGGGGTCAGCAGTTCGAAGATCTCGATGGTCTGCGCGTGGGTGGTTTCCTGATACTCCAGACTGGCCTTGCGCAGTTCGTCAAACGCGACGGCAATCGCTTCCTTGTTCATGGGCTCTTCGATCATCAGATCATTGACTTCGCGCTGGGCGCGAAACATCGCCCTGCGCAGCGGCCACATCACCTCGCCAAACTCCCGCATCTGCGGCCGCAGTGCTGCTCGCGTTTCCTCACTCAGATCGTCAAGAATCCAGGAGAGGTTCGGCGGAATGGGGCGACCCTCCGAATGAATCATCACACGTGCCGTGATGCCGCCCACAACCAGCAGGTTGAAGCCGAGCGAAACCACCATCAGCCAGGTCATGAGTCGTCGTCGGTTGATCATTCAAGCGTCTCCGCGTAGTCGTTCAGCGACAGAAGGTATAGCTCTTCTTCCCAGGAGTTCTGGGGACTTTCGATGCCGAAGCTGAAATAGTCGGCAAGATATATTCCACAGATCAGTGGCAGGCAGGCCACCATGGCGGGACGCCAGACCCACGCCAGGACGCGGCCGGAATGGGGCAGCAGCCAGTCCATGAGGCGGTCGAAGGCGTTGCCGGTCGAGACGTTTCGTGCCTGACTCAGCACATGCGCCTCCAGGGCGGGCAATGCCGGAACCCGATACTGGTCGAGCCATGCATCCAGTGACTGATATTCGGCCACCAGCGCCTGTGCGGAGGGATTCTGCGCCAGGAAGGCAGAGGCCTCGGCACGTTCCTCGACAGGCCAATGCTCGGGCTGGCTGCCATAGACTTCAACAATGGTCGCAAAACGTTCAGGTGTGATTTTCATGGTGTGTCCTGAATCCTCTGAATTTACAGGCTCTTCTCTGCGGAGGAGCTCGATTTTCCCAGCAATAGTGCTTTCAATCCACGTCTCGCCCTGGCCAGTATCGACTCGAGGGCATCCACCGAAATGTCCATGATCTCGGCAATCTCACGGTTGGAGAACCCGTGATAGTGATTCAACACCAGTGCGCTGCGCTGCCGCTCTGGCAGCAACTCCAATGCCTGCTTCAGGGCTGTCAGCTTGTCCGTATTGTCAGGCGCATCCATGGGCCGGTCGTCCATTTCCATTTCATCCAGATATTCGCTGGTGACTGACGACTTGTCCTTGCGCAGATAGTCGATACACAGGTTGTGCGCGATGCGGTGCAGCCAGGTCGACACACTCGACTTTTCCCCTCGCCATGTATCGGCATGAGTCCACAGGCGCAGAAATGTCTCCTGAGTGATGTCTTCCGTGTCCTTGGAGTTGCCCAGCATGCGGAAAGCGTAATGACTGATCGACTTCAGGTGCTTCTTGACGGCGGCCTCGTACGCCTGCGCGTCTCCGGACTGGATTGCCGTCATCAGCTCTTGATCGTCTGTCATTTCAGATCGGTGCTCCGGAGACCTGTTGCCTGGGTATCGCTGCCAACGCACCAGTACTGTGCTGGCCTTCGTAGAGATCTCACCCGTTCCGTTTATTCTGCTGCATTCGACAGCCAAAGTAACTGCTCGGTGTTCTATACGAAGGAGGGGTGGGATTCCGTCGGAGTGCGACGTGAAAATGCAAAAGGCCCCGCCAGTTGCCCGGCGGGGCCTTTTCTATCGGGTCAGACAGAACCGTTCCTAGTGAAGCGGGTCTATGCAGAATACGGCGTGCATGACTACGTCCAGGTTCGCTGGCACGGAGCTCATCGGAATCTCGGCGTACAGGATGCCTGTGCCGTTGCCTGCAATCGGATTGCCAAACTGTAGTGGTGATACCGCGTCGAAGGAGCCCGCTGCGCCGACATACACGTTGGCGCTGTCGACGATCAAGGCCGGGTTCGCCGTCAGGTCAACCGAGAACTGAACTGCCAGATTGGAGCCACTGACGCCGGCAAGAAGATCGCCTGCATCGCCAGAACCGCTGATCAGGTCACCGCCGATGTAGGTAGAACTGCTGAAGGAGTTGATCCAGGCACTAGTGGTTCCTGTTACGCCCACTGGGGAGTACGGAACGGTCACCGCATCACCATGGCCGAATACGTTGAAGCAGCCTGCTGCCAGAGGGACTACTGGATGCTCCGGATCGGGATATCCATCGCCGCAGAAATCATTGGTGACCGAGAACACGCGTGACCAGTTGCCGCCGCTGCTCAGCTGTGTAGAGCCGGCCCAGGCTGACTCTGTGCCGCCACCCTTCTTGTCACCGGATGCCTTGGAGACGACGCCATGAGCGGCGACGAAAATCTCGGCTCCGCAGAAAGTCTCGGGGTTGACGTTGAGTTGGCTGACGGGAATGGTGAAGATATGGGAAGTGACACCGCCCAGATTCGAGGCGGAGTGCGGGAATCGTCCATTCTGCGGATTGCCCTTCTTGTTCTGGGGCATGGTGGCCATGTTGTCACCGATCCAGGCATGCGCCTCGGACAGGGTCCAGCCATTTTCCAGAATGTACTCCAGCGTGACTTCGTCGGCGTCAGCAGTCACACAGACGTAGCCGACTTCGATGGTCTGCCCGGCGTAAAACACATCACATGTTTCGTCAGACTGCGCAAACGCGGGGCTTCCCGAGAACAGGCTCAGGAGCAGGAACAGCGCTGCCAGTGGTTTCGCGAATTTCATATGTTTCCTACCTCTATTTCAGAAATATGGATCGATCCTACCTTGATACAGTGGCGCCATTCTACTCCTCAGTGACAGAGCGGCCAGTGATAACTGTGGTAAAAACGGGGCAATTTAGCGCCGTTTTGCTCACTTGCCAGTCACTGGCCGACATTCCGGAGTGAATGTCAGAGCTTGTCGGCGTGTTGCGCGAGATATGACGCCACGCCCGCCGGAGTTGCATCCATGCCCTTGTCGCCCTTGTTCCAGCCAGCCGGGCAGACTTCGCCGTGCTCTTCGTGGAACTGCAGGGCGTCAACCAGGCGAATCAGCTCGTCGATGTTGCGGCCCAGTGGCAGGTCGTTGACGATCTGTGAGCGCACGACGCCATGGGTGTCGATCAGGAAGGCGCCCCGGAAGGCCATGCCACCGGCAGACTCGACATCATAGGCGCGGCAGATGTCGTGGTTCATGTCGGCGGCGAGCGTGTAGCCCAGTTGTCCGATGCCACCGGCGTTGACCGGCGTGTTGCGCCAGGCATTGTGGGTGAAGTGGGAGTCGATGGAGATGCCGATCACTTCCACATTGCGGGCCTTGAAGTCAGCGATGCGCTTGTCCAGCGCGATCAGCTCGGACGGGCACACGAAGGTGAAGTCCAGTGGATAGAAGAACACCAGTCCGTATTTGCCCTTGATGGCAGAGGAGAGGCTGAAACTGTCTACTATTTCGCCACTTGCCAATACGGCCGGGACGTTGAAATCGGGGGCTTGCTTGCCTACCAGTACGCTCATAACTACTTCCTGTTACTTGAGTGGTTGGAAAAAACGGAACCGCAAAGGTGGGGACGAAAGTCAGGAGTGCAAGTCTGACATCGCGTTTTTTTGTCAGAAAATGTGGG
>MGYS01000006.1:0-5408 GCA_001802565.1 Gammaproteobacteria bacterium RIFCSPLOWO2_02_FULL_57_10 | reverse complement strand
TCAGGGTGACACAAATCGCGGGCAGGCCCGCTCCCACAGGGGTCAGTTCTGCAGCATGCGCACTTCGCGCTGGGGAAAGGGGATCTCGACGCCAGCCAGTTTCAGCGCATCGTGAATGGCCATGTTGGCTACGTAATGAGTCTCGTAGCGAACCTCTGTCTTGGCCCAGAAGCGGACGCCGAGATTGATGCTGCTGTCCCCGAACACCTCGATGCCGACCTGTGGCTTGCGGCGGTCGCTGATGCCCTCGATGTGCTCCAGCGCCTGCAGAATGGCATTGATGGCCACCCGAGGGTCGGACCTGTAGGCAATGCCCACGGTCAGCTCGACGATGCTGTCAGCCTGGGAGTTATGGATGATCTCGCCCACGATATGCTTGTTGGGAACGGTGATGCTGACTTCATCCTCGTCGGTGAGGATGGTGTAGGCCAGGTGCACCTCCTTGACCACGCCGCTGACACCCTGGACGGAAATGGTGTCGCCGACCACGAAGGGCCGGGTCAGGATGATGTTCAGCCCCGCCCCGTAATTGGAGAGCAGTCCCTGCACAGCCAGACCGGCACCGAGAGACACGGCGCCAATGGCGGCCACGAAGGGGGTGATGCTGATGCCCAGCTTGCCCATCGCGATGATGCCGACCATGACGATGATGATCAGGCGCACGGTGTTGGCGATGAAACCGCTCAGCGTCACGTCGAGCTTTTTCTTCAGACACAGACGCAGGACCAGGTTGCTGATCCTGCGTGCGACCACGATCCCGATGATGAAGATGATGATCGCGCCGATGATCTGGAAGCTGTAGTTCACCAGGAATGCAGTGACCAGATTGTAGATCTCGGTGAATTGTTCGATTTCCTGTTCCATGCTCAACCTCCTGTGGGAGCGGGCCGTGCCCGCGATGATGCCGTATTGCGCCCTTTGAGCTGTCATCGCGAGCGCGGCTCGCTCCCACAGTGGGGCTGTTCCCGAAAGCTACTTCAGGATCGCATCGCGGGCAAGACCCGCTCCCACACGGCGGAGCGACTCACCGCTTGCCTCTATCGACTCCTTCAACGCCCCTGGGGTATTCTTCAGGCGACATCGGTCTCGAAGAACACCAGGCATGAAGTCTCCGATCACCAGCGACGACAGTTTCACACGCTCTGCAGGCAGGCAGTTGGCACGCTATGCGTTCATCGCCGTGGCCGTGCTGGTGGCGTTGATGTACTCCCTCAATTTTGTTGCGGGGTTGACCAGCACTGGCGCGGGTGGCGCGGCCGGAGCAGTGGATGTCGAGAACAACGAGATCAGCATCTATCTGCGGGAGGAGCCGCCGCAGATGAACAGCATGCTTGCCACGGATGCCGTCAGCGGGATGGTCCTCGGTCATGTGATGGAAGGCCTGCTGCGCTATGACGAGAACGATCAGATCGTGCCCGGCATGGCCGAGCGCTGGGAGATCAATGGGACTCGTGCCACCTTTCATATTCGGGAGAATGCCCGCTGGAGCAACGGCGATCCGCTCACTGCTCACGATTTCGAATTCGCGTGGAAGACCGCGCTCGATCCTGCCACCGGCTCGCAATACGCCTTCATCTTCTACCCCATCCTGAACGCCGAGGCCGCCAACACTGGCCAGATGCCGCTGGATTCGGTGGGTGTGCGTGCTCTCGATGACCATACACTCGAAGTGGATCTGGCCCAGCCTATCGCCTACTTCGACAAGCTCGTGGCGTTCGTCACCTTTCAACCGGTACAGGAGGCATTCTTTAATGCCACCAACGGGCGTTATGGCGCTGACGCCGACGAGATGCTCTACAACGGCCCCTTCATGATGACCAGCTGGGTTCATGGGGCGAGTCTGCGCATGGTCAAGAACCCTTACTACTGGGATGCGGAGCGGATTCGCCTCGATGGCATCAATGCCGCCTACATCACGTCGGACTCCAACACTCTGCTCAATCTCTACAAGGACGAGCGGATCGCGGTGGTGGATCTGACCGCAGAGATGCTGGAAGGGGCGATGCAACAGAAGTGGCAGCTCGATCGCTTCATGGACGGCAGTGTGTTCTTCGTGGATTTCAATCATCGCGAGGGACGTGTCACTGGCAACCTGAATCTGCGCAAGGCCATGTTCCTGGCGCAGGATGGCAACGAACTGGTGGACCGCGTCATCAAGCTGCCGGGTTATCTGCCTGCCAAGAGTCTGTTCCCGGTGTGGCTGCAGGGCGTGGAGAAGACCTTTCGTGAGGAATATCCTGCACCGGAATCTCCTTACAACGTTGCTCTGGCGCGTGAACATCTGGAGAGAGCGAAGCAGGAGCTCGGCCTGAGCGAGATTCCCCCTCTCGTGATGCTCGCTGATACCTCTCCGGTAGCGACGATTTCCAGCCAGTATTATCAGGAAGTGTTCAAGCGCAATCTCGGGCTCGACATCATCATCGATGCCCAGACTTTCCAGCAGCGTCTCGCCAAGATGGATTCCGGTGACTTCGATATCGTGCTGTCGGGCTGGGGGCCTGACTACAATGATCCACTGACGTTCGCGGATCTGTATGCGTCGTGGAATCTCAACAATCGTGGCCGCTATAACAATCCTGTGCTGGACTCACACGTGCGCGTCGCACAGACCTCGACTGACACGAAAACACGCATGGATGCCTTTGGCGAAATCCAGCGTATCCTGCATGAAGATGTGGCATACATTGGCAACTATGAGCGCGGTCGTGTCTATGCCACGCACCCGCAGGTCAAGGGGGTGATACGGCGGGTGTTTGGGGCGGAGTATGATTACACGGGTGCATACATAGAAACGGCCGATTGACTGACATCTGTGGGAGCGGGCCCTGCCCGCGATTTCAGTGTCAGGTTCAACTTCAGACTGGTGCTGAAAGAAATCGCGGGCAGGGCCCGCTCCCACAAGAACAGAGACAAAAGCACAGCAATAGAGGAATTTCATAACAACGATGTGGCAGTACACACTCAAGCGTCTCATACAGGGAGTCATCACGGTCTGGTTCATCGCCACCGCGACATTCCTGGCCATGCACAACGTGCCGGGTGATCCTCTTTCCGGGGAGCGTGCGATGAGTGAGGCCATTCGTGCGAATCTGGAAGCGCGCTACGGGCTGGACAAGCCTCTCACGGAACAGTACTTCATCTATCTCGGCAATTTTCTCAAGGGCGACTTCGGCATCTCCTTCGCGCAGGAGAATCGCCAGGTCAACGACATCATCCGCGAACACTTCCCCGTCTCGGCCACCCTCGGCATTCTCGCTGTCATCTTCGCTGCATTGGGTGGCGTGCTGTGGGGCGCACTCACCGCGCTGTATCGCAATCGCCTGCCCGATACCATCATCATGTTCCTCGTGATTCTTGGAATCTCGGTGCCGAGTTTCGTGTTTGCCGCGCTGGGACAACTGACGCTGGTGAATCTCAACGCGTTCTTCGGCGTCTCGTTCCTGCCGGTCGCGGGCTGGGGTACCGTGAGTCACATGATATTGCCCGCGCTCGTGCTTGGCATGGGCACGATGGCCTATCTCACGCGACTCATGCGCTCGTCGATGCTGGAGATCATCAATTCCGATTACGTTCGCACCGCCAAGGCAAAGGGCCTGCCTCCCGCCAGAATCTTCACCCGTCACCAGCTTCGCAACGCCATCCTTCCTGTCATCACGGTGCTTGGCCCCGCGATTGCCGCCATCACGACCGGCGGCTTCGTAGTGGAGCTGGTGTTCGCGATCCCCGGGCTCGGCCGCTACTTCGTGCAGGCCGTGCAGCAACTGGATTACACCGTGATCATGGGTACGACGGTGTTCTATGGTGCGTTCCTCGTGTTCATGGTGATTGTGGTGGATCTGTTGTATGGCTGGATTGATCCGAGGGTACGCCTGCAATGACAAACCCGGTGGTGAATCAGGAGTTGCTGACAGCAGAGGATTTTGCGCCGCTCGCGCACCGTCCCGATATTCATGGCATCAGTCGACCCTCGCGCTCCTACTGGCAGGATGCGTGGATTCGTCTGAAGAAGAATCGCAGGGCAATGGTGTCGTTGTGGCTCATTGTCGGGCTGCTGGCGTTTGCACTGATCGGGCCGCTGCTGTGGCAGGTCGATCCTGCACGCCAGGACATCGATCAGATCAGCCAGGCGCCCGGCGCTGATCGCAGTGCCACCATCGTGCCACCCTACGAGTTCTGGGGAGGTCAGGCACTTTCCGGATTCGAGGGAGGCAGTGGTCTGCGTCTTGGTGCTGCAGCGAATTCCCAGGCTGTGCGATTGATCTGGGACGCAGTGCCCGGTGCCGGTGGCTACCGGCTCTACCGTAACATCTTCCCCATCGATGACGAGATGGCGTTCGGGTTGCCGATTGCCGAGTTTCCGAACGCCGCAGCAGGATTCTATGAGGATCGTCTGGACCTGCGGCCCGACACGTACTTCTACTCGCTGGTGACGCTCGATGCTGATGGCCGGTTGACCGATGACTATCAGGTACTGGAAGTGCCGGTGAATCGCGTGATCACACTGGACGAGGTGCGCGAGCGCAATCTTGCCCCCGAGGCGCCGGAGCTGGCCGTCGGCGATGAGGTGTTTCTCGCACTGCATCCGCTGGGCACCGACTATCTTGGGCGTGACATGCTGGCGCGTCTGATGTCAGGTGCGCGGGTGTCCCTCTTTATCGGCATCGTGGCACCGTTCCTGTATGTGCTGCTGGGTGTTGCCTACGGCGCGACCGCCGGATTTCTCGGCGGCAAGGTCGATCAGGTGATGATGCGCTTCGCCGACTTCGTTGTCGCGCTGCCCTTCCTGCTGTTCATGATTCTGTTTCAGGTGGTGTTCGGCATCGGTCCGGGGGAGAGTGGCATCCTGCCCATGCTTGTTGCCTTGGTGGTGCTGGCGTGGCCCGCGACGGCGCGGTTGGTGCGCGGGCAGATATTGCAGATCCGTCAGGAGGCCTACGTCAGCGCGTCGCGTCTGCTCGGTGCGAGGAGCGGCTATCTCGTATGGCGCCACATGATCCCCAACACCATGGGCGTGATTCTGGTGACGCTCACCTTTGCCGTGCCAAGTGCCATCTTTACCGAGGCCTTCCTCTCCTTCATCGGCATGGGTGTGGCCCCACCCACCGCGTCGTGGGGCAGCATGAGCAATGAGGGGTTGGCTCGCATGCTGACCCATCCGCACGAACTGATCTTCCCGTCGCTGTTCATCAGCATCACGGTGCTGGCGTTCAATCTGCTGGGCGATGGCCTGCGCGATGCGCTGGATGCCCGCATGAGGAGCTTTGAATGATGAGCACAGCTCCGTTGCTGGAAGTGAAGGATCTGCACGTCGAGTTCGATACCTATGGCGGCATCGTCAAGGCAGTGCGTGGTGTCGACTTTGCGGTAGAGGCAGGCAAAACATTGGCGATTGTCGGCGAGTCCGGCTG
>MGYS01000005.1 GCA_001802565.1 Gammaproteobacteria bacterium RIFCSPLOWO2_02_FULL_57_10 | reverse complement strand
CGCCGCGAGCAGCACTCGGCACCTTCACCACCAACAGCATTTATCACGCGCTGACTCAGGGGCTGATGCAGGCCCAGGGCTCCGCGCTGAGTGAGTCCCAGAAGATCGCCGTGGCGCAGTACCTTACCGGGCGACCATACAGTGCCACTCGTGTGGAACAGCTGACACAGTGCACCTCGCCGTTGACTGCACTCGATCTGACACAACCCACCAACTGGAACGGTTGGGCCAATGGTGATGGCAGCCCACGCCATCAGCCGGCCACCGGCACCGCGATCAACGCCGGCAATATCGGCACACTGGAACTCGCCTGGGCCTTCGGCATGGAAGAAGCGTCAGCGGCGCGCGCACAACCCAGCATCATCGATGGTGTGATGTTCATGGGCAGCAATCGCGGTGATGTGTATGCCCTCGATCTGGAGAGTGGCTGTGCCTACTGGACGTTCCTGGCCACTACGGAAGTGCGCGGTTCGCTTTCGGTCGTTGCCTCCGAGGCCTTGGGTCGAACGCTGGTCGTCGGCGCTGACGCATCGAACCGCGTGTTCGCGCTCGATGCCCTGACTGGCGAGAAGCTCTGGCATGCCGATGTCGACCCGAGCCCCTGGGCGCGCAGCACCGGTTCTCCGGTTGTGCATGGCGACAAGATTTTCGTGCCGGTCTCATCGGCCGAAGTGGTGGGCGCGGGTCGTCCCGATCACCCCTGCTGCACGTTCAGAGGCAATGTCGCCGCGTTCGACCTCAATACGGGCGAAAAACTCTGGCATACCTTCATCATGGAGGACGCCAAACCGGTCGGCACCAACAGCGCCGGAGTTACCGTACTGGCTCCTTCCGGCGCACCCATCTGGGATGCCCCCACCATCGATGGCAAGCGCAACCGTATTTATGTCGGCACCGGGCAGAACTACAGCCGTCCGGCCAGCGCCACCAGCGACTCGGTGATCGCGTTCAACATGGACACCGGCAACATGGACTGGATACTCCAGACCACCAGCAATGACGCCTTCACCATGGCTTGCACCGCAGGCAGAGATCACCCGAACTGCCCGGACCCCGGCCCCGATCTGGATATCGGTGCCCCGATCCTCAGCACGACACTCTCCACCGGCAAGGACATTCTGGTGGCTGGCACCAAGGGCGCGGTCGTGTTCGGTCTCGATCCCGACGACAACGGCAAGGTGCTGTGGCAGACCCGCGTGGGTCGCGGCGGACCGCTGGGCGGAGTGCACTGGGGCATGACGTTTGTCGGCGACATCGCCTATGTGCCCGTGTCCGATCGTAGCGCGGGTGGTGCCGAAACCGAAACCCGGCAGCCCGGTCTGCACGCGATCGACATGAAGACCGGCGAGCGACTCTGGTTTGCCGAGACCCCGGCGCGTTGCGCGGCGGGACAGACTGGCTGCATGGATGCCTACTCCGCACCGGCCAGTGCCACCGATGATCTGGTGGTGACCGGTTCCTTGAACGGCTACCTGTTCGCGCACGATCAGCGCACCGGCGAGCTGGTGTGGGAATTCAACACGGCGCAGGACTACACGACGGTGAATGCTGTACCAGCGAAGGGTGGTGCCATCGACTCGACCGGGCCGGTGTTCTCAGGCGATTACATGATCGTGAACAGCGGCTATGCCACGTTTGGGCAGATGCCTGGTAATGCGGTGCTTGTCTTCAAGTTGCCTTGATTGAGCGAGATTGCCGAGCTGTGCTTGTGAGTTGAGGATGTCAGGACACGCCGTGAACCCATCCATGGGGCTCGGAAACCGCCATCCAGGCGGTTTACGGTCCTGCCCACCCCTGCCCATTTCCCAGCGCTGACCTGAGTGGTTCATCGTCGAGTCGTTGTTTGGTCTTGCCAGGAACTCGAAGCTTGCAAGTAGGAGTTAGCAGAATGTTAGAGTGCATCTATGAACAAAGGTGAAGCGTTGAGGTTTGCCAAAGAAATTGGCATTTGGGTTCACTCGAAAACGAATCACGGACAAGTTAAGAATGATCGTCGCACCGTAATGGCTATTTCCGTATTCCAGCATGTACTGGATGTAGCGGACGGAATAGTTGTCCTGATTGAAAAGAACTTGCCGGGAGTCGCATGGACCCTAGCTCGGCCACTTTCTGAAGGATATACGCAAGGCGTCTGGCTCCAAACTTGCGCCACCGACTCACAACTAGACAGTTATGCTAAAGGGGTCTGTCCTAAACATCAGACGCTGGTGAAGGATATTGGCAGCGATCCTGAGACAGGCGGCGCGTTCATTAAGGGCATGATGGAAAAGAACTCGAAGGATTTTCACAATCTCACACACGGCGGAATCGAGCATATCTCGAGGCACATAACTGAAGCTGCTATCGAACCAAACTATGATGACGATGAGATAGTTAAGCTTCTGAAGATGCGAAATCAATACTACATGCTGGTCTCATTCTTTCTATTGCGAGCAATGGGGAAAGACGAAACGGTACTGGAGCTAAACGATAAGTGGGAGTTGTGGAGCGATGCGCTCTAGCAAACCGATCCTGAGCGAAAAGTCTGTTGCTATGTCTTTTGCAAATGTTCAAAAGCCACGCCAACGGACTTTCGCCCCAAATGAAAGGCATTGGTGGCAGATTACTGTGTCTGATTAACTCGCATTAGAGATCTGCGGTGCACTTGGAATTGGCTCAGAGCTAGAGTTGCGCTGGTGAGGCGTAGCGGACAGGACCGTCTTCCGCCTGGATGGCGGAAGCCGAGCCCCCAAGGATGGGTTCACGGCGTGTCCTGTCCGCTACGCCTCACCAGCGCAACTCGGGACAACGGGTAAATCGCGGGCAGGGCCCGCTCCCACAGAGCTTGCTGGGTGTGTATACTGAGCCCCGCGCGAAGGAGCGGTGGAGACGCGCTGGTCAGGGATCGGAATCTGGATTATCAATAATAGGGTGAAGAAACAATGTCAAAGTTTGTGAGATTTTCCGCGCTGGCAGCCGCCGCGCTGTTCGTGGCTTCGTGCGGTCCTGCCACTGAAGAGACACCCCCCGCAACCACTGCTGCTCCGGTAGCTGCCGCTCCTGCAGCAGCCCCATCCTCCGCAGCGGCTACCTATGCAGCGGCCGTGAATGCCGAGCGCATACTGGCGGCGGATGCCGAGAGCGAAAGCTGGCTGACCAATGGTCGTGACTACGGCGAACAACGCTACAGTCCTCTTGATCAGATCAATACCGAGAACGTTAGCCAGCTGAGTCTGGCCTGGTATGCCGACATCGATACCAGCCGTGGTCAGGAAGCGACTCCCATCGTCGTCGACGGCGCCATGTATGTGAGCACCGCCTGGAGCCATGTGAAAGCGTATGACGTGCGCACCGGCAATCTGCTGTGGGCCTACGATCCGGGCGTCGATCCTGCCAAGGGCGTGGATGCCTGCTGTGACGTGGTGAACCGCGGCGTCGCGGTATGGGAAGGCAAGGTCTTCGTAGGCACCATCGACGGTCGCCTGATCGCACTGGATTCCCGCACGGGTGAAGAAGTGTGGAGCCAGGTCACGGTCGACACGAGCCTGCCCTACACCATCACTGGCGCTCCCCGCATCATCAAGGGTCAGGTCATCATCGGTAACGGCGGCGCGGAGTACGGCGTGCGCGGTTACATCACTGCCTACGCGGCGGACGATGGCGAGCAGCTGTGGCGCTACTACACCGTCCCCGGCAATCCTGCGGATGGCTTCGAACAGCCCGAACTGGAAATGGCTGCCGAGACCTGGAATGGCGAGTGGTGGCGACTGGGCGGTGGCGGCACCGTTTGGGATGCCATGGCCTACGATGCCGATCTGAACCTGCTCTACATCGGCGTGGGCAACGGCTCACCCTGGAACCAGAGTCTGCGCAGCCCCGGCGGCGGCGACAACCTGTTCTTGAGCTCGATCGTCGCGATCAACCCCGATGACGGTACCTATCGCTGGCACTATCAGACAACTCCTGGTGAGACCTGGGATTACACGGCAACCCAGCACATCATCGTGGCCGATCTGCGCATCGACGGCGAAATGCGTCGCGTGCTGCTGCAGGCGCCAAAGAATGGCTTCTTCTATGTGCTGGATGCCGCGACAGGACAGTTGATCTCCGCCGAGAAGTTCGTACCAGCGTCCTGGGCGTCCCACATCGATCTGGAAACGGATCGCCCTGTGGAGATTCCTGGAGCGCGCTACGACGAAACCGGTATTCCGCTGGTCGTCCAACCCGGTGCTCTGGGTGGCCACAACTGGCACCCGATGTCATTCAGTCAGCGTACCAATCTCGTTTACTTGGCGGCTCGCGAAAACCCGATGGGTTATTCGGGTCAGACAGACTTCATCACTTCTGAGCGCGGCTGGAATACCGGTACTGACTTTGCTGCCGGTGGCGCGTTGATGATGCAGCCGGGAGCTCCGGCTGTGCGCGCGTATCTGCTGGCCTGGGACCCGGTGAATCAGCGTGAAGCGTGGCGAGTGCCGCACGAAGTTGCCAACGATGCTGCGGGTACTCTCAGCACTGCCGGTGGTCTGGTGTTCCAAGGCAATGCCGTCGGTGAATTCGTGGCGTACAAGGACGACACGGGCGAGCGTCTGTGGAGTGCGATGTCGCAGGCCAGGATCGTTGCCGCGCCAATCACGTTCACTGTGGACGGTGTGCAGCACGTGGCGGTACTGGCTGGTGGCGGTTCACTGCCGACAGTGGGTGCAGGGGCGATTGGTTCCACGACTCGCGAGTCCAGCAACAACTCCAGAATGCTGGTGTTCAAGATCGGTGGCAATGCCGTGCTGCCGAGCGAACTGCCTCAGGAGGTTTCTGCCGCAGGCGAGCTGAATCCGCCGCCCAACGCTGGCGTTCCGAATGAAACGATTGCTCATGGCGAGCAGGTCTATGCCCGTCTGTGCAGCGTGTGCCATGGCCCTGCTGCCGTGAGCGTCGCTGCGGGCACATTCCCGGATCTGCGCTACAGCGAGCGTCTGGCCAGTGCCGAGGCGTTTGCTTCCGTGGTGGTAGACGGTGAGTTGGTCGGTGGCGGCATGGTGTCCTTCGCCAGCTCGCTCGAAGCGGCTGACCCGGAAGCACTGCGTCACTACATCATTGCCCGCGCCAATGCGGATAAGGAAGCGATGGAGCAGTAACGATTTTCCTCTTTACAGAGCGGTGTAAACAGAAATGGGCGAGGCCGCAAAGGTCCCGCCCATTTTTTTTGATGATGTCCGAAAACGACCAGACTGCCTCCACAACCCTGTGTTAATTTGCGCCCCATAGTGAACGCTCAGGGGCTTTCCAGTGTTACTCAATCCAGACGATTTCGAACAGGCCAGACAGGCCCGCGATCCGCATTTCGACGGCCGCTTCTTCATTGGTGTGCTCACGACCGGCATCTACTGTCGCCCGGTCTGTCCCGTGCGCCTGCCGAAGAAGGAGAACATTCGCCTGTACAGCACGGCAGCGGCGGCTGCCGAGGCGGGCTTTCGTCCGTGTCTGCGTTGTCGTCCCGAGTCATCTCCCGGCACTCCCGCGTGGATGGGTTCGTCCCACACCGTGTCGAGGGCGTTGCAACTGATTGCCAGAGGCGGGCTCAACGAAGGGTCGGTGGAAACGCTGGCGCAGCAGTTGGGTATCGGTGCACGGCAACTGACCAGACTGTTCGACCAGCATCTGGGCGTGTCACCGGCAGCGGTGGCGAACACGCAGCGTCTGCACTTTGCCAAGAAACTCATCGATGAAACCACGCTGCCGATGGCGGAGATCTGCTTCGCCGCAGGATTCAGCAGCGTGCGGCGCTTCAATGCGGTATTTCAACAGGTTTACGGGCGTGCGCCACTGTCTCTGCGGCGACACAAGTCAAGTGCTGGAGCAGAGAACACGACTCTCAATGCGGCCTCAGGGCAGGGCATCCAGATTCGGCTAACCTATCGTCCTCCATTCGACTGGCGCGCGATGCTGGCCTACCTGGCCATGCGGGCAATCCCCGGCGTCGAGCATGTAACGAGTGCTACGTATTCCAGAACGATCGTGCTCAATGGTGAGGTCGGTGAATTGCTGGTGCGCTTCAGCGAAGACAGCCACTCGCTGTTGCTGATGATTCACTGTGCGCAGACACGTTCGCTCTACCAGATTGTGGAACGGGTGCGCGTAATGTTCGATCTCAAGGCGGTGAGCACGGACATCGAAACTTTCCTCTCCGAGGATACGCACCTGCGTCCCATCGTGTCCGCGAATCCTGGCATTCGCGTACCGGTGGCATGGGACGGATTCGAGGTGGCCGTGCGTGCCATCGTCGGTCAGCAGGTATCGGTCAAGGGTGCCACGACGCTCGTATCCCGCTTTGCGAAGGCCTGTGGCGCAGTGTATGCCTCGCCTGCGAATCCTGCATTGAGCCTGATCTTTCCGACGCCGCAGGCAGTGCTGGAGGCATCGCTCTCGGGGCTGGGACTCACCACGCGGCGCATCGAGGCGATACAGCATCTGGCCGCCGCCGTGTGTGCCGGAGAGCTGCGTTTCGATGGCAGCATGGCGACGGAAGAATTCGTGGAGCGCATCACCCGCATCCCCGGCATCGGCCCGTGGACGGCGCAGTACATTGCGCTGCGCGCGCTCAATGACCCGGATGCGTTCCCGCACTCGGATCTGATCCTGCTGCGCGCGGCTGCCGGCGATGGCGAGACGCTGACTCCGAAACAACTGCTGGCAAAATCGGAGCGCTGGCGCCCGTGGCGTGCCTATGTGGTGATGTTGCTGTGGCGGCATTATGCAAATCAGACAAACCCTGTGGGAGCGGGCCCTGCCCGCGAATGAATCTATCTGTAGGAGCGAGCTTGCTCGCGAATGAGGCGGCATTGAAGTTCAACGCAAGAATATTCGCGGGCAGGCCCGCTCCCACAGTCAGAGTGCAAATGGAGAAAACACATGTTCATGTACTACAGCTATCTGCCATCCCCCATCGGCGACCTGTTGCTTGCGGGCAACGGAGAGGCGCTGCAACTCGTCGGTTTCCCCACCGGCAAGAGTCGCACGCGTCATCAGGATGACTGGCATCACGACGATTCTGTGTTCGCGGAGGAAAGGCGCCAGCTCACTGCTTATTTCAACGGAGAGCTGACGCGGTTCAGTCTGAAACTGGCACCACAGGGCACAGATTTCCAGAAGTCCGTGTGGGATGCGCTGCTGACGATTCCCTATGGGCAGACCTGCAGCTACGGCCACATCGCACAGCAGATCAACAGACCAAAGGCGAGCAGGGCAGTGGGAGCAGCGAACGGCCAGAATCCGATTCCCATCATCATTCCCTGTCACCGGGTCATCGGCAGCACGGGCAAGCTGACCGGTTTCGGTGGCGGCCTGCCCACCAAGGAAAAGCTGTTGGGGTTGGAACAGCGCTTCAGTCCCTTTCGTTTGGAGTAGTGGTCACGAAACCACAATTTGTTAACAACTATCAGTTAACAACAGGCGCAACGCGTCGCCGTCGCCACACGATCATCGCCATTAGCAACATACACGCCAGTGCCACTGCGGCGGGGAAAAGCACGGTGGCGAGGGAGTAATTCTCCAGCGCCAGCACGACGATCGCATTGCGCGCGGTAAAGAGGGCAAAGAATGGCAGCGATTCGGAGTGTGGTTCGGCGTGTGCCTTTCTGATTGTCGGCCCGAAGCCGAGCAGATCCACAGTTGTCAGTACGACCACGGCCGACGTCGGGTCCGAGGTGAAATACCACAGCGGCAGTGACGACATCGCAGCAATGAAGAACAACCAGTCCGATCGGGTGATCAATGTGTCCGCACGTTTCAAGAACGCCATGATCGCAACGAATATCGTGATGCTTCCCGAGACGCCTATGGGCCAGGCGCCGACGCCACCATCCGCCTGCAGTTGTGCGAAGAACACCACAAATGTGGTAGTGCCCCAAATCACCCAGGAGAATACGTGAGGCTTGATCGTGTCATTCAGAATGCCGCGCACATAGGGATAGTACGCAATGAATGTCAGAGCGATGGCGGTGGCGCTGAGGATTTCCTTCCAGGGCATAGAACACACAACTTGTTGCAGACAACGAAGCGTTACCAGTACCCGATCATTCTGCCAGCGCCCACCACGATCAGCCAGCAAATAAGTGAGACCGCACCGAATGCCGAGTGATCGCCGCACAGCTGTGCGTGTCCGCAGCCCATAGCGCAGAGAAAATTTCTGCGAGACAACCCCAAAAACATCCAATATAATCGCCGCACTGCGACCAGGCCCAAAAGCAAGGAGCAACGCCCAATGGATATATCAGCCCGCTAAGGACTCCGGATTTACCGCCCCGAACTTCCTGTTCAGAGCCCAGCGTCGCCTTTCCCCTGGCGCACTGTCCCCAAATCCAGAAGTCCTTCCGTTCGTACGCTAATCAATCGTTTTGCCCGCCACGCACCATTCGCCGCCACTAGTGCGATTCGATGCCGTTGCCGTGTTGCAGTCCGTTGATTCAGCGTGTTCCGAAAAACTTTAAATTCTGGATATCGCAATGACTGTCAAAAAAATTCGTGCAGGCCTGAGCCTGTTCAAGCAAGCCCTCGTGGGCAGCTCCACCATCAATTACACCGAAGGGTCCATCGCGAAGGCGACGTTCCTGCTTGCTGTGCCGATGATTCTGGAAATGGCGATGGAGTCCGTCTTCGCCATCGTGGACATTTTCTTCGTGGCCGGATTGGGCGCAGAGGCGGTGGCGACCGTCGGTCTGACCGAAGCCGTGATGACACTCCTCTATGCTGTTGCCATTGGCCTCTCGATGGGCACGACCGCGATGGTCGCGCGGCGCATAGGTGAAGACAATGCAGCTGGCGCGGCATTCGCCGCTGGTCAGGCGCTGTGGATGGGCATCTTCGTCTCAGTGTTCGTTGGCGTGGTCGGATTTTTCTATGCAGAAAAAATCCTCGCGCTGATGGGTGCGGAACCGGGCGTGATAGAAGGGGGCACGAGTTACATTCAGATCATGCTGAGTGGCTCCTTTACGATCGTGTTCCTGTTTCTCAACAACGCGATCTTCCGTGGCGCTGGAGATGCCAGTATCGCCATGCGTTCACTGATGTTGGCCAATGGCATCAACATCGTGCTCGATCCCATGCTGATCTACGGAGTCGGTCCGTTCCCTGACATGGGGGTGACCGGTGCTGCCGTTGCCACCAATATCGGACGCGGTGTGGGTGTGGCTTATCAGCTCTGGTATCTGTGTGCGAACAATCGTCGCATCCAGCTCGGACTCAAGGACATGATCGTGAAGATGTCCGTGATTCTGGCACTGTTCCGCATTTCGGTCGGTGGCATTGCGCAGTTCCTGATTGCCACGGCAAGTTGGGTATTCCTGATGCGTCTGGTGTCCGGGTACGGCAGTGATGCGATTGCGGGTTACACCATCTCGCTGCGGATCATGATGTTCACGATCTTGCCGGCGTGGGGGTTGAGCAATGCGGTGGCGACACTGGTAGGGCAGAACCTGGGTGCCGAAAAACCCGAGCGCGCAGAGAGTACCGTCTGGCAGGTGGCCAAATACAATGTGGCCTACATGGTGGCCGTGGCACTGGTCATGATTGCAGTGCCCGAAGCCATCATCGGCATCTTCACGCAGGAGCCCGCCGCAGTCGCCTATGGTGTCGATTCACTGCGCATCATGAGCTACGCGTTTGCGATGATGGCCGTGGGCATGGTCGCGGTGCAGGCCTTCAATGGTGCCGGAGATACCATGACCCCGACGTGGATCAATGTGTTCTGCTACTGGATTGTGCAGGTGCCGGTGGCGTGGTGGTTCTCCACCAGTCTTGGAATGGGGCCCAACGGAGTATTCTGGTCCATCTTCATTGCCGAAGTGCTGATGGGCGTCGTCGGCGTTGCGTGGTTCATGCGCGGCTCCTGGAAGCGCAAGATGGTCTGAGTACTTCGTAGCCCGAGCCGTTGACCGCTGACGCTCCCTGCTGGACACGCCGTGAACCCATCCATGGGGGCTCGACTTCCGCCGTCC
>MGYS01000004.1:282-9900 GCA_001802565.1 Gammaproteobacteria bacterium RIFCSPLOWO2_02_FULL_57_10 | reverse complement strand
TGCCGATGAGGTGGTCTGGGGCCATTTCCATGAATTCGTTAGCCAGGTCAAAGGAGGCCAGACCGTCCAGGTAGTTCAATTGGTCCTGGCTCCAGTTGCCCATGAAGCCTGCGGCCAGACTATTGTCCATGGTGGCGAATATCTCGCCCACATCCACATTGCTCGCGCTGTCGACAAATTGCAGGTCACCGCTATCCATACGGTTCACAAGATCGATCAGCGGCATCGACTCCATCTCGATCAGCAGTCCCCATGTGTCATCCGGAGCAAGCTCATGGAAGAGGTCGAAGTTCTCGACCATGGCGTTGTCCAGGTCGAAACTCTGCGCCTGATCCAGAAGACGCAGATCGTCACCGTCCATGAGCGGCATCGCCTCCAGCCACTGATCCTGGGTAAACGACTCCCCAATCTGCTCGATGAGCTGGGCATCGTCCAACGGCAGGCCGGCTGCATTGGCATCCAGCCCCTGCTCCTGGCCAATCACCAGATAGTGGATCGCCGGATCCAGACCAGAGGCCGAAACCTCAGGGTTGGCACTCTCATAAAACGCCGCATCGAACGTCGGCGCAGCCGTTGTTGTCAGTTCATTTTCAAGTGTTGGCATTTTGAATTCTCCTTCAGGTCTGGACGTGTTACAAAGTGAACAATCCTGATCCGCGAGCACCTCTGCGGAATGATACATGCTCAACGTATACAATTAGGGGGGACTTGTCAAGCGAACGAATTGCCTCATCAAAAATCTGAGTGAAATGACCCGCTCGGAATGTCTGAACGGGAGGCAAAATGAGAGCCGTAGATCTGGCACCCCATGCCCGACAACCCGAAATCCGGCACGCCCAATTATTTTGTTGGGCACAGCGTGCCCAACCTACATTTCTGAACGGGAGGCAAAATGAGAGCCGTAGATCGGGCACCCCGTGCCCGACAACCCGAAATCCGGCGCGCCCAATTATTTTGTTGGGCACAGCGTGCCCAACCTACATTTCCGAACGGGAGAACGTAGGTCGGGCACCCCGTGCCCGACAATTCATGATGCGCCATATTTCGGCGTAACCGGCAGTCCGGCCGGATTGAATATGCTGGCGTTTTTTCCATACCGATGGCAAGCCGTAAATGGCGTCCCTCTTGGCCTTGAGAATGATAGGCGCCCGCCCGCGCAGGATATACGCGGCAACCACGGCCAGGTTCATGGCAAGATGCAGCGGCAGCAGCAGCCAGAACAGCGCCGGCGGCATGTTTTTAACATAACACCAGACCAGATTGCGATGGCCGTGATACACGGCAAAATCGCTTTGCCTGCCCCCCGTGGTTGCCGAGCCGACATGCTGCACCACCGCGCCCGGAACCTGCAGGCAACGATGCCCCAGCAGGCGCAGGCGAAACCCCAGATCGACGTCTTCGACATAGCAGAAGAAATCCTCGTCGAATCCGCCCGCCTCGATCAGCGCATCCCTACGGTACAGCGCGGCGGCGGCGCATGGCGCAAAAATTTCACGTACTTCCTGAGCGGCAGATGCGGCGGCCTTGCCGTGCCCTTCCCGCCAGGGCAGGCCGCTGATGTGGTATGCGTCGCCGTCGCCATCCAGCAGATGTTCGCTGCCAGCAATCAATTGACGGCTGCCGAATGCGGCATAGCCGGGATGTTGTTGCGTCGCCTCGACCAATCGGGTCAGCCAGTCCGGTTCCGGAAAGGCATCCGGGTTGAGCAGCGCGACCCATTCCACTCCTTGCATGTTACGAATGGCCAGGTTGTTCGCCGCCGCAAAGCCGAGATTGCGGCCGCTCCGGATAAGCTCGATCCCCGCATGGCGCTCGGGAAAATTTTCCGGCATCGGCCGGGTGCTGGCGTTATCTATGACGACCACCTTGAAGTTCCGCCAGGTTTGCTGCGCGAGTGCTTGCAGGCATTGCTCGAGCAACTGCCACGAGTTCCAGTTGACGATGACGATGCAGACGGGAAAGGACAGGCTTGCTGCCATTATCGAATTGGCGAGGTCAGCATGGCAGGGCTCGCATCCCTTACTCACAGGGTGCGCCGGATTTGCTCATATGAAAGCGGAACCCTGCCGACAGCTCGGTGCGCGCAGCCTCCGGGTAAGGAATGAGATTCCTGTTTTTCTGCAGTTCGCCGAGAAAATCGCCGAGGCTCATCATGCGCAGCTTGTCGGCCTCACCCTGGGGAATGTTTTCGAAAGTCCGGCGCAGCAGCCACTCAAGGCTGAATTCAGGGCGCTGATGCTGCTCGGCTGCGGCATAGTCGAGGCGCAAACCGGCTTTGCCTGCCACCTGCTCAAGCCCGTAAGGGGTAAAGTTGAAATAATGGTGCGGCGCCAAATGCAGGGGCTGCAGAAAAGGGGCATCGCCATATACCTTGCCGCCGGGCTTGAGCAGACGGTGCGCTTCCTGCAGGAGCGCGGCGGGATCGGGAACATGTTCCAGCACGCTGTCAAGGACGATCAAGTCGAAGGTATTGTCGGCAAAAGGCAGGCGTCGGTCTTCCGGCCGGGTGATGAGTGTGGCGGTAGGTGTGGGATAAATATCTTGGGTGACCAGGTTGTCGTAAACCGCGTCGCGCAGTCCGCAGCCGATGTCAAGGCCGATGGCGCCGGGCTGTTGCAGAACATCGAGAATGTCCGGGTGATAGTTGCCGATGCGCGTGTTATCAAAACCGAAGGCCGGATCCCTGGGAGCAATGGCGCCGTGAGGCAGGAACCGAATGGTGCTGCTGCGCGCGGCATGCAGATTCGTTCCGGGCTCCCTGAACAGGCGGTGTGTCAAGGCAATGGCAGCCTGGGTGGCAAACGGCAATTGCGGCAAGATATCAATCCCTGGCGCATCGAAATCAACACGGGCAAAAATTTCGCCTTTGCATTTCAGGGCTACCTTCACTTGTTCCGACGGCGCAAGCGGAACCCGAGAGAGGAGGTGCAGGGTAAATCCCCATGCATGATCCGCGTCCTGCCCCAGGGCCTGACATACATCGGGGCGATCCACGACCACACATTCCCCCGCTCCCCAACTGCTGGTTACGGTCACCTTGTCACGCCGCAGGCCTGCCACCCAGCCGCGGATATTCAACCAGTTGGCCGCGCTGGCCCGGGCATCGTCCACATGCAGCCTGACAGGGCCGGACAGGTTGATCTTCAGGCCGGACAGATCCATCCCGTCTCTTACCCGCGCTGCGCCGGATTCGCGAATACCCGGCGCTTCAAGTCGAGTTGGAATTCCATCGGTTTCCTGGTGTCCCAGTTGGTGGCGTAGAGAGACAAATTGGGGTTGAAGTAGGGGTCGCCGGTTTCGAGGAAACTGCGCCAGCGCCTGAGGAACAGCGCAGAATCCAGCGGATGAGGATCGACTCTCGTGCTTTTGCCGCGCGTGATTGACTCATGATGGACCAGCTCGGCATGGGGGCAATACAGAACGCGGTAACCGGCTCTCCGGGCGCGCAGGCACAAATCAACATCGCCGAAGCCGACGGCAAAGGCTTCGTCGTAGCCCTGGATGGTTTCAAAGGCATCCTTGCGCATCAGCAGGCAAGCGGCGGTCACGGCAGACAGTTCGTGATTGGCGATGAGGCTGCCTATATAACCCGGATGCAGGCAGCCATCCGGAAGGAATTTATCCATGAATTTGCCGAAATGTTCGGCGATGCCGTGCATGCCGACACATACGCCGGCATGCTGATAGGTGCGGCGATCCGGATAAAACAAGGCGGCGCCGACGATCCCGACATCGGGTTTTTGCCCCAGCTCCATCATGCGATCCAGCCAGCCATCTTCCATGGCCTCGACATCATTGTTGCAGAACAGATAGTGGCTGTAGTCGCCGCCAATCTGTTTCACTGCCCAGTTGTTGATGGCGGAGAAATTGAAAGGACCTGCGTAGCGCAATAGCCGATGCTGTTTGCCCAGCTCGGCAAAATACGCCAGCGATGCCGGATCTGTGGATTCGTGGTCAATGATTATGATGTCATAACGGACGTTATGAATGGTGCGCTCCAGGCTTTCCACGCACTGGCGCACCAGATCTCCGTGGTTCTTGGTCGGGATCAGGATGGCGACACGAAGCCCATCCTGCAGCGGGTAGCGTATTTCAAAAAAATTGAACTCTTTGCCCGGCGCGACAGTGGCGATTTCGCCGCTGCGCGCCAGGTGGGCAGCGAGTATCTTCGAGGAGGTTTCCGCGACCTGATCGCGCTTGCAGTGACCGGCGGAATCCGGCTGCTGCCGCCATGCATACAGCACCTCCGGGATATGGACGATGGTGCGGGATTTTTCCGCTACGCGCAAGATCAGGTCGTAATCCTGGGAGATGGCCAGATTTTCATCGAGTCCCCCGATCTCCCGTACAAGCGAGGTGCGGAATGCGACCATATGCACGATATAGGGATGGGAACGCAGCAGCTCGGGAGAAAACGCCGGCCGGAAAAGGAAATGGACGGGCTCCTTGCCGTCTGGCGAGAGCAGTACCTCATCCGAATAAATCATGTCGGGGTTATCCGCCAGGACAGATTCCGCAACGCGGAACAGAGCCTGCTTTTCCAATCTGTCATCATGGTCAAGCAGTACGATGTATTCACCCTTTGCCATGGACAGCGCCCGGTTGGTGGCGGTGGCGATACCGGCATTTTCATCCTGAAAGCACAAGCGGATACGTTGATCACGCCGCGCATGGTCTTCGAGGATTTTCCGCACATGGGATTGCGTGGAACCATCGTCCACGACGCACAGCTCCCATTCCGGGTAGAGTTGGTCAATTACCGAATCCAGGGTTTCGCGCAAAATCCTGCCGGGTGTTTCGTAAGTCGTGAGCAGGACGGAAATCATCGGCTTCTGCGCCATGCAGGATATTCTCTCCCTTACCCGTGTTTCAATCACGGATCCATAGCGCCTCCGGTAATCAAGCCAGTTCCTGTCGTGGCCGCCCATCTCCACCGGAATGTCCTTGAGCGCGCGCTTGAAGGCGCTCCGGCCGCCGCTGCGCCAGTCCTTTATCAGGCGCCGCAGGCTTGGAAAAACCCTATCGGGATTTCGCATGAGGAATCCGATGAAATGTTTGACCGGCCTGACCGGCCGCAAGACGGAGTTCCGGATGTTCCTGTAGAGGCGCCCCGTCTTTCTCAGCGGGCCGGTCAGTTTCCAGATTGTCGAGTTGCAGACCTCTTGCTGAAAGGCAAGCAGTTCATTTGCCATCCGGTTGATATGCGCGAGCTGCCCATCGCGTTCGGCAATCTGTGCGTCGCGTTCGGCTACCGCATGGTGGAGGGCGGTTAACCGCCCGTCGCGCTCGGCCACAGCCTGATTGAGGTTGGCGATCAGCAC
Source organism: Gammaproteobacteria bacterium RIFCSPLOWO2_02_FULL_57_10 (assembly GCA_001802565.1). Classification (GTDB taxonomy): domain Bacteria; phylum Pseudomonadota; class Gammaproteobacteria; order Pseudomonadales; family Pseudohongiellaceae; genus UBA5078. The sequence continues at coordinate 4,579 of MGYS01000004.1, read as the reverse complement.
ATCGCGTTCGGCTACCGCATGGTGGAGTGCGGCGACCCGCCCGTCGCGCTCGGCTACGGTTTGTTCGAGTTTAATCAAGTCATATTGCTGGCTGATTCTCTGGCCCAAATATGCGAAGATTTTTTTTACCGTTGACGCATCCGCCTGATACGCCTGCAATATATCCTGAAGCTCCGCCGGAACTGTTTCCCCCACCAACAACACTCCCAATCCGTGGGAATGTTCAAAGTGCATGCCGGGATATTTCCCGCATAATTCTTCCCATAAGCTCCAAACCCCAAAACCGCGCTCACGCACATTGGTGTCGTGGAACAGGACTATGCCGCGCCGGGACAGTTTGGGCAGCCAGGCTTCAAAATCATGCTTGACGGCTTCATAGGTATGGAGCCCATCTATGTGCAGCAGGTCAATCGAGCCATCGCTGAAATAAGGCAGGGCATCATCAAACGTCATCCTCAGAAGTCGTGAAAAGGTCTCAAAATTTCTGTGGTGATATTCGAATAGTTGCTCGAATATGGCATCATCGTAGCGCCCCGCGTGTTCATCGCCTTGCCATGTGTCCACTGCGTAGCATTTGGTACTCAGGCCATTTTCCTGCACCGCCTGGCAAAAGGCCAAATATGAATTTCCCGAGTGCGTGCCCAACTCAACCAATATGCCGGGCTTGTGCCGGCTGATTAACCAGGATGCAAAAGGGATATGGCCGACCCAGGCGGTGGGGTCAACCACTCTGGCCGGCTGGATCAATGCGGAGCCAAGCATGGATGCAGCGTTTATCATTCCTGTTTCGTTTCTGTCTGCCACAAAACGCCCAGCCCTGTCCATTGCCACCAATGCCACGGTCGCGCAATGATGTCCCGCTCCAATATCCCCACCGCGGCGCCCATGGCCTGCCGCGGATCGTCAGGCAAGCCGTAAATATTTATTTCCACGCCATACCCATGGTCAACCGTAGCGGCGTAAACCAGCTTTGCCCCGGTTGTTGCTGCGATTCGCACGATACCCTCCGGAAGAGACAGTATCCCGCCCAGAAAAGGAAACAAAATTCGCGAGCTGCTGTTCGATTCCATCCCATCCAAAGCTATCAGCATGATTTCGCCTTCCCGCAGCGCGCGATAGATGCGGCGATGGTCATCGCCGATTGTGATCCATGTTCCCCGTGAAAATAGCTGGGTATTGTGCAGCTTGGTATTGATATACCAGCGGCCGATAGTGTCGTAATGCGGATTTCTCTCATCGACATCGGTGGTTAACATGCCGAATTCCAATCCGGAAAATTTGAGCCCCGGCCCCAACATGAAAAATCGCCCGAAGTGACTGATAACCATTATCACTCCGTTGCCGGCCGCCTTTGCGGCAGCCAGCGCTTCGGCATTATTCACCCGAATCAGCCTATTGGTGTTGCCCGGTGTGAAATTCGGCATCCGGAAACAGTCCAGCGTGTCGCGCGCCATCATTTGGTAATAGCGGCGCGACCATAGCGTTATGTCCCTGTCTCCGAAAACAGGGATTGAATGAAGTGCCTTTTCAATTGCCGATCTTTCCGATTGTTTGGTACGCCAATCGTACCATCCGATCAAGTTTGCCAATGCGTAAGCTATTTTTTCAGGCAGCCACGCCATGGCCGGAAATAGTATCTTCAACCTGATTCTTTTTGGTAATGAGTCCGCCTTCATTCTTTTGCCTGCTGCCGATTCCCCAAGAAATTCCCATGGCTCGACCATTTATGCGGAAGCGATACCAGACCGATTTCAAGGTCGTCCTGTTCGACGTTAAGCCTGGCGACCATCTCCGCTGCCTCGTAGATATGTACACCCTTTTCGCACATCAGGAGTGCATTCACCCAATATCCGCCTTTCAGCAGCGCGAAATTTTCATACGTGATGGTCACGCTCCCGCGCCCTTCCCCTGTCATATGCAAGACCATGTTTTCGTTATGCGTGCCGGCGCTGGTAATAAGCCTGCCGTTTTCCATGTCGCTGATAGTAATTGCAACACTGGGTGGAGGCAAGGCAGGGTCTGATATGTAATTTATTGCGATTTGCACGGTGCTTTTCCTGGAAAGCACCTGGAGATCCTTGCCCTCATATCCATCCGAGCGAACCACAACACCGGTGATCTTTGCAGTTCCGGCCGGAGCGGCCGCGAGGCGTTCCAATGCGGGCAGGGAATTATTCGCAGCTTCCAGACCTTCCCTGCTCAGGAAGCCATTATAGGCAACCACCACATCGGCTGGTTTGCCGCTTTTTTGCGCCTGTCCATTACTCAGCCAGATCACCTGATCGCATATCGCTTCCACTTGATAAAGGGAGTGCGAGCAGAACAGGATCGTTTTGCCGGCGTCTTTCATATCCATGATCCGGTCAAACGATTTTTTGGAAAAGGCGCCATCGCCGACGGAGAGCGCTTCATCAATCACCAGAATGTCGGGATCCACGCTGGTTGCGATGGAAAAAGCCAAGCGGACAAACATGCCCGATGAGTAGGTTTTGACCGGCTGGTCGATGAACAACCCGATATCCGCAAACGCGGCAATCTCGTCAAAGCGCGCATCAATTTCCCTTGTGCCCAATCCAAGCACGCTGGCATTCAAATAAACATTTTCCCGCCCGGTAAATTCCGGATTGAATCCCGCGCCCAGTTCCAATAAGGCCGCGACCCGGCCGCTGGTTTCGACTGTGCCCGCCGTGGGCGTAAGGGTGCCGCAAAGTATCTGCAGCAGGGTGGATTTTCCGGCGCCGTTTTTGCCGATGATGCCAAGCGTCTCGCCCTTTTTTACTTCGAACGCAACATCCTTGAGCGCCCAGAATTCTCTGAAGTATTGCTTTGGAGCCTTGCCTGCCATTCGCCTTAATCGCGGTAAAGTAAATTGCTTGAGGCGGTCGCGCGGATTGTCATACAGGTGATAGCACTTGCCGAGATTTTGAACGCGGAGGGCGGTGTCGGAAAACTCCGGATGAGTGATCAGCGGGAAGTCGGGAGCGGGTTCAGAGAACATCGGCAAACCCCTTCCTGGTTTTTTGGAACCACCAGAACCCCGACCATGCCATGACCAGGCTGGCGGCGGCATAAATCGCCAGACCCGTCCAGTCGGGCAGTCTGCCAAAAATTATCACCGCGCGGCTTTGCTCGATCACGAAGGTGAGCGGGTTGAGCATCAGCCAGAATTGGAATCTTTCCGGCAATGCGGAAACCGGATAAAACACCGGGGAAATGAACAGCATCACCGTGGTAAAAATGCCCACCGTTTGCCCGACATCGCGCACAAATACGCCAAATGAAGCGAGGAACCATGCGATTCCGAGTGTTGCGATCAGCAGCGGCAGGATGACCAATGGAAAAAATATGACCGTCCATGCCGGATTGCCATTGACCAGCAGGATGGCAGCCAGCAGCACTCCGAGGCTGATGAGGGTATGGAACAGCGCGGCCCCCATGCCGACCACGGGCAATATTTCCAGCGGGAAAATCACTTTCTTGACGTAATTGACATTCGACAGGATCAGCGCCGGAGCGCGGTTGAGCACTTCCGCGAACAGGCCGTGCACGATCATGCCGACGAACAGGGCGATGGCAAAGCCGTATCGGCTTTCTTCGGCGTCCATTCCCCATCTTGCCTTGAATACCACGCTGAACACGAAGGTGTACACCGCCAGCATCAGGATGGGGTTGAAGAATGACCATGCCAGGCCCATTATGGAACCGCGATAGCGGCCGACAACTTCGCGGCGGATCATCTGCATGATCAGATCGCGGTGCTGCCACAGGCTGCGCGCCAGCGCTGCCAGCGATGTTGGATGATTGGCATGCGGGTTGATCATGCAAACAACTCCGCCTCGGCGAGCGCTTTGCCTTGCGCATCTTTGCCGGAAAGGGCGGGAGCAGCCTGAAGCCGCCAATCGATCGCCAAGGTCGGGTCATCCCAGCGAAGGCAGCGTTCATATTCCGGATACCAGTAATCTGTGGTCTTGTAGAGAAACTCCGCCGTGTCAGACAGCACCACAAAGCCGTGCGCGAAGCCTTCCGGTATCCACAGCATGCGCTTGTTTTCGGCGGACAACTCCACTGCGACATGCCGTCCGAAAGACGGCGAGCTTTTGCGGATGTCCACCGCGACATCGAGCACCGCGCCTTGCACTACACGCACCAGCTTGCCCTGCGGCCGTTGTATCTGGTAGTGCAGGCCGCGCAGCACGTTTCTCGCTGAGCGCGAATGGTTGTCCTGCACGAAGTCAACATCGCGGCCGGTCAGCCCGGCAAATTCGCGCCGGTTGAAGCTCTCGAAGAAGAATCCGCG
>MGYS01000004.1:0-170 GCA_001802565.1 Gammaproteobacteria bacterium RIFCSPLOWO2_02_FULL_57_10 | reverse complement strand
AGCCGCTCTTCAGCAACGGGGCGGCGAGTCTTTCCAGTTGCGCCGCATCGATGAACCCCTGGCGATAGGCAATTTCTTCCGGGCAGGCGATCTTCAACCCCTGGCGGTGCTCGATGGTCTGGATGAACTGGCTGGCTTCGAGCAGCGATTCATGCGTGCCGGTATCCAGC
>MGYS01000003.1:996-10931 GCA_001802565.1 Gammaproteobacteria bacterium RIFCSPLOWO2_02_FULL_57_10 | reverse complement strand
GACGCAGATCCGTGTCGGGAAGGAGAGGGCTCGTGCTGTCGACATGACCGCCCAGCCGCCAGCGCTTCCGGCCGAGCCCCTGAATGAGGAAGACGTCGTAATAGTCGAAATGCGGGCCGACACCGCCGCCGTCACTGGCAAAGCTGATCATGATGTCGTCGATGCGCCAGCTGGGAATGAAGGCAAAGTCGCGCAGCATTTCCCGCACGCCTTCGTGCCATTGATCCATGGCTTGGACCAGCAGGCTCCAGTGTGTCTCCGGCAGGGTGGCGAAATCACGCTCCGTGAACGGGCCATTGCGCAGTGTCCACTTTCCTGTTGCGGGATCATTGCTGACGAGTCGTGACTCAATGAACTCTTCGCATGCGAAGCCTGCCAGTTCGTCCGGGTCCAACGGATCCACGAAAGGACGTCCGGAATGACGAATCAGCAGAGGTTTCTTCTGCCAGTAGTGGCGCAGAAAATATTCTGCATCGAAATCCGCTGGCAGTATGTTGAAGTTCATCGGTTTGCGCTCGTTGCGTTGGCCACTCTCATCACACCGTCCTTACACACCGCGTGCCTGGTCGCCCGCATTGCCGATGTAGTTCTCGGGGCGCAACTTGCGCAGCAGTGCCTTGCCTTCGTCGGGAATATCCAGGCCGTTCACGAAATCGTTCAGCACCTGCTGGTTGATCTTCTGTCCGCGTGTCAGCGCCTTGAGTTTTTCGTAGGGCTGGTCGACGTTGTAGCGGCGCATCACGGTCTGTATCGGCTCTGCGAGAACCTCCCAGCTGTTGTCCAGATCGGCAAGCAGTGCCTCCGCGTTAACAGAGAGTTTGCTCAGTCCCTTCAGCGTGGCGTGATAGGCGATCACGCTGTGCGCGAAGCCGACGCCGATATTGCGCAGAACAGTGGAGTCGGTAAGGTCACGCTGCCAGCGTGAAATCGGCAGCTTCTCTGCCATGTGCTGCATGACGGCATTGGCGATGCCGAGATTGCCTTCGGAATTCTCGAAATCGATCGGGTTGACCTTGTGCGGCATCGTGGAGGAACCCACTTCGCCCGCGATGGTCTTCTGCTTGAAATAGCCGAGAGAAATATAGCCCCAGATGTCACGATCCAGATCGATCAGTATCGTGTTGAAACGCGAGATGGCGGCAAACAGTTCGGCGATGTAATCGTGGGGCTCGATCTGCGTGGTGTAGGGATTCCAGGTCAACCCGAGTGCCCCCACGAAGTCTTGCGCATTCTTCTGCCAGTCGATGTCAGGATAGGCGGAGAGGTGAGCGTTGTAGTTGCCGACAGCACCATTGATCTTGCCGAGAATCTCGTTGTTTCTGAACTGGGCGAACTGGCGCTCCAGACGCGCGACCACGTTGGCAATCTCCTTGCCGACGGTCGTCGGCGATGCCGTCTGGCCGTGCGTGCGCGACAACTGTGGTTGATCGGCATGAGTGTGGGCGAGCGTGCGCAGGGTATCGATGATCTTCTGCATCAGCGGCAGCATGACCTTGTCGCGGCCATCTCTCAACATCAGTGCATAGGAAAGATTGTTGATGTCCTCCGAAGTACACGCGAAATGCACGAACTCCATCTGCTGCGCCAGATCCGCGTGCTTGAGCACTTTTTCCTTGAGGAAGTACTCGACGGCTTTCACGTCGTGATTGGTGGTCGCTTCGATCGCCTTGACGCGTTCGGCATCTGCCAGCGAAAAGTCGTTGATGATGCTTTCCAGCAGGGCGTTGCCCGCTGCACTGATGGGTGGCGCTTCCTTGATCTGCGGATGAGCCGCCAACTGTTGCAACCAGCGTATCTCGACAATGACCCGGTAGCGAATGAGAGCGAATTCGCTGAAGTAGTCGCTCAGATCTTCGGCCTTGTTGCGGTAGCGGCCGTCGATGGGGGAGATCGCGGTGAGGCTGCTCAGTGGGTGTGCTGTCATGGTCGTGTTTCCTGCTCGTTCTGATGAAGTCGGTTTAGTGTACGGTCAGCAGATTGCGTCGTATGTGGGTGACGCAGTCGCGAATGCGTTTCTTGTAGATGAACAGATGCCAGCGACGTCCGCCCAGCTGATGCCAGAGCAGCGCGGAGCGAATGCCTGCCAGCAGCAAGGCGCGGATCTTGTTGGCGACGCGTTGATCCTGCAGATACTCGGCATTGCCTTTGACATGAATCCTGTAGGTCAGCTTGCTGATGGTGTCCTGATAGAGAGCCGCCAGCGCTGCAAAATCATGGCCGGGTTGCTGCCCGGTTTCTGGCGAATCGGCTGCGATTGTAGTGGTCGCAAATGCCGGAGTCATGTGCTGCAGCCTGCGACGAATCAATGCCTGCATGGACGGAGCGCGCATCAACTGCTGTTGCAGGACCGTCATGCCGAGCACGTATTTCACCGCCTCGCCAAACTCCTTCACGCCTTCGTTTCCCAGCGACTGCTGCAGTGCATGCAGGCCACTGGCAAACTGGCTTACGTCGGGATAGACGTCTGCATTGGAGTCCGGATCAAGCACCAGCAGCGGGGCAATGCAGGCATCGATCTGACGTATGTCGGCGCGGCCGGTGGTGGCGAGCGCATGCACCAGTTGCGCACACTGTGCCACAACTGCCAGAGCAATGTTGCGGTACTCCCACGGACTGAATTTATCTGAAGTATTGTTCAATAACAGCTCCTCCGAGACATCGTTCGCCGTCGTAGAACACGATTGTCTGGCCCGGCGTCACAGCACGCTGCGGCTCCTTGAAAGTGACGAGCACTGCATCTTCTCCCTGTTGTTCGACCAGGCACTCCTGATCAGCCTGGCGGTAGCGAATCTTTGCCGCACAGTGCAGGGGCAGAACTGGTGGCTGGCGGTTGATCCACGCCAGCTGGGTTGCTCGCAGTGAAACCGAGAACAACCAGGGATTGTCGTTACCCTGTGCCACGAGCAGGACGTTGCGCTGCAGGTCCTTGCCCACGACATACCATGGCGCCTCGCCATGCTTCTGCAAACCACCTATGCCCAGCCCCTGGCGCTGGCCATAGGTGTGATACATGAGACCGTGATGCTCGCCGACAATCTCGCCTTCGACGGTCTCGATCACACCGGGTTGTGCAGGCAGATAGCGTTGCAGAAAGTCCTTGAACTTGCGTTCGCCGATGAAGCAGATGCCGGTGCTGTCCTTCTTGTCGTGGGTGATGAATCCATGTCGTGAGGCAAGCTCGCGCACCACACTCTTCTCCAGTTCGCCGACCGGGAACAGACTGCGCTCCAGGCTCGCTTCGTTGACTGCGCTGAGGAAGTAGCTCTGATCCTTGTTGTTGTCCAGCCCCTTCAGGAGCACGGTCTGCTCGCCTGATTCGCTCTGTCTTCTCGTGGTGCGCGCGTAATGACCGGTGGCTATGAAGTCGGCGCCGAGCTCGGTGGCATAGTCAAGGAAGGCCTTGAACTTGATCTCGCGGTTGCACAGGATGTCCGGATTCGGAGTACGCCCGGCGCGATATTCGTGAATGAAATGTTCGAACACGTTGTCCCAGTACTCCGCAGCGAAATTGGCAGTGTGCAGCGTGATGCCCAGTGTGCGGCAGACCGATTCCGCGTCGGCCAGATCAGCCTTGGCCGTGCAGTACTCGGTATCGTCGTCCTCGTCCCAGTTCTTCATGAAGAGGCCTTCGACCTGGTAACCCTGCTCGATCAGCAGCAGCGCAGCCACGGAGGAATCCACGCCACCGGACATGCCGACCATGACCTTCGTCGCCGCATTGGCTGATGTGTGAGTGTTGTCTTGCATAAACGTGTGTGGGTAATCCGATTCGTCAAAAGTGTTTGAACGCGAGTCCGTCGCTGCCTGCAAGCATCAATCAGTCGAGGGACTGTACGAGTTCGAGTGGATAGCGTTTGCCCGCCAGATAGTCATCAATCACGCGCAGGACAATGGGGCTGCGCAATTGCTCGCGGCGCTTCTCCACATCCGCGCGCGTCATCCAGACAGCTCGCAGTATCCCTGTATCCAGCGTCCGCTCAGGAAAGTGTTGTTGCGGCTCGCCTGTGAAACACGTGCGCACATAGCAGATGTCTTCACTGCTTGAGGTGTACTGATACAGCCCCAGAAAGCCGGTCAATCTGACGAGCCAAGCCGTTTCTTCCAGGGTTTCACGAATGGCCGCTGCGTGCAGTGATTCGCCTGACTCGAGATGTCCGGCAGGCTGGTTGTAGAGAATCCTGCCCTTGATCGATTCTTCGACCATCAGGAAATGCTGGTCGCGCTCGACGACTGTCGCCACTGTCTTGTGGGGGTGCCACTGGGTCATATTCTCGATCAATCCGGCCGGTTTCAACAAAGGCGCAATCCTACCCGAAATCGGTCGGAATGACGATTCTCTTCAGCTCCGGGGTCATTACGTGGATAATGGCCGCCCTGACCAGATTCAATACGCGCCGACAAACGCAGTGGAGTACAGAATGAGCGAATTGACCCATCTTGATGCCCAGGGCAATGCCCGGATGGTGGATGTGGGGGGCAAGGCCGTGAGCAGCAGATCCGCTACCGCAACGGCTGTAGTCTCCATGCTGCCCGCAACCCTGCAACTGATTGTTGCTGGTGGCCACAAGAAGGGCGACGTCCTGGCGGTGGCACGCATTGCCGGTATTCAGGCCGCCAAGAAATGCGCGGATCTGATCCCCCTGTGTCATCCCCTGATGCTCAACTCGGTCAAGGTCGATTTCGAGCTGGATGAGGTTGGAAGTCGCATCATCATCACCACGGTTTGCAGCCTCGATGGCAAGACCGGTGTCGAGATGGAGGCGCTGACTGCCGCTTCGGTGGCCGCCTTGACCATCTATGACATGTGCAAGGCCGTGGACAAGGGCATGGTGATCGAGCGGATCTGCCTGGAGGAAAAACTGGGCGGCAAATCCGGTCATTACACCAGGTCAACAGGAGTCTGAGAGGTCATGCTGACGATCAATTATTTTGCCAGCCTGCGCGAAGAGCTTGGTTCCGGTGGTGAAACCCTGGTGCTTCCCGAGCAGGTGACCGACGTGGCCCGGCTTGTCGATCATCTCGTGCAGACAAGAGGGGAGGTCTGGTCTGTGCTGCAGGACAGTTCGCGCGTCCTGATCGCGGTGGATCAGGTCATCGTGGACCGTTCACATCGCCTGCAGGGCTCCGAGGAAGTCGCATTCTTCCCGCCCATGACAGGAGGTTGAGCGTGATTTCGGTGCAGAAGGACGACTTCGACATTGCTGAACTCTATCGTGGCCTGCTGAACGAAGGAAAGAACGCTGGCGCGATTGCCACGTTCACCGGACTGGTGCGTGAGTTTCATGAGCCTGCCGTAGGTGAGCCTCGCGTGGAGTCCCTCTATCTCGAACACTATCCCGGCATGACGGAGAAGGCGCTGACCGATATCGTCAATCAGGCGAAAGCCCGTTGGGATGTGCTGGCATACCGGGTGATTCATCGTGTCGGCGAGCTGCATGCAGGTGACCAGATAGTCTATGTCGGCGTGGCGAGCACGCATCGAGGAGACGCTTTCGCCGCAGCGGAGTTCATCATGGACTATCTGAAGACAAGCGCCCCCTTCTGGAAGAAGCAGAAAACGACAGACGGAGCGCAGTGGATCGAAAGTCGCGCGGCGGACGAAGAGGCCATGTCCCGCTGGGAGCTCTGACTGTGGGAGCGAGCCTTGCTCGCGATCGATTCTAGTCAGAGTTGAAGCCATCGCGAGCAGGCTCGCTCCCACAGAGTTACACCTCGATCAGCGAGGATTCTCCCGGTTGCAAAGTGCCCAGACTCCAAGGCCCGATGCTATGACGGATCAGGCGCAGGGTAGGGAACCCCACGGCTGCCGTCATACGTCTTACCTGTCTGTTCCTGCCTTCGAACAGCGTCAATTCCACCCATGAGGTGGGAATATTCCTGCGCTCGCGAATGGGCGGGTTGCGTGGCCACACCTGGGGCTCCGGCAAGAGTCGGGCGCGGGCCGGCCTGGTCCTGCCATCATTGAGCACAACGCCTTCCGCCAATGCCCGCAGCGCAATCTCCGAGATCACGCCTTCCACCTGTGCCCAGTAGACCTTTCCCATCTTGTGTCGCGGATCGCTGATCTTCTGCTGCAGCTTTCCACAGTCCGTCAACAGCAGCAGACCTTCAGAGTCGCGATCAAGCCGTCCTGCCGGATAGAAACCGGGCTCGCTGATACAGCTCGCGAGCGTGTCTCTGCCCGATTCGTCCGTGAACTGCGAGAGCATGTCGTAAGGCTTGTTGAGAAGAATGAGTCGTGCCAATCGCGAATTCCTGATTTGCTTGTATACCACTGTGGGAGCGGGCCTGCCCGCGATTGATTGCTGCCATGTTGAACTTTGCCGGGGCTCTCGCACAGCAGAGCGCCGCTATTCTAACAAAGGTCGTGCTGCTATACTGCCGCGCGACTAAATGTTGAGTACCAGGCTCTTACCAAGGAAACGATATGACGACTGCAGCGACGATAATCTACACCATTACTGACGAAGCACCCGCACTGGCGACCTATTCACTGCTCCCGATCATCAAGACTTTTACTGAAGCCGCGGGGATCAACGTGGAGACCAGAGACATCTCTCTGGCCGGCAGGATTATCGCGAACTTTCCTGACAACTTGACACCTGCGCAGCGTCAGGCTGATGACCTGGCTGAACTGGGCGAGCTGGCACAGACTCCGGATGCCAACATCATCAAGCTGCCCAATATCAGTGCATCGATTCCGCAGTTGCAGGCCGCCATCAAGGAGCTGCAGTCTCAGGGCTACGATATTCCAGACTATCCTGAAGATGCGAAGACCGATGCAGAGAAGGAAATCAAGGCACGCTACGCCAAGGTGTTGGGCAGTGCGGTGAATCCGGTACTGCGTGAAGGCAACTCCGATCGCCGTGTTGCTGCTCCGGTGAAGGAGTATGCGAAGAAGAATCCACATTCCATGGGCAAGTGGTCTCCGGACTCAAAGTCCCACGTCGCCCACATGAGCGATGTTGATTTCTACTCAAGCGAGAAATCCGCCGTATCCGCCTCTGCCGGTCATGTCCGCATCGAATTCGTTGCGCAGGATGGCAGCGTGAAAGTATTGAAGGAAAAGACTTCCCTGCAGGCAGGCGAAGTGATCGATGCCTCCGTGATGCGTTGCGGCGCTCTGCGCAAATTCTTCGCTGAGCAGATCGAGGATGCGAAAGAGAGCGATGTGCTGCTTTCCTTGCACTTGAAAGCGACCATGATGAAAGTCTCCGATCCAATCATGTTCGGTCATGCTGTCACCGTCTACTTTGCCGATGTGTTCAGCAAGCACGCTGCCGTGTTCAAGGAGCTCGGTGTCGATTCCGCGAATGGTCTGGGCGATGTGTACGAGAAGATCAAGCGTCTGCCCCAGGCTCAGCGTGAGCAGATCGAAGCCGATATTCAGGCGGTCTACAAGACGCGTCCCGCGCTGGCGATGGTGGATTCCGACAAGGGCATCACCAACCTGCACGTCCCAAGCGATGTGATCGTGGATGCGTCGATGCCAGCCGCGATTCGTTCGTCCGGTCAGATGTGGGGTGCCGACGGCAAACTGCACGACACCAAGTGCATGATCCCCGATCGCTGCTACGCCGGTATCTATCAGGAGACAATCGATTTCTGCAAGAAGCACGGTGCATTCGACGTCAGCACCATGGGCAGCGTCTCTAACGTTGGTCTTATGGCGCAGAAAGCTGAAGAGTACGGTTCACATGACAAGACCTTCAAGATCGCAGCCAATGGCAAGGTGCGTGTAGTGGACGCAACCGGTGCGGTGGTATTCGAGCACGATGTGGAAGAAGGGGACATCTGGCGCATGTGTCAGACCAAGGACCTGCCGATTCAGGATTGGGTCAAGCTTGCCGTTACCCGCGCACGTGCCACGTCGACACCGGCGGTGTTCTGGCTGGATGAGAAGCGTGCTCACGATGTGCAACTGATCACGAAGGTGAAGCAGTATCTGCAGAATCATGACACCAAGGGATTGGAGATTCTCATCATGTCTCCTGTGGAGGCGATTCGCTTCTCACTGGAGCGTATCAAGGCTGGCAAGGATACGATTTCTGTCACCGGCAACGTGCTGCGTGACTATCTGACGGACCTGTTCCCGATTCTGGAACTGGGCACCAGCGCCAAGATGCTGTCGATTGTGCCGCTGCTCGCCGGCGGTGGACTGTTCGAGACCGGTGCCGGTGGTTCTGCACCGAAGCACGTACAGCAGTTCCTGGAAGAAGGGCACCTGCGCTGGGATTCTCTGGGCGAGTTTCTGGCCCTGGCGGTATCTCTGGAGGATCTGGGTGCCAAGACCGCCAACAAGAAGGCTCTGGTGTTGGCCGATGCCCTGAACAAGGCCACAGGCCTGTTCTTGGACAACGACAAGTCGCCTGCGCGCAAGGTCGGCCATCTCGACAATCGTGGCAGTCACTTCTATCTGGCGTTGTATTGGGCTCAGGCTCTCGCGGCGCAGACACAGGACGCCGAGCTGCAGGCCGCATTCGCGAACCTGGCCAGGGTCCTGACCGAGAAGGAAAGTGTCATTGTGGGTGAGCTGAACGGATCACAGGGGAAGCCGCTGGATATCGGGGGCTACTATCATCCGGACGCGGAAAAGGCGTCACGTGCCTTGCGACCCAGCGCCACCCTGAATGCGGCTCTCGCGAGTCGCTGATAATCCATCCGGCCAATGCAGACAAAAACCCTTCATTCGCTTGTTGCGATGAAGGGTTTCAGTCGGTTGGAGGTGAAGTCGACAGGAGTCCTGTCAAGGTTGGCTCAGTGTCCCTCACTGGCCTGACCATTCGACTGCTGCTCCTGACCGATTGGTCGGATATTCGCAGCATGCAGCCCCTTGGGGCCTTCGATGGTGTCAAACGTAACTGTTTGCCCGGCTTTCAGCGTCTTGTAGCCTTCCATGCCGATGGCTGAATAATGTGCGAAGAGATCGTCGCCGCCATTATCAGGAAGAATGAATCCAAACCCCTTTGCATTATTGAACCACTTCACTTGCCCAGTACTCATGGCAATACTCCCGTATAACATGTTGTTGTAATTTTTTTATACGCTTTCTTATACGCCCGGCCTCATACGCCGATCGCGTGATCAACCGAGTGAGACATCCAAGTATAACTACATGCAGTGCTTCGTATAACGCACGAATTTGCAGTTGTCAACCTGACCGTCTCTTGCCTTTATGGCAATTTGCAACATTCTGCATTACCCGTAACGGTAAAATCAACCACCATGATGCCGGGTTTTCGGGGCTGAATTTTTTATTCCACGCCTGATATTTTCAGGCGTATCATAGCTTCTGAATACGGCGTTCAAGCAGTTGGCGCCGGGCTTTCAGAAATTTCGCAGGCAGCTTCAGGAATACAGGCAAGATGTTCGAGTACGAAGAAAAAGGTCGCATGCAGGCACTGACAGAGACCCTGATGGCGCAAGGTGTTCCGGGCTCTGACGATTTCGGTGATGGCAGTCTTGCAACGGCCGCAGTCCGACCCAAGGTTACACACCCACCACTCTACAAGGTCGTCCTGTTCAACGACGACTACACGCCGATGGACTTCGTGGTGGATGTCCTGTGTTCGTTCTTTGGAATGAACGTGGAAAAGGCGACACAGATCATGCTCAAGGTACATACGGAGGGAAAGGCCGTTTGTGGGGTGTTCAGCAAGGACGTGGCAGAAACGAAAGCACAACAGGTAAATGACTACTCGCGCGAGTGCGAGCAACCGCTTCTTTGTAATGTGGAAGTAGACAGATAATCGGATGGCAAGACTATGTTGAGCAAAGATCTGGAAATCACGTTGAACAGCGCCTTCTCCGGCGCGAGAAAGAAACGTCACGAATACATGACAGTGGAGCACCTTCTGCTGGCTCTGCTGGACAATGAGATAGCGGCTGATGTGCTGCTGGCCTGTGGTGCAGATCTCAGTCGATTGCGGGGCGAG
>MGYS01000003.1:0-981 GCA_001802565.1 Gammaproteobacteria bacterium RIFCSPLOWO2_02_FULL_57_10 | reverse complement strand
AGGATATCGCGCGCATCGATGTCGTCAATTACATCACTCATGGTACCCCGAAGGTCCATGGTCACAACGGGCATCCCGAGCCAGCTCCACAGCCGCAGGAGCATGACGAGGAAGGAGTGGACCGTGCCGCCAGCGCGCTGGAAAGTTTTGCCACCAATCTGAACGAACAGGCTCTGCTGGGCAAGATCGATCCATTGATTGGACGCGAGGAGGAAATCACCCGCGTCATTCAGGTGTTGTCGCGTCGCCGCAAGAACAATCCTCTTTTAGTCGGTGAATCCGGCGTCGGCAAGACCGCTGTCGTAGAGGGATTGGCCCTCATGATCGTCGAGGGTCAGGTGCCGGACATCCTCAAGGACAACGTCATTTATTCCCTGGATCTTGGCTCACTGCTGGCAGGCACCAAATATCGCGGGGATTTCGAGAAGCGGTTCAAGGCTCTTCTGGCCGAGCTGAAGAAGAATCCGCGCGCCATCCTCTTCATCGACGAAATTCACACGATCATCGGTGCGGGTGCAGCTTCCGGTGGCGTCATGGATGCGTCGAATCTGCTCAAGCCCGTGCTTACCTCCGGTGACATGCGTTGCGTTGGTTCCACGACTTATCAGGAATACCGCGGCATCTTCGAGAAGGATCGCGCGCTGTCACGCCGATTCCAGAAGATCGACGTGGACGAGCCCGATGTCGAGACAACCTACCGCATCCTCAAGGGACTCAAGTCACGCTTCGAGGAGCATCACGAACTGCGTTACAGCGACAACGCACTGCGTGCAGCCTCTGAACTGGCGGGCCGCTACATCAACGACCGCTTCATGCCCGACAAGGCGATTGACGTGATCGATGAGGCGGGGGCCTATCAGCGCCTGCAGCCGCTGAGCAAGCGCAAGAAACTGATCCAGGCTCAGGACATGGAGAAGGTGGTGGCAGCCATTGCCCGGATTCCGCCGAAACATGTTTCCACTTCGGATATCGAATCGCTGA
>MGYS01000002.1:4113-5408 GCA_001802565.1 Gammaproteobacteria bacterium RIFCSPLOWO2_02_FULL_57_10 | reverse complement strand
TCACACGTGGCGCAGGCACTCACGCCTTTGCCCATGAAGGCCTCTTCGGAAGGCAGGCCCAGGTATTGTGCGGATGCACCCGTGGCGATGATGAGCGCATCACAGGTGTAGACAGCGGAGTCGCCCCAGAGAGTGAACGGGCGTTTGGACAGATCAGTCTTGTTGATATGGTCGAAGACGATCTGGGAGTCGAAGCGCTCTGCATGCAGCCGCATTCTCTCCATCAGTGCAGGCCCTTGAAGGCCCTCGACATCACCGGGCCAGTTGTCGACATCCGTGGTTGTGGTCAACTGACCACCCTGTTGCATGCCAGTGATGATCACGGGCTTCAGGTTGGCTCGAGCGGCATAGACGGCTGCCGTGTAACCGGCGGGGCCGGAGCCGAGGATGATCAGTCTGTGGTGCTTTACTTCGCTCATGAATCACTGCTTCCTGTATTCTGTCTGTGGTCTGGTTGCCATGATCTGCTTGTGTGAAGGGCAGATGTGGTGCCACTCGGCTCCGATTTAAAGTCCGCCAGTGCGGGTGCCCGGCATTGTAGTTGATCCGCCCGTCTTACTCATGCGAATTTTAGTGAGCAATACCGCTCGCCAACGCATTTCTGTTATTTGCGAGGGCGGGAAAATTGATTATGATAGCGGCCATCCAAATCTAGAATCAGATAGAAAATATATTTGCAGGTATTTGAAAAGTTTGAAAAATAAATCAAACAAGAAAGTCGATAAAGAACAGCAGCTTAGTTCGATGACGCAGCGCATCATCCGCGAAGGGACTCTGATTCTGTGCTTTCTCACGGGCCTCTTTTTCCTCATCGCGCTGGTGACTTATTCACCGGGTGACCCTGGATTCAGCACAACGGGGGATGGTGGTGATATCGAGAATGCGGTGGGCCAGTCTGGGGCCTGGATCGCCGATCTGCTGCTCTACCTGTTCGGTTTTCTCGCGTATATCTTTCCCGTCGCTCTCGGCCTGAAAGTCGTGTCTCTGCTGCGGCAATCGGATCAACCACAGGAAGATTTCTCCTGGGCAATGTTCTGGTTGAAGACCACAGGGGTGATTCTGCTGGCCATTGGTGCCTGTGCGTTGGCCACCATGCACTTCGAAATTGCCGAGGATGGAGCGCAGCTGGCCGGTGGCATCATTGGCGCCATGATGGTGGAAGTGACCGTTCCCGTCTTCGCCGTCGTGGGCAGCACTATCCTGTACTTCGCCATCTTCCTGCTGGGGCTGACCATCACTGTCGAGATCTCGTGGCTGCGCTTCATTGACCGTACGGGCTACTGGACGCTCAATCT
>MGYS01000002.1:1774-4104 GCA_001802565.1 Gammaproteobacteria bacterium RIFCSPLOWO2_02_FULL_57_10 | reverse complement strand
ACAGCAGGACACGCGGCAGATTGTGGAGACGCGCAAGCGTGCGCTGGATGTCTACATTGAAAAAGAAAAGACCCGCGTTCCACCAACCATTGCGCCCGCAATCAAGAAGCCTCCAGTCAAGAGTGCGCGCGTGGAGAAGGAGCGGCAGGGGCGCCTGTTTGCCGCGCCGAATCCTGGCGATCTGCCCGCGATATCGTTGCTCGATGAGTGGAAGGGTGTCAGCAAGGCGGGTTATTCCAAGGAATCGCTTGAAGCCATGTCTCGTTTGCTGGAGCTCAAGCTCAATGACTTCGGCATCGAGATTCAAGTGACCGCCGTGAATCCCGGTCCGGTGATCACCCGCTTCGAGGTACAACCGGCACCTGGTATCAAGGCGAGTCGTATTTCCGGTCTTGGCAAGGATCTGGCGCGTTCGCTGGCACTGGTCAGTGTGCGTGTGGTGGAAGTGATTCCCGGCAAGACCGTCATCGGCATCGAGATCCCCAACGAGCATCGCGAGATGATCATGCTCAGTCAGGTGTTGGCGTCTCCCGATTTCGACAAGTCGCACTCACCCGTGAGCATGGCGCTGGGACATGACATTGTCGGCAATCCCGTCATCGTCGATCTGGCAAAGATGCCTCACCTGCTGGTCGCCGGCACTACCGGCTCAGGCAAGTCGGTCGGCGTGAACGCCATGATTCTCAGCATTCTGTTCAAGTCCACGCCGCAGGAAGTGCGGCTGATCATGATCGATCCGAAGATGCTGGAACTGTCGGTCTACGATGGCATTCCGCATCTGCTCACACCCGTCATTACCGACATGAAGGATGCCGCCAACGGTCTGCGCTGGTGCGTGGCCGAGATGGAGCGTCGTTACAAACTGATGTCGGCGCTTGGCGTGCGCAATCTGGCCGGTTACAACAAGAAGGTCACCGATGCTCAGAAAGCCGGTCAGCCGATAGTCGATCCACTGTGGCGACCAGATCCGATGCAGCTGCTGGAAGAGCAGTCCGCGCCGATGCTGGAGTCGTTGCCGATGATCGTCGTGATTGTCGACGAGCTGGCCGACATGATGATGGTGGTGGGCAAGAAGGTGGAAGAGCTGATCGCCCGTATTGCGCAGAAGGCGCGTGCGGCAGGTATTCACCTGATTCTTGCCACACAGCGCCCGTCTGTGGACGTGCTGACTGGTCTGATCAAGGCCAACATTCCTACCCGTCTCTCGTTCATGGTGCAGTCGAAGATCGACTCGCGCACGATTCTCGGAGAGGGTGGTGCGGAGCAGTTGCTGGGTAACGGCGACATGCTCTTCCTGCCTCCCGGTGGCGGCGTCGCCACCCGCGTACATGGTGCGTTCGTCAGCGACGATGAAGTGCATCGTGTGGTGGCGGACTGGAAATCCCGCGGCGAACCGGTCTATATCGAAGAGATCACGCAAGGCGCCGATGAGCGGGACTACAACGGCTTCGGTGGCGGCGATGAAGATGGCGAAGGCGAGGAGGACGATGCACTGTACGATGAGGCTGTTGCCTTTGTCACAGAGTCCCGCAAAGCCTCGATATCGGCCGTACAGAGAAAATTGCGCATAGGTTACAACCGTGCCGCCCGCATGATCGATGCCATGGAGGCCGCTGGCGTTGTCTCTGCCATGAATACCAATGGCAGTCGTGAAGTGATCGCCCCGCCGCCCCCACGCTAGTTCAGGATGTCGCTACCATGTTGATCCGATCACTGAAGACTCTTCCTCTTGCAGTACTTGCCTCTGGCAGCGTCGGTGCATTTGCCCAGGACGAGTCTGCTGAAAAACTCACGCAACTGCTTGGCAACATCGACACCTTTCAGGCGGACGTGCGTCAGTTGATCATCGAATCGACCGGTGGTCTTCTGGAAGAGAGCGAGATCCGTTTCATGCTCAAGCAGCCCGACGGTTTCTACTGGGAGACCCTCGCGCCGTTCCCCGAATTGATCGTCACGGATGGCACCACGCTGTGGAACTATCAGCCTGATTTGTTGCAGGTCACGATAGAGCCTTGGGATGTCAGTGAATCCGAGCTGGCAGCGCAATTGCTCAATGGTCGCGTCGACGAGATCAAGAAGGACTACACCATCACCGGTGGTGCTGTACGCGACAACCAGGACTTCGAGTTCATTCTCGTGCCTCTCGACGAGGCCAGTCTCTATGATCGCGTGACGATCTACTTCACAGGCGAGACGCTGACATCGATCCATGTGGACAATGGCAATGGACAGCGGACCTTCTGGGAGTTCTTCAACAACGAATTGAACGCGCCGCTTGCCGACGATGTCTTTGTCTTTGTTCCTCCCGAAGACATTGATGTGATCGACAA
>MGYS01000002.1:0-1728 GCA_001802565.1 Gammaproteobacteria bacterium RIFCSPLOWO2_02_FULL_57_10 | reverse complement strand
CGATGATGAGAGCGAACCTGCCGTAGCATTGAATGCGCAGCCTCTCGCTGCGCGCATGCGACCACGCGAGCTCGCTGACTTCATCGGTCAGGAACATCTGCTGGGGGAGGGAAGATCACTGGGCGAGGCCATTCGCAAGGGCCTGCCGCACTCGATGATCCTGTGGGGGCCGCCTGGGGTAGGCAAGACCACACTGGCGCGTTTGGTAGCTGAGACCAGTGGCGGGCTTTTCGAGAGTCTTTCCGCCGTACTTTCCGGCGTCAAGGATATCCGCGCTGCGGTAGAACGGGCTCAATCCCAGCGCAAGATCAGTGGCCGCTCTACTGTGTTGTTTGTCGATGAAGTGCATCGTTTCAACAAGAGCCAGCAGGATGCCTTTCTGCCTCATGTGGAAGACGGTACGCTGATCTTCATCGGCGCCACCACCGAGAACCCCTCATTCGAATTGAACAACGCTCTGCTGTCCAGGACCCGTGTCTATGTTCTGAAGTCCTTGGACGATGCGGCACTGTCGCGCGTCATCGAGGCAGCTTTGAAGGATGACGTACGTGGTCTTGGCCGACGGCGCATCGATCTGCCGGATGACTGCCGTCTCAGACTGGCCGCGGCCGCCGATGGGGACGCCCGCAAGGTGCTAAATCTGCTGGAAATCGCGGTCGATCTTGGCAACGAGCACGATGGCCTGCTGCGCATCGACGAGAGCGTGATCGAACAGGTGTTGCAGGGGAGTGCGCGGCGCTTCGACAAGGGGGGAGATTCCTTCTACGAACAGATCTCGGCACTGCACAAGGCAGTGCGTGGCTCCAGTCCCGATGGGGCTCTGTATTGGCTGGTACGCATGTTGGACGGTGGGTGCGATCCGTTATATATTGCCCGCCGTCTTGTCCGCATGGCGAGTGAGGATATCGGCAATGCCGACCCGCGTGCGCTGCAGATGGCCTTGTCGGCCTGGGATGCGCAGACTCGCCTTGGCAGCCCTGAGGGCGAACTGGTCATCGCCCATGCGGTGATCTATCTGGCCTGCGCTCCCAAGAGCAATGCCGTGTACAACGCGTTCAACCAGGCGCGGGCAGACGTGCAGAGCGGCGCTTCGCTGGAAGTGCCCCCGCATTTGCGCAATGCCCCTACAGCGTTGATGAAGACGCTGGACTACGGCGCCGAGTACCGCTATGCCCATGATGAACCGGGTGCGTATGCGGCCGGTGAGAATTATTTTCCCCCGCAGTTGCAGGATACCCGGTATTATTTCCCGACCGAACATGGCCTTGAGCAGAAGATCCGGGAGAAACTGGACTATCTGCGGGAGCGCGACAGAAGCAGCCCCAACAAACGCTATCCGAACAAGAGTTGAGGGGCACGAATTGAGAAGGCAGGCATGATCTACACGCTCGCAGTGGCAACAGGCGGGGCCCTTGGGGCCGTCTCACGCTATTGGCTCATCAGTGCGATGAGTGGCAGTCGCTTTCCTTGGGGAACCTTCACGGTGAATGTGGCGGGCTCCGTATTGATAGGGGTGTTGTACGTACTGATCACCGAAAAGGCCGTGCTCACAGAGCAGTGGCGGGCGATTCTGGTAGTGGGCTACCTCGGTGCGTTCACAACGTTCTCGACTTTTTCACTTGACGCGCTTCTGCTGCTGCAGGAGGGACGGTTGCTGCAGGCGGCGCTGTACGTGCTGGGCAGTGTCGTGATCTGTCTGTTGGGCGCCTGGCTTGGCATCTCATTGAT
>MGYS01000001.1:4677-5432 GCA_001802565.1 Gammaproteobacteria bacterium RIFCSPLOWO2_02_FULL_57_10 | reverse complement strand
TTTGCAAATAAAATGTAGGGATTGATTCAGCTCCTTGTTCTTCCTGCGTCGCCTGGTGGTAAAGGCTGCGAATACCGGCAGCTGCAAGTTCTGCAACTACTCCGGAATGGCTCCACCAACGATCTTTTCTATCCCAGATCGAGTTGCTGTTCAGATCGCCAATGATCATCGTTGAAGGCCCGGACAAGTCCTTCATATGAATCTGCAAATACTTCCACAGTTGGCCAACATAGCGGAAAGATTCGTTGGCGCTGCCTTTTGTCCACACAGCGAGCACAGTGATGCTTTCGTTAATAGAAAATGGAAGAAAAAGTTTTAAATCAGAGGTAGTCCAGGAAGTACTGCTGTTAACTGTGGCTAATCCGTTGATAGTAAACTGCCCATGCCACGACAATTCGCGAACGCGATTTCCGTTCTTGGGGAAAACGCCAATCCCTTTGCTTTTTGTTGTCCCGATCCAAAGATAGTCGCCGGCCCAGTCGAAATAATTTCCTTTGTGGAGTTGCGGATCCTCGCACTCCTGAATCACCAGAATGTCAGCGTCAAGCTCATCAACCTCCGATAGCTTCTTCCGTAAAGCTCCACTGCAGTTCCAAGTGACAATCTTCATAAGTAGTTCCCAGCGTTGCCAACCGGAGCTTATTCGCAAAAATCTGAAGCTACCTCCAGGTCAGCGCAGCGCCATGGGGCAGGGATAGGCAGGACCGTTGAGCGCCATGGCAGAAAAATGCTCCTGCATTTTCTGCACTCCCGCC
>MGYS01000001.1:2480-4659 GCA_001802565.1 Gammaproteobacteria bacterium RIFCSPLOWO2_02_FULL_57_10 | reverse complement strand
TGCCCCGTGGCGTGGCGCGGGCTACGGAGTTAGGTGCCATACCCCATTATGGCTTTGGTTTCCAGGAACTCTTCGAACCCTTCAAGTCCCCACTCGCGGCCATTGCCCGATTGCTTGTAGCCGCCGAACGGCGCCGCGAAGTCTGTGCTCGCTCCATTGATGTGAACCATGCCTGTGCGCAGACGGCGCGCTACCTTGCGCGCGTGCTCCGGCTCTCCGGATACGTAGCCTGAAAGGCCGTAGTCGGTGTCGTTGGCCTGGCGGATCGCGTCTTCCTCGTCTTCGTAGGCGAGGATGGTCAGCACCGGTCCGAAGATTTCCTCGCGGGCGATCGTCATCTGGTTGGTGGCGTTGACGAAGACCGTCGGGCGCACGAAGTAGCCTGTCTCCAGACCTTCCGGTTTGCCCGGGCCGCCGACGATGGCTTCGGCACCTTCCTCGATGCCCTTGCGGATCAACTGCTGAATGCGTTCATACTGGGCGCGGCTGACGACCGGGCCGATGCGGGTGGTTTCTTCTGCGGGGTTGCCGGGTATGGCCTTGGCGCCTGCTGCCTTGGCGAGTTCAATGGCTTCTGCGAGACGTGCACGGGGCACCAGCATGCGTGTTGGTGCATTGCAGGACTGGCCGCAGTTGCCGAAGCAGGAGGCGACGCCACCGCTGACGGCGCGGGCGAAGTCGGCATCGTCGAGGATGATGTTGGCGGACTTGCCACCGAGCTCCTGGGTCACTTTCTTGATACTGTCTGCAGCGGCTTTTGCCACTTCGCGCCCTGCGCGGGTGGAGCCGGTGAAGGAGACCAGATCAATGTCCGGGTGTGCGGAGATGGCGGCGCCGACATTGGGCCCATCACCATTCACCATGTTGAAGACGCCTGCGGGCAATCCTGAGGCCGCGATGATCTCCGCCAGAATGAAGGCGCTGACCGGCGACATCTCGCTGGGCTTGAGCACCATGGTGCAGCCCGCCGCGATGGCCGGGGCGACCTTGCAACTGATCTGGTTGAGCGGCCAGTTCCAGGGGGTGATGAAGCCGCAGACGCCGATGGGCTCCTTGACGATGCGGGTATTGCCGCGTGATTTCTCGAACTCGTAGGTGCTGAGAATGTTGCGTGCGGTCATGAAGTGGCCGATTCCCGTGCCGACCTGGGCAGCGCGCGCGAAGGCGATGGGGGCGCCCATCTCGCTGGAGATGGCCTTGGCGAGGTCTTCCGTGCGCTCCTTTATTCCCGCGATGATCTTGTCCAGCACCGCGAGGCGTTCGGCAACGCTGCTCTGCGACCAGACCGGGAATGCTGCTCGCGCCGCTTTGACCGCGGCATCCACATCGGCGGCCGTGCCCATGCTGATGGTGGCGTATTCCTTCTCGGTGGCGGGGTTGATCACGTGATGAAGCGGGCGGTGTGCAGGCGTCAGCCAGGCACCATTGATGTAGAATTTCGTGCAGTCCACGGTCATGAAGAGTCCCCCTCTTTTTGTGTGGCCTGCAGTATAACTGAATTTTTTGTGTGCTTGAGGTAAGTTATGCCGCGTGCAGAAGTGGTGCATGATGCATGCGCCGGAACCCGACAGGAAGAGACAGTCAACAATGCTGAAGATTACCCGAACCCTTGGGCGTCACCTTGCCTCCTATCTGAGCAAGCCGCTGCCTGGCTATGAGCGGCACGACACGGTGCCTCTTGCGACGATACTGCAGGTCATTCAACCGGGAGACATTCTGTTGGTGGATGGCAACAGCCGCATCAGCACGGCAATCAAGTACCTCACACAATCAACATGGTCACATGCCTGCATCTACATGGGAGCAGTCGATCTGTCTCCGGACATCCCATCGCTGGTGGAAGCCGATCTCAACGACGGCGTGACACTGGTGCCGTTCATCAAGTATGAGCATTACAACGTGCGCATCTGTCGCCCGGTGGGTTTGACGAATGACGAGAGAAAACGTCTATTGAGTTTTGTGGAAGCGCGTCTGGGGTATCGTTACGATCTGAAGAACATCATCGATCTGATGCGCTACCTGATTCAGACGCCGTTGGTACCGACGCGTTATCGAAGACAGTTGATCAGTCTGGGCAGTGGCGAACCGACGAAGGCGATCTGTTCAACCTTGATCGCGCAGGCATTCCAGTCGATCAACTATCCGATTCTGCCGCGCCCGCAACCGGGCACTGATTCGG
>MGYS01000001.1:0-2454 GCA_001802565.1 Gammaproteobacteria bacterium RIFCSPLOWO2_02_FULL_57_10 | reverse complement strand
TTTGTGCCTGCACAGATTTTGTGCCACAACAATCGCGAGCAGGCTCGCTCCCACAGAGGAGAGGCGTATCAGCGCTGATACCACGCCGGCTTGACGAGCAGTGCCGGGTCAACACCCGGCTTCGGCACCATCTTCTGGGTTCTGCCGAACTGGTTGTCACCACCATAGAGGTTCAGTTCAGAATCCACACTGAAGGCATGTACCTCAAGGAAGCCAGTGGGGCCTTCGCGTTCCACGATCCATGAGTAGAGACGATTGCCGTTGAAGTCCAGTTTCACGAAGCGCAGTGGGTTCAGGTCAGTGATCCACAGCGAGTCGTCGTTCACCGCGATGTCCAGCGGCAGACTGAAACCATCCCACGTGTCCACGTGTTCGATCACGGCAGGATCATCTGTCAGGCGATAGGTGTTGATGCGGCCACCGGAGCGGTCCAGTGCGTAGATCATGTTGTTCGGACCGGCTGCCACGGAGTGCACGCCGTTGAACTGGCCTGGAGCATCGCCCTCACCACCGAACTCGCCGATGTACTTGCCTTCTGCATTGAGAATCACGACGCGGTGATTGTCGAGACCATCGGCCACCAAGACGCGACCGTCAGGCAGGAACGCGACATCCTGCGGCCGACCGAAATGGGTTTCGTCCCAGGCCGACACGCCTTTTTCGCCCAAGGTCATCAGCAGCTCGCTGCCGTCGTTGCTGAATACGTAGATCGTGTGGAAGGTCTCGTTGATGACCCACACGCGCTTCTCGGGATCATAGGGGCTGATGCGCAGACGGTGAGGGCCGGGGCCGTCGGAGTTGGCGCAAAGCACGTCCCACTGCGTCCAGTTCTCGATGATGTTGCCGTCGCCATCCAGCGCATAAAGACAATTCTGCCAGGTGCGCAGTTCGGTGGCCTGGAGCACATTGATCCCGATCGATCCGGCGTAGCCTGCATATTCCGGAGGAATCGGTTCGGGCAGTCTGGCCTCTCCGCGCATCGCGATCAGAATTCGATCCGGCGATTCCGCGAACACGCCGGAGTTGCCACCAAAGGCAAAGCCGGGCTCTTGAAAGGGTTTGTGCCAGCCAGGGATGATGTCGTAGGGGCTTGGACCTACAGGCCCGAGAATCACTTCGTTCTGGGCAAAGGCTTGAGTGGTCAACGCCATGAATGCAGCAGTTTTCAGCAGACTTCTTATCATTGTTGTTATCTCTTTTTGGTGAAGTTGTTCGTGCTGAGGCCAGAAGAACAGATTGGCGCACGGGTGTAAAGTAGGGGAATGTGACAGATATTGTTACGATGTTCTAAAAACACACAACGGAGAGCTTCATGTACCAAAACAAGAACAACAAACTGACTGTGCTGCTCGTTCTGCTGACCCTGTTCAGCGCATGCGCATCCTCGACATCCGGCACTTTGGGCAACGCGTCCGGCATCCCCAATCCATGGCAGCGTGGCGAGGAGGCCTGGGGCAATCTGCCCGAGAGCAGGAGCTGGGGCGCTGCCAGTGCCATTCACTATGCGGGCAACGACACAGTGTGGGTAGCTGATCGCTGTGGTGGCAATCGCGGGCAGGGCAGTTGCGAGGACCGTCTCGATGTCGACCCGATCATGCTGCTGGATACCGACGGCAACATCATTCGCAGCTTCGGTGCAGGCATGTTCGTCTGGCCGCACGGCATGTTTGTCGATCACGAGGGTAACGTGTGGGTGTCCGATGCAGCAGTGGCCAGCACTGGCCGCAAGGGCAATCAGGTGCACAAGTTCAGTCCCGAGGGCGAGCGGTTGATGAGCCTCGGCATCGCTGGTGTGGCAGGAACCGGACGTTATTTCTTCAACGCTCCCAATGATGTGCTCGTGGCACCCAACGGCGACATCTACGTGGCCGACGGTCACAGCGCCAACACGGACAATCGCATCATCAAGTACAACAGTGAAGGCGAGTACATCATGGAGTGGGGCAGCGTGGGCTCGGAAGATGGCGAGTTCCGCGTACCGCACGCGCTGGCAATGGATTCGCTCGGGCGCCTGTTTGTCGCGGATCGTGGCAACAGTCGCACGCAGTTGTTCGATGAACTGGGCAATCACCTGATGACGTGGACACAGTTCGGCAGGCCGAGTGATGTCTACATCGACGCCAACGACATTCTCTACGCCGCCGATTCGGAATCCGGCACTGGACCGGATCGCAATCCGGGCTGGGAGCGTGGCATTCGCGCGGGCAGTGTGAGAGATGGCGTGGTGACGATGTTCACTGTCGATCCCGTTACTGATCCACAGGGCACCACGAGTCACGCGGAAGGCGCGACGGTGGATGACGATGGCAATCTCTACGCCGCCGAGGTCGCGGAGACAGCAATGCGCAAGTTCACGAGGGTGCGGCCCTGATCAGAGAAAAGTGTGGGAGCGGGCCCTGCCCGCGATGGCTTTTCAGCTCGATTTGAACCGTGCGAAAAGCCATCGCGGGCAGG